>JBGCDB010000013.1:0-159120 GCA_045104955.1 Roseobacter sp.
CTTGCATTTGCTGCACTGCACACATAATGGCGTGCTGCAGGCGCAAATGAAACGCCTAAAAGCATATTCAGTTCCCGTATGAGTTACCGCTTGCGAAAATATGTGAATGAGACACCGCGAGACAAAAAAAAACGCCTGCACAAGGCAGGCGTTAAGTTATTGAGGCAGGTTTCATACAGGCAAGAAACCTATCGAGCAGTGCCCTCTTTATAAGCAATCTCTGGCCGCAGTCCAAGCTAAAAGTTTGATAACGCGGAAATACCCCAGTAGGCTTGGGCGCAATAAAACAAGGGCAGCAGGGGATTGTCTCCAAAATGAGTACTGTTTATTTCCATCGTCTTGTACGGATTTTTGCCTGCGCGGGACTGATTCTGTCAGTCACTTTTGCGCGCGCAGAACCGCAGCACGGGATATCTATGTATGGGGCACCTGCTTTGCCACCGGATTTTGTGTCCCTGCCCTATGCCAACCCAAACGCACCCAAAGGGGGCAGCATCACACTAGGTAATACGGGTGGCTTCAATAGTCTCAACCCATACGTGCGCAAAGGTACGGTGCCGTGGCAACTTAGATTTTTCACGCACGAAGCACTCATGGGTCGGTCTTGGGACGAACCTTTTGCCCTTTATGGCCTTTTGGCCGAATCGATTGAGGTGCCAGAAGACCGATCGTGGGTCGCGTTCACATTGCGCCCCGAAGCAAAATTTTCTGACGGCACACCCGTCACAGTTGAAGATGTGATCTTTTCTTACACCCTTTTGGGCACTGAAGGGCATCCACGCTATCACAGCTTGCATGCTCAGATCGACGCAATCGAACAGACCGGCCCGCGCAGCCTGCGGATAACCTTTACCGATGAAAACCGCGAATTGGCGCTTTTGGCAGGGATGCGCCCGATCCTGAGCAAAACCCAGTGGGAAGGGCGGGATTTTGCGAATGCCCCATTGGAGGACATTCCGATTGGAACCGGCCCCTACGTGGTGAGCAACTATGAGGCTGGGCGATTTGTCGAATTGTCCCGCAACCCCGGCTATTGGGGCGTGGATGTGCCGTTTCGCCGGGGGACGCATAATTTTGATACGATCGCGATAGATTTTTATGGCGATGCCTCGGTGATGTTTGAGGCGTTCAAGGCGGGCGAAATTTCGGCTGTGCGTGAATTTAACGCTGAAAAATGGACCAACCAGTATAATTTCCCGGCGGTCGCTCGGGGTGATGTGATCAAATCAGAAATACCGCACGGTAAACCTTCGGGCATGACAGGGTTTGTCATGAACAGCCGCAAGCCTCCGTTTGATGACTGGCGCGTCCGTGAAGCGATGATTTTGGCGTTCAACTTTGAGTATATCAACGACACGATCACCGGGGGCGCGCAGCCCCGGATTACATCTTATTTTTCGAACTCATCCCTTGCGTTCGAACCGGGACCTGCAACCGAAAAAGTTGCAACGCTGTTGGCGCCCTTTGCTGATGATGTGCCACCAGACACTTTGGAAGGGTACAGCTTTCCTGTAACGGACGGGAGCCTCCGCAATCGCCAAGGCATCCGCCGTGCCTTGGGTTTACTGGAAGACGCAGGATGGACAGCCCAAAACGGCGTGATGTCAAATGCGGATGGCGCATCTTTGGCGTTTACGATCCTCTTGGCGCAGGACAGCAGCGAAAACAAAGCAATTGCAGATCTTTATGTGAACGCTCTGTCGCGTTTGGGGGTTGAGGTGAAGATCGAGACCACAGATAGCGCGCAATATGTTGAACGGATCAACGCGTTTGATTTTGATATGACGACATATCGGCGGGCGTTGTCCCTATCTCCGGGCAATGAGCAAAGGTTTTACTGGGGGTCGGCCTCGGCCCAGCAGCAAGGGTCACGCAACCTGATGGGCGTCGCATCCCCTGCGGTGGATGCCATGATAGACGCCATGCTCACCGCGCGCGGACAAGATGATTTTGTAGCAGCTGTTCGCGCCTTGGACCGAACCCTGACAGCCGGTCGCTATGTCATTCCGTTTTGGCAATTTACCACCGGGCGCATTGCACATGATGCATCCATGGCGTTTCCAGACAGACTGCCCATTTACGGCGATGGGCCGAACTTTATGCCCGAAGTGTGGTGGTCTACGGGACAGTAGTTACACCAGCGAGGTGACCCATAAGATGTTTGCGTCTTCTTGGCTGACGGACACCACATTATGGCCCATTGCGGCGTCATAGTAAGCACTGTCGCCGCGCCGCATCTCAATCGGTTCGTAGAATTCCGTGTATAATCGGATCACGCCTGTTAAAACGTATAAGAATTCTTCGCCATCGTGGCGTACCCAGCCGTCGAATTCCTGCATGTCCCGAGCCCGCACGCGCGCGCGGTAGGGCAGCATCTGTTTTTTGCTAAGGGTATCTGCCAGCAGTTCGTGTTCGTACGTGACCGTCGCCTGCGCCGACCCTTGTCCAGACTTTGTCACTGCCAAACGACCGTTGATCTGCCCGTCTTGCGGCGGTGTGAACAACTGCGGCACAGAGATTTCCAAGCCGACCGCCAGCTTTTTCAGCGCGTCGTAGGTGGGCGACATCTGCCCGTTTTCGATCTTGCTGAGGGTCGAGCGTGCAAGTCCTGCCTTGCCAGCGGCCTGTTCCAGCGTCCAACTGCGCGCTTTGCGCAATGCACGCACCCGCTCGCCTAGATCAACGGGTGCTACAGCACCGTCTGTTCCGTTTTCACGGGCAATGCGGATCAAGGATTTTGGGTCAGACTGGCTCATGGACAGGGTTGTAGGCCCAAGTGTGGGTGCTTGCAACGCTTTGCCATGCGCTATAGCAGGCTGGTCATGTTTTCGATCTTTGATGACGGTCTATTTGCGCCCTGCCCTGCGCCTTTCAATATGGCACAACATGTGCTGCAGGCGGGGACTGCAGCGCCGGACAAGGTCGCGCTGCATGTGGTATCGCAGACAGCCGTGGAAAACTGGACATTTGCACAGTTGCACGCGGCAGTTGCTGGTACGGCAACGGGGTTGTTGCAAGCTGGCTTGAAACCCGGCGACATCGTTTTGATGCGCTTGGGCAATACGGTTGATTTCCCCATCGCCTATCTGGCGTGTCTGATGGCAGGTATGGTGCCTGTGCCGACATCCGCAGCTTTGACGGCAAAAGAAACCGCTTATGTCATGGATCAAGTGGCACCCCGTGCGGTGTTGCATGCCCCCGATGTCGCCTGCCCGCCTCATCCGCTCATCGTATCCCTGCAAGCGCTGCAGAGCTTTCGCACCCTGCCGCCCGCTGCCTTTGATTTGGGCGACCCAGACCGTTTAGGCTATATCATCTTCACCTCTGGCACGTCGGGCGCACCACGTGCTGTGGCGCATGCGCATCGCGCAATATGGGCGCGACAGATGATGTTTGATGGCTGGTATGGCCTGCGTGCCGACGACCGTGTGATGCATGCAGGCGCCTTTAATTGGACCTACACGCTGGGTACAGGGTTGATGGACCCATGGACACGCGGGGCCACCGCCTTGATCCCAGCGTCCGGCACCCTGCCCGAAGTATTGCCAGACCTTCTACGCACGCATTGCGCCACAATATTTGCGGGCGCACCCGGTGTATACCGGCAGGTTTTGCAGCGTGCAGATGATGTGCGCGTCCCCACGCTGCGGCATGGCCTTAGCGCGGGCGAGAAACTGCCACAAGCGGTCGCGCAGCAGTGGAACGAACGTACCGGGTGCCCGGTTTTAGAAGCTTATGGCATGTCGGAATGCTCAACCTTCGTGTCACACAGCCCCGACAGTACTGCAGGGGCTGCGACGTTGGGCCGCCCGCAGTCTGGCAGACGTGTTGCGCTTGTCCAAGACGGGCGGCCTGTGGCTTTGGGCTGCGAAGGTACAATTGCTGTGCACAAATCTGATCCGGGGTTGATGCTGGGGTACTACAACGCGCCACAAGAGACCGCAGATCGCTTTGCTGGTGATTGGTTTTTGACGGGGGATCAAGGCGTTATGGACGCGCAAGGGGCCATCACCTACTGCGGGCGAAACGACGATATGATGAACGCAGGTGGCTTTCGCGTCTCGCCGATCGAGGTTGAAAACGTGTTGGTCCACCACCCCGGCATCACCGCTATCGCCGCGACCGAAGTCGAGGTGAAACAAGATACCCGTATCATCGCCGCCTTTTACACAGGTCCTGTCGCACTGGACGTCGCCGTGCTTGAGGCTTATGTCACTGATAAATTGGCGCGCTACAAACAACCGCGCCTGTACGTTCACCTGTCCGAGCTTCCCCTGGGGGCCAATGGCAAGATCCTGCGGCGCGTTTTGCGCGACCGATATAAGAGGCCCCAATGACCGATACCATAAAGCTCGATATTATATCTGACCCGATCTGCCCGTGGTGCTATATCGGCAAAGCGCATCTGGACAAAGCACTGGCGGATCACCCAGGCCACCCTTTTGCCATCGAATGGCATCCGTTTCAGTTAAACCCTGATATGCCAGCCCAAGGCATGGATCGGCGCGCCTATCTTGAAGGTAAGTTTGGTGGCAAAGACGGTGCTGTTCGGGCCTATGCGCCTGTGGTGGAAAATGCAGCCGCAGCTGGGTTGTCCATAAACTTTGAAGGCATGAAGCGGACGCCAAATACGATCAACGCGCATCGTCTGATCCACTGGGCCGGTATCGAAGGGCGGCAAACAGCGGCTGTTTCTGCGCTTTTTGAGGCGTATTTCGTTGAGACGCGCGACATTGGCGACATAGAGGTTCTTGCCGACATCGCCGATGGCATTGAGATGGACGCAGCTGTGGTTACCAAACTGCTGAATTCTGACGCTGACATCGAAGACATCCGTAAGCGTGACACCCACAGCCGTCAGATGGGCGTGAACTCTGTTCCTACGTTTATCGTTGCGGGCAAACATGCTGTACCGGGCGCGCAGCCGCCTGACTTATGGCATAAAGTCATCGCAGAGCTGACGACAGCGGCCTAAAAAACAACTGTGCAAAACTATACACGTCAGTGTTCATTCTAGGCGTTGATCGAAATGCAACTGTGGGTTATGTCTTGACCCCAAGGTGCGCCATTTTGTTAAGCGCATAATAAACAAGGCATATTTCTTGACGCGAGCAGCTATTGATCTCCCTATGGGGCGGGCAGAATTTATCGCCTTGATGGCAATGATGTTCGCCACCATCGCATTTTCCATTGATGCGATGCTGCCGGCATTGCCAGACATTGCAGAGCAACTCACCCCCCAAGACCCGACCCGAGCGCCGATGATTTTAACGTCATTTGTATTGGGCATGGGGATTGGGACGTTCTTTTCCGGTCCATTATCGGATGCTTTTGGGCGGCGGCCTGTAATGTTTGCGGGCGCTGTGCTTTATATCGGGTCGGCAGGTGTAGCTTGGGTCAGCCAATCATTAGAGCTTATTTTGATTGCGCGCGTCTTTCAGGGTATTGGCGCCTCGGGCCCGCGGGTGGTCTGTATCGCGATCATCCGGGATTTGTTCTCGGGCCGTGAAATGGCGCGTATTTTGTCGATTGTCATGGTCATCTTTACGATTGTGCCTGCTTTCGCGCCCGCTTTGGGCGTCGTGTTCATTCATTTTGCAGGATGGCGCAGCATCTTTTTGGCTTTTATGGCATTTTCGCTTATTTCAGCGCTTTGGTTGGGCTTTCGACTGCCCGAAACGTTGCCGCGTGAAAACCGCCGGGCGCTAAAGGCGGCGCTGATTTTTGATGCGGTTCGCCAGATGTTTGCGCACCCCGTCGTTCGGATCGCGATTGCTGTGCAAACCTTGTCACTTGCTATCCTGTTTTCGCTTTTGGTCCTTATTCAGCCGATTTATCAGCATGTCTTTGACAAACTGGACACGTTTCCGTTTTGGTTTGGCGGTATCGCTTTGGCCTCGGCTTTTGCAAGCTTTCTGAATGCGATGCTTGTTGTGCGTTTGGGCATGCGGCGGTTGGTGACAGTGGCGCTTGCGATGCAAATCGCGCTGTCGGCCGCGATGCTGGCTTTCAGCGGGCAAATCTCTGCCGAGGCTTTTGCGTTATTTGCGGTGTGGCAGGCTTTTGTGTTTTTCCAAGCAGGTTTGACAATCGGCAATCTAAACGCAATCGCGATGGAGCCGATGGGCCACATTGCAGGTATGGCAGCCAGCGTCACAGGCGCTGTCTCGACCGTATTGTCTGCCCTGATCGCGTCGCCTGTAGGATTGTTGTTTGATGGCACCATCCGCCCCTTGGTTGGTACGATCTTGGTGCTGGCCTCGCTCGGGTTTATTCTGATGCTGTATATGGGCCGGTTAGAAAACAAGATGCCCACTGAATAACTTAGCTTGCTTTGGCTTTCTTGCGTTTTTTCTCGGCCACGACTTTTTCCGCCAGATCGCGCGCGATAGCAAAAGCACCTTTGATCTTGTCTGCATCCGCTTTCCAGTCTCGGCGCACCACGATCTTGTTGTCTTTGACTTTGGCCAGACCGCGCTGATCCTGAATGAATTCGACCAACCCTTGCGGAGAGGCGAATTTATCGTTGTGAAACTGAATAGTTGCGCCCTTTGGCCCGCCATCAAGCTTGGCAATACCTGCCTTTTTGCACATCGCTTTGATCCGCACGACCAACATCAAGGTGTTCACCTCGCGTGGTAGTTTTCCAAACCGGTCAATAAGCTCTGCGGCGAACCCTTCCAGTTCAACCTTGGAGGTCAGACCGCTTAGCCTGCGGTAAAGCCCCAATCGCACATCGAGATCAGGAACATAGTCTTCGGGGATCAGAACCGGCACGCCGAGGTTAATCTGAGGCGCCCATTGGTCATCCGCCTCTGACAGGCCTTCCATTTCGCCCGCACGAATTTTGGCAATCGCCTCTTCTAGCATCGATTGGTACAGTTCAAACCCGACGTCGCGCATCTGGCCGGATTGTTCTTCGCCCAGCAAGTTGCCCGCGCCCCGAATATCAAGGTCTTGGCTGGCCAGCGTGAAGCCTGCCCCCAGCGTATCAAGGCTGGACAGCACCCGCAGTCGCTTTTCGGCGGTAGCGGTCAGCCGCGCACGCGGTTTGGTGGTCAGGTAGGCATAGGCCCGTGTTTTAGACCGCCCCACACGGCCGCGTATTTGATAAAGCTGCGCCAGGCCAAACATGTCAGACCGGTGCACGATCATTGTGTTCGCAGTCGGGATATCAAGACCAGATTCGACAATCGTAGTCGCCAACAGCACGTCGAATTTACCATCGTAAAAGGCGTTCATCCGGTCATCCAGTTCGCCTGCAGCCATTTGCCCATGCGCGACAACATAAGTGAGTTCGGGCAGTTGTTCTTTGAGAAACTCTTCAATCTCAGGCAGATCAGAGATGCGCGGCACCACATAAAACGACTGCCCCCCGCGGTAGTGTTCGCGCAATAGGGCCTCGCGCAGGGTCACGGTATCGAATTCGCTAACATAGGTGCGGATCGCCAAGCGGTCGACGGGGGGCGTGCCAATAATGCTGAGGTCGCGCACACCGGTCAGGCTAAGCTGCAAGGTCCGCGGGATCGGTGTCGCAGTCAGGGTCAGCACGTGGATGTCGGTGCGCATCTGTTTAAGGCGTTCTTTATGCGTCACACCAAAGTGTTGTTCTTCGTCGATCACCAAAAGCCCAAGGTTCTGAAACCGGATCCCCTTGGCCAACAGCGCATGCGTGCCGATCACAATATCAACTGTGCCACGGGACATACCATCACGGGTTGCGTTGGCGTCTTTGGTGGACACAAACCGGCTAAGTTGGCGCACGTTAATTGGAAAGCCGCGAAACCTTTCGGCAAAGCTTTTGTAGTGTTGACGTGCCAATAGAGTTGTAGGGGCAATGACAGCCACCTGCACGCCGGACATGGCCGCGATGAAGGCCGCGCGCATGGCTACTTCGGTTTTGCCAAAGCCTACGTCGCCGCATACCAACCGGTCCATTGGATTGCCCGATGTCATGTCGCTGACCACATCCGCAATGGCGTTCAATTGGTCGTCTGTTTCGGTATAGGGAAACCGCGCGCTGAAGGCGTCCCACATGCCCGGCGGCGGGTCTAGCACGGGTGCTTTGCGCAAGGCGCGCTCGGCAGCCACACGGATCAGCTTGTCTGCGATCTCGCGGATACGTTCTTTCAGGCGTGCCTTTTTCGCCTGCCATGCGCCGCCGCCCAATCGGTCTAGAAGCCCTTCTTCATGACCGTATTTTGACAGCAATTCGATGTTTTCAACTGGCAGATACAGCTTGGCGTTTTCGGCATATTCCAAAAGGATACATTCATGGGCCGCCCCCGCCGCGGTCACCACTTCTAGTCCTTTGTAGCGTCCGATACCGTGGTCAACATGCACAATAAGATCGCCAGGGCTTAGCGATTGTGTTTCCGTCAGAAAATTTTCCGCGCGCCGCTTTTTTCGACTGCCTCGGATCAGCCTGTCGCCCAGCACGTCCTGTTCTGAGATCACCGTTAGTCCAGGGGCTTCAAAGCCATGCTCAAGCGCCCAGACAGCCAGATAAAGTCCGCGTTTTCCGATCCGCGTGGCGTTGGGAATGGGGATCGCTTCGGCCAAGCCTTCGTCTTCGATGAGGCCTGTCAGACGCTCGCGCGCACCTTCTGAATAGCTGGCGATCAGCACGGGGCCATTTTCAAGTTTTGCTTTAATATGCGTGGCTAAGGCACCGAAAAGGCTTAGTTGTTCCTGTTGGCGTTCAGGGGCGAAGTTACGCCCGATACGCGCACCTGCATCTATGACGTTCAGGCCGGTGGGCTGAGGCAATGGCGTAAGCTGAAGCACGCGCCGATCGACTGTTTTTAGCGCCCATGCCGCGTCATCAAGGTAGAAGCCTTCGGGTGGGCACGGCTTGTACACACTGTCCATCTTTGACCGGGTGTCCATCGCCAGTTTGCGTGTCTCGTACTGATCCGCAATGCTGTCCCACCGCGCCAGACGCGCAGCCGAGATCTGATCATCCAGCGCGATGGCGGCGCGTGGGACATAGTCAAACAGGGTCTCTAGTGTTTCGTGGAAGAACGGCAGCCAGTGTTCGGCGCCTTGATGCTTGCGCCCCGCACTGACCGCCTCGTAAAGCGGATCATCTGTGCCCGCTGCGCCGAATTCGATACGGTAATTTTGACGAAACCGCGTGATCGACGCATCATCCAGAATGATCTCTGACACAGGGGCCAATTCAACCACATCAAGTTTTTCAGTCGTGCGTTGGGTCGCGGCATCAAAGCGGCGCGCGCCATCCAACACGTCGCCAAAAAGGTCCAGTCGTACAGGGCCCAAATCACCGGGTGGATAGATGTCTATGATGCCCCCGCGCACTGCATAATCGCCGGGTTCGGTGACCGTGGGGCTTTGTACAAACCCCATCCGCACCAAAAAGGCGCGTAGTGCTTTTTCGTCGACCCTGCCGCCTACTTTGGCGGTAAAAGCCGCATCTTTTAGCGTACTGCGCGCAGGCAACTTTTGGGTCGCGGCGTTCAGCGTCGTCAGCAAGATGTATTGTTCTGGCATCCCGTGCACCAAAGCGGCCAATGTCGCCATTCGCTGGGCTGAGATATCGGCATTCGGTGACACCCGGTCATAGGGCAGACAATCCCAGCCAGGAAAAACAACAACCGGCATTTCGGGCGCAAAGAATCGCAAACTGGCCTGCAGTGCGGCAAGCCGTTTATCGTCACGCGCAATATGCATGACGGGTTGCGATGTCCGCGCAACCTCGTCGAGCAGATAGCGCGCGTCATAGCCTTCGGGTACACCCGAAACGGTGATTTGAGATGCGTCGGTCATGGGGTGCTTCAATTGGGGCAGTTGCCCCCGGTGTCAACCGCTCAATGGGCCGATAGACAGGTTTTGGTACATTCCCCAAAGGGAGGTCACAAAGATCGACACGACACCCGTAAGCTGTACGTATAGCCTGTGGCGCGCCAATCTCTTGCGTAGGAGCTCGCCGCTGGCGTTTTCCTGTTGGATCAACCGCGATGTCGACAAAGACAGCAGTGCAACGATCGACATTGGAAAGCCCAGCAGAAACAGCGCCTGTGCGATCTCTAGCCCATAGAAAAAGCCTGTCACCACAAAGCTGGTCAGAATGAAGCACCCAGCGCCCAAGATCCACAAGCCCGACACGCGCGCGATGTACAACATGCGATTGCTGTTGATACGCACCATATCTTCGAGATCTTGTTCGGCTTGCCCGCCTTGGCGGCGCGCCCGCAGCACCATGTCGAATGGCACACCAAGCACCCAATGGCTTGCTGTTGACCACATCACGGCCAAAGCGATCCAAAACCAAAGGTTGGAAAAAGATCGCATGTCGATCAGTTCAAAAATGTCAGAATAGATGTCCACGGTATACGCTTTTAGTGTCGCTCGCGCATCTCTTACCTAGGCATTGCGGCAATTCCTAGCCTTGGCTTAGGTAAAAATACGTGGCAAGCATAATGTGTCAATCAAAATGGACAGAATCCTGATGCGCCCTACCCAAGCCCCCTTCCCGGCCACCCGTTTACGCCGCACCCGTCAAAGCGCTTCTGTGCGTGCGTTGACCCGCGAAAACACACTGACGGTGGATGATTTTATCTGGCCGGTGTTTGTGCGTTCGGGCGAAGGCATAAAAGAGCCGATCCCGTCGATGCCGGGCGTATTCCGCCGGTCAGTGGATCAGATTGTCGAAGCCGCGTATGAGGCAGCAGATCTGGGCATTCCAGCTATTTGTATCTTTCCCTACACGGGCCTTGAAGAGCGCACCGAGGATTGCGCCGGCGCGTGGGACCCGAACAACCACGCCAATCGGGCGATCCGCGCCATCAAAGCCGCCGTGCCCGAAATTTCGATCATGACGGACGTGGCGCTTGATACGTATAACATCAACGGCCACGACGGTTTTGTTGAGAACGGCGAGATCGTGAATGACCGTACGGTTGAGGCTTTGGTCAAAATGACCCTGTCGCAGGCCGAAGCGGGTGCCGATATTATCGGCCCGTCTGATATGATGGACGGCCGGATTGCTGCAATGCGTGGCGCGCTGGAAGGTGCAGGCCATCAAAACGTGATGATCCTGAGTTATTCTGCCAAATATGCCTCGGCTTTTTATGGCCCTTTCCGCGATGCAGTGGGGGCGTCTGGCGCGCTGACGGGCGACAAGAAAACCTATCAAATGGATCCTGGCAACTCAGACGAAGCGCTGCGATTGATCGAGCGTGATCTGCGTGAAGGTGCGGATATGGTGATGGTCAAACCGGGCATGCCGTATTTGGACATTTGCCGCCGCGTGAAAGATACATTTGGCGCGCCGACTTACGCCTACCAAGTGTCGGGCGAATACGCGATGATCCAAGGGGCCGCCGCAAACGGTTGGATCGATGGTGAAAAGACCATGATGGAAAGCCTGATGGCCTTTAAACGTGCAGGGTGCGACGGAATCTTGACCTATTTTGCGCCAGCGGCGGCGAAATTGATCAATAACTAGCGATTTGCCGCCCAAGTCTTGTGGTTTGGGGTGACAGCCCTACACAATAGGCGTATTGTTGCCACCAAGTCGGAACAACCGGCACCAGAGCAACATAACACAGGCAAAAACATGAAACGTTCAGGAATTTCGCGCCGGGTTTTCACCCTTGGCGCTGTCGCAGGGGTCAGCCTTACGGCGGCGTGCGGCAACGGTGTGGGCTCGGTTGGGGGTGATACCATCGATGCACGCGTTGATAGCACATTGCAGCAAATGTACGCGGCGTATCCCAACACACGCTCCTTGGCTGAAAAAGCCAACGGCATGCTGGTCATGCCGCTGATTACAGAAGCAGGGTTCGGCTTTGGCGGCGCCTACGGCCGCGGTGCACTTCGGGTCAATGGTGTAACGGTAGATTACTATTCCATTGCTGAGGTCTCAGGCGGTTTGCAAATCGGCGCACAGCAATATGCGCATGTGTTGTTTTTCATGACCGAAGACGCGCTGACACGGTTTCGCCGGTCACCCGGCTGGGCCGTTGGCGGCGACGTGGAATACGTGATCTCGGATCAAGGTGATGGAGCGAGCGCCAATACTACAACTGCGCTGTCACCCGTCCTTGCAGCCGTCTTTGGACGCGCGGGTCTTTTGGTGGGTGCAACACTTAAAGGCAATAAATACACACGTATTATTCCGTAAAGACAGACCGCCAATTGCGGGCCGGGCCACGACCTGAACAGGTCGTGGCTTCCAGTTTTCACACCGTTCGTTTGTATGTGTGTGGGTACGCAAAAATTCGAAACAAGATTTGAATTTATCGCCCAACCGGCGGCTGTCATTCAGCACTGGTCAATTTGTACACCTCAGTTTTAGCAGAAAGCCCATCAATGCGCTGACTGCCACAGGGTTCGAGCACCGTCGTCCCCCCGAATGCGTCGTATGTCTGCTGATCGACAAGCAGCGGAACACCTAAGGTCTTGCATTGGCCTTCGAGTCTTGCCGCCAAGTTTACTGCATCGCCGTAGACAGTAAAAGATTGTCGTTCAGACGATCCTATTGTGCCGGTCACCAGATTGCCGCTGGCAATGCCGACCCGCACTGAAAAACTATGGGTTTCGCCAACATTCAGCAGTGCTTGCGCCGCTTTGACGGCGGCACGCGCCGGGTCTGCCACCGTGATGGGCGCATTAAAAGTGACTAGAAAACCGTCGCCAAGGTAGGACATAACGATGCCACCGTGGGCAGACACCACATCTGTTGCTTGTGCGAAAAAGGCGTCCAACTTGCCGATTACATGTTCTGGGTTGTGAGCGGCTGAAAACTTTGTAAAGCCTGCGATATCCATGACCAAAGCCGTTCCAGCGCAGTTCTGTGGTCGCATCGGGCCGTCATTTGCGATCAATTTCTGCGCGATTTCAGCGGGCACATATTTGCCAAATAGGGCGCTTACGCGTTCCCGCGCGCTGCGTTCACGATGCCATTCAAGGTCAGAGGCGATTTGCGCAAAGAACACGCGGCGCGCGCGGTAGACTGCAACCGCAAGAGCCAAGGCCGTAAACATCAACATGGCTGTTTCTTCGATCCTGTTTCCGCGCCCGATAAAGTTTATCGACAGAAATACGCGCTCGTAATCGCTGCGTGTTGCATTTTCGGGATGTCCGCCCAAGACAAGACCTGATCCATGCTTGAAACCACCCACAAAAAGGCGCCCCACCATCCGATCACGCACATTGCGCCTGTCCAGATCACCAACCGCCACGAAAGGCTGAGGCAGCAAATCGCTACCAAAGGGAAAAGGTAGTAAATGCCATACGCCCGACTGATTGGGATAAGCACAAAAAGCGCACAGATCGACAGGGTATCCAGTGTGTAGACGGTGTATTTCATCCACCAGCGGTCAAACCTTGTGCCAATCACCAAAAGATGCGCCACCCCAACAGCCGTAAAGATCAGTAAAGCTGCTATGGCCGCGCCGCGAGGTTCAAAATCGGAAAAGAGAATGGGTGCACCGACATACCACGCAAAGGCAAGGCCAGTGACCACGGTACGACAAGCGATGGCGAGACGCAGTCCTTTTTGTTCGGCCCGAACCAGGCGCGCGGCGGACTCTGCGGCGAAATGGTCGGTTGTTGCAGACATCATGGTTTCACTTTGAACAATTCATGCGCTTTGTTTTTGCCGTTCTGGATGGCCATTAGCGGGCGGTTTCAAACGACTGAACTGTAACAGTTTGCGGTTTTGACCATTCTTTGCGGGACGTCATGCCCGTGCTAATCACAAATCCAGCTGCGATGATCGCTACGCTAAGAATTTCAGCCAAGTTTGGGAGGGTCCCAAATAGGGCACTCGCAATCGCAAGACCAACGACCGGCGTAAATACAGGAAGCAGTGCGGCCACATGCACTGGCAAGGTGCGGACAGCGCCGATCAAAGCCACGACACTGAGGACGCCGCCGATCAGCCCTTGCATTACGAATTGCACAGCCAAAGCAGACGGATGTGCGGTCAGTAGCGTCTCAGACGCGGCCAAGCCCAGAACCGGAACCGCGATGATGGCTGAACTGCTTGCGACTGTCACTGTTCCTTCGACCATCGGGATCTGCCACAAACGTAGCAAAACCGTATAAACGCCCCACATCATGCCGGCCATAATGAACAGTACCGCACCGCGTCCCCATTTTGCGCCCTGCCCGTCAAAGTCAAGTCCGACCAATGTAGCAAGACTCACAAACATCAAGGCAACGCCCACCAAGCGGCCTGAGCAAACGCTCTCTTGTAACAGCACGTGGCCCAAAATACTTCCCGTGATAAACACTGCCACCGAAGCAAAAAGTAACCCGTGCGTAAGTGGGGCATAGATATACCCACTGACAGCGCAAAGGCCGAACACAGGACCACCAAACAGGGTCAGTGCCGCAAGGCGTCGCACTGAAATGCCTACAGTTTTGCATCTCATGTGCAGGGCAGTGAGTACGGGCAATGCCACCAGCCCGGGTACTGCAAATCGCATAAAAGCGACTACATGCGCAGACAGCCCCGCGTCGATCCCATGCTTGGCGGCGACGTTATATCCCGACCAGCACAAAATCGTCATAAAACCCAGAAATATACCGTGATGCTGTTTCGTGATGTTACTTCCAATCCCGGTCAACGTCGACTTTGAAAATGCCATTTACGTCTAATGCCTAAAAATGCTAAATTGATTACATATTGATAGTATTAAGGTATGAAAAATGGAGTTACGTCACCTGCGCTACTTCGTGGCCGTTGCCGATCACGGAGGCATCACCCATGCGGCGGAACGCTTGAACATTGCTCAACCCGCTGTCTCTCGTCAGATCCGCGATCTCGAGGCGGAACTTGGTGTTGAACTGCTTATTCGCGAGGGACGACGGGTCATTTTAAGCGACGCTGGGCGCGCCTTTGCAGAGCGGGCGCGCAGCTTGCTGGCCGCGTCGCATGACGCAGTGGACGAAGCGCAAAGGATCGACAGGGGCCAAGCTGGCCATCTGCGCATTGGGCTTTTGGAAAGCGCGTCTTGGTATGGGCATTTGCCTATGGCACTTAGCCGGTTTGCCCGCGCCTACCCGGATGTCCGTATGGAAGTTCTGCCCATGGGATCGGTTGAGCAGATTGACGCGGTTCTTGCTGATACCCTCGATGCTGCTTTTGTGTACCGGCAGGAAAACCTGGTGCCGGACGCCTTATCTATTCTACCGTTGCGTGTTGATAACGTGGTACTTGCGGCCTCCGCTGATCTTGTTTTTGATACCGATGGTGCGCTGGATCTCGACGACATTGATGGGCTGCCTATTGTTTCGTTCCCACGCGTTGTGGCACCGGCCTACCATGACGCCCTAAATGCGGCGTTTCGAGGCATTGGTTTTAATCCGGTCGTCGTTCAAGAGGCCGAAAACGAAACGACTATCCTTAGCCTCGTATCTGCCGGGGTCGGTTGCGCCTTCGTCAATTCGTCCAATATGCACCGTCCCCCCAAACAGGTGCGGTTTCACAAGGTTCAAGGGGTGTCCGTGCCCATTGAGTTTTTGTTTGTAACGCGCCGCAGCGCTGGCGGGCTGACGAAACAGCTTAGATCAATCGTGGAAGAGTTGGATGCCTAAATGGTATTAATTTAATATCATAATAGAATTTTTAATTATGTGATACAGGCGCCAGATTGAGTCCATCGAACCAACTGATGGAGACACGATGCAATGCTCACTTCCACCCAGTCTGCTTGCCGCTGTTGTGGCAACTGCCGCAGCTTCAAATGCAAATGCCGCGCCTTTAGCTGAAACACTGTTTTCTGCACAATCGCTCGTTTTTAAAGCCGGATTTATCCGGACCATGGATGCAGTTGATGCCACCCTTGATGACAAGGAGTGGTCGATGAAGCGGGCGTTCCACGCCGACACAGTTGATGTGGATTGCACCTCTTTTGTCCTAGGTGGGGCCCGTTAGCAGGCCGGCCGCCAACCCATGCACCACACTTAGATCCAAGCCTCTATTTCACGGAGAAGCACAATGACTAACCCAATCACACCCAATCGCCGTTCGCTTTTGACCGCAGGCGCCGCTGCATTTGCTTTGGGCGGTTTGTCCGCCACGCGCACCGCCGCACAGGCGACGACATCTGCACGTAAGCCGCACGACCGGCGTATGTTAGGCGCCCTTGAAGTGTCTGCCATTGGTCTGGGCGTGCAAAATCATAGCCGGACATTCCAAACAACCATCCCCAACCGTGCTGAGATGCATAACATCATCCGCACCGCTGTTGATCAGGGAATTACTTTTATCGACACAGCCGAAGTATACGGGCCGCACGAATCCGAACGCATTCTTGGCGAGGCCTCGGGCCCAATCCGTGATCAAATCCAGATCGCGACCAAGTTCGGCTTTAATGTAGACCTTGAAACCGGGGTATGGGCTCCGGGCCTTATCAGCGATCCGTCGCACATCAAACGCGCCGTTGAAGGATCGTTGCAACGCCTGCGCACAGACCGGATTGATCTGTTGTACCAGCACCGCGTCGATCCGACCGTGCCGATCGAAGACGTCGCTGGTGCTGTGCGGGACCTTATGGATGAAGGCAAGGTACTGCACTGGGGGCTCTCTGAAATGGGGGAAAACACGCTGCGCCACGCGCATGCAGAATTGCCTGTCGCTGCCGTTCAAAATGAGTATTCGATGCTGTGGCGTGGGCCCGAAGCCGGGTTGCTGAATCTGTGTGCGGAATTGGGTATTGGTTTTGTCCCGTTCAGTCCGCTTGGCTATGGTTTCTTGACGGGCGCAGTTGATATGGGCACCACCTTTGCCCCGGGTGACTTTAGGGCCAACACCACCCGGATGGATACTGAGAACCGAGAGGCCAATATCGCACTTGTTGATTTGCTAAAAACCTGGAGCACGCGAAAAGATGCAGCACCAAGTCAGATCGCTTTGGCATGGCTTATGGCTCAGGGCCCATCGGTCGTACCAATCCCGGGCACAACCCAAATGCCGCATCTTGTGGAAAATGCAGGTGCGACAAAGGTTACTTTTACATCCGGTGAACTGGCTGAACTGAACGGTCAAGTGGCCGCAATCGACGTCCAAGGCGCGCGCATGCCGCCGATGGTTGCAGAATGGTCAAATGTAGAGTCACCTGCGCGCAGCTAAGTGGCGTAAGACACGTGGAATGAACGGATGTCTTTGCCGCGTGGCAATGGCATCCGTTTCTGTTGTGGCAATCGCAACGCGCCCGACGTTGCGTCGGGTTTTTTTGTATTGTTGTGCGTGCCAAGTAGCGCAAACGTGACGCGTTGTTGGTCAAATCACTGTTCGCGCATGCTGAACCGTTTGTTTTAGGTTCAAAGCAGACATTCGCCGACTTTAAACTACCCCAGCGCTTGCAGTCGTTTGAACAAGCTCGATGTGTCCCATCGCCCGCCGCCCATCTTCTGGACGTCCTTGTAGAACTGATCCACCAAAGCCGTCACAGGCAGGCTTGCGCCCGTTTCATCGGCTGTGGACAAACAGATGTTGAGATCCTTGCGCATCCAATCGGTGGCAAACCCGTGATCGAAATGATCATCCAGCATCGTTTCATAGCGGTTGGACATCTGCCAACTGCCTGCAGCCCCTTGGCTGATGACTTCTATAACGGCACGCCCATCAAGACCGGCTTTATCAGCAAAATGCAGTGCTTCGCTGAGGCCCTGAACAAGCCCGGCAATTGCGATCTGATTGCACATCTTGGTCATCTGACCCGCACCGCTCTCGCCCAAGCGGCGGCAGATTTTAGAATATATCTCCATCACTGGGAGCGCGCGAGCATAGGCGCCCTCATCCCCGCCGCACATTATGGACAGCGCGCCATTCTCGGCACCCGCTTGGCCGCCTGATATAGGCGCGTCGACAAAACTGATCTGCTGATCGTTGGCGGCTGAATATAGTTCGCGCGTCACCGCCGCTGATACGGTCGTGTGATCCACAAAAACGGTCCCGGCGTTCATCCCTGCGAATGCACCGCCCTCGCCCAGACACACGCCGCGCAGGTCGTCGTCATTGCCAACACAAGACATCACAAAATCTGCCCCTGCGGCCGCCTCTGCCGGTGTTGCGGCCATCTGGCCGCCATATGTCGCCACCCAGCTTTCCGCTTTGGATGCTGTGCGGTTATAGACGGTTACCTCATGACCAGCCTTTTGCAGGTGCCCTGCCATCGGCGCGCCCATGACGCCCAGTCCCAGAAATGCCAGTTTGGCCATGTGATGTCCCCTTTGGGTGTTGCGTTACGTTGCTGTCCTACCTAACAGTCAAAAGCCTAGGGTCAATTCAATCGAGCCATTTCAATACGGAGTTTTGATGGCGCAGGTCTTTACATGGCTGTTGCGAATGACGGGCGCGCTGATTGCGCTGGTCGTGGCGGGGATCGCGTTGGTGTATTATCTGGGCGCGCGATCGCTGCCCGATTACGATGCAGAATTGATTGTGCCCTACTTGACCGCACCGGTTGAGATTGTACGCGACAATGCAAATGTGCCGCACATTTTTGGGCAAGACGATGAAGATGTGTACTACGCGCTTGGGTATGCGCACGCGCAGGACCGCCTGTGGCAGATGACAATGCTGCGGCGCACCGCGCAGGGCCGTCTGTCCGAGGTTTTTGGGACTGCCACTGTCAGCATCGATACTTTGCTCAGGCGCTTGGATATCTATCCGCGCTCGGTGGCATCTGTTGACGTACAGGACGAACGGACCCTGCGTATTCTGCAGGCTTATGCAACAGGCGTAAATGTGCGCTTGGATCAGATCAACGCGCAGGCCTTGGGCCGCGGCGCGCCTGAGATGTTCTTGTTCAACAATCCGGTTGCCCCTTGGCGTCCAGCTGACTCCCTCGCGATCATAAAGCTGATGGGGCTGCGCTTGTCCGGGCACCTTGAAAACGAGGTGCTGCGTGCGCGCATGTCGCTGGCCGTACCGGATGCTGACCGGCTCAGCGATATTTTGCCCGATGCGCCGGGCGCGGGTACTGCGGCACTGCCAGAATATGCAGCGTTTTTTCCCACCGTGCCGCGTATGGCAGATGTCCCCGCTGCCGATCCACATCCGCTGTCGCCCTTTAAAGGCCGCGTAATGTCCAGCGCATCTAATGTCTGGGCTGCGGCTCCCTCGCGGTCTGCCTCTGGTGGCACACTGCTGGCCAATGATCCGCATTTGGGGTTCTCAGCGCCGTCGACATGGTATTTGGCCCGGTTGGAATTGCAATCAGGCGGTGTGATTGGTGGGACCATCCCCGGAATGCCCGTGGTGCTGAGCGGTCGCAGTGACGCACTTGGTTGGGGTCTGACATCGGCTGGGATGGACGATCAAGACCTGTTCATTGAAGAGGTGAACCCAGACGTACCAGAGGAATACCGGACCCCTGATGGGTTCAAGCGGTTCGAGACACGCAAGTCTATCATCAACATCAAAGACGCCACGCCCATTACGGTAACACTGCGCTGGACAGACAATGGTCCCGTCCTGCCGGGAAGTTACAAAAACCTCGCCGCGATCACGCCGCCGGGGCATGTGGCGGCCTTGTCCTGGACAGTACTAAGCGCGCGCGACACCTCGATGACGGCGGCCTTACGTCTGATGGAGGCAAAGTCTGTCGCCGAGGGCATTGAAGCGATAGAAGGTTTTGTTGCGCCGCCACAAAACCTGATGCTGGTGGACCGTGAAAACATCGGGATGAAGATGATCGGCGTGATGCCGCGCCGGGATGCACGCCAGCAAAACCAAGGCCGGATGCCCAGCCCCGGCTGGATTGCGACGAACCGCTGGCAGGGGCAGATGCCCTATGCCGCGAACCCTGAATTTATTGCGCCTGCGGGCGGTATTCTGGGCAATACCAACAACAAAGTGGTTGAACGTCCTTTTCCCAACCATGTCTCCTTTGATTGGAGCGACACCCAGCGGATCAAGCGGTGGGAACGATTGATGCAGGCGCGCCAAGTGCACACGCGCGACAGCTTTATCGAGGCGCAATTGGATGCGGTCAGTTTTACCGCACAATCGCTTTTGCCCTTGATCGGGGCGGAGCTGTGGTTCACTGGTGAAGCCGCCCCTGAAGGCACGCCCCTGCGCCAACGCCAACGCGCGCTGAGCTTGCTGGCCGAGTGGTCGGGCGAAATGAACGAACATATGCCAGAGCCGTTGATCTATGCCGCGTGGCTGCGCAGTTTGCAGGCCCGCATGATCCAAGACGATCTGGGCCCCCTCGCCCGCGAATTTACCCATGTGGAACCGCTGTTCATCGAACGGGCGTTCCGCGATATCAACGGCGCTGCGGTCTGGTGTGACGTTGTTCAGTCCCAGCCCGTTGAGACCTGTGCTGATATGGCGCGTCTTGCGCTAGACGACGCCATCATCTGGATCGAGGAAACTTGGGGCCCGGCGCTGGAATCGCTGCGCTGGGGGGATGCCCACCAAGCGACCCACGACCACGAAGTGCTTGGTGAAGTACCGGTCTTGCGGTATTTCGTGAACATCCGCCAATCGACCAACGGTGGGGACAATACCCTGCAACGGGGTCTCACGCAGGGCTCGGGGCCGAACCCCTTCTTTAACGTGCATGGTGCGGGCTATCGCGGCGTCTATGACTTTGCCGACCCCGATAGCTCTGTGTTCATCACCTCTACCGGGCAATCAGGGCATTTTCTGTCGCGACACTATGACGACATGGCGCAGCTTTGGCGGCGCGGCGAATACATTCCGATGTCTTTGGACGAAGGTCTTGCACGGGCGGGCGCTGTGGGTGTGACTATCCTGCGTCCGGGGCAGTGACATGTCGCGGGTCATCCTGTTTAACAAGCCCTTTGGCGTGCTGTCGCAGTTCACGGATAAAGGCACCGAAGGTTCTGCAAGGCCCACGCTATCTGGCTTCATAGAAGTACCGGGGTTCTACCCTGCGGGCCGGCTCGACAAAGACAGCGAAGGGCTGATGGTTCTGACCGACGATGGCAGGCTTCAAGCCCGCATCGCAAACCCGAAACATAAAATGACAAAAACCTATCTGGTTCAGGCCGAAGGGTCGCCCGAACCCGACCAAATCCAAGCGCTTTGCAAAGGGGTGGCCCTGAAAGACGGCATGACCCGACCAGCCGTGGTTGAAGTAACATCAGCGCCGGACACATTGTGGGAACGTGACCCACCTGTCCGGTTTCGCAAAACGGTGCCAGACGCGTGGCTGCGCATAACAATTTCGGAAGGGCGCAACCGGCAGGTGCGGCGGATGACGGCGCATGTGGGGTTGCCCTGTTTGCGGCTGATCCGCCTGCGGGTGGGGGACTGGGAATTGAACGATTTGACCCCCGGCGCATGGCGATACGCGGCCGCGACCGGGCGCTGATTACAAGCGTTCGAATTGCGCTTCTTGTTTGGCCGTCCAGCGCACTGAAATCTCGAACCCGTCGTCGGTCTGTTTCTCTGCGCTGACCAGATCCTGATCAAAAAGCCACGCGCGTTTTTTGCCGTCGGCATAGCCCAAGATCAGTGTCGCGGGCCGCTTGGCCCCTTGGAGGGTTTCGGTGACCGCGGCCAGCAGCGCCTCTGTGCCATCCCCAGTCAGGGCAGAAATCGCATAGGTTGTATCATCGCGGTCCGCACGGGCGCGCAGCGCATCTGCTTGATCTTGGGGCAGCAGATCAAGCTTGTTCCACACCTCGAATGCGGGGCGGTCTTCTTCGACACCAAGGGACGCCATGATGTCATGCACGTCTTTGGCTTGTTCTTCGGTTTCGGGGTGCGAGATATCGCGCACATGGCAAATCACATCTGCGGCCAAAACCTCTTCCAGCGTGGCACGAAAAGCCGCAACTAGTTCGGTCGGCAGGTCCGATATAAACCCAACCGTATCGGATAAAATGACTTCTGGTCCGTCTGGCAGATGCAGTCGGCGCATTGTCGGATCAAGCGTGGCGAAAAGCATGTCCTTGGCCATAACTTCAGCACCCGTCAGCCGGTTGAACAGCGTGGATTTGCCCGCGTTTGTATAGCCCACCAAAGCCACGATCGGATAGGGCACTTTGGCCCGCGCCGCACGGTGCAACGCGCGCGTCTTGACGACCTTTTCCAACTGCCGCCGCAATCGGGTCAGCTGTTCGTCGATGGCGCGTCTGTCGGCCTCGATCTGCGTTTCACCGGGGCCGCCGACAAATCCCAAACCGCCCCGCTGGCGTTCAAGGTGCGTCCAGGCGCGCACCAAACGCGTGCGCTGATAACTCAGCGCGGCCATCTCAACCTGCAAAACGCCTTCTCGTGTGGCGGCACGGTCGCTGAAAATCTCCAAAATCAGCCCGGTCCGGTCCAACAGCTTCACGCCCCATGCCTTTTCCAGATTGCGCTGTTGCACGGGGCTGACAGGACCATCCACCAAGACCAGCTCAATTTCTTCATCGTGAAGTTTGGTTTTGATCTCATCGATCTTGCCTGACCCGAACAGCATTCCGGCCCGCACGGTTTTCAGCGGAGCAATCTCGGATCCGACGACCTCCAGTTCAGGCAAAGCCCGCGCAAGCGACACTGCCTCGGCCAACGCATGGTCAGCCAAGCGGCGATCCGGGTCTGATTTAATCTCTGGATGTACAACCCACGCGCGGGTGACCCGCGGTGTGTTTGTTTCATCGACTTGGAACGTTGGCTTGCTCAAGAAGCGTCTTCGCCCTCATAGAGGCTGATTGGCTGGCTTGGCATAATCGTCGAAATCGCGTGTTTGTACACAAGCTGCGATTGACCATCCCGGCGCAACAGCACGCAGAAATTATCAAACCACGTAATAACACCCTGTAGTTTCACACCATTGATGAGAAAGATCGTCACGGGTACCTTTGTTTTACGCACATGGTTCAGGAACGCATCCTGAAGGTTCTGTCTGTCCGACGCCATTGTGGTCCTCGCCTTTTTTCTTATATGCGTTCGCGTTCGAACGCGTCCCTCGCCTAATTATGAAGTGCCCCTTGCGGAGTTTCCACCCCTAAAAACAGTCCGTTACGGACCTAACTGTAGCATTTGTCAACTGCGCCACAAGTCTGGCGTTAAAAGTGCGATAATTGCAAGCGTTTCAAGCCGCCCCAAGACCATGGCCGCGCAAAACACAGATTTTGCGTAAGGGCCCAATTCTGCAAGACGAATAGGCGTATCTGTGGCCAGAGTTGTCAAAGGCCCTGTGGTGGAAAGCCCAGCAATGCTGAGGACTAAGGCATCTTCAAATTCCACGCCTAACAAGGCCAAAACCATCGTCAACGCCGCCATCGTCATGGCAAAAAGCATAAAGAATATCCATGCAATGAATGCGCCATTGCGCTGTAGGCGGCGGCTTTCGATCCCCGCCTTGTTCACGGAGGATGGATGCACAAGGCGTTCAAGTTCGCGTTTGCCGTTAAGATACAGCGCAAAAACGCGCAGCAGTTTTACGCCACCGGCTGTCGTGGCCACGCCGCCACCGATCAGGGCTAGCCCCATGAGAATCAAACCCGATGTCTCCAAACCTGACCATGCCTGCGCTTGCGCCCAATCGGCGCTAGCAAAGCCTGTGGTGGTCAAAAATGACATCACAGTGAACATCGACCCCCAGAATGCGCGCGCAGCTTGGCCAAAGTCGTCTTCGTTCGCCACATCAAAGGCCCCAATCCAATGGCGCATAAACAGAATGATCGGCACGCCGATGATGATGATGATACCCAATCGAAATTCAGGATCGGTGCGAATGCCGCCTTCTGTTGCGGTGACTGTGTCGGATGAAAACGTTAACCGCGACAAGGCGAACAGCATGAACAGCAAAATCACCGCCTCGCCTGTGACGCCAGATTGCGCCTGCTCTGTGCCCCCCACAGCAGAAATGCCCGACGTCGACATCACGGACATGGCATGGGTCAGAGCGACAATGGACCGGTCCCCACTGATCATCAACAGGACCCACAGTACCAGCGTGAGCCCAATGTAGATGGGCACCAGCGCCACAAAAATCCGTACAAGCCGTTCGCGCGGGTCTATCCTGTCAATACTACTAAAACGGCTTTCGCGTTGGCCCGGTTCGGCCTGCGCCGTGACTTCAAACCCGCCAAGGTTCAACGGGGCAAGGATAGCTGATGCGGCAATCCACATGGTGATCCCGCCCATCCATCCAACCTGTGCACGCCACAAATGTAACGTATTGTTCAGCCGCTCAGGCGCTTCAAAAAGGGTAGCGCCCGTGGTTGTAATGGCGCTGACCATTTCCACATAAGCGTTTAAGAACAGAGTGTTACCTATAGCTTCGTAGAAGGGTACTGCCAGAAAAACCGGTAAAAAGACAAAAGTAGAAAACAGCGACATCAAGGTGCCCAGCGTGCCATGCCGAGGGCGTCTGCCGATATGGGCAGTCGCGATCAGGCCAAAGGTGATAACCCCTAAAAGCCCCGAATAGAAAAACACCCGCGCCGTTTCCAATTCGCGCGTCACGGCACCATGCACCGCAGGCACGAGCATCAAGGCAGAGGCGAGCCCGAAGATTAACAAAAACAGCGGCAGTTCCAATATCTGCTCCGATACAGATTTGTGCGCCGTTTTATGTGCCAGACCAACCATGTGGTTAGAAAAAGTCGATGGAGACTTGCATCAAACGCTCAACCTCGGGGACATCCTCGGCCAAGGCGAAAATCGCCACCACATCGCCTTCGTCGATGCGCGTGCTCCCCAACGGGCGGATGACTTCCTTGCCTTTGCGTACAGCGCCCACCAACACCCCTTCGGGGAATTCAATGTCGGATATGCGCGCGCCTGCCATAGGGGACGTGGATAAAACTTCAGCTTCGATCACTTCGGCTTCGGCATCGCCGATCGAATAGACCGCCCGCACCCGGCCGTGTCGGATATGGCGCAAAATTGAGCTGACAGTTGTGGCACGCGGATTGATGTAGGCATCAATACCCAATGGCCCCATCAGCGGAACCAAGGTGGGATCATTGATCAGGGCGATAACATAGGGGCAGCCTTCGGCCTTGGCCCGCACACAGGCCAACATGTTCGTTTTATCGTCATCCGTAATGGAGAGCATCGCATCAGCGCGTGATATCCCCGCCTCAGCCAAAAGAGCTGCATCCAGACCATCGCCATTCAAAACGATGGTGCGTTCCAATGCTTCGGCTGCGCGCTCCGCACAATGGCGGTTTTTCTCGATCACTTTGGTGCGCACGCGTTTGGCACGCCCTTCAAGCGATTGCGCCACCGCAAGCCCAACGTTCCCCCCCCCGACTAAGACCACACGCTCTTGCTTTGATTGGGTTTTGCCAAAAATCTCCATTGTGCGAGCGATGTCGTCTACATGGCAGAAAACATAACAATCGTCGCCCACGAAAAGCTGGTCTTTGGCCTCGGGTGCAAATAGTGTCCCATCGCGGCGCACCGCGACAACGGTCGCGCGCAGGGTCGAAAAGAGGTCAGTCAGCTGCCGCAAGGGCGTGTTGACCACCGGGCATTCCTCTTCGATGGTGATGCCCAGCAGATGGGCTTTGCCGTCCATGAAAACTTCGGTGTCAAAAGCGGCCGGTGCCGACAAACGTTGCAAAGCCGCAGCCGCCACTTCGCGTTCTGGGCTGATGACGACGTCGATGGGCATGTGATCGCGCCGATACAGATCGGAATAAATCGTTTCTAGATAAGACTGACTGCGCAGCCTTGCGATCTTGCGATTAACGCCAAAAACCGAATGCGCGACCTGACAGGTGACCATGTTCACCTCGTCAGAATGTGTGGCCGCTATGACCATTTCAGCATCGCGCGCGCCTGCCATATCCAGCACGTCAGGATAGCTTGCAAAGCCTGCAACCCCTTGAACATCCAAAGAATCCGTGGCGCGGCGCACCAGATCAGGGTTGCTATCGACCACAGTGACGTCGTTGCGTTCGCCCGACAAATGCCGTGCGATCTGCCAGCCAACTTGACCGGCGCCGCAAATGATGACCTTCATGCTCCACGTCCCTTAACGGTGGCTTTTGGGACCTTCTGAATGGCAGAACCCCATGTAACGGTCAATTCAATTGTCCAAATCGATGATAAGTGGCACAGTGAGCTCATGATAAAACGATGTATCTGTATCCCGATTGTCCTTGTTCTTTCGTCTTGCGCCCCGCTTGAGATTTACCACCAAGCAGGTGTTACTGTCAGCAGAATGCAAAGTGACCTGCTCTCGTGCGAGGTAGACGCGTTGCGCGATGCGCCCGTGGCCACTCAGATCAGACGTGCGCCCCCTGAATACATTCCTCCACATCGGTTTTGCCGTGCAAGCGGGCAGTGCTATCAGCGTGGGGGGTATTTTATCGAAGGAGAGCTTTACTCCTTTGATCAAAACGCAAGTTTGCGCAGCCGGGTCGAAGCGCAATGCATGACCCAAAAAGGGTACACGCGCGCGCAGATCCCAAATTGCAAAGGCACAAATACGCAAAGTGCTACGCCATCGACGAGCGACGTATTACCCGTTCTGACCGATACAACCTGCGCCATTCGCAACAATAAGGGCGGTTGGCAAATAATAGATGCAAACGGGTAAGTTACGTCGTTTTTGGCTGGTCGCGCAGGCATGGCATTTCTAAACATCATGTCATGACCCGTATGATTCCGTGCAATAGCCCCGACCTACAATCCATTAAAGACACCGCGCAGGCCTATGCAAAAGCGCTTGAAGCGGCAACTGCCGCCTCTGTAGACGATGTTTTGGCCTGCCACCTCAGTGCTGATTGCCACTGGTATGGCATGCATCCCTTTCATGAACAGACCGGGCCGGCTGCGATCGCACGCACGTTTTGGCAGCCGTTTCTGACCGCCTTTGCCCATTTCCAGCGCCGCGAGGATGTCTTTTTTGCGGGCCTGAACGAAATTGATGGTTTTGAAAGCAGTTGGACCTGCTCGATGGGGCATTTCATGGCGCTATTTGACGCGCCTTTTCTAGGCATCCAACCGACGCGCAAAATTGTAATGATCCGCTATGCGGAATTTCACAAAGTCGAGAATGGAAAAATTACGCAAACTGCGTTGTTCGTGGATTTACTGCACCTGATGGTCCAGGCAGGTTTGAACCCTTTGAAAGCACCACAAACCGGGGCGCAATTGATTCAACCGGGGCCGCGCACGCATGACGGGTTGGTGATGACGCCGCAACCCATAGAAGCGTCGCAGCAGACTCTGGACCGCATCAATAATATGATTGGATCGATCGATCAGGCCAACGCAGCTGCGAAACCGCCCCTACCCCAAGATGAGCTTGCTGTGGACTGGCACAGCGATATGGTCTGGTGGGGGCCGACAGGCATCGGGGCAACCTATACGATTGACCGGTACATCGAACAGCACCAAGGCCCCTTCCGACGAGGCATGGACAGCCGCACCTTTAACGGCCATCTATGCCGCATGGCCGAAGGAACGTATGGTGCATTCTTTGGCTGGCCCAACCTGACGTTGACAAACAAAAACGGTTTTATGGGTGTGCCCGGCAATGACATTCGTGCCGACATGCGTGTCGTGGACGTTTACCGCCGGTCTGGTGACAAACTCGTAGAAAACTGGATTTTCATCGACATGCTGCACTTTTTGAACATGCAAGGCGTCGATGTGTTGGCAGAATTATCGCCCTAGTCGACGGGTTCCACATCTTCGTCAATATGGGCTACGCGCGCGCCGGATTTGGCCGATGTAACAACGCCCAGTGACTTTAACTTGCGGTGGAGCGCGCTGCGTTCCATGCCGACAAAGTTCGCCGTCCGCGAAATATTCCCGCCAAACCTGTTGATCTGGGTCAGCAGGTACTCCCTCTCGAAAGCTTCGCGCGCTTCACGCAGCGCCAAGGTTGCCAAGGCACCCGATAACACCACGCGGCTTTCGCCGTCTGACGGATCGTCCTCGCCCGGTAGCTCGCGTGTTTCAATCGGTCCAGAACTGTCGCCCAGTATTAACACCCGTTCGATCAGGTTCTTCAGTTGGCGGACGTTTCCGGGCCATACCATCGTTTGCATCAAAGCCACGGCGTCGTCCGTCATGGCCCGCAACGGCAAGCCCTGAGACGCGTTCATCTCTGCGATAAAGTGTTGTGCGAGCTCGGGAATATCTTCGCGACGTTCCTCCAAAGAGGGCACCGGGATCGGTACCACGTTCAGCCTATGGTAAAGTTCTTCGCGGAATGTCCCGGCGGCGATTGCTTCTTCAAGATCCCGATTGGTGGATGAGATGACCCGCAAATCTACCCGTACCTTGTCGTTGCCGCCCACCCGTTGAAACTGCTGATCGACCAACACCCGCAGGATTTTTGATTGTGTGCCGATGGGCATATCCGCCACTTCATCAAAATAGATGATCCCGCCGTGGGCTTCTTCGAGCAGGCCGGGTTCCACCCCGCGTTCGGGGCTTTCGCGGCCAAACAGAACTTCTTCCATGCGGTCAGGGGCCATGCCCGCGCAATTGACCGTGACAAAAGGGGCAGACGCCCGGTTGGAATTGGAATGAATGTAGCGCGCTGCTACCTCTTTGCCGCTGCCTGCGGGACCTGTCAGCATCACGCGGCCATTGGATTTAGTGACTTTGTCCAGCTGGCCGACCAAGGTGCGAAAGGCCGCTGATCCGCCGATCATTTCAGCTTGTGCCACATCCCGGCGGCGTAGGTTCTGGTTTTCTCGACGTAGGCGCGACGTTTCCATCGCACGCCGCACAACAACCAGTAACTGGTCAATGTTAAAGGGCTTTTCGATAAAGTCATAAGCCCCCTGTTTGATCGCGGCGACTGCGATTTCGATGTTCCCATGACCCGAGATGATCACCACCGGCACGTCAGGATTGTCGCGTTTGACCACCTTGAGGATGTCAATACCATCCATCCGACTGTCTTTGAGCCAGATATCCAAGACGATTAACGCTGGCGCATCGCTGTTGATGGCCGACATGGCATCTTCTGAATTTCCAGCCAATCGGGTGGCGTATCCTTCGTCGATCAAAATATCAGAAATGAGCTCGCGAATATCGCGTTCGTCGTCAACGATCAGAATGTCACTCATGGGTCAGTGCTCCTTTGTCGGGGGCGTTTTCTTTCATGGCTTGTGCCACACATGGCAGCACAATCACCGCCATTGCACCCGCATGCGATTGATTTTCAAAAAGCGGCGCATCCTCCAGTGCAAGCGTGCCGCTATGTTCTTCAATGATCTTCTTCACGATAGGCAGGCCCAAACCGGTGCCCTCGCTACGTGTCGTCACATAAGGTTCGAAAAGGCGCGCGCGATCTTCTGGCAGGCCAATGCCGTTGTCGGCTATCGTCAGTCTCGCGCGTTCGTCTTTGCTGCTAAGGCAGATGTTAATCATGGGCGAATGCCCGTTCGGAATACCCTTTTCGGCAAGACTATCAATTGCTTCACCCGCGTTCTTAATCAAATTTGTCAACGCTTGGCTGATCATTGTTTCGTCCAGATCACACAATATCGGGTCCGTTGGTAAATCTGCGGTGATGGTCACATTCGGCTGCCCCGTTTTTTGCAACAGGACCGCATCGTCCACCAGCTTGACTAAATCAGTGGGTTTGCGATCCGGTTCAGGCATCCGCGCAAATTTGGAAAACTCATCTACGATGCGGCGCAAATCACCGGTCTGTCGCACAATGACATCCGTCATCTGTTCCAGGGAATCGCTGTCCTCGCCCACCTTTGGCGAAAACTTGCGTTTAATACGTTCTGCAGACAGTTGAATGGGCGTCAGCGGGTTTTTGATTTCATGCGCAATGCGCCGTGCGACATCGCCCCAAGCTGCCATGCGCTGCGCACTGACCAAATCAGTCACGTCTTCAAAAGCAACCACATAGCCTTCCAATTTACCGTCTTCGGACCGGCGCGTTGCCATACGGACCAGTAGGTTTTCAAGCCGCCCTTGCCGGGTGACCTTAACCTCGCCTTGGGCAGTTTCTGTCGGTGAACGTTTGATCGCCTCAAACAGAGGACCAAATTCTGGTACAGCCGCGGAAATAGCCAAAGACTGCGTATCTTCTCGCCAATCTAGCAAGCGTTCGCCTGACTTGTTGACAAAGGCCACGCGGCCTTCTGGGTCCAACCCTACGACACCGGATGTCACTGAACTGAGTACACTGTCAAAAAGCCGCCGCCGCCGTTCAATTTGCGCTGTATTGTCCACCAACGCATCACGTTGCGCCTTTAACTGCTTTGTCATTTGGTTGAAATAGCGACTGAGCATGGCGATCTCATCATCGCCGTCCTCTTCTCGGACCTGGACGTTCAAATCCCCTGCCCCAACTTGCTGAGCAGCCCCTGTCAACCGCCCGACTGGTCCTGACAGGCGTTCTGCAAACCAAAGCCCCAACCATATCGCAGCCAGTATCAAGATGAGAGCAAAACCCAGATACAAAAGGCCAAATTCAAACAGCAATCGGCCTCGTTCGCTTTCGAGCTGTTGATACAAGCGCACCGTTTCTTTGGTTTCATCCAGCAAAGACAGGATTTCCCCATCGACATCACGGCTGACATACAAAAACCGGTCTACAAAGGCCGATAAACGAATAAGTGCGCGGAATTCATTATTGCCCCAGTCTTCGATGATAACGACATCGCCACCCTCTGCTTCGGCCAGTTTTTCAATCGACGGTTCTTCGTAATCGAAAAGGTATGACCTGTCGCCGCGCGCTCTGATTTCACGTGTTGCATCAATAAGATAAGCTTCGCGTAGGCCGCGTTGAATTTGCCTTTGTCCCTCACTTAGCAGTTCACTATCGGAAATGATGATGCCTGTATTTCGCGCTTGATTGATGTTGCGCGCCAAGGCGCGGGCGTCTTCGGCTAAATCGATCCGCTGTTCTGCCTCATAAGCTTGGGCCGCGGACAGTGAACTGCCCACCACGTCACGGACACGTTCCGAAAACCATCCTTCAAGTCCGATGTTCACCGTGAGACCCGCAAAAATAGCGACTGTAACGGTCGGAATTAGAGCCAGCAGCGCAAAAGCACCTGTCAGCCGTAGGTGGAGCCGAGAGCCTGCAGATTTTGCCCGCCGCGCGGCGATAAGGCGGCCAACCTGCGCCAGCACTAACGCCGCGACCACCAAGATGTAAACAAGGTCGGCCAACAAGATCAGGCGGAGCCCTAGGGTGTTGCCAGCCTGACCTAGCGGTCCTAGGACCAAATAGGTGCAGAGCGCCAAAAGAGGGCCAAGAACCACCAAACCGAGGGTCGCTGCACTGCGCACACGTCTGATGCGGCGTAACCGCCCCAGCCTTAGCCACAGTGACTTTTCCACTCGGGAAACCACCCGATACCCTCACATATGATGTGGCGCTCTTGCGCGCCGACCGCTCTATATTGTGGTCCTGATCAGGGGTGTCCCCCGATGGCCACGGTTTATGTGGCAGTTTTACATCAATTTGCGGCGGCGTGTCACCTCTATATCGAGGTCGGTAATCTTCTTTCTCAGAGTGTTTCGGTTAATCCCGAGCAAATCCGCGCACTTAGCCTGATTTCCACCTGTCGCTTCGAGTGCGATTTCGATCATTGGGGCCTCTACTTCACGCAAAATGCGCGTGTAAAGCCCTGCGGGAGGCAGCATATTGCCATGCAAATCGAAATAACGCCGTAAGTGGCGTTCGACGGACGCACCCAGTTTTTCTGTATTGCTTGAGGCGCGCATGGGTTCCAGATCGGGTTGCGCACCCAAAACTTGTTCTACCTCAGACGCCGCGATTTCCGCAGCACGGCTGGTTAGGCCAAGGCGCCGGATGGCATTTTCCAATTGTCGCACATTGCCGGGCCAACTGTAGGTGCGAAAAATCTCTGTGGCTTGCTCGGAAAGGTTTCGCGGTGCGGCCCCTGCCGCTTCGGCACGGACCAGAAAGTGTTCGGCCAGCAAGGGGATATCATCGACACGTTCACGCAGCGCAGGCACCATCAAAGTAGCACCACTGAGACGGTAATAAAGATCCTTCCGCATCTCGCCAGATTCCATCGCGTTATTCAGATCGGTCTGGCTGGTGGCTAGAAAGCGTGGCGTATATTCGCCCGGCGCGTCCATCATCCGCACCAAACGCGCCTGCAGTTCTTCTGACAAGTCAGAAATTTCCTCGATCAGCAGCGTGCCACCTTTGACTCGCGCCAACAGCCGTGCAGGACCTTCCAGCTCGCGCAGATCCGCTGAAGTTCCCGCGACGAACGGCAAATTTCGCCGGTCGGAAAAATCATGAATAGCACGCGCAATCAGCGACTTACCTGTCCCGGATTCGCCCCAGATCAGCACTGGTAAATCGGTGTTCATTACCCGCGCCACCACGCGGTACAGTGCCTGCATAACAGCCGTCCGACCCACAAGCGGCAAGTCGTCTGGCCTTTCGTCCCGTTCAACCGGAGCTTTGCGGCTGTGCTGACGCAATTCCAGCGCACGCGCGGTACGTTTCATCAAGTCGGGCAAGTCAAATGGTTTGGGCAGATAGTCGTAGGCTTCGGCCTCGGCGGCTTGGATCGCCGTCATGATCGTGTTTTGCGCAGAAATCACAATTACCGGCAAGCCGGGACGATCCTGGGCGATCTTTGGGAGCATTTCGAGCCCGTTACCGTCTGGCATCATCACGTCGGATATAACCACATCGCCTTTTCCTTCGCCCACCCAACGCAGCAAAGTCGTCAGGCTGGATGTGGCGTGGACCTTACAGCCCGCGCGGGTCAGAGCTTGTGTCAATACGGTCCGGATTGTGCGGTCATCGTCAGCGACTAGTATCGTGCCATCCATGGTCTGAAACTCCTACTTTTCCTCAAGACGCGCATCTTTTGGCGCGCGGGCCAACGAAATGCGAAAAACTGTTTTGCCGGGCACCGATGTGACCGAAATCCAACCGTGGTGATCCGATATGATTTTGCTGACCAAGGCCAACCCTAGGCCGGTGCCGTTTTCTTTGCCCGACACAAAGGGATCAAAAACGTCGCCCTTGATGTTCTCGGGCAGTCCGGGCCCGTCATCTATGATCTCGATTTGAAGCGGCAGTGATTGTCCAGACCCATCAGACCGACGCAGTCGGAAAGAATGTTCAAAATAGCTGTGCAGCCGGATCGTGCCGGGCTTGTTGTCGCTGGCCTCAGACGCGTTTTTCAAAAGGTTCAATACAACCTGCAAAAGCTGATCTGGATCGCCATAGGCCAATGGCAAAGACGGGTCATAATCCTCAAGTATCTTCATATGCGCGCCAAATCCCAGCAGCGCAGAGCGGCGCGCGCGGTCTAACACATCGTGAATATTGACAGGCTGGAAATCGGGGGTCGATAAGTTGCCAAACTGTTCAACCTGCCCCAAAAGCTTTACAATCCGGCGGCTTTCCTCGACGATTAAGTCTGTAAGCTCAAGGTCTTCTGCCGGCAAGTTCATGCTAAGTAGTTGCGCCGCACCAGTGATCCCTGCAAGCGGATTTTTAATTTCATGGGCCAACATCTCTGCCATGCCGATGGCCGATTTAGCGGCAGATTTTACCGAATAGTTCTGGGTCATACGCCCAGCTAATTCGCGCGGCGATATCATCAAGATCATATAGCCTGCGCGGCCCACCAAAGGGGCAACTTGTAAGTCCGATTGCATAGGAGCCCGAGATCCGCCGCCAACGTCAACGTCGTTCACAAACAAAGGTGTGTGACTTTGGCGTGCCCGTTCGAACGCAGCCTCAAGTGGGTCGTTGATCGCGATCTGATCCCAAACCGGCATGCCGCGCATGGATTTGGCCGATACGTTCAAAAACCCTTCTGCTGCAGAATTGATATCTGAAATCGTGTTATCTGGCGCAATGATAAAGGTGGGCACAGGCAGGCTGGCCCAAAGGGACTGATCTGTATTCATGCAGCCACCTTCACAGGGTGATCGCAGGCTTGCGGCAAAAGCTTTTCGACCGCAGCTACATCAGAGCCAGTCAATACAGCCTTGCGCAGATCAGACGGGGTATCACAGGTGTCCATGTACCACCCCAAATGCTTGCGCGCGACACGCAGGCCCAATTGGTCGCCATAAAAGCGGATCATGGCCGCATAATGCGCCGCGACCATGTCAGAGAATGCGGTGGCGTAGGGAATGATCGGGGCTGTTGTTCCAAAAAGATCATGAGCGATCTGAGCCAGCAGCCACGGCTTTCCGCGGGCGCCACGGCCAATCATGATCCCGTCAGCGTGCGATTGATCAAGTGCTGCCTTGGCGGATGTACTGCAGACGATATCGCCATTGGCGATCACAGGGATATCAACAGCGTCTTTGACCTGTGCTATGGCGGCCCAATCGGCCTTGCCTTTGTAGAACTGGCAGCGCGTTCGTCCGTGGATTGTGATCATCCTGATCCCTGCCGCTTCGGCACGTTTGGCAATTTGCGGCGCATTTAGCATCGCGTCATCCCATCCCAAACGTGTCTTTAGCGTGACAGGGATTTTTACCGCACGCACCACAGCTTCGATCAGCGTCAGCGCGTGATCGGGCGTTCGCATCAATGCCGAACCCGAGTAGCCCTGGGTCACCTTTTTGGCCGGGCATCCCATGTTGATGTCGATCACTTGCGCGCCCTGCCCTTCGACCATGCGCGCGGCTTCAGCCATCGGGGCTGCTTCGCGCCCGGCCAATTGCACAGCCGTACCAACAAGACCCAAGCCCAATTCGGCCTTTTCCCGACTGCCGGGACGCGCATTCAGCATGTCGTGACTGGCGACCATTTCCGACACGACCAGCCCCGCCCCAAAGGACGCAACAAGGTTGCGGTAGGGCAAATCCGTGATTCCCGCCATGGGCGCAAGCAACACCGGCGGGGACAAATCTGCTGGAAACAGGTCAGAGTTCAATTGCTTAATCCTTGTGCACTCTACCACCGGTATCAATTCGCCGTAATTCCCTCAATATTTTGAGTGCTTTCGGTGATACTAATAAAACCATAATGCACATTTTTTGTGCACATTCACAGGGAATTGCGTCGACCCCGCCAAAGTCCTATTGAGAAGCCATGAACGACCAGACACCAGTTTGCTACAGACCATGAGGGTTGGCGCCGTTATCGTCGCTGCCGGGCGCGGTGTACGTGCGGGTGCCGGTATGCCCAAACAATGGCGGCCATTGGCCGGGGCTCAGGTTGCGTATCATGCGCTGGCAGCCTTTGCGCACCATACTGCGATCTCGGAATTGGTGATGGTTTTGAACCCCGATGACATAGAAACCGATTTGTGGCCCCGTAGACCACAGGCCACGATTGTCACCGGCGGACAGACACGCAGCGCATCCGTTGTTGCCGGGGTCAAGGCGCTCATTGGCAAAGTGGATGCGGTACTGATTCACGATGCCGCCCGCCCTTGTATAACCTCCAAGGTTATCGACGGTGTTATTGAGGCATTGACAACCGGTCCAGCCGCCGCACCGGCGGTCCCGGTTGTGGATGCGCTGTGGCAAGGTGTAGACGGCCGCGTCATAGGAACGGCGGACCGGGCGGGCCTGTACCGCGCGCAAACCCCGCAAGGCTTTCACCTCGGTGCAATTCTTGATGCGCACAACCGCTTTCCGGATGGGGCAGCGGATGATGTGGAAATCGCCCGCCGTGCGGGACTTGAGGTTATCATCACGCCGGGTGACGAAGACAATCTGAAAATAACGGGGCCTGCCGATTTTGCGCGGGCCGAAGCGATCCTGAGGGCAAGAGATGGACATTAGACTGGGCAATGGATTTGACGTGCACGCCTTTGGGCCGGGCGCACATGTGACGCTGTGCGGCGTTGATATCCCGCACAGCCACGGATTGGTTGGTCACTCTGATGCGGATGTCGCGATGCATACGGTAACGGATGCAATTTACGGAGCCATGGCCGAAGGTGACATTGGCCAGCATTTTCCGCCCAGCGATCCGCAATGGAAGGGTGCCGCAAGCGAGATTTTCCTAAAGCACGCCGTTGATCTGGCCGGATCGAAAGGGTTCACCATTAGCAACATTGACTGCACGTTGATTTGCGAGTTCCCAAAGATTGGCCCACATGCAGCCGCGATGCGCGCAAAGATGGCGCAGTTGATGACGTTGGATGTGGATCGTGTCTCGGTCAAAGCCACGACCTCTGAAAGATTGGGATTCACCGGCCGCGGCGAAGGTATCGCGTGCATTGCAACAGCTGCTTTGGTGCGCATATGAAACGGCTCGCAACACTAATCGGGACAGTTCTGGGTGTGGGCTATGTTAAACCTGCGCCGGGCACGTGGGGGTCGCTTGTGGCCCTACCTTGGGGGTGGCTTGTGCATGTACTTGGGGGCTTTCCCTTGCTGTGCATTGGCGTCTTGGCGGCATTCGCCAAGGGCTGGTGGGCCACGTCGGTCATGACCAAGGACAGCGGGGATCACGACCCCTCTGAGATCGTCATTGACGAGCTTGTCGGCCAATGGATCGCGATATTGCCGTTGTCTTACGCGGCTTGGAAAATGGATATCAACGTACTGGTGATGTGGCCGGGATGGATCGCGGCCTTTGCCTTGTTTCGCCTGTTCGACATATGGAAGCCCGGCCCCATAGGATGGGCTGATCGGCGCGGCGACGCGCTGGGTGTGATGTTGGACGATGTGATTGCGGGGATTTTTGCCGCATTTGGTGTACTGGCGCTTGCTGCGCTTTATCATGGGGTCTTTTGATGTCGCTCGCCAAAGACGTTCTGAACGCAGCACGCGCGAAAGGCATCATGATCGCGACAGCAGAAAGCTGCACCGGCGGGATGATCGCAAGTGCGCTGACAGATATTGCAGGCTCATCTGCCGTAATCGACAGAGGGTTTGTGACGTATTCCAACATGGCCAAGATAGAAATGCTGGGCGTTGGCGCAGACACATTGCAAGCGCACGGCGCCGTATCACCGGAAACAGCGCAAGAGATGGCGCGCGGGGCTTTGGCGCATTCTGCTGCTGCTTTAGCGGTCTCTGTTACGGGTATCGCAGGCCCCGGTGGGTCAGATCATAAACCCGAAGGTCGCGTATGCTTTGGCGTAGCGCAGGGCGACGCAGTATCAGTCGAAACGGTCGAATTCGGGGCTTTGGGGCGCGGACAGGTCCGCCAAGCCGCTTGTGACCACGCCATGACGCTTTTGCTGAGGGCACTTAGCTAGAGCCAGGGCCATAAAGCTCTTGGGCGCGCGTTTCGAAGGCGCGCACGATCCTTTGCATAGCATCATTGAACACAACACCGATCAGCTGTTGGAGGATCATATTGCGAAATGCGAAATCGACAAAGAAATCTACCTCGCACCCGCCGTCGACATCCTTGAACGACCAATTGCTTTTCATATAACGAAATGGACCATCCAGATATTCTGTATCCAGTTTCAGATCGTCTGGCATCAAGACAACGCGGCTGGTGAACCGTTCGCGAAACACTTTGAAACTGACCACCAAGTCGGCTTCCATCACGACCGCATTGCCTTGCGGTGTGGTCGATTTAACGCGTGCTGCAGAACACCACGGCAAAAATTTAGGATACTCGCCAACGTCAGCGACCAAATCGTACATTTGCTGCGCAGTGTAGGGGAGTTTTCGAGTTTCAGAATGTGTGGGCATTGATTTGTTGCATTGGTCCGGTTAGCCATCGTCATCTATGCCTGCCGTTTAATTCAAGGTCAAACACATGCCAACGCGTCCTTATGTCATAGACCAAATGATTTCGGCCAAATCGATCGCCGCGCGCATCGAACGATTATGTCACGAAATTCATGAAGAATTCGCTGATACCGACAAGCTTGTTGTCGTTGGGCTGTTACGGGGCAGCTTTGTCTTTATCGCTGATTTGGTACGTGAACTGGACCTGCCGATCGAGGTCGATTTTCTGGAAGCCTCCAGCTACGGTGACGGTATGGAAAGCAGTAGAGAAGTGCGTATTCTCAAGGATTTACGCGGCGCTATTGAAGGACGTGATGTCTTGGTGGTTGAAGATATCGTCGACACCGGACACACGTTGAACCACGTCACGCAACTTCTCCAAAGTCGCCAGCCTGCGCGACTGCGGTCTATCGCTTTATTGGACAAGCCAAGCCGCCGCGAAGTGGATTTCAAAGCAGATTGGACTGGGTTTGAAATTCCGGATGAATTTGTCGTTGGCTACGGAATCGATTTTGCGCAACGTAACCGAAATTTACCATTCATCGGAAAAGTCCGTTTTGTGGACGAGGACGCATAGATGAACATTGCCTGGTTGATGCGCATGTCCATGTGGGCGCGCAGGCCGCCGTCCCGTGCAAAAATCAAACTGGCCGCAATTGTGTTTGCGGGCGTTGCCGTGGTTTTTGGGCTGGAGTATTTTGGGTTTTGGCCTGATGCTATGACCGCGCAACGCATGCGCCCTTAACCGTCGCCGATCAGTGACCGGGGTGTTGGTCCCTGACCGGGGCTTGGCGCATGTCTACGTCGGTTTCTTCGACCGAAAGGATCGCAGCTATTGCGTCGCTGATATGATGCGCTGCAATTTCGTATTGCTCTTCGTTCAAAGCGCTTTTGATATCGCGTAAGGCGAAAACAGCCCAGTGTAAGTCTTGCATAGATCCCTTCCCCGATGCGGTCGACACGCTTCGATCAGTCGTCGTTCTTCAGAATTATGTTCAAAGTAGTATTCATGTCCATACATACAACCTTTAGTTGTGTTTAAGTTCACGAATACTGTGTCAGATTTGTCGCTTGAAATACTACAAAGACGCGGGTGCTTTTGCCTGCCGTGCGGCGCGCAAGCGGGCGAAATCGTCTCCTGCGTGATAGGATGAACGGGTCAACGGGGTCGCTGAAACCATCAAAAACCCCTTGCCATAGGCTGCCTTTTCATACGCTGCGAATTCATCAGGGTGCACGAAACGGTCAACTTTGTGGTGTTTGGGGGTGGGCTGCAAATATTGGCCTATCGTCAGAAAATCGATATCGGCGGCACGCATGTCGTCCATCACCTGCATCACTGCTTGGCGATCTTCGCCCAAGCCGACCATGATGCCCGATTTTGTAAACATCATTGGGTCCAGTTCTTTGACCCGTTGCAGCAGCCGCAGCGAATGGAAGTAGCGTGCGCCGGGCCGTACTTCGGGGTACAGCCCCGGCACGGTTTCAAGGTTATGGTTAAACACGTCTGGGCGGGCCTCTACGACCTGCTCGAGTGCTTCGGGACCACATTTGATAAAATCAGGCGTCAGAATTTCAATCGTTGTGTCGGGGCTGCGGTGTCTGATGGCACGAATCGTCTGCGCAAAGTGCTCCGCACCACCATCTTCGATATCGTCGCGATCCACTGACGTGATCACCACGTGTTTAAGCCCGAGCGTTTCGACCGCATGGGCGACGCGCCCCGGCTCAAACGCATCAAGGTCATCGGGCGGCTTGCCCGTTGCAATGTTGCAAAACGTACAAGCGCGTGTACACACCTCGCCCATGATCATCATGGTGGCGTGGCCTTGGCTCCAACATTCGCCGACGTTTGGGCAGCCTGCCTCTTCGCATACGGTGACCAATTTATTGTCACGCATAATCTTGGCTGTTTCGGTGTACCCTGCCCCGCCCGGCGCTTTAACCCGGATCCAGTCAGGTTTCTTGGGCTGAGGGTTATCCGGGCGCCGCGCCTTTTCAGGGTGACGCTGTTCTGGAATTTTTAGGTCGCGCGGGGCCATAGAAACAGTCCTTCATGGTTTGTCTCTATGTAGTGTGTTTCGATGTCGGGTTTCAACAGCGCGCATGTCGCAGCTTGCGTGGGGTGCATAGCACCTTTGCAGCCTATCCATGCACGCCCGGCGTTATCCGATCAACGGGCCGCCGGGACCAACCGTTTCATCATAGTGGCGCTTTAGCCGGATCAGCGCGATGCGCAGCACGATCTTGCCGGACCGCGCGGACCACCCAAGTTTCTTTTCGGCCGTCTCCAGGCCTTCAAGATGGCAACAGCACCGCAAGACGACATCCGACAAGCCGGGGCCCAGATCTGACAGAGCATCCGCCACGCGCTTGCGCGCATTTGATGGACCATCCGACACACCACTGTCAGGCACAAACGTACTGCTTGAACCAGATGTCAGAAAACTGTCCCAGTTTTGCGAAACACGCGGCCCCATTTGCGCCAATTCGAAATCTTCGCGCAGACGTTCGCCCGCGGTGACAAGATCGTCGGTCAAGAAGGCTTCGCCATTCTTGTCTTTGCGCCGGGCCAAGGCCGTCAACGGGCTTTCTGCAAGGTTATAGCGCATCCGCCGCGGGCGTTCGGTTTCGGTATCCGTCGCATCTTTTTCTCCCCATCCGCGGTGAGTATTGGCAAAACTTGTTTGGCTTTCGGCAAACCCTGGCGTCTCGCCTGTCCCAAGCGATCCAAACATGTTCTCTAAGGCGGAACGCCCTGCAGGCGTGATCGAATAGCGCGTGATTTTGCCTGTGGTCTTGGGACTAATCCATTCCTTAAGAGCCATGGCTTCGGCGAATTTGCGATCCACAACGCCCGTGCGCGTGGCTGCCCCCCCTACGCCGTCGCGCACAATCACTGCCTTGTCCATTTCTGTTGCAACGGCTAAAACAGCGCCGGTTTCGCACAGCCGGCGCAACACACGGGCTGCTTCTTCGGCAAATTCGGTCTTGTCCAAGTTTACGGCGTCGCCCATGGGGCGGGGTATATTTTCTTGAAAGCTCATGTGGGGGCCATCCTCTGGGGTTGGGTGGTCGGGTGTGATGCAGGGCTTGAAATGCACATCACCAAGGTTTCTCAACGCGGCATCGACCAGTGGATCGTCGCGGCGGGTTTCAATACGCCTGATTTGACGCATAATCGTAGAAGCATGAACGCCAGCGGCGCGTGCAAGCGCCCGGATCGGCAGGCCAGATTCGGTATGCGCAAGATACATTTGCGCCGCAGACGGCACCCAATCAGGGAGTGTTGAAGGGTGTGCGTGCTCTTGCAACAGCGTCATCACGTCGAGTTCTTTCATGGTCGTGTAACCTTTGGCATAACAGCGCCTCTCTTAAGGTGAGTATTCATTTCTGCTTACAACCTAGAGAAGAATAAAGTTACCTGTTCGTTAATTTTGGCAGATACCCAGAGTATTGTATCTATTGCATAAACAGTTCTGAAAGCACCGCGCGGTATAATGCCAATTTGCGCAACAGTCCTGCCTTATTCTAAAACCGTGGCCTACCCATAAAAAGGGTAAACAAGGTCTGAATCACCCCGCGCGGCGCAGTCCGCCTCAGCGCAACAGGGGTAAAACCTGTGCCATACAGTCCGTATCCCGCATCACCTTATTCGATGCTGACCTGATAAAGGATACGACAATGCAAGACATACTTTCGATGCTCAACGCCCTCCGCCGTCCCCGTCTTTTGATGCGTGCCGCACGCATTGGTGCGGATGATTACAGACGGTCCACCCATCTTGCCCGCTTGTTGGGTTATGGTGTCCTGCCCCGCCATGGCGCTGCGTTGATGAAACTGATGGACATCGAAAGCGATCTGAACGCACAACGGGTCAGCGGCAACACAAGTTACAGCCTGATCCGGCACGTAGATGTGCTTATCGCGATCATCGGCGAAGCCCGCGTGCTGCGCGCAGCACAGACGGTGCCTCTTACATGAAACTGTCAGGCTCCGCGGCTTTTTTGCGTTCTACAAAATCGCTCAGGGCCTCGGCGATGGCGGGATCCAACGCGGGTTGCTGGTAATCGGCCAGCATCTTTTCGACCCGCAGGCTGGCAAGAGCCTGTGTGTCGCGCGCCCCTTCATCATCCCAAGTCTCAAATGGCTTGTAGTCCAGTAAATCCGATTTCCAGAATGCCGCCTTGAAATTGCGCTGTGTATGATCGCATCCAAGGTAGTGCCCCCCTGGGCCCACCTCTCGAATGGCGTCCATTGCTTGGGCGTTTTCGTCGATCTCCACGCCCCGCGCGAGATGGTGCAAAGTGCCAAGCTGGTCAGCATCCATCACGAATTTCTCAAACGATGAGACCAGCCCGCCTTCAAGCCACCCGCAGGCATGCAACATAAAGTTCACACCAGACAGCAGCCCCATGTTCAGGCTGTTGGATGTCTCATAGGCTGCTTGCGCATCAGGCAATTTTGACCCGCAGAATGATCCCGCAGAGCGGAAAGGCAAATTCAGACGCCGGGCCAGCTGCCCTGCCCCATAGGTGATATGCGCAGCCTCAGGTGTGCCAAAGGTCGGCGCGCCAGAGTTCATATCAATGGATGTCACAAAAGCGCCCATGATCACCGGCGCACCGGGGCGGATCAATTGACTGTAGGCGATGCCTGCCAGCACTTCAGCCAGCACTTGGGTCAAGGTGCCTGCAACAGATACGGGCGCCATCGCCCCGCCGACAATAAAGGGCGAGATGATGCAGGCTTGGTTGTTCTTGGCATAGACTTCGAGCGCGCCCATCATCACATCGTCAAATGTCATGGGCGAGTTGATGTTGATGAGCGAGGTCATCACCGTGTTTTCCTGCACGAAATCCTTGCCAAAGAGCACGCCGCACATATCCACGCTATCCTGCGCGCGGCTTGGCTCGGTCACGGACCCCATGAAGGGTTTATCGCTCAGTGTCATATGCGCATGCAGCATATCCAAGTGACGTTTGTTCACCGCAACATCTGTCGGTTCGCATACCGTGCCGCCAGAATGGTGCAGCCATTTCGACATATAGCCCAGTTTCACGAATTTGCGGAAATCTTCCATCGTGGCATAGCGCCGCCCGCCTGCGGCATCGCGCACAAAGGGTGGGCCATAAACAGGCGCCAGCACAAGGTTCTTGCCGCCGACTTCGACAGACCGTTCGGGGTTACGGGCATGCTGGGTATAACTGGAAGGTGCTGTGGCACAAAGCTTGCGCGCCAGCCCGCGTGGAATGCGGACGCGTTCGCCTGTGACATCTGCGCCAGCGTCCCGCCACCGCTGCAAAGCCGCGGGGTTTTCTACAAAATTCACGCCCACTTCTTCCAACACTGTTTCGGCGTTGGCTTCGATGATCTCAAGCGCTTCTTCGGTCAGCACTTCGAAGTTGGGAATATTGCGTTCGATAAAACGTGCCGTCTCGAAAGATACCGCACTGCGCGCCGCCCTGCGCGCGGCGCCACCGCCGCCTCGTCCGCGTTTGCGTTCTGCAACTGACATTGTGCATTCCCCTAAGCTGCCATTTGCACCGGACGTACCGCATTCGCCTGTGGCTGCTCACTCTCGAAGCGGCCTTGCAGGTAAAAAAGCGACATAACGTACATTGTGAAGGCTTCGGCACGGATATTCTGCACCACATACGGCCTTTGCTGTGATCTGAGGTCTTGCCAGCGCCGGGTGCTGCGCTTACTCAGCCTGCATGAACACAGTTGAACACGACCGCCTTCTTATCATCGACTTTGGCAGCCAAGTGACGCAGTTAATTGCCCGTCGCTTGCGCGAACTGAATGTCTACTGCGAGATACATCCTTTCAACACAGTCGATGACGCTTTTCTCAAGGACTTCGCGCCACGTGCGATCATCTTTTCGGGCGGGCCCTCATCGGTGTTTGCGGATGGCGCACCAATGCCGCCGACATCGGCCTTTGACCTGGGCGTGCCCATCTTGGGCATTTGTTATGGCCAGCAAGTGATGATGCATTGCCTGGGCGGTAAAGTGGAACGCGGCCACGGGACAGCCGAATTCGGCCGCGCGTATGTGACGCCAGAGGCGCGTCAACTTGCCTTGCTGGATGGTTGGTTCGAGGCCGACCGCGAACAGGTCTGGATGAGCCACGGCGATCATGTCAGCGAAATCGCGCCGGGTTTCGAGGTCTACGGCACGTCGCCCAACGCACCTTATGCGATTACCGGCGATACCGCGCGGGACTTTTACGCCGTCCAATTCCACCCCGAGGTGCACCACACGCCCAATGGCGCCAAGTTGTACGAGAACTTTGTCAGATTGGCCGGGTTCAAAGGTGATTGGACGATGGGCGCTTACCGCGAAGAAGCCATCACACGCATTCGCGACCAAGTGGGGGACGGTAAGGTGATCTGCGCGCTTTCGGGCGGAGTTGATAGCTCTGTTGCGGCCGTTTTGATTCACGAGGCCATCGGCGAACAGCTCACCTGCGTTTACGTGGACCACGGATTGATGCGTAAAGACGAAAGCGAACAGGTCGTGGGGATGTTCCGCGAACACTATAACCTGCCGCTGATCCATGCGGACGAATCCGATTTGTTCCTTGGGAAACTTGAGGGTGTCAGTGACCCTGAAACCAAGCGCAAGATCATTGGGGGCCTGTTCATTGACGTGTTCGAGAAATACGCCAAGGAAATTGGTGGCGCTGATTTTCTGGCTCAGGGTACGCTGTACCCCGATGTGATCGAATCAGTCAGCTTTTCGGGTGGCCCGTCGGTGACGATCAAATCGCATCACAATGTGGGCGGCCTACCTGAACGCATGAACATGCAACTGGTCGAACCGCTGCGCGAATTGTTCAAGGACGAAGTGCGCGCATTGGGCCGCGAATTGGGTCTGCCTGACAGTTTTATTGGCCGCCATCCGTTTCCGGGCCCAGGCCTCGCTATCCGCTGCCCCGGCGAGATTACCCGCCAAAAGCTCGACATTCTGCGCGAAGCAGACGCCGTCTATATCGATCAAATCCGCAAACACGGCCTTTATGATGAGATATGGCAGGCCTTTGTCGCGATCCTGCCCGTGCGTACAGTGGGTGTTATGGGTGATGGCCGGACATATGATTTTGCCTGTGCGCTGCGGGCGGTGACATCTGTCGATGGGATGACTGCGGATTATTACCCGTTTAGCCACGAGTTTCTGGGTGAAACTGCGACGCGGATCATAAACGAAGTGCCCGGTATCAATCGCGTGACCTACGACATCACATCCAAACCGCCCGGAACGATCGAATGGGAATGATACCCGCAGCAGCGGCTGCCATGCTGTTGGGCCGCGCGTGACCAATACCGTAAAAGCGGGCTTGTGGATGATCGGCGCAATTGCGTCTTTTTCGTCGATGGCGGTGGCCGGACGCGAAGTGTCAGTTGAACTCGACACGTTCGAGATCATGATGTACCGCAGCCTGTTTGGCGTCTTGATCGTTGTCGCGGTCGCAGGCTTTGCAGGCACTTTAGGCCAGATCAATCGCGAAAGCCTTGGCCTGCATACGGTGCGCAATCTGGCGCATTTTACGGGGCAAAACCTTTGGTTTTATGCGGTGACTGTCATTCCACTTGCACAGGTTTTTGCCTTGGAGTTCACGTCACCGCTTTGGGTGATTGTCTTGTCGCCGCTAATATTAGGCGAAAAGCTGACAGCGATGCGGGCGCTGGCGGCAATCATGGGATTTATCGGCATTCTGATCGTGGCGCGTCCGGATATGGCTGGAATTAACGCCGGCATCATTGCGGCGGCTTCTTCGGCGATCTTCTTTGCCATCAGCATCATGCTGACCAAAAAACTGACCCGTAACCAAAGCATCACCTGCATTCTATTCTACCTGACCACCATGCAACTTGTGTTCGGGGTAGTTGCTGCCGGTTATGATGGTGACATTGCACTGCCTTCTGCGTCTGGCCTGCCTTTCGTTGTATTGATCGGAGCGGCTGGACTACTTGCGCATTTCTGCCTGACCACCGCATTGTCACTTGCGCCAGCAACCGTGGTCGTACCTATCGATTTTATCCGCCTGCCTGCGATCGCGATTGTGGGCATGCTGCTATATAACGAAGCGCTGGATGTGTGGGTGTTCCTCGGCGCATTCATCATTTTTGCAGGCAATTACCTGAACCTTTGGTCGGAAACGCGGCGCAAGGCGTAATTCTACGTAACGTCACAAACGCGTTTTCCCCTGCGTCAGCGATTGACCCAAGCCATTTCCGTGCTTAGTTGCCTTCACCTGCTTTTACAGTTCGGTAACCATGCGCAGGTGCATCTTCTGGGGAGGAGATTTTATGAAATATTATACGACGAGTGTAACAGCCCTATGTCTTGCCGCCGGAAGCGTACACGCGGGCGCTTTGGATCGGTCTGGTCAATCTGTTGATGTCTTGTTTGAAGATGGCCGCTATATGGAATTCAGCGCCGCCATTGTATCACCGAAACTAAGCGGACAGGACGTCGTTTTTGGCACTGGCGGTTCTGGGGACATCGCGGCCAGTTATACCCAGTTGAGTTTCGCCTACAAAGCCGATCTGAACGATCGCCTGTCTTATGCATTTATTTTTGATGAGCCCTTCAAAGCGGACACAGAATATCCCGGCGGCACTGGGTATTTTGCCGCCGACTCTTTTGCAGAGTGGCAGTCTTATGCTTTGACCGGGTTGTTGCAATACAATCTGCCTTCATCCGGCCTAAGCGTCTATGGCGGGGTGCGTTTTCAGTCCGCAGAAGCAGAAGTGTCGTTGCAAGCAAACATCGCCGCTGCCGGAACCACACTTGATTACAGAGCTGAAGCGGCCCGCGATTGGGGTATCGGCTACGTGGCTGGTGTCGCCTATGAAAAGCCCGAAATCGCAATGCGCGTGTCTTTGACGTATAATTCTCAGATAACGTACAGCAATGATACCATCGAGAACTCTACAGGCGCCAGTGCTGCAGGTTTTTTCGCTGGCAATCCTAATACCGCTAATTCTGGCGGAGCGCTTTCTTCGACCACGAACTTCAAAACGCCAGAATCTGTCAACCTTGCCTTTCAGACCGGTGTTGCCCCAGGAACGCTTGTTTTTGGCGGTGTCCGTTGGGTGAATTGGTCCGATTTTGATCTATCGCCAGCGTTTTACATCAGTGATGTTGTCGGATTGCCGTTGTTGACCTACCGCGATGACATTTTCACCTACACGTTGGGCGTCGGTCGCAAACTGTCAGATACTTGGTCTGTTGCAGCCAGCATTGGATATGAAAAAAGCTCCGGCGCGTTCTTTACTAACCTCGGGCCATCCGACGGTCAGAAAAGCATCGGTTTGGCGGCGATCTATACCCGTGACAACATGAAAATTACCACAGGTATTCGCTATGTTCGCATCGGCGACACACAAACACGGCTTGGTCCAGTAGAGCCATTGTCCGCGTTTAATGACAATGACGCAATTGCTCTTGGCGTGAAAGTTGGCTGGAGCTTCTAAGTCGTCACGCGCGAAATAGAACAACGCCCGCATTTCTGATGCGGGCGTTTTTTTATGCGCAAGATTCGGGTGGCTGGCGCCGCGCACGCCCCCTAGAACGGTCCCATGATCCAACAAAAGACAATCTCATCACAGGCGTGGGTATCTTTGATAGCTCTGGGCACAATTTGGGGCCTTAGTTTTGTGTCTATTCGCGTGGCGCTGGACGAAATTGGCCCCTTAACTGCCGTGGCACACCGAACGTTTTGGGCCATGCTTGCCCTTTGGGCGGTGGTTTTGGTCATGCGGGTCGAACTTCCGCGTGCGCCGATGGTGTGGGTCGCATTTCTGGTTATGGGGCTGCTGAACAACGTAATCCCATTTTCGTTGATGGCATGGGGGCAGCTACATATTGAGAGCGGTCTGACATCGATTTTCAACGCAGCGACCGCTATCTTTGGTGTGCTGGTTGCGGCTTTGGTTTTTTCGGATGAACGGCTTAGCCTGCGCAAAGGATTGGGCGTCAGTGTCGGTTTTCTGGGCGTGGTGGTTGCAATTGGGCTCGAGAACCTGCGCGACTTTGACCTGCGCTCTTTAGCGCAACTTGCGGTTCTTACAGGCACTGTGTCTTATGCACTGGCGGGTGCATGGGCGCGCGCACATTTGTCCGGTTTGCCGCCACAACTGGCCGCCGCTGGCATGTTGACAGGGGCGACGGTAATAACCCTGCCCGTTGCGCTGATTGTCGAAGGGCCTGTTCGATTGGACCTGCAAACCGATACGATGGTCGCTATCGGCTACTACGCGATCGTCGCCACGGCAGCTGCTTACTTGCTGTATTACCGCGTCCTGTCGATGGCCGGCAGCGGCAATTTGCTGCTGGTAACCTTGCTCATCCCGCCGGTTGCGATCACTGCAGGCACCCTTTGGCTAGATGAAAGCCTTGCGCCAAATGCCTATGCAGGCTTTGCTATTTTGGCCTTTGGTCTTTTGATCCTGGATGGCCGCCTGTTGCGCCGCAAACACCCTGCCCCCGCACACCCTGCCGACTGATTGACGCAAGCCGCGTGGGCCGCTAGGGAAAGGGCAACCTTTTCAAGCCCAAAGGGGCCGCGCATGCTCTATTCCTCCGCGTCAGACTGGCACAATGCCGCGCGCAAATCTGTGCTTGTGTTTGGCATGTCCGGGCTGGGCAAGACTCATATGTCGAACCTGCTGCGCGAAAGTGGCCGCTGGTTTCATTATTCTATCGATTACCGCATCGGCACGCGATATATGGGCGAGTACATCGCCGACAATGCCAAAGCCGAAGCCATGAAAGTCCCTTTTCTGCGCGATCTTTTGATGAGCGACAGCATCTACATCGGTTCAAACATCACCTTTGACAACCTGTCACCTGTCGCCACCTATCTGGGAAAACCTGGTTCCCCGACCAAAGGCGGGCTGTCGATGGCGGAATACACCCGACGCCAAGATCAGTTTCAAGCCGCTGAAATTGCAGCCCTTTACGACACCGCGCATTTTGCGTCCCGAGCAGAGGCGCTGTATGGATATCCGAATTTTGTCTGCGACACCGGGGGGTCGATCTGCGAATGGGTTGACCCTGATGATGAAAACGACCCGCTTATGCGCGAGCTGTCGCGGCACTGTCTGATGATTTGGATCAAGGGGGATGAAGCCCACACCCAAGAATTGATCCGCCGGTTTGATCGCGCGCCAAAGCCTATGGCTTATCAACCGGAGTTTTTGGTCGCTGTCTGGGAGCAGTATTTAGAGCACAACAACTGTGTCGAAGGCGATGTTGATCCGGATGATTTTATCCGCTTTACCTATGCCAAAGCACTTGCGCATCGCCAACCCCGCTATGCTGCGATGGCACGCTGGGGGATCACTGTTACGGCCGATCAGGTCGCTGCGTTGAAAACACCGCAAGATTTTGATGCTTTAATCGAAGGCGCACTCTCAACCTCGTGACACGCACCCTCTTGAGACTGCGGCGTCAAAGGTCTATCTCAAGCCCTCCTTTCACACCGGATCTGAACTCATGCCGATCAAAATTCCTGCCGACCTGCCTGCCTATGACGTGCTGACGCGCGAAGGTGTGATGGTTGTGGACCCGGATCAAGCGGCCCGTCAGGATATTCGCCCTTTACGTATCGGGTTGCTGAACCTGATGCCCAAGAAAATCCAGACAGAGAACCAGTTTGCACGCCTGATCGGTGCCACACCCTTGCAGATCGATCTAAGCCTGATCCGCATGTCCGAGCATCAGACCAAAAACACAGCAGCCGAGCATATGGCGAGCTTTTACCGCCCCTTTGAAGAGGTAAAAGACGAAAAATTCGATGGGTTGATCATCACCGGCGCGCCCATTGAACATCTCGCGTTTGATGATGTCACCTATTGGGACGAACTGCGCGAAGTTATGGATTGGACCCAAACAAATGTGCATTCTACCTTTGGCGTCTGCTGGGGGGGAATGGCTATGATCAACCATTTCCACGGGGTGAAAAAGCATATGCTAGAGGCCAAAGCCTTTGGTTGTTTTCGTCATAGAAACCTTGCACCCGCTTCTCCCTATTTGCGCGGGTTTTCAGACGACTGCGTGATACCGGTGTCGCGTTGGACCGAAATGCGCCAAGATGAAATCGCAGCTGCACCTGGTTTGACAACGCTGCTTGGCAGCGATCAGGTAGGCCCGTGCCTGGTTGAAGATCCTGATCACCGCGCGCTGTATATTTTTAACCACTTCGAATATGACCGCGACACACTCAAGCAAGAGTACGACCGCGATGTGGCCTCGGGCACGCCCATCAATGTGCCGGTGAACTATTATCCCGAGGATGACCCGACCCAAACGCCACTGAATCGCTGGCGCAGTCACGCGCACCTGCTTTATGGAAACTGGCTGACAGAGGTGTATCAAGATACACCCTACGATATCGATGCAATTGGTCGTTAAGCTTGCGCTGATCTTTGGCGTTGTCGCGGTTGGTATTGTCGCATTGGTCCAATGGCGCGCCGGTGCCCGTGAGGCTACGGTCGAAGCGAAATACCCAGCATCTGGTCAATATGTTGATGCAGATGGAACGCGCATTCACCTGAACGTCACCGGCCAAGGCCCTGATATCATTCTGATCCATGGTGCCAGTGGTAGTTTGCGTGACTATACCTTTGATCTTGTCGAACGCCTTGCAGACGACTACCGGGTTATCGCCGTGGACCGACCTGGACTGGGGCGGTCCGAACGCCCGGCAGGCTTTGGTGGTGTCTGGAACGTCAACGCGGAACCACCACGGCTCCAAGCGCAGATATTGCAAGCCGCAACCGATGTGGTCGGCGTCGAAAATCCGATTGTTGTGGGCCATTCTTTTGGCGGCGCTATCGCCTTGGCATGGGCGCTGGAGCGGCCTGAAGAGACATCTGCACTTGTCCTTATGGGCGCCGCGTCAAACCCTTGGCCGGGCAAGCTGGGCTGGCTCTACCGAATAAATTCCACTGTGGTCGGCAGCGCTGTTGTGATCCCCTTAATCACGGCTTTTACCCCCCATAGCGTTATTGAAAGCACGCTCTCCGAGATATTCGCGCCGCAACAGCCCCCGGAAAACTATATGGCTCATTTTGGGGCAGATATGACATTGCGCCGTCCGACAATGCGGGCCAACGCACAACAAGTGAACGGCCTGCGCCCCCATATTGTTGAGATGTCTTTCGAATATGACACGCTGTCGCTGCCGGTTGAAATATTGCACGGCACAGACGATGTCACTGTGCCGCTTGCCATCCACTCTGAACCGCTTTCGCGCCAATTGCCCAATGGGGTACTGACACGCATGCAAGGTGTTGGTCATATGCCACATCACGCTGATCCAGATGCTGTTCTGGCCGGGATAAACCGGGCTGCTACCCGTGCGGGTTTGCGTTAATCCGATTAACATCCCATATATACAATAAGATAATCGAGTGGAGCGCATATGGACCTGCCTTTTGACGGTGCAATCAGCAGCTATTTCAAAAACGACGCCCCAGCAGCTGTGCGGGATGCGATCAAACGCGCCGAAAAGGGTGATATCCTGTCGCCTGACTACCCGCACCCTGAACGCATGGCCCGTAAACCATACGAGCGCGCGTTACATGCACTGCAAATCGAACTGGTCAAAATGCAAGCTTGGGCCAAAGACAGCGGCGCCCGCATCGCTTGTGTTTTTGAAGGCCGCGACGGCGCTGGCAAAGGCGGCACCATTAGCCGATTTCGCACCAACCTGAACCCGCGCGGTGCGCGCATTGTAGCACTTTCCAAACCGACTGAGACCGAAAGCACCCAGTGGTATTTTCAGCGCTATATCCAACACCTCCCCGCGGCTGGAGAGATCACATTTTTCGACCGGAGCTGGTACAACCGGGGCGTCGTCGAGCATGTATTCGATTTTTGTACGCCCGATCAACGCGCACATTTTTTCGCGCAGGTCGTTCCCTTTGAACAGATGTTGGCGGATGATAATATCCGCGTCTTCAAGTTTTGGCTGAATGTGGGGCGTGCGGAACAGTTGCGCCGGATGCTCGCACGGGAAAGTGACCCCCTTAAGCAGTGGAAACTCAGCTGGATCGACGTTGAAGGGCTGAACCGGTGGGATGCATATTCACAGGCAATTGAAGAGACATTAGACCGCAGTCATAGCGCCGAAGTCCCATGGACGGTCGTGCGGTCTGATGACAAGCGTCGCGCGCGGCTCAATGTGATCCGCACAGTTCTGCATGGCTTGGACTATACCCACAAAGACACCCAGGCGATTGGTGCGATTGATCCTGCTGTCTGCGGTGGTCCGGACATCTGGCATGCCTAAACGCGGCTATCATCACGGGAACCTCCGGCAAGCATTGATCGACGCTGCTTTGCAATTGATCGAAGCCAAAGGCCCTACGGGCTTCACCCTGTCTGAGGCGGCCAAACAAGCGGGTGTGACCCCGGCTGCAGTTTATCGCCACTTTGAGGGCCGCGAAGACCTGATCGCCGAAGCCGCACGCCAAGGCTATGAGATCTTTGCTGATCTGATGCAATATGCCTACGATAAAGGGCAACCTTCTGCTTTGGCTGCATTTTCTGCAACGGGGCGCGCTTATCTCGCTTTTGCAAGGAAATACCCCGGCCACTACATTGCGATGTTTGAAAGCGGGATTTCAGTAAATCGCACACCCGAATTGGCGGCCGTGGCCACGCGCGCAAATGCGGTGTTGGAACAAGCCGCCACCGATCTCAGCAAACACATACCAGAAGACAAGCGCCCGCCTGCGTCGATGTTTTCGGCGCATATCTGGGCAATGAGCCACGGTGTTGTCGAGCTGTTCGCCCGGAATTCACCCGGGCGCGCATCGCCATTTCCAGCAGATGATTTGCTGGAAAGCGGCATTGGAATCTATCTGCGTGGTTTAGGTCTGATTGCGGAAGACACATAACCCCTAAAAAGCGGCTCCGCCCTATGTGATGTGTATTACAGAGGATCGCGCCTAATATCGTTACCGTTCCCTTGCCAATATCAAGCAAGTGAGGAACGATCGAATGGGCCATCACCACTCCGAATTGAAGACATTGAATGAAGACGCAGGCGATCTGTTCAAGGATATTGAGTACTTTGCCACACCTTTGAATGCCGGGCATGACGCATTAGGAGATGTCCAAGACCTTCTTAAAAAGCCGGCAGACTATCAAAAGAAACTAAAAGATGTTTCCGACACGCTTGGCGATTTAGAAACCGTTTGTAAATCAGGAGAATGGGTCCCGGAGGCTGGCGCCGTAGCCAAAAGTGCCCGCCTTTTTCTGGGTGGGATCAACTCTTTCATTGGGTCTACGGCCAACGCCTTGGGTCAGATCGCAGCAGAGTTAAAACCGCTTCAAACATATATCAGCGATATTCAAAAACCCATTGATGACGTCTGGGCATCCGTTGGCGCGGTCGAGGGGCGCATTGGGATATTGGAACATGTGACCTCCGATTTGCGCAAACGCTACCATGACAAACCGCCCAAAGGCATTGAGAGTTGCGCAGCCGTACTGAACAAGGGTTTACACCCGACCGTCACCCAGATGAACGATGCCAAGGATGAAGCGAATGCAGAATTGCACAAGCTGGATCAAATATTAGACACCGCTTGGAAAGCCTTGAGCAGGTTGCTGCACTTTTCCGACATCATCGACATGGCCTACGCTGCGCTTAGCCCTTTGCGCAAGGCGGTAACTGCGATCGCGCGCGTGATTAAACAAGCCGCTGACTACGGGAAGGCAGCAATTGAAAGCGCGTTGAATGGGATCGCAAGGCCGATAAAATCCCTGTACAAAAGAGCCAAGGGATTGGTCGATGGCGTTGAAAACGCGGTCAAGCACATGCGTGATAAGCTGGTGAATTTCTTGTTTGAGCCAGTGCAAAAGGCGATGGTCGGCATTCTGCAACAGGTGAAAGACAAATTGACCGCTATCCCGGCCGTCCAACAGTTTCGCGATGCAATGGGACAGGTTAAAAACCAACTGTGCGCTATGGAAAAGGCGCTCGAAAATCAGGCGGACCCTTGCAAGGATACGTTCTCCGGTGTCTTAACAACGTAAAGAATACGCGCAAAGGTCCCAAATATGGTGACCTGTTTCACACTGCGCATGTACGGCACTTACGTGCGAAATGGGTCAAAAACAAAAAAGGCCGCTGTAAAGCGGCCTTTTGAGTACATAGGGCAAAACTTAACGCTTGGAGAACTGGAAGCTCTTACGCGCTTTGGCCTTACCGTATTTCTTACGTTCCACGACGCGGCTGTCGCGTGTCAGGAAGCCTGCGGCTTTCAACGCGCCACGCAATGCGGGATCATACAGCTGCAATGCCTTGGAAATGCCGTGCTTAACCGCACCGGCTTGACCAGACAGGCCACCGCCTTTGACCGTTGCGACAACGTCGAACTGATCAACAGTGCCGGACACAGAGAACGGCTGCGCCAAGATCATCTGCAGAACAGGACGCGCAAAATATTCGTTTTGCGGCTTGCCGTTTACAGTCACCTTGCCGGAACCGGGCTTGATCCAAACGCGGGCAACAGCATCTTTACGCTTGCCTGTGGCGTAGGAACGACCAAGATCGTCGCGCTGTGGTTCGCGCGTGATGATTTCTTCTACAACGGGCGCTGCGGCTTCGAGACCGGCTGCTGTACCCAACTCTTCGAGTGTGTTGATTTCTTCAGCCATGCTCATGCACTCCGCGTGTTTTTGCTGTTCATGGATTTTACATCCAGAACTTCGGGGCTTTGCGCCTCATGTGGGTGATCACCGCCTGCATAGACACGCAGGTTGGTCATGATCTGACGGCTCAGGCGATTGCCGGGCAGCATGCGCTTGACGGCAAGGGTCACAACCCGCTCTGGGTGTTTACCTTCAAGAATTTGTGCCTTGGTGCGTGATTTGATGCCACCGGGGTGACCGGTGTGCCAGTAGAAACTCTCATCACGCTTTTTGCCGGTCATTTGGATTTTTTCGGCGTTGATCACGATGACGTTGTCACCACAATCCATGTGCGGCGTGAAGGATGGCTTGTGCTTGCCGCGCAGACGCGTGGCAATGATCGATGCAAGACGACCCAAAACAACGCCTTCGGCGTCGATAATGATCCATTTCTTGTCGATATCTGCGGGTGTTGCAGAGAAGGTTTTCATGGACGGTTCCCCGTTTGAGGTTAAACCCATGCGAAAAGCCGCACAGGGTGAATTCGATTGGGGCGTTATAAACGAGCGCGCTTTTACGTCAAGCGCAATGGTGTGGCATTTATATATACAAAACAATGACTTGAAAAATAGGTATCTAAATACCCCACAAAATCATACGGAAATCTGTTCTGGTGGGTGATCCAACAGATCGCGCAGCCGCATGATTGCTGCTTCAAACCGTTCAAGAGGCACGCCCGCGTTGATGGCCAGTCTTACCGCATGCGGGGCTTTGGCGTCACGGCATACGAATTCTTCGGCCGACCGGATCTGTACGCCACAGGCCTCGCATGCCTGACAGAAAGCTCCCGCGCGCCACCCCAAAGGCAGTTGTAGCCAAAGAAATGGAACGCCTTTGCGCCAAGAAACGTCATACCCGCCCAAAATATTGACCGCACTGTGAATGTATGTGTTGAACGTCGTGCGCGCAGCTTCTGCGTAGGTGTCGATATCGGGATGGGCCAGAAGTGCTGCGCATAGATCCAGCATCGGTGTGGCCAAACCAAAGCAGTTGTATTCTGCAACTTTCCGCAAAGAAGGCGTCTTCCCTTGTGGGGCGATAGCGTATCCGATGCGCAATGCCGGGGTCACGGTTTTGGCAAGCGACGACACATACCACCCCCGTTCCGCGGCAAGCATCCTATAGGTGGGCGCGCGCTCCACCCGCATGCGGTAACAGTCGTCCTCTACAATTTGCAAATCGTGGCGTCGCGCGACGGCGACGAGGTCTTCGCGGCGCGCAAGGGGGGTGTATCCTCCTGTGGGGTTGTGCACTTCGGGCGATGTGCAAAATATCTGCGCGTCATGTGCACGAGCTGCCGCCTCGAGCGCGTCTGGAATCACCCCATCCGCATCCATAGCGACGGGTACAATCTCGGCACGTAGCAGTTCTGCGGCCCGTCGAAACCCCGGATACGCCAACTCTTCGATCAGAATTGTCGGTTTGCGGCCATGCAAAATTGTCTGGAAAATCAGCTGCAACCCATTTTGCCCCCCGTGAGACAGTACAATATCGCTTTCTGAAAATGCGCCCAACGGTGTTCCTGCAAGCCAGCGGGTCACAGCCTCGCGCGCGGGGCGCGCATTGTTGCGGTTGGGGTAGTGCATCATACCCGATGGCGGGTTTTGCGCCACATCCGCAAGCAGCTGTCGGATCAATGTGTTTTGGCCGACCGCCGGTAAATGAGGCGAGAACATACTGACGGTACCGTCATCCGCCAATTGCCAAGTCCCATGTGTTACGGCGTCGATCTCAATCGGTTTTTCAGCCAAAACCAAAGGCGTACCCTCAGAGACAAAAGTGCCCCGCCCAACCTCGGCCTTTAAAACCCCGCTTTCGGTCAGGATGCTATAAGCCCGTGCGACGGTGCCAGGTGTGATGCCCAGTGTCCATGCGAGGTCGCGCACCGGCGGTAGTTTTGCGCCAGGCACCAATGCACCTATTTGGATGCCGTTTTTTATGCTGGCCACAACGCCTTTGTACTTGGCTCCCTGCCCTTCAACCAATTCCGGCTGCCAAATTGTATCCATTACAATGTTTTCCTAGCGCTTTGTATCAATCAGGCGTACCAATACCTTATAGTGATAATTTCACTATTGTGTCAATACAATTTAGGAGAACACCCATGACACGGACAGATCAATTTTCGCCCAGTACTCTGGCTTATCTCAGCACAGCGCGCACCGCTCCTGCGGTGGCGGTCTTTGCGGTGGAATTTGCGGCTGTCGTGTCAAAGTGGGCCACGCGCCGCCAAACCAGACATGCCCTAAAACAATTGAGCAACTGGCAGCTGGAGGACGTGGGGCTGACACCTTTGCAGGCGCAACGCGAAGCTTCAAAGGTGTTCTGGCGGGCGTGACCTCCCCGGCGCGTCTACCAGACCTCTTCCTTGCGGCCGGGTTCGTCCTGGCCGCATTTTTGTATCGCTACATCGGATCAGACGCGCGGCGGAATTGAATATGTGACGCTTGCGCGCGCGACAGGCTTGGTCAGCCCTTCTGAATAAAGCAACACGTCTGTGACGGATAAAGATCGCCCTAGTTTGAGCAAGCGCGCCTCAGCAATCAGATCGACGCCCGCCTGAGGCTTGCGCATGAAGTCAATCGAACAGCTGGTCGTCACAGTCAACGCCTTTGGCCCTATACGCGCCAACGTCATGTAGTAGGCTGCAACATCCGCGAGCCCAAACATAGACGGACCAGATACGGTCCCGCCAGGCCGCAAGTGTTTATCAGTGACATTCAACCGCGTGCGCAACGTATCTTCTGTCAGATCTTCAATCACGAACTCCCCTTTAACTTGGTGAAAGACCTCATCAATAAAAGCGTTCAATTCTTCAATCGTCATCTGCAATGCCATCGCTGGGTGCTCTCTCCGAGTTTTATTGCCTGTACCCAACAAACGCCTGCGAACACGAAAATACAACACTGATTTTAGACAGAAAATTGTTTCCGTTCCGTCATTTTATTGTTTCAGTATCCACCATTTCAAATCTGGCGGACATATGGCAAAAGCATGACAGGACAGGAAAGTCCGCATGCGTTTGGGTCGCCTTGGGTGGAAGGTCCCTCCAGATCAGCTTCTCACTGATCGACATGGCCCTTGAGGCGACCCCAAAACGCACCGAATTTGCAGCGTGAAACACAGGGTACACCGCTTGCGCAGGCAAGGGCTGTGGACTACATGGCGCATATGATAGAAAAACTTCATATCGTAGGCGGCGGCATGGCCGGGTCAGAAGCCGCGTGGCAAGCGGCAGAGCTTGGCGTGGATGTTGTTGTGCATGAAATGCGCCCGCATGTCGGGACATTTGCGCATCAAACAGGTCTTTTGGGCGAAATGGTATGTTCTAATTCGTTCCGCTCGGACGATCATGAACAAAATGCGGTGGGCCTGCTGCATTGGGAAATGCGCGCGGCCAACGGTTTGATCATGCGTATGGCCGATAAGCACAAGTTACCCGCTGGCGGAGCCCTTGCAGTGGATCGTGACCCCTTTGCGCAATCGGTGACCGATTCATTGATGGCGCATCCGCGCATTGCAGTCGAATACGGGGAAATTACGGATCTGCCCCGCGACGGCCAGTGGATTATCGCCACCGGCCCGCTGACATCATCAAATCTGGGTGCTGCGATTGCAGCAGAAACCGGCGCCGAGGCTTTGGCCTTTTTCGATGCCATTGCGCCCATTGTCTATTTCGACAGCATCGACATGTCCCGCGCGTGGATGCAATCACGCTACGACAAAGGCGAAACAGAGGAAGAGCGCACAGCCTATCTCAACTGCCCGATGGACAAAGACCAATACGAGGCGTTCATCGACGCCTTGCTTGACGCAGATAAAACCGAATTCAAAGAAGGGGAAACGGCTGGATATTTTGACGGCTGCTTACCCATCGAAGTCATGGCAGAGCGCGGCCGCGAGACGTTGCGTTTTGGCCCGATGAAACCTGTTGGCCTGACAAATCCGCACCAGCCTGATGTAAAACCCTATGCGGTCGTGCAATTGCGGCGGGACAATAAATTAGGCACGCTTTATAATATTGTGGGCTTTCAGACTAAGATGAAGTACGGCGCGCAAACATCTGTTTTAAAGTCCATTCCCGGTTTGGAGGATGCTCGTTTTGCCCGTCTTGGCGGCATTCATCGCAATACGTTTCTGAATTCCCCGACTTTGTTGGATGGGCAGATGCGGCTGCGCTCTCAGCCGAATATACGCTTTGCAGGGCAAATCACCGGGGTTGAAGGCTATGTGGAATCTGCAGCTATGGGGATGCTCGCTGGGCGCTTGGCTGCGGCACAGATCAAAGGCATGACCTTGGATACACCGCCCGCAACAACAGCGACGGGTGCGTTGATCACGCATATCTCGGGCGGTGCTGAGGCCAAGACATTTCAGCCCATGAACGTGAATTTTGGGCTGTTTCCCCCTGTCGAAGGTTTAAAAGGCGGACGTCGAGGACGTAAAGACCGCTACAAAGCCTATACTGATCGCGCTAAAAGCGATTGGCAGGGATGGCTACAAGCCGTCAACGAACCTGCCTAAGACTGGACACTGGCGCACCCTGCCCTTTAAGTTGCCGCAATGACGGATACGTTTCTTGATAAAGCCTATACGGCGCGGGATGCCGCGTCGACGCGGACGCTTTATGATAACTGGGCTGCGAGCTACGAGGCGGAAGTGTCGCAAAACGCCTACGCGACGCCCAAACGATGTGCTGAAGCCCTCAGCACACATATGACGGACATGATGACCCCTGTTTTGGACTTTGGTTGTGGTACGGGCCTGTCCGGGTTGGCCCTGAAACTGGCCGGAGTGCGGTTGGTTGATGGGATGGATTTATCCGTACAAATGCTTGAACAGGCGCGCGACAAGGGTGTCTATCGCCAGCTGACACACATTGAGGCAGACGCAACGCTCGACGTCACGCCCGGTGACTATGCAGCGATTGCCGCGATCGGTGTCATCGGTGCTGGTGCTGCGCCAATTTCGGTTTTGCATATGCTGATGCGCGCTTTGGCGCCTGGCGGGTTGTTTGTGTTTTCCTTCAATGATCATGCCTTGGAGGACCCGACAAATGAAGGCGGGTTGATGGAGTGGCTGGATTGTGGTGCGGCCACTTTGTTGTTCAAGGAGCATGGGGATCACCTGCCCGGTATCAACTTAAAGTCCACCGTATATGTTGTTGAAAAAAAGTGACTTTTAGAACAAGGTTTGCGCCCTCGCCAACGGGGCCACTTCATCTGGGTCACGCATATTCCGCTCTGCTTGCCTTTGATATGTGCTGTGCTGCGGGGGGCGCGTTTTTGCTGCGTGTCGAAGACATTGATCAGACGCGCGCCCGCGCACAGTGGGAAGCCCAGACTTACGATGACCTCGCTTGGCTAGGTATTAAATGGGAGCCGGATGTTCTTCGGCAAAGCGAAAATATGGCGGCCTATAATGCTGCATTGCAAACCCTTTGGGCGCGGGGATTGTTGTATCCCTGTGGATGCAACCGGCGAGACATCAAAGCAGCGGCGACGGCACCTCAGGAAGGTGCGCCGTTGGTTGGGCCAGATGGCATTGTCTATCCCGGTACATGCCGACATCTTCCCAAGGATGTGAATGCGCCGTTACCAACCGGTACAGCCCTGCGACTAGATCTGCAAAAAGCAGCACACGTTCTGCCAGATGAGATTACATTTGATGAAGCATTGCACCCTCCCACAGGCTCCGTATCGCAAACCATAAGATCCATTCAAAACCTTGCGGGCGATGTTGTGCTTGCGCGTCGCGACATGGGGACCTCGTATCATTTGTCAGTCGTGTTGGATGATGCAGCCCAAGGGATCACCGATGTGGTCCGCGGTGCCGATTTGTTTGAGGCCACGGCCTTGCATGTCGTTTTACAAGAGCTTTTGGACCTGCCCACACCGCGCTATCATCACCATCGTTTGATCCGCGATGCTGACGGAAAACGGCTGGCAAAGCGCGATGATGCCCGTGCGATATCTAAATATCGCGCCGAAGGGGCGACACCGCAGGATATCCGGGCGATGTTTGGCCTACAGTCTAAGCCTCGGGCGACATGATTTCTGTTTCATCGCCGTCACTCACAGAGGTGTAAAAACAACTGCGGCGTCCGGTGTGGCATGCGGGTCCGGTTTGCTGAACCAGTACAAGAAGGCAATCGCGGTCACAATCCACCCGGAAATCGACTAGTTTTTGCACATGCCCACTGGTTTCCCCTTTGATCCAAAAGGCTTGACGCGATCTACTCCAATAGGTCACACGCCCGGTATTCAGCGTTTTGTGGATGCTTTCGGCATTCATCCACGCCATCATCAAGACTTCGGAGGTGGTGGCATCCTGTGCGATTGCAGGGATCAACCCGGCCTCATTGAATGTAAGCGAGCGCGGGTCAAACCTACAGGCATCTTTAGAAGCGGAATTCGTCATGGATGAAAAACCTTTTTGCATCTTTTGCTTGGTTGCCTATCTATGCTGTAGAGCGAAGAGGCAAAACACGAAAGCAGCTTATGTCCACTGATACAGACCTGATCAAGCTTTACTCTGGCCGGATTCTTGCGCTGGCGGCAGATATCCCGAATCTGGAGCGTCTAGAGACGCCGGATGCAACGGTTAAAAAACGCTCTCCCCTGTGCGGATCTAGCGTTACCGTAGATGTGTCGGTCAAAGACGGTCGTGTTGCCCAGTTCGGCCAGGACGTAAAAGCCTGCGCCTTAGGGCAAGCAGCGGCTGCCGTGACAGGGGCTGCGGTTGTAGGGTTGTCTTTAGATGAGGTGATCCGTGGCCGGGACGGTCTGCGCGCTATGCTCAAAGATGGTGGCCCCGTGCCAGATGCGCCTTTTGATGGTTTTGAGGTGCTCGAACCAGCACGTGATTATAAAAATCGTCACGCCTCTATCCTTCTGAGCATCGAAGCGGCGGCCGATGCGATGGTGCAAGCACAATCTGCGAATTGCGTTTAATTGGTTTGGTATTAGCAAAATATAAGTGAAATGGTGGCAGGCTTGAAGGGCTTCAAATTATCGAGGTTCTATGGCTCAGTCTCAACGCGCGATCCCGCCTGCAGATGTGGATCAACTTACATCTGCTGCCGCTGCACTAGGGTACGAAATTGTCGACATCGCCGGTTTTCTGGACCTTGTTGAAAAGCACGCGCAAGCGCAAACAAGCGGCTTAAACATACTGAAAACAAAAGCAACGGATGTTTCCGCAGCAAATTCAGATGTGCGCGCGGCAGTTCAGTCGCTGACCGGTAATACCGCACAGGCCGTGACAGATGTAGAACAGTCGGTTTCTTTGGTGCGCTCTACCAGTCAGCAAACAAAGGATGTTGCGGTTTGGGTACAAGATGTCTCGGAACGGTCTGATGACGTCCGTGACACTCTTGTTGCAGTGAAAAGCAACAATCAACAAATCGCCAGCATTGCGACCCAAGTAAACACCTTGGCCATCAATGCGAAAATTGAAGCCGCGCGCGCAGGCGATGCCGGTCGTGGGTTCGCGGTTGTGGCAGAGGCGATCAATACGCTGTCGCGCCAGACACGAGAAGCCGCCGTTGAAATCTCTAACAACATCGAAGTCATCACGGACTGGATATCCAACCTGGGTGAAGAAGCGGACGATATTTCTAAGAAAGCATCTGACGTGCTTGAAAATTCTGGCACGACGGATGGCGCATTGGGGCGTATGGAAACGTCCATAATGTCTGCAAACAAACAGGCCCTGCGCATTTCAGAGCAAGCAGACCGCGTAGAAACTGCCATGGCGCAGTTCCAGCCCGCACTGCAAAGCATTGATGGCGCAATCGCGGGCACGTCTTCAGGGATTGAACAAACACACGAACGGGTACTGCGCTTGATCGATACGTCCGAGACAATCGTGCAGGCGACCGCATTGATGAGCGAACACAGCGCTGATGGCCCGTTCATTCATCAAGTAACACAGCTTGCTGCGCGTGTTTCCCAAGAATTGGAACGTGCAATTCAAGAGGGCCGCACATCCTTGTCGCGTATTTTTGACAGAAATTACCGACCAATCCCGAATTCGAACCCGGAGCAGTATCTGACGGAAGCCACTGCGCTGATGGATGAAATTATGCCGCCGATTCAAGAACCGGTGCTGGATATTGACCGCCGTGTGGTATTTTGCGCGGCTGTGGACGTGAATGGATATTTGCCGTCGCATAACAAAAATTTTTCCCAGCCGCCAAGCGATGATCCGGTGTGGAATACTGCAAATTGTCGGAACCGCCGCATCTTTGATGATAGAGTGGGGTTAAAAGCAGGACGCAGCACCGCGCCATTCTTGTTGCAGGTGTACCGCCGAGATATGGGCGGTGGTGCGTTCAAAATGATGAAAGACCTATCCGCCCCTATTACAGTTCAAAACCGCCATTGGGGTGGGCTACGACTTGCCTACAGTTTTGAATAAAAAAACGCCGCGGGCTTAAAAGACCGCGGCGAAGTTATTGCGTTGCTCATGTGGGGCCCGAAATTTTCACCAGCCAAAAGCTATGTTGAGACAGAAACAGGCAGTGTTTGTCCCGTGCACCGATTGGGGAAGGTGCTAAGGCGAAAACGGCATGAGATCGCAGGCAGAAATCAGATAAAAGATGGCAGGTGGAGAGTTACAACAAGCATCAAGATAAGCGCTGCCGCACCGATTGTATCTTGCACCAGCGTGTCGTGGGACCGTTCGGCGATCGATTTTATTTGTGATAGCAAGGTCATGAGGCTCTCCGTTGGTTGTTGTCCTTTTGTTCTCATCTTCTTAACCAAAAGTAAAGAACTTTATAGGAACAAAAGTGAACAAAAATTCTAACCCACTGATATTAATGTGATTGCTTCTTCCTGCCGCATAAGCCAAAGCAACATACGCGCCGCTTTCCCTCTGTCTGATTTTAAGGTCGGGTCTTGCGCCAGAAGATTTCTTGCATCGCTTTGTGCGACCGCCATTAGCCAAGCTTGTCGTTCGATGTCTGCGACGTGAAACCTCGGAATACCAGATTGCGCCGTGCCAATCACATCGCCAGCGCCCCGCATTGCCAAATCGGTCTCTGCAATTTCGAACCCATCTTCGGTTTGCCGCAGCACTTCTAGCCGTTTACGGCCTGTTTCTGAAAGAGGTGCACGGTATAACAACACGCAAGTTGATGCAGCATCCCCCCTGCCGACGCGCCCCCGCAACTGGTGCAGCTGTGCCAACCCAAAGGTTTCGGCGCGTTCAATGACCATGATCGTCGCGTTTGGAACGTTCACACCAACTTCTATCACCGTGGTCGCAACAAGAACCTTGGTTTGCCCAGACTGAAATCGGGCCATGCTTTCATCTTTGTCGGTGGCTGGCATCTGCCCATGCACCAAACCAACTGCATCCTCCCCCAACGCCGCCCGAAGCAGTTTAAAGCGCTCTTCAGCGGCAGTTAGGTCAACCACTTCGCTTTCTTCCACCAACGGACAAACCCAGTAGCATTGACGCCCTTCTGCAATCACTGCGCGCAACCGCTCGACAACATCGGCAATACGCTCCGTGCTGACCATGGCCGTTTTGATGGGTTTTCGCCCGGGCGGCTTTTCATCCAGTACCGAAACATCCATGTCACCATATTGCGCCAGCGACAGGGATCGCGGGATAGGGGTTGCCGTCATAATCAATACGTCAACAGCTGTCCCCTTTGCCCCCAGAGCGAACCGTTGACGGACCCCAAACCGGTGCTGTTCGTCAATGATGGCAAGCCTAAGATCCTGAAAAGAAACGTCGTCTTGGAAAACCGCGTGGGTTCCGACCAAAATCTGGATATCGCCCCTAGCTAACGCGCCAAGTTTCGCCAACCGTTCTTTGTTTTTATCGCGGCCCGTCAGAATTTCTAAAACGGTGCCTGATTGCTCCGCCAAAGATTGAAGGCTTTCCAAGTGTTGGCGTGCTAGGATCTCGGTTGGGGCCATCAGCACGCCCTGCCCGCCTGCCTCCACCGCGCGCAACAGCGCCATAAATCCCACCAGCGTTTTTCCAGCCCCCACATCACCCTGCAACAATCTATTCATGCGCGTAGGCGCGGCCATGTCGTCATTGATTTCTGACATCGCGCGTGTTTGCGCAGATGTCGGACGATAGGGCAGCGCATCAAGAACGCGTTTTTGCAACGCCCCATCACCTTGACTGCGCCGCCCTGTTTTTCGTCTTTCGCGCGCACGGGCCAGGCCAAGCGTCAACTGATGGGAAAACAATTCATCATAGGCCAACCGCTCTCTGGCTGGCGCATTCACTGAAAGGTCTGCGTCGTTTTCCGGGGCATGCGCCGCATCCAGCGCCGCTTGAAAAGCGGGCCATTGGGTTTTTTCCAACTGCGGGCCATCTATCCATTCCGACAGTTCGGGCACCATTTTCAATGCACCACGCGCAGCCTTGAAAATAGCTTTTTGAGTAACACCGCCAGTCAAAGGATAGACAGGTTCAAATTCAGGAATTGTATGCGCGTCTTCAACACTGACGATATGATCGGGGTGCACCATTTGCGCAATGCCTTCAAAGCTTTCCAATTTACCCGATACCACGCGTTTTTCACCAATGGGCAAAGTCCGCGCCCAATAGTCACCCCGAGCGTGGAAAAAAACCAATTGAAAGGCCATATCCGCGTCTGTCACAACAACGCGATAAGCACCCCCTTTCGTGCGGGCAGGCCGATGTTCAGCGATTGTCACCTCGACCGTTACGACAGATGGCAAATGCACGTGGGCTATTGTTTGACGTCGCTGCCGATTGATCAGCGCGTAGGGCAGCGTAAAAAGAAGATCACGCGGGGCCGCGATGTTTAAGCCAGAAAAATGCTGCGCGGTTTTGGGGCCAACACCATCCAAAATCTCGAGACGCGAGAATAACCCAAACAGGGCTTCGGGGCGCCCAGTCATCCGCCGTCAATCAATGCCAGCCAGCTGGCTTCGTCCAATATTTCAATCCCAAGGTCGGATGCTTTTGTAGCCTTAGACCCCGCACCGGGCCCTGCGATGAGAATATCGGTTTTTGCAGACACCGACCCTGATACCTTGGCCCCTAGTCGTTCCGCGCGCGCTTTGGCTTCGGCGCGTGTCATATGTTCCAATGTGCCAGTGAACACGACTGTTTTACCTGCGACGGGGCTGTTTGCGGTTTTCGGACGTTGTGCGTCTTGGATATCAAGTTGAGATACCAATCGGTCGATCGATGCTTTTTCTGACGTCTGAGACAGCGTACTGACCAAGGACCGCGCCATCACTTCGCCGACGCCATCAATACTCAACAAATCTTCCCACGCAGCACCAGAAAACTCTGCAGCGTCCTCCACTGAGTGCTGCAATTGCGCGTACGACCCATAGTGTAATGCAAGCAAATTGGATGCCGCTTCGCCAACATGGCGAATGCCCAACGAAAACAAAAAACGTTCAAGAGGAATTTTTCGCTTTTCATCGATGGCATCAAAAAGGTTATTGGCAGACTTGTCGCCCCACCCTTCGCGGCTTTTCAGTTGCCGTAAACCGGTTGAGAATCTTTCACGTAAACGGAAAATGTCAGCAGGTTCATTTATCCACCCATCCGCGTAGAACTGTTCCACTTGTTTTGCGCCAAGCCCCTCGATATCGAAGGCCGCACGTGATACAAAATGCTTCAGTTTTTCAACGGCTTGGGCCGGACAAATCAAGCCTCCAATACAGCGACGCACCGCATCGCCAGTCTCGCGCAGGGCCGTGCTTTCGCATTGTGGGCAGATGGTTGGAAACTGATAGGGCGTCGCGTCCTTTGGCCGTTTGCTCAAATCGACGTCAGCGATTTTTGGGATAACATCGCCAGCGCGGTAGACCTGGACCCAATCGCCTACGCGAATGTCTTTGCCGTCACGAATAACGCCGCCTTTGTTGTCTTTGCCGGCAATGTAGTCTTCGTTGTGCAGTGTCGCATTGGACACAACAACACCTCCGACGGTGACAGGATGAAGGCGCGCAACCGGTGACAGTGCGCCCGTCCTTCCAACTTGAATATCGATTGCCTCCAACCGAGTCCAAGCAAGTTCGGCTGCAAACTTATGCGCAACGGCCCACCGCGGCGTAGTCGATCGAAACCCAAGACGATCTTGCAAGTTTAAGTCGTTTACCTTGTAAACCACACCATCAATGTCATAGCCGAGCGTGGCACGTTGACCTTCTATGTGTTGATAATGAGAGACTAACTCGTCTGGATTGGCGCACAGAGCGGTTAAGTCGTTTACTGTGAACCCAAAACCCTTCAGCCTTTCGATTGCTGCCATTTGGGTTGTGGCCAAAGGGGCTGACAAATCGCCCCAAGCGTATGCAAAAAACCGAAGCGGACGCGATTGCGTTACCTTCGAATCCAACTGACGCAATGACCCGGCCGCAGCGTTGCGTGGGTTTGCAAAGCTCTTTTGACCGGCTTTCTCCTGTCGCGCGTTAAGCGCTTCAAAGTTTTCATGTGACATGTAGACTTCGCCACGTACTTCCAGAATTTCTGGCGCATCTTCAATGCGTTGTGGAATATCTTTTATCGTTTGCGCATTGGCGGTTACGTTTTCTCCAACGCTCCCGTCTCCACGCGTCGCCGCTTGTATGAGATCACCGTTTTCGTACCGCAATGAAAGGGACAGCCCATCAATTTTGGGCTCTGCCGTATAAGAAAGGGGGGCGTCTGGCTGAACACCAAGATATTTTCTGATACGTTGATCAAATTCAAAGACGTCTTCAGGTGAGAACGCGTTGGACAGGGACAACATGGCAACGGCATGCGTAACCTTGGAAAACCCTTCTGCGGGCGCCGCCCCCACTTGATCACTTGGGCTATCTAGGCGTTTAAGTTGCGGGAATTTTTTTTCGATCGCACGGTTACGAGTTTTGAGAGCATCGTACTCTGCGTCCGAAATCAAAGGCTGGTCGAGCGTGTGATAGTTTGTGTTGGCCTTTGCCAACGCGTCTGCCAAGCGTTCAAGCTCTTGCTTGGCCGTTTTTTCATCCAGATCTTCAATTGATAGAGCAGCCATTGGACCCGCCTTATTGCCTACAGCCTCTCAGTAAATAGGCTGAGCTTAAGGGCAGGTCCAGTCGATTCAAAAGGCCAGATGAGCAAAGTTGTTTCTGGTTCAAGAGACATCCTGAACCAGAAACCTTAAGGATTAAGCGCCAACCGCCAACCGTTGCGGATCATCAATCTGTGAGGGCTCTGGGTCGCGCAAGACGTATCCACGGCCCCAGACTGTCTCAATATAGTTCTCACCGCCCGTTGCAGTGCTAAGCTTTTTGCGCAGCTTGCAAATAAACACGTCGATGATTTTCAGCTCTGGCTCATCCATGCCACCATAAAGATGGTTTAAAAACATCTCTTTGGTCAGCGTGGTCCCCTTGCGCAGGGACAGCAGTTCTAGCATCTGGTATTCTTTACCGGTCAAATGCACGGTTTTGTTGTCTACGCTGACTGTCTTGGCATCTAGGTTTACGGAAATCAGTCCTGTATCGATGACGGATTGCGAATGCCCCTTGGAGCGACGAATAATCGCATGAATGCGCGCGACGAGTTCTTCACGGTGGAAAGGCTTTGTTAGGTAGTCATCTGCGCCAAAGCCAAACCCTTTGATCTTATTCTCGGTGTCATCTGCACCGGACAGGATCAAAATTGGTGTCTCGATCCTCGACAACCGCAATTGGCGAAGGACCTCGTGACCGTTCATATCTGGTAGATCAAGATCAAGAAGAATAAGATCGTAGTCGTACAACTTCGCTAGATCGATCCCCTCTTCTCCCAAATCTGTCGCATAGACATTCAGATTTGCATGAGTAAGCATCAATTCGATACTTTTGGATGTTGTGGGGTCGTCTTCCACGAGTAATACGCGCATTTTGTTCTCCGCATCGGGCCAGCATTTATCTTCGCATTAACCGTGACTAAAAATAGTTAACCACACGTTACCGTCTTAGAGAAACTTATATTAACAACTCAAGGTTGTCTATATTTTTGTAAAGTTGTGGCTTTTAGAGCTGCTTCTCCATGCTCAGAGACGGCCTTTACCCATTCGTGAAACTCATCCTCGCTAATTTGGTAGCGATTCAAAGCATCCGCTTGTGTAATCAACCCATATGCCACGCCCCGCACGACAGATGCTTTGCGTGACGCGACCCAGCGTCTTGTGGTTTCGGGCGGTAAATCCGCCTGCGTCATCACACTTCCATCCGCAAGGGTGACAGACCGTGGCCCATCCACTTTCTTGAGATACATATTCTTACCCATTAAGTTACTTGTCAGACACATCTTGACGATAGTGCCTTAAAGACCGATGAAGCGCGACCTTGAGAGTAATTAGGATTTTCCTATATTTCCTCATATCTGCCGGAGACAACGATGCCGCTCGACCAAAAACCACCGCTGAACTCGTTGGGATTCGCAAAATCCCCGGCCGATACGCGTGTTGTTGTTGCGATGTCAGGTGGGGTCGATAGCTCTGTTGTAGCTGCCATGTTGGCAGACGAAGGGTATGATGTCGTCGGCGTTACCCTACAGCTTTACGATCACGGCGCTGCCTTAGCCAAAAAGGGTGCCTGTTGTGCGGGATTAGACATTCACGACGCGCGCCGCGTGTCTGAACGAATGGGGTTCCCTCACTACGTTTTGGACTACGAAAATATTTTCAAAGATGCGGTTATTGATGAGTTTGCCGACAGCTATCTGGGTGGTGCAACACCGGTTCCCTGCATCCGCTGCAATGAACGCGTAAAGTTCAAAGACCTTTTGGAAACGGCCAAGGACCTCGACGCAGATTGTATGGCAACAGGGCACTACATTCAGCGAATGGTTGGCGCACAGGGCCCCGAGCTTCATTCGGCGGCGGATGCAGCGCGCGATCAAAGCTACTTTTTGTTCTCGACGACGCCCGAACAGCTGGCTTTTCTTCGGTTTCCGTTGGGGCATTTGCCGTCCAAAAATGATACGCGCGCACTTGCCGAGAAATACGAGCTTAACGTCGCCAATAAACCCGACAGCCAGGACATTTGCTTTGTGCCGAACGGGGATTACGCCTCTGTGATCCGCAAGCTTCGTCCAGAGGCGGCCGCGCCCGGTGACATCGTCGATACGGACGGTCTTGTCCTTGGGCATCACGACGGCGTGGTAAACTATACAATTGGGCAGCGGCGCGGGCTTGGCATTGGGGGCTTGGCAGACCCATTGTATGTCGTGAAACTGAACCCCGACGCGCGCCAAGTGATTGTTGGACCGAAATCAATGCTGTCCACCCGGACGATCCCTGTCCGCGAAATCAATTGGCTAGGCGATGCGCCCTTAACATCGCAGCCTGAATGGCATGTTGCCGTAAAAGTCCGCTCTACACGACCTCCAACGGATGCGATCATCCGTCCGATCAACGCAACCGAAGCAACGGTTGAATTGATCACGCCAGAAGAGGGCGTATCACCAGGTCAGGCTTGCGTATTTTATGATACAAACAGCAGCCGTATCTTTGGCGGTGGTTGGATCCACAAAGGGTAGAACCGCAGGCCAATCCTGCCCTCAGGGCAGGTCGCATCGTGTCACGCGTAGCGTGTCTGCAGGATCAAATTACATGCGTGTGAGCACAGCACGCGCAGCGCGTAGGCCGGGTGCTTCGCCGCCCTCGCCCAACCGGTCCATTGTGGTATTCATCGCATCGATCTGATCTTCAGGCCTGTCCAGAACCTGTGCCAATCCCTTTGCGATGTCGTCTGATATGCAGCTTGGCCCTAAATACTCGGGCACAACCCGCGTATCCGATACAAGGTTGACCAAGGTCACCGTATCGACCAATGCCATCGCCTTGATGATCCGAAAGCTCAGCCAATGCATTTTATAGGCAATAACCATAGGTGTGCGCGCCGCCGCAAGTTCCAAGGACACCGTCCCGGATGCAGCCAAGGCCACATCTGCCGCTTTGAAAGCTGTGCGTTTCCGCTGGTTTGCTTGATCTAAGTTCCAACCACGCGGATCAAGTACAATCGGTTGTCCGGGCCAATCTTGCACCGCTGCCTTTACAGTCTCTGCAACGGGTGCGGCGACCGGAACGACCACACGCAGATTTGGCCGCCTTGCCATCAGTTGTCCTACAGTATCACCAAATACAGGGGCCAGCCGTGACACCTCTCCCTGCCGCGACCCCGGCAACACCATCAACAACGGTGCATCGCCAATATCATGTGCTTGTCGAAAAGCCGCAGCGTCTTGGTCCGTTGCTAAGGGTTCATTCACAACCGGATGTCCGACGAAATCGCAATCTATCCCATGGGGTGTAAAATACGCAGGCTCAAACGGAAACAGTGCGAGCAAATGGTCAACACAGTTTGCGATTTTCTGTACGCGCTTTGGACGCCATGCCCAAACGGTTGGGGCGACATAGTGAACAGTCCGCACATCGCAAGCAGCCTTGACCCTTTTGGCAACACGTAGCGAGAAATCAGGCGAGTCTATTGTAATCAAAAGGTCTGGTTTTGAACGGATAACATGATCAGCGGTTTGGCGTATACGCCGTTTGAGCGCGCGATACTTAGGCAAGACTTCGGCAATACCCATGACGCTCAGTTCAGACATCGGAAACTGGCTTGCCAAACCCTGTGCTTCCATTTGCACGCCACCCACGCCCTCGAACGCGATATCGGGGTGCAATTCACGCAGGCCCGCCATCAATGCCCCCCCCAGCTTATCCCCGGAAGGTTCACCCGCGAGGATAAAGACCCGTATCATACGGGCGCGCGCGACCACAGCACAATTGCTGCGTCGTTGGCCCTTTGGATCGTTTCTTCTGGCTCTAACAGGATAACGTTCCCCGCGCATATGACCACGCCGACCAATCCGGCATCGGCTGCCGCTTGTATTGTATCTGGTCCAATTGTCGGCATATCGGCGCGCTTGTCCTGACCCGTCTTTGGGGCCTTTACAAAGATCGCGCCCGCTTGCGCAACCCCTGTAGGCAAGTGGCGCAGCATATGATCTGTGCCCCCTATGGTTTCAACACCCCAGACCTGTCCTGCGCCCACAACACACCCCTGCCCCACATCTAACGGAGACAACGCCTGCAAAACAGCATCCGCACGCGCCACATCGCTTTCCATAGCCGGGGTTGGCGTGGCGCGGCTGAGAACCCCTTGGGGGGCCAAGATATCAGGGGCGATTTCATGCGCGGCGCGAATGCGAAAACCTTGCTGTTCAAACACCGCCATGACCGCGCGCAAAGCACCATCATCACCGCTGCCCAACGCCTGCATGATCACAGGCACCAACGGCAACGTGGCGGCATCCAACTGCGTGGGGTCAACCTGTGGCCGCTTGATGGCGCCGCAAAAGCAAACCTCTCTCACATCACGGTCTTTTAGTTCCGCGATCAACGTCCCCAAATGCTCGATCCGAAATGTGATATCAACGGCAAGCATCTCTGGCGCAAAGCCGTCCAAAGCACAAACCAGCGGCGCTTGTTCAAGCGTTGATGCAACACGCGCGGGCAATCCACCCTGCCCTGTGATCAACGCCAGCATTACCGAGGTGTCAGGAAATGGCGATCACTGCCCGCCGTGATAAACGATACGATCTCGCGGACATAGTCGCTGGAGGTTTCTTCGCCCAGACGCGTCGCACGGTCCTGAAAAGTACCATCGCCCTGCGCAAGCATCTGAAAGGCTGCACGCAACGCTGTGATATCGGCCCGGCTCACACCGCGCCGTTTTAAACCCACAAGATTCAAGCCATCCAACTCGCCACGCGGGGCTTGCACCAGTCCATGTGGAATGACGTCATTTGTGACCATGGTCACCGCGCCAATTATCGCACCCTGACCAATCCGCACAAATTGGTGGACGCCCGAAAGCCCCCCAACAATAACGTCGTCTTCCAGTACACAATGGCCGGCAATCGCGACAGAATTCACCAAAATCACCCGGTTGCCAATAATGGCATCATGCGCCACATGGCAACCCGCCATAAACAAGCCGTCGTCGCCGATACGCGTCACACCGCCCCCTGCTTGAGTACCGCAATTCATCGTAACGTGTTCTCGAATGCGGTTGCGCTGGCCGATGACGAGCTTTGTGGCCTCTCCCTTAAACTTAAGATCTTGCGGAATTTCACCAATCACAGAGAAGGGAAAAACGATTGTATCTGCACCAATGTCTGTGTCGCCCGTCACCACAACATGGCTTTTTAGTTCAACGCCGGACGCCAAGGACACCTGTGGGCCGACAATACAAAACGGGCCAACCTTGGCTGCAGGATCAATCTGCGCGCCCGGTTCAATCACCGCGCTGGGGTGAATATTGCTCATCTTGGGTTAGCCCATATCCATCATGGCAGTAAATTCAACCTCGGCGGCCATTTCGCCCTCGACCGAGGCAACACCACCGAAACGCCAAACCTTGCCACCGGGCTTACCCCGCAATGTCGACAAGCGCATCTCTAGTACGTCGCCCGGCACAACCTTGCGCCGGAACTTTGCCTTGTCGATCGCCATGAAATAAACTTTCATTTCCTTGTCGGCCATTTCAAGCGTCACACCGACCATAACGGCGGCTGTCTGCGCCATCGCTTCCACGATTGTGACACCGGGCATGATAGGCAAACCGGGAAAATGCCCTTGGAAGTGGGGTTCGTTCATAGAGACATTCTTGATGCCCAAAGCGGACGAGGTCCCATCGATTTCCAAAACCTTGTCGACCAACAAAAAGGGATACCGGTGCGGTAAAATCCGTTGGATCAATTGAATATCAGCGCTGGTGGTGGAAGCGGTCATAAAAGGGTCCTTTAAACTTCAAGGGCTTGGTCCCATGCGTAGCAATTCAACAGCGTCGGGGCAAGCGCGGCTCTGATCGTTACTCAGAACCCTGGGAAAAATCGGGGTCCCCAAGAGACGCGTTCAACCGATCTATTGCTAACCGAGTGATATCGACAACGCTGGAGCTGATGAAAATCGAACGACGCTCCAATACGACAGCCGCGTTGGCCTCGCGCATAATCTGTTCAAGCACCGGAATTGCTGCATTTAAAAACACCACCCTTTGGTTTTCCAAAGCCGCATTCAATTCGCGGGTTTTGGTATCTTGGGCTTGGCGCGTTTGTTGAACTTTGGCGTCAAACGCATCCGCAAGTGGGCGGAATTCCTCTGGTGTAATCGTGGGCCGCAGATCAGTGAGCTCTTTTTCTTCGGTCGCCAACTCCGCTTCGATCGCACGATTCTCAGCCGCCAAGGCCGCTCCGCGCGCCTCAAGCGTCGCGATGACCGACTGGCCAAACGCGCTTTCTTCGAAAAGGCTCTCGGAATCGATCGTCAGGATTGGGCTTTCGATTTGCGTCCGCAACAAAGGTTGCGCCCAAACCACCGGTGCCATTCCCAGTAAACCTAGCGCCAAACACAACCCGCGCGCCCAGCCCGTCATCCGACTAGAACGACGTGCTGATCGTGATTTCAAACGATTGCTCGCGGTCGAAGTCTTCGCTGATTAACGCTTCGGAGAAATTGAAACGCAGCGGTCCAACCGGTGTATCCCACAAGATCGAGAAACCAATGACATGCCGGAATGATCCACTTTCGCCAACAACGTTGCCGCCAGCAAGGTTCACATCCGACAAGTCCCAGAGATTACCGATGTCATAAAACAGACCGCCACTGATCCCGTATTCTTCTGGCAAACCCAGTGGGAATTCTGCATCAAACCGCGCAGCGAGGTAATAATTACCCCCCAAAGCGTCTTGATCGCCATTGGTCAAGTCTCTGGGTCCGATGCCGCCGGGATCAAACCCGCGGATGATGTTGGAGTTCAGCAAGAAACGATCTGTCGCGCGGTTTACACCATTCTGGAAATGTATCGCCCCGCCTTCCAAGGACGCGCGCAGCGTAACGTCTTCGTTGAAAATCTTTTTCTCACCAATGGCGCGCGCGGTGGTCCGAATGAAAGTGTTGTCGCCCCCGAGACCTGCAAATTCTTGCCCAAACTGCAGCAAGTACCCTGCCGTAGGATCAAGCCCAGTGGTGCGCGAATCGTACGTAAACCGATAGCCAAAAATACTGTTGGCCCGCCGGCCTTCGTCAATTTCGCGCAGGATAATGGGCCCGCTTGTACTGGTGTCACGGTCCTCCATTTCGGCGGAATCGTAGGTATAGTTCAAACGCAAGCGCGAGTTAACACCGACCGGGAACGTCAAAGAAGGCGTGAACGTGCCGCGAGACACATCATAGCTGACGTTGGAGTTGTTTGAATCCGAGATGTCAAAGTTCAAACCAAATGCCACGTCGCGTCCCAAAAAGGCAGGTTCGGTAAAATTCAATCGGTACAACTGCTCTTCTGATGCGGTCGATACCGTCACGCCAAGGTTCTGGCCCCGCCCTAGGAAATTTCGTTCTTGAAATTGGATAGCAAATCCAACACCGTCGTTACTTGAAAACGACGCACCAAAGGACAATGACCCGGTGGGTTGTTCTTCCACATCAACGTCGACAATGACTTGATCTGGTGCAGAGCCTTCGCGTGCATCCACCTCGGCAGTGGTGAAAAACCCAAGTGCACGTATGCGTTCTGCGGCCTCACGAATTTCACGCGGGTTGAATGGATCACCTTCGACGCTGTCAAACTGACGTCGAATGACCCGGTCAAGCGTTGTGGTGTTGCCTTCAATGTCGATACGTTCAACAAAACGGCGCGGGCCACGCTGCAACACGTATTCCACGTTGATTGTCAGATTGCGTTCGTCGCGGGTGACACGCGGCTCAACCCGCAGAAAGTCAACGCCGTCTTGGATCGCTTGACGTTCCAACCGCGCAATATCTGTTTCAATCAGTGTTGGCGAATAGACGACACCGGGTTTGCTGTCGACAGCTGCGAAATAGACGTCTTGATCTGCTTCGGACAATTCACTGGTGACCGAAATATCACCCAACCGGAATTGCTGGCCTTCTTGGACATCAAATACCAAAAAGTACCCGTCGCGCTCTTCTGTCAGTTCCGCATTCACCGAGTTGGTACGGAAATCCACATACCCTCGGGACAGATAAAAATCCCGTAGGATTTGGCGGTCAAACTCTACGCGGTCAGCAACTAACGTGTCGCTGCGCACAAAAGGTCTGAACAGACCGGCCTGTTTTGTTTCAAGCACACGGCGCAAACGCCGATCCGAAAAAACACGGTTGCCGGTAAAGCTGAGACGCTCAATCTCAATGTTACCGCCTTCGAAGATTTCGAATATCAGGTCCACGCGGTTGTCAGATCGCCGAATAATTGTTGGCGTGACGCGTGCGGCCAGCCGTCCTTCGGCGGCGTAGACCTCGGCAATCAAAGCGGCGTCGCGTTCGGCTTGGGCCGGATTGAAAACGCGGCGTTCGTTTGAGTTGACTGCAGCCGCCAGCACTTCGTCGGAAATCCGTTGGTTGCCTTCGAAGTTGATGCGATTGATTGTCGGATACTCGACCACTGTAATCTCAAGCGACGCCCCGCGCGGTGTGAAGATCACCGTCTCAAACAAACCTGAGTCAATGAGCCGTTGGTAGGCCGCGTTCAGTTCACCCGCTGATAAAGATTGACCTGGCACGATTCCGGCCCGCGTCAGGATCGCCGCGTCGCCGACTCGCGCGTTGCCTTCGATTGTTACGCTGTTCAAAGAGATCTGCTGCGCATGAGCCAACTGGGTCGGTCCAACCCAAGCTGCTGATAATGCCAAACAAACCGTTGTTGTCCGTAACATAGATTGAAGGGAAATGCCCCCGCGGTGCCGCGTGGTATGCATGCCAAAGTCGCCCGGTTTCATGATCCGCCCCGATCCTCAGAATATTGTTACATTCTGAGTACCGACAATGGGTTGAATTGTCAAAACCATGTGGGTGAAAAACTGAAATACACAAGATGAGCGCGTTTTGGGCGCGACCATCAAGCCACAGTCGCCGGTAGCGCGCGACCGAATTGGCGCTTTATTGCACCATCAAAGTGCCCAGCCATGCGCCCGCACCCAGTGCAACAGCTACCGTCGTTATGTAAAGCGCCCGATCCCAGTTGAGATCCATCAACAGGCTGAGCCCCCGGTAACCATTTTGCATCGCTTGCATTGTGCATTCTCCGTCTTGGATGCAGCATTACTAATGATGAATTTGGGCGTGAATTTGTCTAAATATGGCGCAAGTTGGGCAATTCGCAGATGACACCGATAATCTGCACTAGGGGCAGAATATGTCATTCCCCAATGCAAACAGCATGAGCGTCAACACCGTTGCCAGCCCAAAGGTCATAAGTACCCTTAATGCTTTGTCGCTTGGTGGCTTCCCCGATACCGCTTCGTAGGCATAAAACACCAGATGGCCGCCGTCTAAAGCCGGCACGGGAAACAGGTTCAACAAGCCAACTGCCGTACTGAGAACGGCAATAAACCAGATGAAGTTATCTGCGCCTTGGCTTGCCATTGCACCAGAAGTCTGCGCAATGCCGATCGGCCCGCTGAGGTTACACGTGCTGATCGCACCCGTAATCATGTGCCCCAACCCCGACAGCGACCCATTGATGATACGCCATGTTTGCTGCACGCCGGATGACAGTGCCTCACCCACAGACGGCGTCTGCGTTGCCGGTTCAAAAGCCAGCCCCCCCGCAATACCGATCCGCCAATGGGTGACAAACCCACCATCATCTTGCGGTTCGTCTACACGTTTGGGGGTCAGATCAACGTCAACGTTTTGACCATTGCGCCACAGGGTAAGCGCCAGAGTTTCACCATTGCCCCCTTCGACCGCAGTTCGAAGCTCTTCAAATGCGAAAATCCGATCGCCATTGACCGCAACAACAACATCACCAATCTCAACACCGGCGCGAATTGCAGCGCTTTGCGGGCTTAACCCGGTGACCAAGGGGGGGGAGACATACGGCCCCAAAACGCCGATTTCTTCGCCATCGCGCGATACAAGATAGCCCAATGCTGGGTCAAATGGCAGGCTGTCGATGAACGCGCGGTATGCTTCTGGGTCCTCGGTACTGGGTAAAACGCCGCCGTTGATCCCAATGATCTCGTCACCGGGCAATAAGCGAGGCGTGTTTTCTTCACCAGGTTGTTCCCAGCGCGCATCGAGCGGCAAGGGCCGCAATTCACCGACGGTCAGCGGGTCTTTAGACACGCCGTTGACCATCATCACCCCCGCAAACACGAGGATGGATAGGGCAAAGTTAAAAATCGGGCCTGCCGCGACCGTAGCACTGCGCGCCCAGAGCGGCGCACCGTGCATTGTGGCGCGCAGACGCGCAGGGTCTGTTTGCGCTTGGGCCATTGCGTCTTCATCTTTGCCAGAGGCCGCATTGGCGTCGCCTGCAAATTTCACGTACCCGCCAAAAGGTAGCGCCGCGATTTGCCAACGCGTGCCGCGTTTATCCACGCGTGAATACAAAATCGGGCCGAACCCAATCGAGAACACATCAGCGTGGATGCCCGACCACCTGCCAACAATGTAGTGGCCATATTCATGGATCGCTACGATCACCGACAAGGCCAGAATAAAAGCCGCCAGAGTCCAAATTAGCCCACCAAACTGCGGAATTAACGCCATTATATCCAAAACTAACCTGCTCTCTTTGCCATAACCGATTGCGCCTGCTTACGGGCGAGATGGTCTATCTGCGCCACGTTATCAAGGGTCATGGTGGCATCAATATGACCGGGTTGGGCTGACAATTTGGTTAAGACAGCCTCGACCACACCTGCCATATCCGCAAACCCTATCTGGCCAGAAATAAATCCGTCCAATGCCGTTTCCTTGGCCGCGTTAAACACGGCACCTGCCAGACCACCAGCTTCCATGACCTCGCGTGCAAGCCGCAGTGCGGGCCAGCGTTTTTCGCAGGGGGCGCGAAAACTGAATTGGCCAATCTCTGCCAGATCAAGCCGCTCTACGGGCAGGTCTTTGCGCTTGGGCCAATGCAACGCAAATCCAATCGCGTGCCGCATATCCGGGGGGCCCACATGCGCCATCAATGCACCGTCGCGGAACCCTACCAGGGCATGGATCAGGGATTCCGGGTGAACCAACACTTCGATTTGCTTAGGCGTGACGCCGAAATATTCCCTTGTTTCAATAAGTTCCATCGCCTTGTTAAACATTGAAGCGGAATCGATGGTGATCCGTTGACCCATATCCCAATTGGGGTGACTTGAAGCTTGATCCAGCGTTGCAGTCGCCAAATCTTCGATAGGCCAATCGCGAAATGCACCACCGCTGGCGGTGATAATAACGCGTTCGACCGCCTCCATCTCTTCGCCGATCAAAGCTTGGAATACTGCAGAATGTTCGCTGTCTACCGGCAATAGACGCGCGTTGTGCGTTTTGGCGGTGTCCAGCATCAGGCGCCCTGCACAAACAAGGGATTCCTTATTGGCAAGTGCCAGCGTGGCCCCTTGTTGCAGCGCAGCCAAACCGGGTGCCAATCCAGCCGCCCCGACGATTGCCGACATGACCCAGTCTGCAGGGCGCGCCGCAGCTTCGGTGAGCGCGGTCGCACCTGCTGCCGCCTCGACATCAGAGCCGTCTAATTTGTGGCGCAATTCGTCCAGCAAATGTTCATGCGCTGTTACAGCCACTTTGGCGTTCAACCGTTTTGCGTCCCTAGCCAACAGGTCAATGTTCCCTGCGCCGGTCACCGCGATCACGTCGTAATCCTGTGGCGCACGGTCAATCAGATCGATCGTGTTTTGGCCAATAGATCCGGTTGCGCCGAAAATACTTACCCGTCGCATTTAATTCCCCGTGGTCATCGACACACCCATTAACGGGCCGCCAATGATAAGCAAAAACACCGAAGCGCCTAACATCCCGTCAAATCTATCCAAAAGCCCCCCATGACCGGGGATCAGGTTTGAACTGTCTTTGACGCCTAACTTCCGCTTGATGGCGCTTTCAGCGATGTCGCCCATTTGGCTGGCCATTGAGACAGCAACGGACACCCCGATCAACTGCGCACCTGCGCCTGTTTTCGCCATAAAGAGCGCCCCAACAACAGCAGCGCCAACCCACCCAAAGCCAGTACCCGCCCATGTTTTCTTGGGGCTGACGCGGGGCCAAAACTTGGGGCCACCAATCATGCGTCCAGCAAAATACCCCACAACATCTGTTGCAACGACGACCAGTACAAGCCAGAGCATCCAGATAAATCCCATATCATCGCGCACAGACATCATGCCGTACCCTGCCAAAAGAACCATGACAGTAAAAATCATATATATGGCGCGGTTTTCCTTGAGTTGCCCAAAGCCAACCATCGCTGGCGCCAGCAAAATTGGCAGTGCGAAGCCTGCAGGAAGGTAAATCGCGCTTGCTGTAACTGCACCTGCCAAAAGACCCATCTGAACCGCGACCGACGCATCGTCGGGCTGGAGCATCCGCACCAATTCCCAAATCATCAGTCCGCAAATGATCGCGACCATTGCATGGAAAAAGTGCCCGCCTGACCAAACGCCCCAAAGTCCGATGACAACCATCGCACCGCCAGATGTCATTCTGACGACCAAATCAGACCATTTTTCGCTTTGCCCGGCCATCAGAACATCACGATGTTACGCCGCCATAGCGACGATCACGCAGGGCATATGATTTACACAAACGCTCAAATTCAGCTTGTGTGAAGTCTGGCCAAAGCGTGTCAATGAACTCGTATTCAGAATAGGCGGATTGCCAAAGCAGAAAGTTTGAAATGCGGGCTTCGCCACTGGTTCGAATAACCAAGTCTGGGTCGGGTAGAACGTGAGTATCAAGATATTTGGGCAACGTCTCTTCGTCTACGTCTTCGGGCTGCAAACGACCATTTGCCACGTCACAAGCCAGTCTTTTGGTGGCGCGCGCCACCTCGTCGCGGCCGCCATAGTTCAAGGCGATCGTCATATTCACCAAGCTGTTATGCGCTGTGGCTTCTTCCAGTTTGCACATCATTTCGGTCAAACTGGGATCAAGACGCACCCGGTCGCCAATGAAGCGCACGCGCACGCCCGACATGATCAGCGCGCGTGTCTCGCGCTTGATATATCTGCGAAACAGGCTCATCAGACCTGCGACTTCGACTTGAGTACGTTTCCAATTTTCGGTCGAAAATGCGAAAATTGTCAAATACTCAACCCCGAAAACCGGACAGGCCTCGACGATTTCACGAACGCGTTTCGCCCCAGAATGGTGACCGAACAAGCGCGGCCTGCCCCTTTGCGTGGCCCATCTGCCGTTGCCATCCATTATAATGGCAACATGTTTCGGACATCCGGGTATTCGACCGATGTCTATTTGTCGCTCGGACTTAATGACATTTCCCTCCGACCCGAACTTTCGCAGCGTACCGCAGGGTCATTTTCTTAACGCACATGGCTGTTGTGGCATATTCAACGGCCATATGACTATTATATTTTGTTAGTCTTCACCTACCGCAGGTGACTGAGTGACTTTTTGCCGACGCCGGTGTTACCATACATTGGTAAAGCTAAACTTGCATGATCTCAGATTGTTTCGTTGCCAATTGATCATCTATCGCTTTGATAAACCGGTCCGTGAACTCCTGCACCTCACCTTCCCAAAGCTTTTGGTCGTCTTCGGACAAGCCATCGGCCTTGGCTTTTTTGATCTGATCCATTCCGTCGCGGCGGATATTCCGGATCGAAACACGGGCGTTTTCGGCGTATTGGCCAGCCACTTTCGACAATTCGCGCCGCCGCTCTTCGTTCAGTTCAGGAATGGGCAACATGATGATCGTTCCGTTAAGCTGCGGGTTGATCCCCAACCCACTTTCTCGGATAGCCTTTTCGACTTTGCCGACAAGCGCTTTGTCCCACACATTAATGGTGACCATACGCGGCTCTGGAACGTTTACGGTGCCCACCTGATTGACAGGCGTGCGTTGACCGTAAGCATCCACCATCACTGGCTCCAGCATGGACGCTGACGCCCGTCCGGTCCGAAGCGATGCGAATTCGGTTTTCAAAGCAGACATCGCGCCGTCCATCCGGCGTTCTAGGTCGTCTGTATCCAACATGAAATCTTCTGACATGGTCCTGTAGCCCTTATTCTTTTCGTCTGGGTGTATAGCCTGAGCCGAGCCAGACTGTACAGATCACGATTGAAACCCTTACCCTTGCACCCGCGTGTAGGTCCCCTCACCGGCCAGAATACCCCGGAAACCGCCCGGTTCATCCAGAGAAAACACGATAATTGGAAGGTTGTTGTCACGCGCCAAGGCGATGGCCGACGCATCCATGACGCCCAACCGTTTTGCCAGAACGTCATCATAGCTGACAGTGTCATAGCGTTTCGCGTCTGGGTTTTTCACCGGGTCCTTGTCATATACGCCATCTACCTTGGTCCCCTTAAAGATTGCCTCGCATGACATCTCATTGGCGCGCAATGTTGCGGCTGTATCTGTGGTGAAATACGGGTTACCTGTTCCAGCCGCAAAGATGCAGACACGTTTCTTTTCTAAGTGGCGCACCGCGCGGCGACGGATGTAGGGTTCCGCCACCTCATTCATTGTAATGGCCGATATGACCCGTGTGTGTATCCCCAGGCCCTCCAGCGACGATTGCATCGCCAGCGCGTTCATCACCGTCGCCAGCATGCCCATGTAATCTGCCGTTGTGCGCTCCATCCCTTGGGCAGACCCTTGCAGCCCGCGGAAAATATTGCCGCCGCCGATGACCATGCAGATCTCGACCCCTAGATCATGGACTGATTGCACCTCTTTCGCGATCCGCTCCACGGTTGGGGGGTGCAACCCAAACCCTTGATCCCCCATCAACGCCTCGCCCGAGATTTTGAGCATGACCCGTTTAAAGGCGACTTGCGGTTCAGTAGATGTCATGGGGCTGCTCCTGCGACATGGAATTCATTGCGGGTTTTGTTTGCGCGCAAAATGTCGGAAAAGCGTGGAAACTTCAATGCGCCCTGAGACTAAAGGTTTCGAAAAATGACCCTAGCCCAGCGATTGACCGACGCGACCCTGCTGGAGACGGTTGACCCTGCACGCCCTGTTTTGATCGCAGGGCCCACAGCATCGGGTAAATCAGCACTGGCTTTGCGCATTGCCCAAACTCAGGGTGGCGTTATCGTGAATGCCGATGCCAGTCAGGTCTATGATTGCTGGCGCGTCTTGACGGCACGCCCGCCTGCCCAAGAAGAAGCGCAAGCCCTGCACGCGCTATATGGTCATTTGGCCGCGGACGCGCAGTACTCAGCCGGGCATTGGCTACGCGAAGTGACGCCTTTATTACAAGGCGGCTCACGACCGATCATTGTGGGCGGAACTGGGTTGTACTTTCAGGCGCTCACGCAAGGCTTAGCCGATATTCCGCCCACGCCGCCCGACATCCGGGCGCGGGGTGATGCGCTAGAGGCGCACGAAATGCTTGCCGCTTTGGACGCAGAGACCCTGAAGCGCATTGATACCGCCAACCCCGCGCGCATTCAGCGCGCCTGGGAAGTGTTGCAGACGACTGGCCGTGGCATGGCAGCATGGCAAGACGACACGCCGCCCCCTATTTTGCCGGTGTCCCAAACCCACGCCATTGTCTTTGATGTGTCCAAAGAATGGCTGAACGCGCGCATTGCCCAGCGGTTCGATGTGATGGTGCAGCAAGGCGCACTGGACGAAGCAAGTAAAGTTTTGCCGCACTACAACCCAAGCCTGCCCGCGCATCGCGCAATTGGGGCGCCAGAACTCATTGCACATCTGCGGGGCGAAATATCGTTATCCGAGGCTTGCGATGCCGCCGTCATCGCGACACGTCAATTTGCAAAGCGGCAACGCACATGGTTCCGGTCAAAGATGGCGGCGTGGACAAAATACACGCCGGGTTAATTTCCGCCCACTTACACTTTTCACACTGACATGCATCATCAGAACAGGTATCATCACGCTGAACTGGTTAAATTAGAACATTCTGGTGGGCGCCGATGCAATTCACAGACCCCGAAGTCATCCCCTTGCCGCAGCTTTCCATGGGCCAAGACTGGCGCTTGGCACTGGCGCATGACCGCCCCTATGACGTGTTGATCTGGACGACCCGAGGACAGGGGCGTCTTTTGCTGGACGGGCAGCGCCGGGGTGTCGGCACGCACAATGCCATTCTAATCCCCGCGGGCCATCTATTTGCGCTTGATCTGGGCCGGCAAGGGGTGGGGCAAGCCATCATTATCCCCCCTATTTGCGATATCGCATTTCCGAGCATGCCTGCACAACTGCGTATCCGCGAAGTCAGCGTGATGTCCGAGCTTACCGCGCTGATCGAAGCTGCGACCCGTGAACAACAACTTGCCCGCCCGCTCATGCGCCAAGCAATGGAAGCGCATTTGGCGCTTATTTCTGTCTGGCTGCAAAGGCAAATGGCCGATGAACAGCATATGCCCGCACGCCCGAATGCAGCGGCAAGACTAACAGCGCTTTATACACGCCGGATTTCTGCCCATTTCCATGAGCCAATGACAATGGCTGATCACGCTGAGGCGTTACATGTCACGCCCACGCATCTGACGCGGGCCTGCAAAGCGGCAACAGGCAAAACAGCGGCGGATCTATTGACCGAACGCATTTTGTATGAAGCACGCGACTTGCTGACATCGACCCGTGTGCCCGCACAAGATATCGCACGGCATCTTGGCTTTGGCAGCCCGGCCTATTTCACCAGATTCATGCTGCACCATACAAAAGTAACCCCAACCGCTTTGCGCAAATCAGTCGGGCTGTCGAGTTCGGCGGCGTAATAGTCAGCTGCTGTTTGCACTGGCATTGGGTATCTACGTTCATTTGCGACGTTAAGGATGTCGCAAATATACCAGTTTACGGCGCTGGCTTACGTTGACGTCCGTTCAAAAGTCGGGCCTGATGGGCATACAAATACAAATCAAGCGCGTTAAAGCGTGTAAAAACCGGCGTGGATTCTGCGCTTGGCCTGACAACAGGGGCACACATGGGACTATTCATACTCAGACGTCTGGGCGTGATGTTGCTGACGGCACTTTGCCTGACGTTCATCGTGTTTTGGCTGACAAACCTTTATCCGAACCTTGAAAAGCTTGCCAAAACACAAGGCAACTTTCGTATGTCGGATGAAGCGGTCACAAGTTTTCTTGATAAAAACGGCTATTTGCAGCCTCTCCCAGTAAAGTTTGGTCAATGGTTAGGTGTCATGCCCGGCTGGACCCACGAAGAGGAAGGGGTCGAAACCGGCAGATGCTTTATCGCAGATACTCCGGTCGAAGACCGGAACACGTTCTGCGGTGTCTTGCAGGGAGACTGGGGTTTCTCAACCGTCTTCAAGGATGAGGTAGGGTCTATCGTTTCCACGCGGCTTGGACTGACGGGCAAGCTTATGTTTGCGGTGATGTTGGTGATGATCCCGATGGCATTGATTGTCGGCGTCCTTGCGGGGATGCGCGAAGGCTCCAAGTTGGACAGGTCGCTTTCTACCTTTTCGATAGCATCCACCGCGACGCCTGAATATGTGTCGGGGGTCATATTTATCGCGGTATTTGCGTCATCTGCGTTTGGGCTCAAGTGGTTCAAAGGGTCTGCGACATCGGCCATGGAAAACGCGACGTTTGAGAATTTTACACTCCCGGTGATCACTATCTCACTTTACGGAATGGGGTATATCGCGCGGATGACGCGGGCATCGATGACCGAAGTCATGACGGCACAATACATCCGAACGGCCCGCCTTAAGGGCGTAAAATTTTCTGACATTGTTATGAAACACGCCTTGCGCAATGCTTTGATCGCCCCCTTTACGGTGATCATGTTGCAGTTTCCTTGGCTGTTGAATGGTGTGGTGATTGTCGAGACACTCTTTAACTACAAGGGTTTCGGGTGGCTCTTGGTACAAGCCGCGTCAAACAACGATATTGAGCTGCTTCTGGCAGTCTCTGTTGTCTCGGTCATCGTGGTGCTGGTGACTCAGCTGATATCAGATATCGGCTACGTCTACCTCAACCCACGTATCAGAATAGCATAAGGGAGCGCTGGTCATGGAAGAACTTTCCTGGGGCAGCATTATTGCCCGCATGTTCATACAATTGGGTCCGGTCTGGATCGCCCTGATTGTCCTTTTCACACTGTCGTTTACGTACAAACGGCGCTTGGGGCTTTATGGCAAGCTCTTTGACAGTACCATCGGCATGATCGGTTTCGCGTTGGTCATGTTCTGGGTCTTTGTCGGCATCTTTGGCGGACCTTTGGATATGCTGGTGACGCATGACCCGCTCAGCCAAGTTTCCGGCATGAAGAACAAAATCCCCGGAACGCCGATGCGTAGCCCCGATGAAGGCGAATACGCCTACTTCCTGCTCGGGGGTGACAATCTTGCCCGCGATGTTTTCAGCCGCCTGATCAAAGGTGCTTGGGTCGTTGTGCAGATCGCACCGATTGCAACGCTCTTTGCCTTTATGGTCGGCATCACACTGGGTTTGCCTGCGGGATTCTACGGCGGTCGTCTGGACACGATCTTGTCCTTCTTGGCGAACCTGATTCTCGCCTTCCCGGTCATTTTGCTGTTCTATCTGCTGGTCACACCAGAGATCGTGCTGACCGGTATTCCCAACTACATGGCGCTATTCCTGTTCATCTTCCCACTGATCTTTATGTGTATTTTGCTGAACTCTCGGTATTACACACAGCCAAAGATCCGCACGCCCTTGTTGATCGGTGTGTTGGGCGGTTTGGGGTGGCTTTACCTCTCGCTTGTATCGACCGATGGGTCCGTGGTGGCAACGCCGACCTACTCTATCCCCGGCATTCCGGCGTTCCTCGATCTCTTTGACATCGACCCAGGGATCTTGGTTGTGTTTGTATCGGTGGTCTTTGTGAACTCGCCCACGGTCTTCAGGATTGTGCGCGGTCTGGCCATGGACATCAAAACACGCGACTATGTGGCTGCAGCCCAAACCCGTGGCGAAGGCCCATGGTACATCATGCTTTGGGAAATCTTGCCCAATGCACGGGGTCCTCTGATCGTCGATTTCTGCCTGCGGATTGGATACACAACCATCCTTCTGGGTACCTTGGGCTTCTTTGGCCTTGGGTTGGAATCAGAAAGCCCCGACTGGGGCAGCACGATCAACTCTGGCCGTCGCTTGCTGGCGCTTTATCCGCATGCGGCCATTGCCCCTGCGATCGCGCTGCTGACACTTGTGCTAGGTCTGAACCTGTTGGCCGATGGTCTACGAGAGGAAAGCTTGCGTGACTGATCTTTGGTCACGCAGCAGATAAAATGGATGTATTCGTAAGCTATAGTCACAAGGACACCGCATGGAAGGACAGGATATGTCTTTTCATGCAGTGTCTGCGGCTTGAAAGTATACGGTCCGGAGGCGCTCTTTTCGATTTCCAGTCCTGGGACGATTCCGAAATTGATATGGGTGAGTCATGGAAAGACAAAATACTCACGGCGATAGACGAAGCGAAAATAGCCGTTTTGCTTATTTCACCGGATTTCTTGACGTCAAAGTTCATCCTGGATGAAGAGGTCCCCAGAATGTTGAAACTGCGGGACGAAGGAAAGCTGGTCATCACGCCTGTGATCGTGCGTCCCAGCCCTTGGGAAAGCGTCGGCTGGTTAAATGAGATACAGTTGTTTCCTGCAAACGGGGACGCGTTATCTGGCAAGTCCCAGCATGATATCGAAGACGATCTTACCCGGTTCTGCATCGAGGTGAACAGGCTCGCCTGTACGTCTGAAGCGGTGTCAGACGGCGTTGCTGAACCGCTGGAAGGCGTTTTGCCAGCGTCAAAGCGCAGCGATACCACACACAGATTTCTCGGGCTCGATGGTGTTCGCGATCTTGTACAACAGCGGCATGGCGTGGACGTCGTCGACGCGGTGCAGCTGCATGACGTACAGGGGTCGCAACAGGTCTGGCTGGCCGCAAGTCGGTCCACAATTTTCTGTATCATTGACGACGCAAAAACCGCGGCAACGCGGCGGTACATACAATGGACACTACCGCTTGTTCCCCGTCCAAACGTGTCTGCCAAGGGTATCTCGCGCACCAAAACTGCGGGACGGGTGAACATCGGAAAACGCCAAAACTGGCTTTACAGTAAAAAACTCTATGAAACGCCGACCGATATCGAAAACGCCATAAACGCGTTGATCGACACGGCAACACAACAATGAAAAATACGAACCGGGAGTAGAAGATGGATAAGCAAGACTATGACGGGCCAATTTTAGAGATCGACAAACTGTCGATATCCTTCTTTACACGGTTGCGCGAAATTCCGGCGGTGATGGACTTTTCTGTTGCTGTTAAACCCGGTGAGGCCGTCGGCCTTGTTGGGGAATCTGGATGCGGTAAATCAACCGTCGCCTTAGGCGTGATGCAAGACTTGGGCAAAAACGGGCGCGTCGTAGGTGGCTCTATCAAGTTTAAAGGCCGCGATCTGGGTGCGATGAGCGATGAAGAATTGCGCGACATTCGTGGCTCTGAGATCGCGATGATCTACCAAGAACCCATGGCGTCCCTGAACCCAGCAATGAAGATCGGCAAACAGTTGATGGAAGTGCCGATGATCCACGCCGGTGCCACGGAAAAAGAGGCCTATGACCGCGCGCTTCAGGTGGTGACCGACGTAAAGCTGCCAGACCCCAAGCGGATGTTGGACAGCTATCCGCATCAGCTATCTGGTGGCCAGCAACAGCGTATCGTGATCGCGATGGCGCTGATGTCTGAACCTTCCTTGCTGATCTTGGACGAACCGACCACGGCGCTGGATGTGACGGTTGAAGCGGCGATCGTTGAACTGGTCAAAGATCTGGGCCGCAAATACGGCACGTCGATGCTGTTTATCAGCCACAACCTTGGCCTTGTGCTTGAGACATGCGACCGCATCTGCGTGATGTATTCCGGCGAAGCGGTGGAGCGTGGGTCAATCGAAGACGTCTTTGACCGTATGCAACACCCTTATACGCAGGCGCTTTTCCGGTCGATCCCCCTGCCCGGCGCAGATAAAAATGCGCGCCCATTGATTGCTATTCCTGGCAATTTCCCGTTGCCGCATGAACGCCCACCGGGCTGTAATTTTGGCCCACGATGCGATTACTTTGAAGCGGGTCGTTGTGACCAAGGTGTCATCAAGATGGAAGACGTCCCCGGCAATGACCGCCATGCAAGCCGGTGTCTGAAGTTCAAAGAGATTGATTGGGAGGCACCGCTTGAGCTGGCAGAGACTAAAACCAAAGGTGAAATTGGTGATGTTGTTCTTAAAATGGACAACCTCAAGAAATACTATGAGGTGGCTGCAAATGCGATCTTTGGGGGCGGTAACAAGAAGGTTGTCAAAGCCAATGAAACCCTAAGCTTTGAGGCACGCGAATCTGAAACACTTGCGATTGTGGGCGAATCTGGGTGCGGTAAATCCACCTTTGCAAAGGTTCTGATGGGATTGGAGACAGCCACCGAAGGCGAGATATTGTTGGGCAATAAGTCCATTCAAGACATACCGATCGAAGAACGGGACACGCAAACGGTCGCAGACGTGCAGATGGTTTTCCAAAACCCGTTCGATACGCTCAATCCTTCTATGACCGTGGGGCGGCAGATTATACGGGCGCTAGAAATCTTTGGGATCGGCGAGAATGAACGGGAACGCAATGACCGCATGTTGCGCCTGCTTGATCTGGTAAAGCTGCCGCGTGAATTCGCCAACAGAATGCCCAGACAGCTGTCGGGTGGCCAAAAGCAACGTGTGGGCATTGCCCGCGCTTTTGCAGGGGACGCACGCATTGTGGTTGCTGACGAACCGGTTTCGGCCTTGGATGTGTCCGTTCAGGCAGCGGTCACTGACCTGCTGATGGAAATTCAGCGCGAGCACAAAACAACGCTGCTGTTTATCAGCCATGACCTTAGCATCGTGCGTTATCTGAGCGATCGGGTAATGGTCATGTATTTAGGGCATGTGGTTGAACTGGGTACAACCGATCAGGTCTTTGCGCCGCCCTACCACCCCTATACCGAAGCACTGCTTTCTGCCGTGCCGATTGCCGATACATCGGTAAAGAAAAAACACATCGTCCTGGAAGGCGATATTCCGTCAGCGATGAACCCACCATCGGGGTGTCCCTTCCAGACCCGCTGCCGGTGGAAGTCAGACGTGCCGGGTGGCTTGTGTGAAAAAGAGGTTCCTGTGGTTCGGACCATCGGCGACAACCATCAGATCAAATGTCACCTTAGCGATGAAAAACTCGCACAGATGGAACCTGTGATCGAGGTTGGCGTCGCAGCAGAATAAAACAGCAAAAGATCAATACAAAACAAAACGGCGCGTGATCTTTACGCGCCGTTTGCTATTCCAGCTATGGGAATAGTTCAGATGAAAAGCGGTATAACAACGCCGCTCAGATATCCCAAAGAGAACAGCGCAAATCCCGGACGGCGCGCTGCCAGAAAAAGCGAAAAGAGCATTAAAACGGGTGCAAGCGCCAAGCCGCCAATCGCAGGGTAGTATGCCAATGCGTTCCACGGTGTTCCAGGGCCCCATGGGGCACCCTCAAACGTCAGCCCAATCAAAAGAACCGCAACAAGGCCGCCCAACATCAGACCGAATATGACTGACACAAAATGCTCTTTGATCGGATGACGTCTTTTGACCCGTGACGACGCCGCAATACTGGCCACACCCTGTGCACGGACGGGTGGGTCCTTTTGCTGGGCCGTTTCGGCCTGTGCCGCTTGAATACGTTGAATACGGTCTTGAAAATTCGCGGTGGCCATAAACGGTACTCCCTCGTGTCGTTGCTATACGACCTATTGGCGAATTTAGGCGCGTATGTGACAGGATAAGGGAGGGTTTGCGGAGCAATGCGATTTATTGGAAACGATGTGTTTATGGCACCTAAGGCAGAATTGCGTCAGCTTCCTGTAATCACTTTGACGTAGTTTTGTGTTTCCTTGAATGGCGGGACGCCCCCGTACTTTTTCACGGCGCCCGGCCCTGCGTTATAGGCAGCAAGGGCCAGCCTCCATGATCTGAACTTTTTGTATTGCTTGCTCAGATAGCGCGCGCCCCCTTCAAGGTTTTCGCGCGGGTTCATGGGGTCCACCCGTAAATAGCGGGCCGTTGCGGGCATCAACTGGGCCAGACCCAGCGCGCCTTTGTGCGATTTAGCATTGGGGTTCCAACCGGATTCCTGCTGGACAAGCCGCAAGAACAAGTCTTCTGGGATGCCGTATTTGCGTGCTGCAGCCCGCGCCATATCGACGTATTCACCCCGATATGTGCCATTGTATTGAGGCGTATTCCATTTGCTGGGTGTAATAACAGAAGGTGGCTGTAGCCTGACCGAGTTTTGATACTGTTTTGCTGCCCGGGTATCGAGGATCTTGACCTGCGATTCGAACAAGGCGGTCCGGTTCTTTGTCGATACCGTCTGTGCCGCACTTGCGCTGGCCGCGACACACACCAACCCCACGATAAAAGCGCGCAAAATTAACATATACAGCAATCCATGCTTCCCCATTCCCCGGCACACAGTATCATTTCCCACGCATTTTGCCAGCCTTTCGCGTTTGTCGGCCTCAGCTGGTCTAATTGTGGCTTTTACGATGTTTTAAAGCCCCCGCGCTCAGTATAGGTTTATTCAAATTTTCGGCAGTCGGATTCGCAGCACCTCAGCACTGATCGTCGAAAAACAGAGCATAATAAAGGGGGGCATCATGGCCGGCTCAGTGAACAAAGTGATCCTTATCGGTAATCTCGGGCGTGATCCAGAAGTCCGCACGTTTCAGAACGGTGGCAAAGTATGCAACTTGCGCATTGCCACGTCAGAGAATTGGAAAGACCGCAATACCGGTGAACGCAAAGAGCGCACCGAGTGGCATACGGTCGCCATTTTCCAAGAGGGTCTAGTGCGCATCGCCGAGCAATACCTGCGCAAAGGCTCCAAAGTGTATATCGAAGGTCAGTTGCAGACCCGCAAGTGGCAAGACCAATCTGGTCAAGACCGCTATTCGACTGAAGTGGTGCTGCAAGGCTATGGCGGCACGCTCACAATGCTGGACGGCCGTGATGGCGGCAGCGGCGGTGGCAACTTCGGCGGCGGCGGCGGCGGTGGTGGCCAAATGGGCTACGATGATCGCGGCGGCGATAGTTATGGCGGCGGTGGCGGCAGTTCCCCAAGCCCGGCACCGTCACGTGATCTGGATGATGAAATCCCGTTCTAGGGCGCTCTGGCATCCGCAAAGTTAAACCGCCCTCAGATCTCTGCGGGCGGTTTTTTTGTTGGTTCTTCAAGACAGGAAAAAACATGCAAGGTAAGGCACCGGCGGAGCCATTTGATATTCGACCACTGACCAAAATCGATGCGGATCAGGCATTGGCATTGTATACGGAATTGACGATCGGGCCTGACTGCGTCGATACAGATGCCTTTCATCGTGTTCTCGCACATCCCGGCACAATCGTGATGGGCAGCTTTGTTGCGGATGACCTTGTTGCGATGGTCACGCTTCATATTTTACCGAACGTCACATGGCAGGGGCGGCCCTATGCGCTGGTCGAAAATGTTGTGACTACAGATAGGCACCGTCAACAGGGATGGGGCCGCGCGGTGATGAATGCCGTGCTCGATCTGGCATGGGAGGCCAACTGCTACAAAGTCATGCTGATGACCGGGCAAGGCCGCGGCGCAAAAGGGTTCTACACAGCGATCGGTTTTTCATCCGAAGATAAATTCGCAATGGTCATGCGCCGACCCTAGCGTTGCAGGCGTCATCCCTTTTCGCGCAACCCATCTTCAAGCACGCCCAAAACGGCATCACTGGGGACGGCACCGGTGACGTAAGCCTCGCCTATCCCGCGCGCGAGAATGAACCGCAATTCACCCTGCACCACTTTCTTGTCCTGCCCCATCAGGGTCAGCAGTTCAGCCGCATTCGGCAGGTCGCCGGGGATATCCTTTAGGTCAGTTTTCATGCCCATGGCTTTGAGGTGCGCACGCACCCGGCTGGGGCATTCTTGGGCGCACAACCCCATGCGCGCTGACAACTCAAACGCCATAGCACATCCAATGGCCACGCCTTCGCCGTGCAACAAACGGTCCGAATAACCAGTGGCTGCCTCCAATGCATGACCAAACGTATGGCCAAGATTTAACAGCGCCCGGTCACCCTGTTCGGTTTCGTCACGCGCCACGATGTCAGCTTTCATCTGGACCGACCAGCGCACCGCTTCCACCCGCGCGGCCATGTCGCCAGCCGCCAAAGCGGGCCCTTGCGTTTCAAGCCAGTCAAAGAATGCCGCATCGCCCAGCAGGCCGTATTTCACCACTTCGCCGTAGCCTGCAAGAAAATCGCGTGCGGTCAGCGTGCCCAACACCTCGGTATCGGCCAAAACGAGGCTGGGTTGATGAAAAGCGCCTATCAGGTTTTTGCCTTGCTGCGCGTTGATCCCGGTTTTGCCACCGACGGAACTGTCAACTTGCGCCAACAGCGATGTGGGTATCTGCACAAAACGCACACCACGCCGCAGGATCGCCGCCGCAAAGCCAACCAGATCACCAATGACGCCGCCGCCAAAGGCAACGACAACATCGCCTCGCTCTACCTTTTGGTCCAATAGCCAGCTTACGGCTTGCTCTAAAGGGCCCCATGATTTTGTTGCTTCACCCGCGGGCAGACTGAGTGCCTGCATCGATACACCCGATGCCGATAACCCGTCGCGCAACGCGTCCAAGTGCAGGGATGCGACCGTTTCATCCGTGATTACAGCGACCTGTTGCCGGTTCAGCAAAGGGGCAATATGCGCACCTGCTTGCGCGATCAGCCCAGGCCCGATGCGCACCTCATAGGCGCGCCCAGGTAAATTGACATGGACGGTTTCACGCATTCTCACGCTCCAATACATCGGGCCGGATAAGCAGCGCCTCAGAGACCCGCCGGGCCATGTTTTCAATCGACACAGGTGGGGCACAAGGGACTTCGATATCAGCCTGTGCATAGGACGGGACGCGTTCATTATAAAGGGCCGTTAGCGTGGCCTTTGGGTGTGCGGTGCGCAGCAAGGGGCGGGTATCGCGGTGCTTCACCCGGTTCCACAAAAGGCCAATGTCTGCGTTCAACCACACTGACACGCCGTTTTCCGAAATGGCCTGTCGATTTGTAGGTGACAGGAAGGCGCCCCCCCCTGTGGACAGCACACATGCAGGGCCGCGCAGCAATCTGTTGATCACTTCTGTTTCGCGCGCCCGAAAGAACGGCTCTCCGTCCCGGGCGAAAATCTCTGGGATAGTCATGTTAGCCGCGTCTTGAATTTCCTGGTCCGAATCAAGAAACGGCACACGCAGCAGCTGTGCCAAGGCGCGCCCTACGGCCGTCTTTCCTGCCCCCATCATGCCCACCATGACAATTGTCTTTTTTAATACAAAAGCTTGGGTCTCGACAGGATCGGCTGGGGTTTGCTCAATTTCGCTCATAATAGATTGAATGACGTGATATTGTTGAAAAGGCCATATATAACTTAAAGAAAAACGGCAGGCACAAAAGGCAGTACTTGAATATGTTTCGGTTATTCAAATTTTTGATCGTTCTAGCGATCATCGGATTTATCGGATTGGTGGGCTATGCCTACGTCGGTCCTTACTTTGGCGTCGATTTTTCGGCACCTCAAACAGAGACCCGCGTGCCTGTGACACTGGATGCGGAATAAACTGCTGAAATACCTCACAGGGTTCTTTATGGCCTGTACGCCTGTCGCGGCACAGGAACAGCCTTTGTCTGTGATTGATTGGGTGAAACGGCATCCAGACAAACCTGCGATGACATCGGCTGTTGTGCCTAAGCGCTTTGAACCCCCGATCAGCCCAAATGCCCTTGCCCCCGTGGTCAGCGTACAACCCCTGAACGGACAAGCGCGCCGGATCATAGGGCTCGTGCCATCCTCGGTGACAGGGCTGCCAACGTCACTTTGGCAGGGCAGCGATGCGGATGATGTGCGCACGCAGATGCAAACGTTGCCTGATTTGCGGCTGCCGGCAGCCCAAGCGCTTTTGTATACGGTGCTGTTGACCGAAGCCTCTGGACCCGAAGGTGATACAGCAGGTGACGACGTACTGACTTTGGCGCGCGTCGATGCCTTGATGCGGTTTGGCGCGCCTGACCCTGCCTTGGCCCTGTTGGAACAGGCGGACATGACCCGGGACGCGGCCCATTTTGCGGCCTACATGGATGTCGCCTTGCTGACCGGTCAAGAGGACACCGCTTGTGCGATCTTGTCGGCAAATGCGCATTTAGCCCCTTCCGTGGCACATCGTAGTTTTTGTGCAGCCCGCCAAGGGGACTGGCCCACGGCCGCGTTGCTTTTTGATACAGCAAGCCTGCTGGGTGATATTGACGGGGCCCAAGCAGCAGCACTAGAGCGTTTCTTACACGCCGAAGCCTTTGAAGATGCGGCCCCTCTGCCGCGGCCAGACACCATCACACCACTACTTTTTCGCGTGCATGAAGCGATTGGTGAGCCTTTACCCACGCGGTTTTTGCCTGCAGCCTACGCCGTGGCTGACCTGCGGGATCTAGCGGGGCTCAAGGCACAACTCGAAGCCGCAGAGCGTTTGGCCGTCACTGGAGCATTGCCAGCCAATCGGCTGTTGGGCCTTTATACGGCGCGCCAAGCGGCAGCCTCGGGCGGGGTCTGGGACCGCGTACGCGCTGTTGGCCGGTTTGAAACCGCGCTGCGCGCGCGGTCCGTGGACGCAATTGCCAAAACGCTCCCGCCCGTATGGAGCCTTATGCAGGCCAGCGGATTAGAGATGGTTTTTGCGGATCTTTTTGCAGACGCACTGACCCGCTATAACTTGCCGGGCAACGCCGAAAAGATTGCGCAAGATATGGCTCTTTTGGCCCCCGATTATGCGCGCGCTGCCGAACGCGGGGTTGGGGATGCTTTCCAGCGGGCGATCGCTCTTGGGCAAATAGAGGGGCTTGCGCCAACGACAGCGCGCCAAGCTGCAATACTCGCCGGTTTTGACACCGCGAACGCCCCTGTTGATTTGACCAACATGGCGCGCGAAGCCCGCATGGGCGAGGCTATCTTACGTGCGCTGCGTTTGCTGGATGATGGCGCTGCGGGTGATCCCGTGGCATTGACCCAAGCGCTAGCAACCCTGCGCAGCTTTGGCCTTGAGGATACCGTCCGCCGCGCCGCGCTTCAGATTCTTTTGTTGGAGCGATACAGTTGAACGCACACACACAGCACTGGATATCCGCATTTCTGGAGGCGCAGGCCGCTGAACTTGGGGCCGCGCGCAACACGCTTTTGGCCTATGGTCGGGACCTAAAAGATTTTGAGGCCTGGCTGGCGCATCGCAACACCGGCTTTGACGCGGTCCAACAGGCAGACGTCGAAGCGTATCTGATCACCTGTGACGCAGCAAACCTGTCGCGGGCGACCCGCGCGCGGCGTTTGTCTGCAATCAAACAGCTATACCGGTTCGCCTTTGAAGAAGGCCTGCGGACCGATAATCCTGCGCTGCAAGTTTCCGGCCCGGGGCGCGACAAAAAGCTGCCTAAAACACTGTCTGAGGCAGAAGTGGACCGATTGCTAGAAGCAGCGCGCATGACGGGCCGCGCCACAAGTGACCGGGTGCGCAACACCTGTTTGATGGAACTGCTTTATGCCACAGGCATGCGGGTGTCAGAATTGGTCAGCCTGCCTGTATCCGCAGCACGGGGTGATCCCCGCATGTTGCTTGTTATGGGCAAAGGCGGCAAGGAACGCATGGTGCCCCTGTCGCCGCCTGCGCGCGAAGCGCTCGCGGCTTGGCTGGAAATTTGGGACACCCTAGAAGCGGATAAAAAAACCAAAGGCATGCCGCCGTCCAAATTTCTGTTTGCGTCGCGCGGTGCATCTGGTCACCTGACACGGCACCGTTTTTATCTATTGATCAAGGAATTGGCAGTGGCCGCAGGAGTGAGCCCTTCGAAGGTGACACCGCATACGTTACGCCATGCTTTCGCGACGCATCTGTTGGCAAATGGCGCTGATCTACGATCTATCCAGACGCTACTGGGCCACGCAGACGTCGCCACCACCGAGATATACACCCATGTGCTAGAGGCGCGTTTGTCCGACCTTGTGCTGACCCATCACCCCTTGGCCAAAGACGGCGCGCGCAACGGTTCAGGCAAAATATCTTCGGACGGCCAATAACCACTGCGCAGGCTCTCATGGTAGCCTTGGGTCAAATCGGCTTGCACCATCGCATCAAAAGCTGCCTCGACATCATACGTCAGCCGATGAAATCGTACTTCGCCACCATCCAATATGGCATATCGTGTCTGCTGACCCCCGTCATGCGGCGGCATTCCAATAACGCCTGCGTTTATCCAACGCCCTTTCGGCGTGACCCGCTCAAAAGGAATGCCGCAATGGCCTGCGACCACATGGTCGACAGAGCCAATGGCTTGTTCTATCAAAGCCCATTCCTGCGTAAAAATACTTAAATCAGAAGTAGGCCAGATAAAGCGAGCGATGGCCGAAAAACCGCCATGGATTACCGCGTAGCGCGCACCTTGATGGCGGAAACTGACAATATCAGGACACGCCATCATCCATCCGCGTCCCTGTTCAGTCAAGTGACGCGCTGCAAATGCATACCATCCCGCACTGAGCAGATCGCACGTCGTGCCTTCTTCAAACCCACACCCGCAATCATTAGCACCAACGCTCAGTTGTTTTTCGCAATTGCCTGCCACCACAATAGCGCCTGAAGACATAATCGCATCGACGGTGCCCACGGGGTCTGCCGCATAAGCCACCACATCCCCTGTGCAAATCAAACGATGGCCACTGCATCCAAGTGTGAAAGCCTCGTTCAGCAAAGCCCGTGTCGCCTGCAAATTCGAATAAGGCCCCCCAAAGAGCACAATTGACCCATCAATGGTGCCCAGATCACGATGCAATTGCGTCTCCTCTCTTGATTGAGACCGCGCGCGACCCCATAACCAGTTCAATGTTTTTCAAAGGTATCTTCCCAAATGGACACGGCCACCGCAACGCTTGACGCGACATTTTGGATCACGTCTGGCGTGATCTTGTTTCTTTTGGTACTGTCGGGTTTTTTTTCCGGCTCTGAAACGGCGCTCACGGCGGCCTCGCGGGGTAAGCTGCGGTCGCTCGCGGACAAAGGCAACAAAGGCGCCGAACGCGCCCTGAACATCACCGAAGACAACGAACGGCTGATCGGGTCTGTTCTGTTGGGCAACAACCTTGTGAATATTCTGGCCGCATCGCTGGCCACTTCGATCTTTACGCGCGCCTTTGGCGAAAGCGGCGTGGCGTTAGCCACATTGGTGATGACTTTGCTGGTGTTGATCTTTGCTGAGGTCTTGCCAAAGACGTATGCCATTACCAATTCCGAGACTGCCGCGAGCCTCGTATCCCGGCCGATCTCTTTTATTGTCACGATCTTTGCCCCTGTTGTCGCGGCGGTGCGCGTGCTCGTGCGCGGGGTCTTGCGGCTTTTTGGTGTCCAGATCGACCCCGATAGCAACATTCTTGATGTCCATGCAGAGATCGAAGGTGCGCTGACGCTGGGTCATTCCGAAGGCGTTGTAGAAAAAGAACATCGCGACCGCATCTTGGGCGCGCTGGATTTGAACGAACGCACAGTAGAAGAGATCATGCTGCACCGCTCTGGCATTGAAATGATCAATGGTGAAGATGACCCGCAGGATATCTTGCAGCAGTGTTTGCAGTCGAACTACACCCGGTTGCCAGTCTTTAAAGGGGATCCGGAAAACATCATCGGGGTGATCCACGCCAAAGACCTGCTGCGTGCGATGTATAAAGTGATTGGTGGACCCGAAGGCGATGCTGCCAAACTCCGCAGCTTTGAGCTGTCTGATGTGGCTATGAAGCCATATTTTGTGCCAGAAACATCCACACTGGATGATCAAATGCGCCAGTTTCTGCGCCGACGTACGCATTTTGCCTTGGTGGTGGATGAATATGGATCATTGCAGGGATTGCTGACACTCGAAGATATCCTCGAAGAAATCGTCGGAGAGATTACAGACGAACATGACCCGCTGGATGATCAGGCGGTGCTTAGCACCGACGACGGCCAATATGTGGTCGAAGGTGGCATGACGATCCGCGACCTGAACCGTACGACCGATTGGAACCTGCCTGATGAAGAGGCCAATACCGTCGCAGGGCTCGTTATCCATGAGGCTCAGATGATCCCCACCGCAGGCCAAGTATTTTCATTTCACGGCTTCAGATTTGAAGTCAGCGCGCGTGAGGGGAACAGGATCACAGAACTCAAAATCAGGCCGCTGTGAACCGGTGTGTACGTTGACAGACCGCAACGATACACACGCCTACCGCTTTGCTGCGTAGACCGAACACCCTTGTGAGTCCCTGCCCCGCACGACAAGCTTTTGATCGTCTATTCGACCCCGAAAGCTGACCTTTCCTAGCAGTAGCCCGTAGTTTGTTGTCGACCGCACAGTACGTCCATTCAAAGTGGCCGTGACCCGCCCTGTCAGCCCCTGCGATGTTTTGATTGTGCCTGCATAGCCTGCACCGCCTGTATGTTGGATCGCCATTTCACCCGTAATGCGTTGGCCCGGGGCCTTGCTATTGCGCCCGCAGTTTACAACCAGACGCCAACGCCCCGGCATGTTGCCCGGACCAACCGCGATTGGCGGCGGCGGGACATAAAGTGCGGCATTTGCTGGGTCTTGCAACCAAGTGTCCAGTGCCGGCTGTGATTGTGATTTGAGTTGGGCAAGTTGCCCCGCGTTCAGATAACCGGTTATTTCAAGCCCCTGGCTGTTCTGCCAGTTGGCAATGGCGCCTCTGGTCCCGCGCCCGAGTGCGCCATCAATCCCCTTAGGATCATGACCGCTAACCTGAAGCCGTGCCTGAACATCACGTATGCCTTGTTTGTCCAATTGCAGCTGTTGTTCTGTTTGCGCCGTTGCTGGTCCAAGACTGGCTTGAGGTGTCACGCCATTAAGCGGTGGAAGAGGTTGCGGCGTTGCCAAATTCAACGGCGGTAATGTCGCTGGCGGTGGGTCGAGCTGGATTTGACCGGACTGCGACAGCACAATCTGTAAGACACCACCCTGTGGCATATGTTCAAAGGGTGCGCAGGTTTCGAGCGCTGCGGCTGCAATCAAATATTCCATCCTTGCCTGAGTATCTGTCGCACCGGGCGCAAGCATAACAGGCAGCCCATTTATGGCGCCACCTGCACGCAGCGTGACCTGCAAGCGCAGATCATTGCTTGGTTGCTTGGCCAAAGCCTGCTGCAAACAGGCGATCTTTGATGACGAATTAATAGCGTTTTGTTGCGCCATAGCCCCTGTTCCACACATCGCACCCAACGCAATAGCGCACACGGTCTGCACAAAAGGACGAAAATTTTTAAACATATTGATCCCTGCCCCGGCCAGAAAAATTGTCTTATACAAATGCAATGACCCTAGCGTGGTGAGGCGCCAGAGGTCAAATTCAGCATTGGCAAGAACAGCCTCGCCATAGTTTATGCAGTGCGGCGGGGTTTAAGCCCTGAGCTTTCTGCCTGTGGGATCAAAGGGCGGTTCGTGCAGGATCGTGGCTTGGTGCGGCCGCCCCAATACCATGACATCTACCTGATCGCCCGGTTGGGCATTTTTGACGTACCCCAAGGCCAGGCTCATACCGACGCTGTAGCCATAGGCACCCGACGTGACCCGGCCAATGCCCTTACCGTTCTTAAAAATCGGCTCGCCGCCTGTGGCATCGGCGTTGGACTCATCTGTGTCATGACTGTCGAGAGCCAGCAAAACCAGATGTTCTCGGGCGGGTTTGGCCATGGTTTCGGCGACTGCTGCCTTGTTCAAAAATTCTTTATCCATCTTGCATAGACCATCTAGCCCGACCTCTTGCGGCCAATATTCAGGCGAATATTCACGGCTCCATGATCCATAGCCCTTTTCGACGCGCAAACTCATAAGCGCGCGGCTTCCAACCGGGCCTGCACCAAATTCCGCACTGGTCTTGATCAGCGCCTCGAATAAAGCGGCTTGATCGGCTTCGGCACAATGCAATTCCCACCCTAGATCGCCAGTGAATGACACGCGCAATGCCAAGACACGGATACCCGCCAGTTCAATCCACTGAGACCGCATGAATGCAAAGTCTTCGGTTGCAAGCGACGTATTGGTAAGACGCTGCAACACATCGCGCGATTTGGGCCCCGCAACATTGAACCCGCAAACGGCTTCTGTCTGGCTTTCGAAATGCGTGCCATCGGGCAAAGGCAACTCTTTAAAGAACCGCTTATGATAGCGTTCGGCCATGCCTGAACCGATGATCCAGAATTCATCTTCAGCCACACGCGTCACGGTGAAATCGCCAGCAATCCCGCCACGTTTGCCAATCAGCGGTGTGAGGCAAGAGCGGCCAACCGCCTTGGGCATGTTGTTGGCGAACAGGCTGTTCAACCAGTCTTCTGCGCCGGGGCCTTTGCAGGTGTATTTGGCAAAGTTCGAAATATCGATAATGCCCGCCGCCGTGCGCAGCATCTGACATTCTCGGCCCACTTGTGCCCACCATCCTTGGCGGGTGAAACCTTCGGTCTCATCCTCTGCACCAACTGGATAGCCGTAATACAAAGGATGTTCCCAGCCGTAGTTCAGCCCAAAGACAGCCCCCAGTGCACGCTGCGCGTCATATGCCGGGCGGCACCGCATGGGACGGCCTGCGCTGCGTTCTTCATTGGGAAAGTGGATTTTGAACCGGTTGGCATATTGGTCACCCACCCGCGCCTTGGTAAAGGCTTTGTCTGCCCAATCCCCAAAGCGCGCCACGTCCCATGCGAACATGTCATATCGCGTCTCACCGGTGACAATCCAATCGGCAGCCAAAAGCCCCATGCCACCAGACTGCGAGAACCCTGGAATGATCCCGTTGCAGCAGAAATAATTCGATAGTTCAGGCGCTGGGCCAAAAAGCACGTTGGAATCTGGTGACCAGATCATAGGACCATTGATCACCCGCTTGATGCCTGCCTCACCAACGGCAGGCACACGGTCGATGGCGCGCATCATATTGTCTTCGATCCGCTCCAGATCATCAGCAAACAATTCATGGCCGAACCCTTGCGGTGTGCCATCCTCTGCCCAAAAGCGCAGATCTTTTTCATAAGCGCCTACAAGCAGACCTTTGCCTTCTTGTCGCAGATAATATTCGCCATCACGATCCGCAACAGATGGAAGGCGGCGATCCATCTCTGCGATCTCGGCGATGGTTTCTGTCACGAAATACTGGTGCTCTGTCGGCTGCAGGGGCAACCTCAACCCGGCCAATGCGGCAACTTCGCGGCCCCACAGCCCGGCGGCATTCACCACCCATTGCGTTGCAATATCACCTTTGGGCGTGCGGACGATCCATGTGCCATCGGCTTGCTGTTCAGTCGCTGTCACAGGACAAAAGCGGATAATCTCGGCCCCGTTCTGGCGCGCACCTGTGGCATAGGCGTTGGTGACACCTGAGGGATCGACATTGCCACCATCAGGTTCCCACATGATGCAACGAATGCCGTTAAAATCGACCATGGGATGCAACCGCTCTGCCTCGTCACGGCTGACTTCATGAAAGTTCATGCCATACAGCTTGGCCTTGGCTGCTTGCAGGCGCAGTTGGTGTTCGCGCGCCTCAGTCTGCGCAAGATACAATGACCCAGGTTGAAACACACCACAGCTTTGCCCCGTTTCCGCTTCAAGGCTGTTATACAGGTTCATCGTATAGTGCTGTATGCGGCTGATGTTGGTGCTGTCATGCAGCCCGTGGATGTTCGCGGCCGCATGCCACGTAGATCCCGATGTCAGCTCGTCCCGTTCCAGCAAAACAACATCTGTCCACCCCAGTTTCGTCAAATGATACAGAATAGAGCAGCCGATAACACCGCCGCCAATCACGACAGCCTGAGCATGGGTACGCATGGATAATCCCTGTGTTGCGTTTCGTTGCGTATCACCATGCGCGTGGCGCTTTCGGTCTGATTGCCCTTTCCCGACACTTTGTGTCGCTCACACTCTTTTCATACTCTTGCGGCACAAGAAGGTTTCGCGTGATCCGCCGGTCATCTCCCGTATGACGGGCAAGAGGTGACACAGCCTAAAACCTGTGCTTTGCTGACCTTTAGCACAGATCATCAATGTCAAAGTGTAAGGCGGGTAACATGGACAAATATGTCCCCCACGACCGAAAAAAACCAAAAGCAGACGCCAAGCGCCGGTGTCACAGGTGCCATGGCAACGGTCAGGCCCCATGCACTAGCTGTGGTGGGCAAGGTCGCATAGCCAAATCCAAAGACCGCTTAGGCAAACCGGTTTTTGCAAGGTGCGATGCTTGCTACGGTACACGGTCGCGTCGATGCTCAAGTTGCAGCGGCGAAGGGTTCCTTTGACCGGTACCAGTGCGCATTGAATTCTTTCCCATTTGCCTGAAACGTCAAAAAAAGTCGTTTTCCGTTCAGCCTAAGAATGCCGACAGGCCCATGCTGCGCTTATAAAAGAGTACGGAGCCTTCCCATGCAGACAACCACACGTGTAGCCGTTATCGGAGGAGGTGTTGTTGGCGCTTCTGTCCTGTACCATCTGACGAAATTGGGATGGTCAGATGTGATGCTTATCGAACGGTCTGAGCTGACATCAGGGTCGACATGGCACGCGGCGGGCGGGTTTCACACGCTGAACGGCGATACAAATATGGCAGCGCTGCAAGGCTATACGATCCGCCTATATAAAGAGCTTGAGGAAATCACGGGCCTGTCATGCGGGCTACATCACGTGGGTGGTGTTACCTTGGCTGACAATCAGGACCGGTTTGATATGCTATTGGCCGAACGGGCCAAACATCGCTTTATGGGCTTGGATACAGAAATCGTGGGCCCCGAAGAAATCGCTAAAATAGCCCCCATCACAAATCTGGATGGGATTATCGGCGCACTTTATGATCCACTTGACGGGCACCTTGATCCATCAGGCACGACGCATGCTTATGCCAAGGCGGCGCGCATGGGCGGAGCCACGATCGAAACGCATTGTATGGTGTGCGAAACGACACAGCGTCCCGACGGCACATGGGATGTCGTCACTGACAAAGGTACCGTGCATGCCGAACATGTGGTCAATGCGGCAGGACTTTGGGCGCGCGAAGTGGGGGCAATGGCGGGCGTGTATTTCCCGCTCCACCCGATGGAGCATCAATACATCGTCACCGATGACATCCCAGAGATTTATGAGCGTAGTGCAGAGCACCCACATGTGATGGATCCCGCAGGCGAAAGCTATCTGCGTCAAGAAGGGCGCGGGTTATGCATTGGGTTTTATGAACAACCTTGCAAGCCTTGGGCAGTGGACGGCACCCCGTGGAGCTTTGGGCACGAATTGCTGCCAGATGATTTTGACAAGATCGAAAGCAGCATCAACTTTGCCTACAATCGCTTTCCAGTGCTGGCCACCGCAGGTGTCAAATCTGTGATCCACGGGCCATTTACCTTTGCGCCTGATGGCAACCCCCTTGTGGGTCCCGTGCCCGGCATGCGTAACTACTGGTCGGCTTGCGGTGTTATGGCTGGGTTCAGCCAAGGCGGTGGTGTTGGGCTGACACTGGCACAATGGATCATCGAAGGAGAACCGGAACGCGATGTGATGGCCATGGATGTGGCGCGCTTTGGCGATTGGATCACGCCGGAATACACGCGGCCCAAAGTGATCGAGAACTATCAAAAACGGTTTTCAGTCGCCTACCCCAACGAAGAGCTTCCCGCCGCGCGCCCTTTTAAAACTACCACGATGTATGACACTTTTTCCGAGCTGGGCGCGGTTTGGGGCCAGCAATACGGGTTGGAGGTCGCAAACTATTTTGCGCGCGATACCGAACCAACATATGAAACACCATCCTTTCGCCGATCAGATGCCTTTGACGCCACGGCCCGTGAGGTGCGCGCGGTACGCGACAAAGTCGGTATCAACGAGCTGCAGAACTTTGGCAAATACCGTGTGACGGGGGCTGGCGCGCGCGCATGGTTGAACCGGATCATGGCAGGTCGCGTGCCAAAACCAGGTCGGTTGAGCCTGACGCCGATGCTGTCAGAACGCGGGCGGTTGTTTGGGGATTTCACGATCTCTTGCTTGTCTGATACCACGTTCCAGATCACAGCATCTTACGGCGCCCAGGCCTTTCATTGGCGCTGGTTCCAGTCGCATCTGGACCCCGACGTGACAATTGAAAACATCTCTGACAGCTGCACCGGATTTCAAATTGCAGGCCCGCGCGCGCGCGATGTGCTGAACGCCTGCATTGAGATGGAAAGCCAGTTGAAATTCATGGACGTTTGCCAAATGACCGTGGGCGGCGTCGATTGTACAGTGCAGCGTGTCAGCTACACGGGCGATTTGGGATACGAGATTTACTGCCATACTGATAACCAACCGGCGCTGTGGCGCGCGCTATGGAGTGCCGGGCAAGACCATGACATTTCACCTTTTGGGATGCGTGCCATGATGTCTTTGCGGTTGGATCGGTTCTTTGGCAGCTGGATGGCAGAATTCTCGCCAGACTACACACCTGCCGAAACGGGCATGGATCGGTTCATTCAATGGGATAAACCCGCAGCTTTCATCGGAAAAGGTGCAGCCGAAGCTGAACGTGCCGCAGGCCCCGCACGTCGTTTGGTGCAATTTTCAGTTGATGCGGGTGATGCGGATGTACAAGGCTATGAACCGATTTGGGTCGACGGTGCAGTCGTCGGGTTTTGTACTTCGGGTGGATATGCGCACCACAGTGGCGCATCGCATGCGTTGGGGTTTCTGCCCAGCGACCTGGTCGGGACAACGCATGAGGTCAAGATTGAAATCCTTGGCGAGATGCGGACTGCCACTGTGGTACAAACCCCGATGTTTGACCCCGAGGGCACGCGCATGCGCGGTTGAACCATAAATTTATGTTGGCGCTCCACGGCGGCTTGGCGCATAAATCAAGCCGTCGCTTTGCGTTAACGCAGGCGCGCCCAATGATGATAGCAGTGTGCCAAAGATGTCGTTTACCCCTCTTCCTGTAGTGATCTTGGCCGCTGGGCAATCGCGGCGCATGCGCGGGTCTGACAAGCTTATGGAAGACATCGGTGGCACGCCCTTGCTGATGCATCAAGTCGCCAAAGCCGTATCCATTGGTCCTGTCTATGTGACCCTCCCACCTCAGCCTCACCCACGGTGGGACGTCGTCGCGGACCAAAACGTAACATGCGTGCCTGTGCCCGGCGCAAAAACCAGCATGAGCGCCAGCTTGCGCGCCGGTCTTGCAGCACTGCCGAAATCAACCCAAGCGGCGATGCTACTGCTGGCTGATCTGCCGTCATTGACGGTGCAGGATTTGACGCGTGTGGCCGCCGCGGTTGATCTGGATAGTAAAACAATGATCTGGCGCGGCAGCACAGCCGACGGCGCGCCCGGGCATCCGGTTGTTTTCCGTGCCAGTCTTTTTCCCAAGCTTATGCAGGTTACCGGCGATTCCGGTGGCGCCGAAGTCATCAAAGCGCACAAAAATACGACCGAACATGTGGCTTTGCCGTTGGATCACGCCCGACGCGATCTTGATACCCCCGAGGACTGGGCCAAATGGCGCAAGGACACTAAATAAAAACTGCACACCGACAGGACCCGGTTTTTACAGTCCCGGACGAAAACGAACACCGCACTTGCTGCAATACTTGCAGATCGGTGAAGGGTCAGTTTTTGAGCAACAATTTGGCCTCATACCGTTTGAGAGACCGACGGGCAGCTTGGTACGACGCCAGACCTGCGTCTGTCTTGAGGTCAGGAAACAGGTGCTGAATCTCAAGCCGTTGCGCGTTTCCAATACCCTGTAGGCTGTAATCACCCGGTTGAAAGCTTTCTGACCATGCGCCTTGTGACAGCACCACTTCATGCTGTTCGAACATGATATGAATATACGTAATCCACCGCGGGCTTACGATATCAATCCCTTCCAGCGCCGTGAGGTGTTTTGCAGCCACCAAAACTTCGCGTTCTTCAAAGTACAGGGCTGTTTTGTCATTTGCGACCAACACGCGATGATTTGGGCTTAGGCTGATGTCTTGCTCTGGCATACCCGGCCCCAGAGCGCCTGCACGTATTCGAATTGGCTTAAGATGCGGATTGCGCGACAATTCTGTACCCGTCATTGCGCGGGCACCAACCCAGCAGATTTCTTGAATGCCATTGTCACGGGTGATGACGCGGTCACCTTGGCGCAAGTCTTCGACAGCGCGTTCTCCGGTGGGGGTCGCGATCATTGTTCCAGGCGTAAAACAGATCGGTGGCCGGACACGGACAACGTTTTCAATGTCATGAAATTCAAGTGTGCCAATGACGTTAAATTCGTCGTCAAAATAGGTTACGACACCGTCTTCTTTGTCCTCGGAGGTAAACTCTACCGCAAACGGCCCACTTCCTTGAGGTCTTGAAAGATCCAAAGTGTCGAAATCGTCACCGCCGCTGCCGCCATCGACCTTGTCGCCCGGCCCCACATTGGTGAACAGATCTCGGTCGTCGCCGCCCTTGAACGTATCCTCTCCGCCACCCGCACCGGAAATGGTATCGTCGCCATCGCCACCGCTGATGTCATCATCACCCGCACCGCCAATCAGGCTATCCTCACCGTCCCCACCCCAAAGGGTGTCGTTGCCGTCCCCACCCAGCAATGTATCGTCGCCATCTTCCCCCAGCAGCCGGTCATTGCCAGCGCCGCCTTCGACCAAATCATCCCCGTCAGCGGCAAAGACATCATCGTCGCCCAGACCCGCGCGCACGGTGTCATCCCCGTCTCCGGCCAACACGATGTCGTCTTGTGGTGCTTCGCCCTGCAGCAGCGCATCGCCTGCATCAATGCGGTCGCCGTCGGGATCACCGATGTAATTGAGGTCAATCAGATCAGCGCCATCTGTACCTGACACAATCCCGTCGGATTGGGGGGTATTGATAATGTCCTGATTGTAGACAGCCACAGATTCGATCGAACCGTCGAGGAATTTAGAGTATGCATTCGCATTGTCGTTGACCTCCCGCGCGCCAAAGGTGAAATTCTCACCATCATCGTCTACGGTCGCAAAACTAAGACCTTGGGTGTCAAATTCGATGCGATCTTGCGCCCCGGTATCAAGGTTGGTGACGCTCAGGGAACCGCCTGCTTGGGATGACCAAGCATAGATAACTTTGACGCGGTCGCCTTCGGCAAACAAACCCGGTGGCGTGCGCAGAAACAAATCGGCGTCATCAGACGTATGGGTGACCTCAACACGGCCATCGCCTGTCACACCCATGGCAAAATAGCCATCCTTCATGCGGTCATTGAATTCGCCACGATTGATCAGAATATCAGCCGCCTTTTGAGGTTGCTTTCCCTGCGAAAATGTAATGACTACCGTACCTTGGTCGATATCAAACGGATCGTCATCACCGCTGGTGACAAAATAGTCTTTCTTGCCATCCAGCTGTAGCGTTTCGTCTTGAATGAATGCATCACCGAAAGGTTGGCCATTTTGCGCCACGTTGTCGGCCAGACCTGTATCTGCTTTTTCAGCGCCCTTCAGAAAATCCCAAAGCCCAATAAGAGCGTTCGCGTTCGGATCGTCTGCACCTTGCGACATGCGTGTTCCCTTAAACGCCGGCACACCTAAAGGCGCGCCGAGAAGCGTTTTTATCTGGATTGTTTAAAGTCGGGCCTCCCCAAAGACCCTGCAGTGTTTTACCCGGCTGCCCCGCCGCGCAAAAGAAATTTGTCAAAACAAAAGCAGAAGTAAGGCGCAGCTTACCCGCTACACGAGCAACTAGCGGCTATGTCGCCACTCGGGCGCGGCAAGTCCGGGGAAGTGGCAAATTCTATCCAAGACCGCATCTATTTGATTTTATGAATTTTTGATCGGCTAAGTCACGTAATCGGGTATGCGGAACAGTCTCAGTCATGTGAGTGGCATCCACAAAAATCAACTTTAAGATGCAAAACTTATAATAAACATCATTTAGCCACAGTTTTGGGAATCCCGGAACAATACGCTGCAGATCTGAACAACTGGCTATGATCTGAAAACAGTAGCCGTTTGACTTAGCAAACGCACATCGAATCGCAACCGCATGGCGCGGTGCCCCTACCGGGGGCATGAATTGGCGATCAGATGTGGTACCCAAGGCCGGACTCGAACCGGCACGCCTCGCGGCGGGGGATTTTGAATCCCCTGCGTCTACCATTCCGCCACTTGGGCAACGAGAGCGACGTACACCGTGCGAGCACGCCCGGCAAGAGGGTTTTGAGAATTTTCGTATCCGATCTCTTGACCTGTTGAGAATGAAGTGGTTTTCCCTGCGGTGACACCAACGGGAAAGAGTATATGCTCCGCAGGCTTTATAACTGGATGCTAGGCATGGTTGAGCACCCACAAGCCTTATGGGTGCTTGCTTTTGTTAGCTTCATCGAAAGCTCAGTCTTTCCGATTCCACCCGATGTTCTGATGATACCGATGATCCTTGCGCGTCCTTCGCGGGCGTGGCTGATTGCAAGCGTGGCGCTGGTCGCGTCCGTTGCAGGCGGTGTTTTGGGCTACGCTATTGGCGCTTTTGCCTTTGAAAGTATCGGCCAACCTGTTCTGGAAAGCTTGGGCAAGGCGGATTCGATGGAGGCGTTCAACAGCCGTTTCAACGATCTGGGCTTCTGGGCGGTGCTGACCGCGGGTGTGACCCCCTTCCCTTACAAAGTCATCACGATCATGTCCGGCTGGACCAGCATGCCACTTGGAACATTCATCCTCACGTCGATCCTGGCGCGGGGATTGCGATTCTATCTGGTCGCGCTTTTGTTGTGGAAATACGGCGAACCAATCCGCGATTTCATCGAAAAGCGGCTTGGGTTGATGTTCATCCTGTTCGTTGTGTTGCTGTTTGGCGGCTTTTTCATGCTGAAGTTCCTGTGACCGGCCGTCAGACAGCCCTTGTCGCGGCTTTTGGGTCGCTGGCTTTGATGCTTGCGGCTTATGGATTTCAGCACATCGGTGGGATGGCGCCGTGCAAGATGTGCATATGGCAGCGGTACCCGCATGTGGTTGCCATCATGGTCGGTGGGGTCATCTATTTCGCGCATAACAAATTTCTCGCAGCATGCGGTGCACTTGCCGCCGCCGTGACGTCTGCCATTGGTTTTTTCCACGCAGGGGTAGAACAAGGATGGTGGGAAGGCCCTTCCACATGCACTTCGGGTTCTATCTCGGACATGTCCGTCGATGACGTGTTTGCGCAGATTATGCAGGCGCCGCTTGTGCGGTGCGATGATATCCCTTGGGAACTGTTCGGGATCAGCATGGCGGGCTGGAACGGTGTGGTGTCGCTTGGGCTTTGCGTTCTTTGGGTCTTAGCCTATCGCCGCAGTTAACTGGCCTTGCGGGTCGACAACAACAAACTGGTTTCGCTGCCCGTCACGCCATCTAGTCGTCTGATTTGCGTTAACACCTGATCAAAGTGTTCCAAGGTTTCGGTACCAATCTCGGTGATCACGTCCCATCGGCCGTTCGTAGAATGTACCTGACGGACCTGAGGCATATTGTGCAATTGCCGAATGATCCGTTCTGTCCCGCGTCCTTCGATCGCAATCATCATAAGCCCACGTACCGGGTCGCTTATCTGGTCTGATTTAAGCACCACCGAAAAGCCTACGATCTCTCCGCTCTCTTGCAGCTTTCCCAAACGCGTGCGCACGGTCGCGCGCGACCATCCTAAAAGCGTTGCAATTTCCGACAGCGAAGCCCGGGAATCGTGACGCAGGGCCCCGATCAGTTTCTTATCCATTTCGTCCATACTTATTACTCACTTTGTATGATTGTGCATCAATATGTGCAATCTGTTGGGTTGTCGATGCACCACTTCGTACCCTACTTCGAAACCACACCGCAATGAGGACAAGTTTCGTGAGCAAGAAGAAATGCATTTTGATCGGCGCGCCGGTCGACAGTGGCAAACGCAGACAGGGATGCTTGATGGGCCCTGACGCCTATCGCACAGCGGGGCTGGCGCAGGCTTTGGAAAGCTTGGGGCATAGTGTAGAGGACCATGGCAACGTCACCCCTGCACCCGTGTCCGGCATACAAAATGACACCCTCTTTGCTCTATGCGAAACCATAGGCTGGACAACAAGCCTTGCGGATGCCGCCGAAACAGCATTGCCCCAAGGTTTGCCTATCTTTTTGGGCGGCGACCATGCCCTTTCCTTGGGAACGGTTCTGGGTGCCATGCGCCACGCGGCATCCATAGGTCGCCCCTTGTTTGTGCTGTGGTTGGACGCACATAGCGATTTTCACACCCCCCAGACATCCAATAGCGGCAACCTACATGGAACCCCATTAGGCTATGTCACCGGCCGTGAGGGATTTACTGGCTTTCCAAAGATACCCGCGCCCTTACCGCAAGAAAACATCGCCATATTAGGACTGCGATCCGTAGATCCATCCGAACGCGAAGCTTTGCAAAACACCCAAATCCAACGCGTGGATATGCGCGACATCGACGAAAGCGGCATTGCCAAACCTTTGGCGACTTTCCTCGACAAAGTTGCCGCGGCAGGCGGTATGCTTCACGTATCGTTGGATGTGGATTTCCTCGACCCTTCCGTCGCACCCGCCGTGGGCACAACCGTGCCTGGCGGGGCCACCATCCGCGAAGGGCATCTGGTCATGGAGATGCTGCACGACAGTAAACTGATGACATCTCTCGATTTGGTGGAGCTTAATCCATTCTTAGATGAACGCGGGCGCACGGCGCAGGTCATGGTCGATCTGGCCGCCTCCGCACTTGGCCGCCGTGTCTTTGACCGCCCCACACGTGCTTACTGAAAAGGTGATCCAGATGACCAATCCCCTCCCATCTGATAAGGCGCTCGTGCCCTTTGTATCGGTCGACCACATGATGCAATTGATCCACCACATCGGTATTGAACCGATGTTAAAGGGCCTGACAAACTACATTGAAGCGGATTTCAAACGATGGCAGCTTTTTGATAAAACACCTCGCGTGGCGAGCCACTCTGACGAGGGTGTGATTGAGCTTATGCCAACCTCAGATGGTGAGGTATACGGATTCAAATATGTAAACGGCCACCCCAAGAATACCGCAGACGGTTTGCAAACCGTCACGGCATTTGGGCTTTTGGCGACGGTCGGCAATGGGTATCCCGTCCTGCTATCTGAGATGACGATGCTAACCGCCATGCGCACAGCGGCGACTTCTGCCCTTGTGGCGCGCGCGTTAGCACCGCGACATTCCACCGTCATGGCGATGATCGGTAATGGCGCACAATCCGAATTCCAAAGCCTCGCCATGAAAGCCGTTTGCGGTATACGCGAAGTCCGACTGTATGACACGGACCCCGCCGCTACGGAAAAATGCGCACGCAATCTGACAGACCATGGTTTAAAAGTTGTCGCCTGCAACAGTGCAGAGGACGCCATCTTGGGTGCTCACATCATCACGACGTGCACCGCAGACAAACAATATGCGACGATACTGACCGATAACATGGTTGGGTCCGGCGTCCACATCAACGCAATTGGAGGCGACTGCCCCGGTAAAACCGAACTCGCTCCGGCGATCCTAAACCGGGCAGATATCTTCGTTGAATACCCCGAACAAACGCGGATCGAAGGCGAGATACAACAATTGGCCGCCGATCACCCTGTAACGGAAATGTGGCAAGTTCTCACCGGCACGAAACCAGGTCGGACCAGCGATAAACAAATCACTCTGTTTGATTCAGTGGGCTTCGCAATCGAGGATTTCAGCGCTCTGCGCTACGTGCGCGACCAAATCCAAGGCACATCATTTTTTCATGCCCTTGATTTGTTGGCAGACCCAGATGACCCACGCGATCTTTTCGGCATGTTGCAAAGGGCGCGCTGAGTGCAGACGACGCGGCGTGCGGGTCTGGGCCCGGCCCAGACCTAACCAATGGAATGTCCGGGCGATGCCCGGACACCGCTGGATTAAAGATGTTTCTGCGTCACATCATGACCATAGAGCCAATCAAACTGGCGCATCATGATCCCGGGAACTAACATACTGCCAAGCGTCAACGCCCTGTGTGCTGCCCATCTTTTAGGCCCGTGCGGCAGATGGTATTTCCATGCATTGCCGCTCGCAGCGTCCACAACCTTTTGCGCGCGCGGCCTACGAATTCTCTCGTACCGGCTGAGGTCTTTGTCGTTTGCTGCCACCTCTGCCAAGACCCAAGCATCTTCCAACGCCAAATTCGCCCCTTGAGCCAAAAACGGCAAGGTCGGATGGGCAGCATCACCTAAAAGAACGGCACCACCCCGCGCCCATCGCTCTGCCACCGGGTGCCGGAACAAACCCCATAGGTTTACATCCTGAACAGACCGCAACACCTGCGCGACAGGGCCACCAAAATCCGCAAACGCCGCGCGCAGGTTTTCAGGGTCATCGGGGTGGTTCCACCCCTCCTCTGCCCAGGTGTCACGCTCTTGGACAGCCACAAGGTTCATCATCTCGCCACCTCGCAAAGGGTACTGCACAATGTGCCGCCCCGGCCCCATAGTCACTGTCGCGACAGGGCTCGGCGATTGTGCGGGCACCAAAGCGCGCCATGCCACCTGACCGGTAAAGCGCGCCTGCGTCTGTCCATTGATTGCGGCGCGCCCTACCGAATGAAGCCCATCGGCACAGACCACCACCTCGGCTCGCGCGCGTCCACCGTCAGCGAATTCCACCTCTGTTATGCCCCCCGGCGTGACAGACACCGCCCGCCGGCTAAATTCCATAGATACATTTTCATGCCGCGCAGCCCGCGCCAACAAGGCGATCAGGTCCGCCCTGTGCACGAACAAATACCGTTGATCACGCAGTCGGGTCAGATCAAGCCGTGCGACGGTTGCGCCGCCTGCGTAGTCGGCCAGCACAACACCGCGGGCCTGCACCGCCCCGGTCCGTTCCAGCGGCGCCTCTAATCCCAACGCCCGCAACACAGCAAGACCATTAGGGCTGACCTGAATACCTGCACCAACCTCTTTGATCTCAGTTGCCTGCTCGACCAGCGTCACGGCCATGCCGCGCCGGCCAAGTGCGGCGGCACAGGCAAGCCCCCCGATACCCGCACCGATTACAATTGCATTGCGAACCACACATCCCCCTTACACAAAAAAGGCGCCCTGAGCTTTCGCCCCGGCGCCTCTTTCGTCCTTACCGCCAACAACGCTTAGTCGTCGCGGTGAACCTTTTCCCGGCGCTCATGACGCTCTTGCGCTTCCAAACTCATCGTGGCGATCGGACGCGCGTCCAACCGTTTAAGAGAGATCGGTTCGCCCGTCACAGAACAATAGCCAAATTCGCCTTCTTCAATACGGCGCAACGCCCCATCTATTTTGCTGACCAATTTGCGCTGACGGTCCCGGGTGCGCAGTTCCAGTGCCCGGTCTGTTTCCTCGGATGCGCGATCCGCAACATCAGGAATGTTCCGCGTGCCGTCCTGCAAACCTTCGATGGTATCTTTGCTTCCGGCCAGCAGTTCGGCTCTCCAGTTCAGTAGCTTACGACGAAAGTACTCAACTTGCCGGTCATTCATGAACGGCTCGTCTTCCGCCGGGCGATAATCGTCCGGCAAAAACATTTCTTGTTTCATTTGCTTCCCCTCAACGTGGCTAACGTCTTCCATACGAACCTTGTCCTTTGGCCAAGATGCCCCTTGCGGACGCTCTATCTTAGACACTGGGAATTGTCACTACACAATCCTGAAGTTTTCTGTCTAAAAGAGGCACATAAACATGCCACAAAGGGTTGACACACGCATGAAATTCCAAGGCACGGCCGATTACGTCGCCACTGATGATTTGACGATTGCCGTAAACGCAGCCGTCACCCTGGAACGTCCTTTGCTGGTCAAGGGCGAACCGGGCACGGGCAAAACCGAGCTTGCGCGTCAGGTTGCGCTCTCCCTTGGGGCGCCAATGATCGAATGGAACATCAAGTCTACCACCCGTGCACAACAGGGGCTTTACGAATACGATGCCGTAAGCCGTCTGCGCGACAGCCAATTGGGCGAAGAACGCGTGCACGACGTGAAAAACTATATCCGCAAAGGCAAGCTGTGGCAGGCCTTTGAAGCAGAGGAAAAGGTCGTCTTGCTGATTGATGAAATTGACAAGGCCGACATCGAATTTCCAAACGACCTGCTGCAAGAGCTGGATAAGATGGAATTTTTCGTCTACGAGACAGGCGAAACAATCAAAGCGCGCAAGCGCCCCATCGTAATCATCACCTCAAACAATGAAAAAGAGCTGCCAGACGCCTTTTTGCGCCGTTGCTTTTTTCACTATATCCGCTTTCCGGAAATCGACACGCTGCGCAAAATTGTAGAAGTCCACCACCCTGGTATCAAAAACGAATTGCTTACCACTGCGCTTACTCAATTCTACGAAATCAGAGAACAAGCAGGCCTTAAGAAAAAGCCGTCAACCTCCGAGGTGCTGGATTGGCTGAAATTGCTTTTGGCCGAAGACCTCACTGCAGATGATTTGAAAGCATCCGGTACAAACGCCTTGCCTAAATTACACGGCGCTTTGTTGAAAAATGAACAAGACGTGCATCTGTTTGAACGCCTTGCTTTTATGGCCCGCAGCCGGCGTTAAACGGCCTGCGCCCAAAATCTGCCTTATTTGCCACGAATTTGCCTTAATTGCTTTTTAATCTGTCCATGATCTGAGGCGATAAGACCTCGGACAAAGGCAGATTGAAGCAGGCAAACCGGTATTATGGCAGACGAACCCTCTGTGGTCGTGCGCGCGTTGCACGCATCCGACAAAGACGCTTGGACCCATTTGTGGCAGGCCTATCTGTCGTTTTATGAAACCAGTCGCCCGCCTGAAATCTTTGACACATACTTCGGCCGATTGTTGGGGGATGATCCGCAAGACTACCATTGCTTGATTGCCGAGGTAGATGGTCACCCTGTCGGCTTGGCGCATTTCCTATTTCACAGACATGGTTGGTCCGTCGAAAATGTATGTTACCTGCAAGATCTCTACGCAGACCCAACGGTGCGCGGCAAAGGGATCGGACGGGCCCTGATCGAAGCGGTTTACGCAGCAGCGGACGCGGCAAATTCGCCAAACGTATATTGGCTAACCCAAGATTTTAACGCCACGGCCCGCCAGCTCTATGACCGGATTGGCACCAAGACGCCCTTTATCAAGTATACGCGTTCGTGACGCGCCGCTATATCCTGCCGTTGGTGATGCTGCTGAACGCTTGCGTACCTGTTTCCCAAAGCGACACGCCCTCGCGCTCTGTTATCGCTGAAACAACGCTTCCACCGATGAAATCATTCGCCGCACGTGCGCCAACGGGCCGCGTCGTTTCAAACCAGGACCTTGCCCGCGATTTTCTTGATTTAACCTTTGAAATGGAAAGCGGGCGACAGCTTGCTGTTTTTACACGCTTTGAAGGGCCAGTCAGCCTGCGTGTCACCGGGCAGCCCGGCCCCACTTTGATGCCGGATCTGCGTGCCTTGCTGTCGCGTCTCAAAAGCGAAGCAGGTCTAAACGTCTCGCTGACCCCGCAAGGCGACGCCAACATTACGATCCAAGCGGTCCCCCGCAGTGCCATTCGCAAAATCCTGCCGCAGGCCGCCTGTTTTGTCGCACCCAACGTGTCGTCCTTGAACGAATTCAGGAAATTCCGGCGCAATCCGCGCACCAACTGGGCACTGCTGACAGCTCGTGAAACGCTGGCCATCTTTGTCCCAAATGACGCCAGCCCGCAAGAAATCCGCGACTGTTTGCACGAAGAGTTGGCCCAAGCTCTCGGGCCGCTGAATGATCTATACAGGTTGCCAAATTCCGTGTTTAACGACGACAATGTTCATACGGTGCTGACATCTTTTGATATGCTCATCCTGCGGGCAACCTACGCACCAGAGATCACAACCGGCATGACACGGGCGCAAGTTGCAGAACGGCTGCCGGGCATCTTGGCACGGATCAACCCCCAAGGCCAATTCACAGGACAAAAACGCGCCTCTCGAACGCCCCAGACGTATAATCGCGCCATTCAGACCGCACTGGGACCGGGTGCCTCCTCTGCGGTGCGCCGCAAAGCCGCCGATGACGCCATCAACATCGCAGTGTCCCAAGGCTGGACGGACAACAGACGCGCGTTTGCCCATTATGCCAAGGGCCGTTTGCTACAAGCAACCAATGGCTTTGAGGCGCGCCAGCAATACATTCTGGCGGATAGGTTCTATGCAAGTTCCAGTGCAACCCGTTTGCATCGCGCCTATGTAGCGACGCAACTTGCAGCCTATGCATTGGCTGCGGGCGACCCCGCTCAGGCGCGCCGCATGGTAACACCGTATATCGACGTTGCACGCGGGTCACAAAACGCGGCCTTGCTGGCGACACTGCAACTATTGCGCGTCGCAGCACTCAACGCAGAAGGCCGAACCCGCGAAGCAAACGCACTGCGGCTGGACAGTTTGGGTTGGGCACGATACGGGTTCGGCGCTGACTGGGCTGTGCGTGCGAAACTCAACGAAATCGCAGCACTTTCACCAGTACCACCCCCTGCCTGACAGCGCATTGCGCGCTCGTTATACGGCGAAGACAGAAACCCTTGCGAGGTCGTATGATCATTATTTTAGGCGCTGTGCTGGGCGCAATTATTGGCGGCATCACCGCCTATCGCCGCAAAGGCAACAGGTTAGACATCGCGCAATATGCGGCAGGCTATGCGATGGCCTTTATTGTTGTCAGCCTGATCCTGACCGTTATCTTGGATCGTACCTTGATCTAATAGGATTGCCGCGATGTTTCTGCCTTTCTTTGACATCATGCGTAAAAACGGGTTGCCTGTATCGCTGCGCGAGTTTCTATCCTTTCTGGAAGCCATGCGTGCGGGACTTGCGACCTATGATGTGGAGGCATTCTATTATTTGGCCCGCCTGACACTGGTCAAAGATGAACGTAACATCGACAAGTTTGATCGCGCTTTTGCCGCTGCTTTCTCCGGGCTTGAAAATATTTCAACCGAACAGGTGCTGGACGCCGTAGATATCCCGCGCGACTGGTTGGAAAAGATGGCTGAAAAGCACCTATCCCAAGAAGAAAAAGCCGAAATCGAAGCTTTAGGAGGCTTCGATAAGCTGATGGAAACGCTAAAGAAACGGCTCGAAGAGCAGAAGGGACGCCATCAAGGGGGCAGCAAATGGGTGGGCACTGCTGGCACCTCACCCTTTGGAGCTTACGGCTATAACCCAGAAGGGGTGCGCATTGGGCAAGACACATCGCGTCACCAACGCGCGGTCAAGGTTTGGGATAAACGCGAATTTCGCAACCTTGATGACACTGTCGAAATTGGAACCCGCAACATCAAAGTCGCATTGAAACGGCTGCGCCAATGGGCGCGCGACGGCGCCCATGACGAACTTGATCTGGATGGCACCATCAAAGCCACGGCAGAACATGGCTACCTTGATGTGCAGACCCGCCCGGAGCGGCGCAATGCGGTCAAGGTGTTATTGTTTTTGGATGTGGGCGGTTCCATGGACCCACATGTCAAAGTGGTTGAAGAGCTCTTTTCGGCCGCGCGCGCCGAATTCAAGCACATGGAATATTACTACTTTCACAACTGCATCTATGAAGGGTTGTGGCGTGACAATCGCCGCCGTTGGGACGCACAAATCCCAACAAATGAAGTACTGCGCACCTACGGGCCTGACTATAAATGCATTTTCGTAGGCGATGCCTCGATGTCACCCTATGAGGTCGCCTACCCCGGCGGCGCCTCTGAATACTGGAATGAAGAAAGCGGTGCCACTTGGCTTGCGCGGACACGCGATCAATGGCCGTCTTTCTTGTGGATCAACCCCGTGCCAGAACGATACTGGAACTACACCCAATCCATCGGCATGATACAAGAGGTGATCGGCCCAGATGCGATGGTTCCAATGACGCTGGAAGGTATCGCGCGCGGGATCAAGCACATCGCACGGTAGCTCGTGCTGAATTAGAGCCTCTTGACGCTTGTCTGACCGGGTCGCGCGCCCCATATCTACCTCATGTTTAAATTGATGCCCATTTTGTTGGCCGTAATGTACGGCGTGGTGATGTACCGGTTGTCAGCATGGCGGACAGCCAAAGCGCTTGACGAGCAATCAACAGAACTCGCGGACCCTATGCTCAACGTCATGAGCGACCGGATGGCAGCCGCGCTCGAAGTTGACCGTATTCGCGTGCACATCTACGAAATTGAGCCAGTCAACGGACTGGCCGCCCCCGATGGTCGGATTTTCATTACGCGCGGGTTTTACAATAAATTTCGGTCCGGCGATGTGACTGCCGATGAAATGGCCAGTGTGATCGCGCACGAACTGGGCCATGTGGCCTTGGGCCATTCGCGCCGCCGGATGATTGATTTTTCCGGCCAAAATGCACTACGGACAGCGCTTGCAATGGTTCTAGGCCGCTTCATCCCCGGCGTCGGGCCAATGGTGGCAGGCTTCCTGACGTCTTTGGTTGCCGCCCGCCTGTCCCGCAATGATGAATATGAGGCCGATGCTTATGCCGCGGCCCTTCTAACCAAGGCTGGGATAGGTATTGAACCACAGATAGAGATGTTCAAAAAACTGGACGCGCTTACTGCATCGAATGGCGGCACAATGCCTGCGTGGCTTCTGAGCCATCCCAAAACGGCTGAACGCATCGCTGCCCTCGAAGCGCTGCAGCTTAAATGGGACCCAGACCTGTTGACCTAGATTAGCCTAGTGCCTTGGCCAGCCGCGGCAGTCGTGCCTTTTTCAAAAGCGGTCGCATGTGCCAATCTTTGCCTGACAGCCGACGTGCCTCTTGCAAGACATGCGCGCCAACTGCTTCGACCTCATCTGCATTTTCCAACCACCTGTTTTGTAAAAACGTATCCGGATCAATGCGTTGCAGACCCTCTTCAGCCAAAATGCCACGCGGAAAGTCTTTGGCGTTTAGTGTCATGATGACATCCGCCGAACAATGAACAGCTGCTGCCAATACGTGAATGTCGTGTTCATCTGGGAGCCATAAACGCGCGTGCAGACCGGCGGGAATATTGTCCACCGATGCCTTGGGGAAGGCTGCTTGTGTTAGGGCGATCTCAGCACGTGCCTGCGCTTCGCCATCTGGTCCCAATTTGCGGGCAGCGCGCGCCCATTCCTCAAGTATTCTTGGCGACCACAAAGGGATAAAGCCCCCAGCGCGCGCCACGCCCAGCACCATTTCGCGCATGACAGTAGGATACAACACACAGGTATCGATCAGAACCCGCATTGGTTTAAAGCTGGAAAAAGATCGATTTGAGATAACCGCTTTCGGCCAATTGCGGCAGTTGCGGGTGATCGGGGCCGGCAAAGCCCGTATAGATCAACGCCCCTTGTCTGCCCGCCCGCCCGATGCCGCGCGCCGATGCCGCCCGAAATGCCGATAAATCCGCTGCGTGAGAACAAGAGCATAAGCCCAGTATGCCGCCTTCGTCCACCAAAGCGGAAGCCAAACGCGCAACCCTTTCATAGGCCCGCAACCCCGCATCAAGCGCCGGTTTAGCCGGTGCAAACGCAGGCGGATCACAAATCACGATATCAAATTTCGCGCCCTCAGCCGCCAAAACCGCCAATACATCAAACGCATCGCCTTGTCGCGTGGCGAACTGATCGGCAACACCCGTCGCCTGCGCACCGCGCACGGCCAAATCCAAAGCAGGGGCAGATGCGTCTACAGCCAATGCGCTTGCCGCCCCTCGTGCCAAAGCCGCCAAGGAAAAGCCGCCCACATGGCTAAAGACATCCAGAACACGCGCGCCATTGGCCATGCCGGCGGCAAAGGCGTGGTTGGGGCGTTGATCAAAAAACAGGCCGGTTTTCTGTCCGCCAATCACATCTGCCATGTAGGTGGCCCCGTTCATGGCCACCGGCACCGCCTCATCGGGCGCACTCCCCATCAAAACAGCGTCTTCGGCATCAAGCCCTTCCAAAGCACGGGTCCGGCCAGATGCGTTCTTCAGCACGGTTGTAACCCCTGATATCTCGGACAGGGCATCCACAATATCAAGGATCATCGCGTCGGCCCAAGCCGCATTCGGCTGCACAACACAGATTTCGCCAAACCGGTCAATAATCACCCCCGGTAGCCCATCAGCTTCTGCGTGCACCAACCGATAAAAGGGGTCACTGAAATGCCGCTGGCGCGCGGCAAGTGCGCGGCGAAGACGGGAGGCAATCCAATCGCGGTTAATCACGGCGCTAGGGTTTTGATCCAGCATACGACAAATGATTTTCGACACCGGGTTGATCGTCACCACACCCATTGGGACCCGGGCATCATCCTCCAACACAGCCAGACTTCCAGCAGCGCGCGATTTCGTCCGGCGGTCGGTCACTAGCTCATTGGCATAGATCCAAGGGAACCCATGGCGAATGGCACGTGCGTTGGCCTTTGGGCGCAGACGTACGACGGGATAATCGGTGGAGGGCGGGGTGTCATTGGAAAAGGGCGCTATCATAGCGCCCTCCTCTACTGCTTTCCAACTGAACTGGAAAGGTTATAATCTGTTGTTGAGGACCTGAACCAAACCCAACTTAGGGTTTTCATACCCACGTGGGTCTTGCAGTTCAGTTTTGATTACACTCGAAAGATGCGATGTGATGCGCACTTTTTGGGTCAAACCCTGACGTTCGGCCGTCAAAGCGCGCTGCCCCCCGTACCCAATCAGGTCTGCTTGGATTACGCGACGCTCTTCCAGGAGCAACCCTGTTTCCGCGCTGCGGATTGACAGACCAAACCGGATAGAATGCACGCCCCCAATGGTGTATCGCGTTTTTTCTGTCAGCGCGTGAAACCGCATGACTTGGACGTCGATGACAACTGGCACTTCGCCCTGAACATCTGCAGTTCCTTGAGCCATTGCTGTCTCAAAAATCGCTTTGACTTGTTCATGGCGATTTCCGGGGGGGTCTTCGCGCCACACAATGTCACCTGACGGATAATACCGGTTCGCTTCTGACACTAATAGATCAGCAGGTACGATCACATTTACCGCTTGAACGTCATAGGCTGGCATTGCGCGTTCAAGCACCGGATCGACAAAACCTGATGCATCCACAGCGTTTGCGCTTGTTGATTGCTCAAACGGGGCATTTCGGCTTGCTGTATCGATAGAGGCACAGCCAGCAACGAAAGCGACGGCCACAACGGCCATGATCAATTTTAGCGGTCTCATTTTGCTCTCTCCTTGGGTCTATGTCAGCGCTTTTCGCTGCACGGACTCCTGTTCTGGAAAGAATACTACCGGTTGAATTGGGCCAAAATGTGTTAATATTTACTTAATTTTGGGGCGAATTGGATAGGTTTAGAGGCACCTAAACCTTAGTTTCGACTGCGTGAGCGCCAACCACCACGACGACGGGGGGCGGCCATTCCAGCAAGGCCTTCGTTCATGACATCGTTCATCGGGTGGCCTGTGTTCTCTGGCCCGTACTTTGCGATCAACGCACGCAATGCGCCGCCGGTGTCTTGTTCGATGGGCAAGCTCAACGCCCAATCCAGAAAGATTGTGCGACATTCTGATTTTGTAATATTTTCAATCCGGTAGGATTCGAAAATCAGTCCTTTCGGATCGTGTTCATCACCCTTTAGCATCGCTGGTATCCTCATCAAAATGGGCAAGCACTTTATCTAAAATGCCATTACAAATCCGGTAGCTGTCGGCAAGCGTTCTCTCAAGGCTGTCGAAACTTGAGTGAGACATCGTTTGTGCAAGAAACCCGCGCGCAGCCAAACCAATGTCTTGTGAAGTGAGCGATTTGTCGGACAATAGGCGCACTGCGACATGCACTTGACCATAAAGGGTTGCGGCTTGTTTCAACGCCTGCGTTTCGGCGCTGTCCAAAACACCCAAACGGTCGGCCCAATCCAGTCCTACTGTTGTAGATGCAGGTCCCTCTGCCCCCAAAAGCGCGCCCGCTTGCGCCAAAAGCTCAATTTCCTGTAAACGGCCAGGTCCAACTTTAACGTCCCAAAACCCGGTGGCAGGTTTTGCAGCCTGAATACGTTTACGCATCATAGCAACTTCTTGCATCACCGCAGTTTTATCCCGCGCTTGAGAAAGGAGCCCAGTTAAAAACGTTGCTACATCTGTGCCGAACTCTGCCGGGCCTGCAACGACCTGCGCGCGTGTCAGTGCAAGGTGCTCCCACACCCAGGCCTGTTCTTGTTGATAGCTTTGAAATGCAGCCCAACTTGTCGCAACAGGGCCTTTGTTACCGGACGGACGCAACCGCATGTCGACCTCGAACAATTTGCCCTGCGCCATCGGCGCGCTGAGCGCCGTGATCAAAGACTTGGTTAACTTTGCATAGTAAAGCCTTGTTGTCAGTTGTTTTTTACCTGTCGATATATCTTCGCCCAAAGGGTCATAAATCACGATGAGATCTAGATCAGACTTTGCGTTCAACACATGTGCGCCAAGCGATCCCATCCCAAGTACAACCGCCCCGCGTCCCGGTGGGGGGCCATGTTTGATCTCAAAATGCGTTGTTACGACGGGCCAAAGTACCCGCAGCACGACGCAGGCCAGATCAGAATACTGTGCGCTGGCATCCTCAGCAGAGGTTAAACCGCGGAGCAAATGTACTCCGATGCGAAAATGCCATTCTTTGTACCACAATCGCGCGGTATCCAAATGCTGTTCATAATCATTGTCAGGAGCAAGCTGTTTTTCGAGCGTTTGCGCCAAATCATCTTGACTGGGCCAATCTGTAAAAAAGCTGCCCCCTATAACTGCATCAAACACACCTGCATTACGCGACAGATATTGCGCCAACGCAGGTGATGTTCCGCTGACATCAATGATCAAGTCCGTCAGATGCGGATTGGCTTCAAGCAACGAAAACAGTTGCACGCCAGCCGGAAGACCGGCCAAAAACCCATCGAATGCGCGCAATGCCTCTTGCGGGCGCGCGGTCCGGCTAAGCCGCGACAGCAGGTCGGGTTTCACACGTTCAAAAACTTGCCTGCTGCGCGCGCTGCGCAACGCAGGATAGCTGATCCAACCGGCAATAACCGATGCATCAAGATCGGAGGTTGTCGCGCTCAGATCAGGCGTGCTTGGGGCAAAGAACCCTTCTGTCAATTCATGCACGGCGACAAGGCGATCAGTCAGTTCGGATTTGAGCGGACCAACGTCGCGATCCATCATGGCTGCAAGCCGGGCAAAGCCCTCGTCGGAATTGGGAAGGCTGTGCGTTTGCGCGTCACGCACCATTTGCAACCTGTGTTCAATGGTGCGGTGGGCTGTGTAATGCTCTGACAATTCAGACGCGGTTGCACGATCAATCCATAATTTATCCGCCAAGACGGACAGCCCTTCCAATGTGCCCCGGCACCGCAAATCAGGATCCCGACCGCCTGCAATCAATTGGCGCGTCTGGGTAAAGAATTCAATTTCGCGAATGCCCCCCCGGCCTAACTTCATGTTATGGCCGGGCAAGGTGATCGGCCCGCCCAACCCTTTGTGTTCACGGATCGCAAGCCGCATGTCGTGGGCGTCTTGAATGGCCGCAAAATCCAGATGCCTGCGCCAGACGAACGGGGTCAGCGTTTTTAAAAAGCGCCCCCCGGCTGCTGTATCACCCGCGGCCGCACGTGCTTTGATATAGGCCGCCCGTTCCCAGGTGCGCCCCAAGCTTTCGTAGTACTGCTCTGCTGCGTCCATCGCGATACAGACCGGCGTCACAGCGGGGTCGGGCCGCAATCGCAAATCGGTTCGAAAGACGTACCCCTGATCCGTGATTTCGCTCAGCATGGCTGACATTGCGCGGGTGGCACGCGCAAACGCGGATCGGGCATCATGAAAGGTGTCAGGCGTAAACCGGGTTTCGTCAAACAAGCAGATCAGATCAATATCAGAAGAGTAATTCAGTTCACCCGCGCCCATTTTACCCATGGCAAGTACAACCATACCCGCGGCATCTGCGATATCGTCTTCAGTCATACCGGGCAGTTTCCCGCGCGCAATTTGCTGTCCTATCGCTGCCTTGAGGGCGGTTTGACACGCGGCATCTGCAAGAGCGGTCAAAGCACCTGTCACTTGCTGAAGTGTCCACGCACCGCCCAGATCACCAAGGGCGGCAATCAATGCCACCCGCCGCTTGGCTTGGCGCAGCGCATTGGGCACATCGGCTGCCGTGACCGTTTCAAGAGCGTCCAATTCGCTTGCAACAATTGTATCGACATCCGCATTCGCGCGCGAAAGCCAATCAGCTTCAATTTCAATCAAACGGGCCAGATATGGACTGCAGCCCGCAGTACCAACGAGCAGTTCTGCGAAAGCAGGTGTTATATCCGGCACCACAGAGACGATCGAGCGTCCCTTTTCAATGTCGAAAGGTCGGGGAACACGGGTGATATTTGCACAAAGAGACATGCCTAAGGTTTCGCTGTGCCAGTCAGCAAGGTCAACAATGGATATGAAAAACTGGCCAACAAAGGGCAAAAGCTGGAAAAGTCGTGAATTCGCCTACGATAGAGACCAGATTTATTCGAGCTCATCCCACTGTTTTTAAGCCAGTATTTTAAATAATGTAAAAAACATTCACATACACACTTGTACAACGTCGTCACAAGTCCGATGTAATTAATGTGAAACGCATTCACATTCCGGGTACGCCGGATAACCTTAACCCGTATGAAAGGCAAAGCTATGACGACTTTAACACAGACCACCCCCTCAATGCAGGAACCCGGCTGGTTCAAACGCGCTGAGAATTGGCTGGATTCCAAAGGTAAAGGCGCATGGATCGCTGCTTTTGTGCTGGGTCTGATCTTTTTCTGGCCTGTCGGACTAGCCATCCTTGCCTATGCTATCTGGAGCAAACGTATGTTCAATTCTACTTGCCGCAGCCGGTCACAGTCTTTTGGGGCCCCAATGAGGTCAACAGGCAACAGCGCCTTTGACGCCTACAAAGCTGATACGCTGCGCCGGCTTGAGGACGAACAAGGTAAATTCGAAGCTTTCCTTGAGCGCCTGCGTGACGCTAAAGATAAGGCAGAGTTTGACCAGTTCATGAACGACCGCGCCGAAAAGAACGAAGACCGCGCACCCGAAGCCTAAACACACATAGACGTCCCGGGCCCCTGCCCGGGATATCCCTGCTTTAAGAAAGACAACCATGTCCACGACACCAGACCCACAGTCCCAACCAGACTTTTACAAAGACGTCTCTGTTAAGCGCCTTTTGGCCTGGGTCGTCGATGCCGTTGTGACACTGTTGGGATGTATCATTATCCTACCCTTTACCGCATTCACCGGGATTTTCTTTTTCCCATTGTTGTTTCTGGTTGTGGGGTTTGTGTACCGCTCGATCACAATTGCAAATGCGTCTGCCACGTGGGGTATGTGGTTGTTTGCAATCGAATTGCGCCAACGTGACGGAAACCGAATGGACGCGCCAAGTGCCTTTGCACACACTCTGGGATACACGCTGAGCTGGACCGTCCCTGTGTTCCAATTAATCTCTGTTATTATGATGGCCTCTACTGAACGCGGACAGGGTATTTCCGACCACGTTCTGGGAACCGTTATGATAAATCGTCGCGCGACGCTGCGTTAACCTTTGCGACCTTGCTTTTAACGCAGTCTCATTGTTATCCTGACAATACTTCTCGATCAGGACTCAGATGCGCCATACCCTACCAATTGCGCCGCAATTTTATGTGACGGCCCCGCAGCCATGCCCGTATCTTGACGGTCGCATGGAGCGTAAGCTGTTCACTGCATTGCAAGGCGAAAGTGCTGACAAGCTGAATGATAGCTTGTCCCAGCAAGGGTTTCGCAGATCGCAAAACGTCTTGTACCGACCATCTTGCGCGGAATGTGCTGCGTGTTTGTCGGCCCGCATTAACGTGTCTGCTTTTGACGCGTCGCGCAGCCAGAAACGCACAATGCGCCGCAACCGCGACCTTGCGCGGCGTGCGACATCACCATGGGCATCCGAAGAGCAATACGAGCTTTTCCGCACGTATCTGGATAGTCGTCACGCTGATGGCGGTATGGCCGATATGGATGTGTTTGAATTCGCCGCCATGATCGAAGAAACACCAATCCGCAGCAGGGTCGTGGAATACACCAACCAAGATGATAGTGATTTGGTCGGCGTCAGCCTGACAGACGTTCTATCTGACGGTCTAAGCATGGTGTATTCTTTCTATGCCCCCGAATTAGAACGGCGATCCATGGGCACCTACATGATCCTTGATCACGTGCAAATCGCGCGCGAGGCGGGGCTGCCGTATGTCTATCTGGGGTACTGGGTGCCAGGCAGCCAAAAGATGGGCTATAAATCCAAGTTCTCAGGGCTCGAAGTATATACCGGCGGACGGTGGCAACCAGTGACAGACCCGGACAAATTCTCGTCCGAGACCCACCCGCTTTCCACCGATCCAATCGCGGAACAGGTTGCAAATATTCACCTGCCCGACACCCGCCCGACACGGTAAAGGCACCAAGGCGCATCTTGCCGCGCCCCGGTGCCTTGGTAGGGTATGTAGCGTTCAGCCTAGACCATCGAACTGATGCCAAATATGTTGCCTTCGGTATCCTGACACAAAGTGACCCAGCCGAAATCCCCGATTGAAAACTTGGGACGCACTACACGCCCACCTGCTTTTTCAATGCGAGCTTCTTCGATGCTGCAGTCGTCCGATGAGAAATAGACGACAGTGCCGCCCGGTCCCGGTTGCCCGTACGCAGACTTCGACAATGCGCCTCCGGCACCGTATACGCTCATATCTGCAGGAAAGCTCATCATCGCACTTTCTCCTGTTGGATCCGCGATAGGCTCCAATCGGGTTGCGAAAACGGTTTGATAAAAGGCCACAGCCCGGTCCATGTCGTCCACGAAAACATCGAACCATCCAATTGCGTTCATCTTTGACATCACAAACTCCTATTTTTTGATGTGTGCATGTCATCTGAATACAGGCCCCAGATTTCCACGTATTGTAGATATCAGACATCAAACTTTTTTGCATATTGCCCCGGGGTGTAACCGGTCGCCTTGCGGAGCGAGTGAATGAAATGCGACTGGTCCGCGTAGGATAAGGACGGCTCCCCTCTGATTGATTGCTGCAATCTGATGACCTTTAGAAAGTCATGCGGCGCAAAACCGGTGGTCTTTTTCAACACCCGTTGCAATTGGCGCGGCGATAAGGATGCCGCATGCGCCATATCCGCGACCGAATATATTTCGTCCAAGGCAGCGAAAATTCGTTCAGTCACCGGGTTCGGCGCCACGTAGTTTTGCCGCACAAGATGATCCACAAATTTAGCAAGGTCTGTCTGCTGCGATGCAAAGTTATGCCCGCTCAGACTTGTGTTCCATTCCAGTAAAGGAAGCGGCCCGGCATAGGGGTCTTTGATCATGCCATATCCAACGCTGTCCTGCCACGTGCCGGGAAGAAACCGAATGTTCACAAAGTGGAACGCGCGCCCCAGACTCAGTTCTTCGGAGGAGGCCTGCAAACGGGTCACGCCAGTCACATCGCGTTTAAGCTGATCAAACACCATGTAGGTGCAAGCGTCGGGCAATGCGTGAAACCGGTAGTCTTGGGGCAATTGGTCGGTGGTGCGAAGCTCTAAAAATCGGTGCACAATACCTCGAAGATGACAGGGCGGTTCAGCTTCGGTAAATTGCACCGTTGGGACAGCACGATCTTTGGCGTTTCCCTTTGGTTCGTACATGAATGCTCCGTGTTTGGGTGTCTTGGGATCGAATGCGTCTGTCCCTGCAGATTACACAAAAAAGGGGGCCGAAGCCCCCCTATCAAAATTTTGAATGCTGTCAGATCAATTTGGGATCAAATCTGGAATGATCGTTACGATCCCAGGGAAGGTCCATAGCAGCGCCAAACCCACCACCTGAATGATCACAAAAGGAATGATTCCGCGGTAGATGTGCCCTGTCGTCACCTCTTTCGGTGCGACGCCGCGCAGGTAGAAAAGCGCAAATCCAAAGGGCGGCGTCAAGAAGGAGGTCTGCAAATTCACAGCGATCATAATTGTCACCCATTTAGGGTCGAACGTGCCGCCGTAAATCACCGGCCCAACGATCGGGATAACAATGTAGATGATCTCAAGAAAGTCGAGCACAAAGCCCAAAACAAAGAGCACCAGCATCACGATCAGGAAAACCGTGAATTCGTTGTCGAACGATTTCAGGAATTGCTGAATATAGTGTTCGCCCCCAAAAGAGATCACCACAAGGTTCAGCAATTGCGAACCGATCAGAATGGTAAAGACCATCGACGTGACTTTGGCAGTTTCGCGGACCACCGGGCTCAGAACGCCCGATGTGTATAGGATCCAGCACGAGAACAGCAGGCCAAATACCGCATAAAGATACGCACCATACGCCACGAAGAATGCAAACCAGGTTTCAAAGCCAACGTCGCCTGTGTTGACGCGCAGGTCAAAGTTGATGCCCACAAGGATACACACAATAATCGCCAACGTAGACCAGATGATCACCTTTGGCGTTTTGTCCTGATCACGCAGTTTGCGGTAGGCCGCCAGCATGATGGCACCACCAGCCCCCAAGGCCGCAGCGGGCGTTGGGTTCGTAATCCCACCAAGGATCGACCCCAGAACAGCAACAATCAGTATGAGCGGCGGGAAGACAACGCGGATCAGTTCGTTCTTGGCGCATATCTTGACGCCATACACGACCCCGTACATGAGCGCTGCAAAGGGCAAGGCCAAAATAACCACCATCGTGCCCGGAGACGTCGTGGGCGCAATCGCCACGATATCAAGCATAATCATGACCACAGCCCCCATCGCACCGATCAATAAGGGCTGCGTATTCGACGAAGGCGACACACCGCGTGCCGTTGTCAGGATCAAACCGGTCAGCACCAGAATGATCGCAAGACCGGTGCCAATTGGTGCCGCATTGTCAATTTTAGCTTGAAGCGACGCCGCTAATTCTTCTTCCGTCAATTGCTCAGACTGCTGTACGCCGCCCGCAGCCTCAATATCAGCTTGCTGGGCGACTGCAGCATCCCATGCCTCTTGGCCATGAAGTTCAATCATGGAGGCTTGGCATTGTTCGCTTACTGTTGTGCGAAGACTTGCAGATTCTCCAATATCCGAGAACCGCGATACATCCGTTGACTGGCTACCAATCATCCCGACATTACCCAACAGGATCGTGCCCACGACCACCAGCACAGGCGCGCCCAAGAACCATGTGAACGCTTCGTTGCGCGTAATCGGTTCGGCGTTCGTGCTACCAAGCTCAACCGCCGGGGCTTTGTCCGGGTTCAGCATGGCATAGCCAAAAGCATACAGCGCATACAGCAAGGCAAGCATGATACCAGGCAACAAGGCCGCTTGGAACAATGTGCCCACAGACAAAACCGCAGGCTCGCCCAGATAGGTCAAAGCGTCTGTACAACCCGCAGTCGTTGCCCGGCGTTCTTGTGCGGCAGAATACAGGTCACCGGCCAGTGTCCCCAGCAAAACGATGACAATAGATGGCGGAATAATCTGACCCAAAGTACCCGAGGCCGCGATCACACCTGTCGATAGTTCCGGGGAATAGCCGTTGCGCAACATAGTCGGCAACGCCAGAAGGCCCATGGTCACAACCGTTGCACCAACAATCCCTGTGGAGGCTGCAAGGAATGCGCCCACCACAACAATGGATACCGCCAAGCCGCCGGGCAGCGGGCCAAAGACGCGCGCCATTGTGGTCAGCAAGTCATTGGCAATTTTGGAGCGTTCCAGCGTGATGCCCATCAAAACAAACATCAAAACAGCAAGCAACGTTTCGATCGATTGGCCCGCCAGCACGCGTTCGTTCATCCGGTTCACAACAAACGATACGTTACGGTCCAGCGCCACTTCCCAACCGCTTGGAAAAACCGGTTCTTCTATGCGGGGCAAATCCGGGTATCGGAATATAGATATCGTGTCGGACTTAATGCCAGAGTTCACCAAATCCCTGTAGACCGTGCTACTGGTGTCAATCGCCTGATGGATAAGCAACCCCGCACTATCGAGGGCCGCAATGATCCCAAAGGAAATCACCCCTGCCCCTGCAATCGCAAAAGCCACCGGGAAACCGGAAAGGATCCCCCCAAACAAACAGATCGCTACGATGATCAGGCCAACTTCGACGCCGTCTAGACCGAAAAACATGGGCTTTGTCCCTTATCCGTCACGCGTTACCGCGCTTTTTTATGCGCCGAAGCGCCTGTTATTAATGTGTGCCCTCGTAGGCTTCTTCGCCCTCGCCCAGCGTATCGCGGTCAAGGTATTTGCCAGCACTCTCTTCGCCTTCGCGCCATTCTTGGAATGACCGGAAGAACATCGCCATCGCCTGCAAGAATACCATGGCCGTGAAAGCACAAAGCAATATTTTAAAGAGGAAGTAGCCGTTGAAGCCATTGGGGCTAAAGCCGATTGTTTCGACGTTCCACCGCAAAGCGCGTGATTTATTCAGCAACCGGTCTAGCGTGTCAGACGCGGACGGGTTTGGTACGATCAGGTGACGCCACAAGAAAAACCACCCATAAAGCCAGATGATCACAGCAACAGGCATCATAAAGAAGATCGCACCAAACATGTCGATCACCTTTTTCGTACGGAAACGGACGGCAGAATAGACAAGGTCAACCCGCACATGCCCGCCTTGCACAAAGGTGTAGGCCATGCACAAACACACGACCATCGCGTTATAAAGTTTCAGTTCTTCAGCGAACCAGCTGATGTCGAACTGCAAGGGGATACCGAACCCGATAGAGATATCCGGGCGCGTAAAAATACGCTGCATAAAGACGATGATAATCTGTTGGATGACCATCAGCAAACCAGCCCATGCAAAGAAACGGCCCACGGTGTTTGCAAAGCCTTCGAGCACCCGCACGTACCCCCACATGATGGAGCCACGCCAAATGCCGAACGCCAACATCACGAGGAACGCGGTGAAGATGACAAAGAAGAATTCAACCGAACCACCGTAGTACACAAAGCGCATAATCGCTTGTTTATCGGTCCAATCCAGCCAAAGCGACGGGTGGAAAATCGCATAGAAAAAGTTGTAAAACGCCATGCCTATGTTGGTAAAGAACCAAAGGATCCCGTCCAACAAGATAGAGAATCCGCCTGCGGCCGTCGCTTCGTTTTCCATGTTTCCCCCTTACTTAGTTCCGCGGTGCACTGAGCGGACTAAAGTCTTGCTGTCGTCCCAGTGTCGCCCTGGGATACAAATTGCGCAAGGGGCCAAGCTGACGCGGGCCCCTTGCTGATCTTGTTGTACGGCTTAACCGTTTGCAAGCACGCGGTTACGTTGTTCAACGTAGAATCCGTCTGACTTCAGCAGCCAGTCAGAGCTTTGTGCCAGCGACTCTTCGAAGGACGTACGGATTTTTGCAAAGAGCTCATCGCCCATGTTTTCATCCAGAACAGTCTTGGAAGCCGCACCAAACGCATCCCAAACATCGTCAGGGAATTGCAGTGCTTTCACGCCTTGCGCTTGCAGGCGTGCAAGTGCCGCACCGTTGTTGGCCAGAGTTTCAGCCAATTGGTAGTGCGTTGTCGCCATTGCAGCATTGGCGATGATCGCCTGGTGCGCCGGGCTCAGTTCGTTGTACACATCGAGGTTCATACCCGCGGTCAAAGCGGAGCCTGGCTCGTGGAAGCCGGCCGTGTAGTACACTTTTGCAACTTCTTGGAAGCCTGCGCGCTCGTCCGCGAATGGGCCAACCCACTCAAGACCGTCCAACGCACCGGAAGACAGCGCTTGGTACAATTCGCCGCCCGGAATGTTTTGAACGGACGCGCCCAATTCACCCAAGACTTTGCCGCCAAGACCCGGCATGCGGAACTTCAGGCCGTTGAAGTCAGCTGCAGAGTTGATTTCGTTGCGGAACCAACCACCAGACTGGGAACCGGAGTTACCAGCAAGGAATGATTTCAGGTTAAAGATTTCACCCAGCTCTGTGTGCAGCTCATGCCCGCCACCGTGGTGGTACCAGTTTGTCACTTCTTGTGCTGTGCCGCCGAATGGTACAGCTGTGAAGTACGCATAGCCCGGGTGCTGACCGATAAAGTAGTAATCAGCGGAGTGGTACAGGTCAGCCTGACCCGAGGATACGGCGTCGAATACTTCGAATGCGCCAACCAGTTCGCCCGGTGCTTTTTTGTCGATGGTCAATGTGCCGTCGGACATCGCATCAACCATTTCGTTGAAATATGTCGCAGCGTCATCCAGAACAGCGAAGCCGCGCGGCCAGGATGTTACCATTGTCAGGGTACGATTGCCTTGTGCGTAGGCAGGTGCAGCCAATGCTGTTGTGGCTGCGGCGGCGGAACCGCCAAGTGCAGATGTCTTCAGAAATGAACGACGATCCATAGAGATACTCCTCCCGAGATTTCAAACGCGCATGCCCCAAGATGGAACACGGCATGATTCAGTGTGAGGGAACCTAGCTTGCTGTGGCGCGAATGGAATACCTAGTACTGCGTAGAATGCCCCGCAAAACCGCAATTTATGCGCTTTGCGCGCGTTTTTGGCGCTAAAAGGCCGCAAATACACCCTAGGGTGGTGGTGAAACAAGAAACTGCGCCTTTGATTCGAGCATCTTTCGGCTTATTCGGGTTAGATGAGACGTTTTCTTCCTTCGTTTCGCACCAGCTACGCGCAGAAATTGTCGCTGGTGGCGACGATCCCGTTGATCGGGGCGGTTGCGGCGATTGCGGCGTTGGTGGCGTTTCAATCGCGCGCGCTGGCTGAACGTGAGATCCAAGCACTCGAGACACAACTGATCGAGGCAAAGAAAGCAGAACTGCGCAACTACATTACGCAGGCGCGCAATGGGTTTTACTTTATCTACGGCAACGCCGCGCCCGACGACAAAGACGCCCAAGATCAGGTCGCACAGATATTATCCGCGATGATATACGGCACAGACGGGTTTTTCTTTGTCTACGACTATGACGGCAACGCCCTTGTCAGCCCACGGCAAACTGAACGCATCAACCGCAATTGGATGGACGAGACTGACAGCCAAGGGACACCAGTTGTTGCCCGTCTGATTGATATCGCGCGTCAGGGCGATGGATACCTGACGCATCAATGGCCCAAGCCATCCACCGGTATGGATGCGCGCATGATTACTTATGTCACCAGCTTTCCCAGTTGGCGGTGGGCGGTCGGTACAGGTGTCTTTATCGACGACGTGCTGGCCACGGTGGCGATCGCACGCGCCGAAGTCGAAGACAGAGTACAACAGACGTTTCTATATATTGGTGTGATTACCTTTGCAGCTTTGCTTAGCGTTTTTATGACCGGCATGTTTTTGAACATCCGAGAAAGACGCCTCGCGGATGCAAAGCTCAAGCGTTTGACGCAGCGCGTTCTTGACGCCCAAGAAGAAGAACGCGGCCGTGTTGCGCGCGAACTGCACGACGGGATTAGCCAAATCCTTGTTGGCATTCGCTATGCACTGGATACTGCAAGGCGCAAACTAGATAGAGGCGACCCCACAGCTGTTCAGCCTTTGGGCAAAGGGATCGAAACGCTTGGCGATGCCATATCCGAAGTCCGCCGGATCAGCAGGGATCTGCGCCCTGGTATGCTGGATGATTTGGGTCTTGGACCGGCGATTAAGAACCTGACAGACGAATTCGGTGAACGCACAGGAATGGCAACCAAATTTAGCACAGTTGTGTTTCGCAATCGGCTTGATTCAAACGCAAAAATCGCGCTCTACCGGATCGCCCAAGAGGCTCTAACGAACGTTGAACGCCATTCTCAAGCGACCCAAGTCAAGGTGGATCTGCGCGGTCACGCGCGCGGCGCGACTTTGTCCATCGAAGACAATGGCTGTGGCCTGAACGCCTCGCAGAGCATTCCTTCCATGGGGTTGGGACTGCGCAACATGCAAGAACGCATTGAACAATTGGACGGGCAGTTTTCCGTGTACCCAGCGCGGTCTGGCACCGGAACGGTGGTTGAAGTTTCCGTGCCTTTGTCGCATTTGCTGCCCCCAGAACCCGAACGCACCGCAAAGCAAAGCCTGCCCGTATGACCAAAACGCCTGTCAAAACCCTGATCATTGATGACCATCCCATGGTGGCCGAAGGTATTCAGTCGATCCTCGAAAGCTATGACGACATCGAAGTTGTCGGCACTTGCAACTCCGCCCGCGCGGCAATCGACGCATTGGACACCTATGATCCCGATGTAATCCTGATGGATTTGAACATGCCGGAAATGGGCGGATTAGCGGCAACGGAGATTGTTCTGGAACGACGCCCGGGCACGCGCATTCTGGTGCTGTCGATGCACGACAGCCCCGAATATATTTCCTCTGCGCTAAGCCACGGGGCGATGGGCTACATTCTTAAGGACGTGCCAACTGATGAGATTAAACAAGCGATTGATGCTGTTATGGCGGGCGAGCGCTACCTGTGCACCGGTGCAAGTGGCTCTTTGACGCCCAAAGATGACCAATCTCGCGAGGCGCTTACCGGGCGCGAACAAACAATTCTGCTCCAATTGGCACAGGGTAAATCCAACAAAGACGTGGCCATCGCACTTGATATATCAGTGCGTACCGTCGAGACGCACCGCAAAAACATCAAACGCAAGCTGGGTATCTCAAGCACAGCCGGCCTAACGCGCTATGCGATGGAACATGGCGTGCTGCAAGGCACCGGCGCTCTGTTTTAACGATGACAAAGGACAGCCCCATGGACAAGAAACTCGCTTTGGTGACCGGCGCTGCACGCGGCATCGGCTTGGCGACAACGAAGCTTTTCCTGCGCGAAGGCTGGCAGGTGGCCATGGTTGACCGCGATACCGATGCCTTGATGTCCGAAGCTGCCGCTTTGGAAAACGTGCAGGCCTTTGACTATGACGTCTCAGACCCGGACCAAGTCACTCAGATGACCAATGCGGTGATGGATGCATTTGGCCGGATTGATGCGCTGGTCAACAATGCGGGCGTTGCTGACTTTGGCCCAATCGCTGAAACCGATTTCGCGCGTTGGCGTCGCGTGATGGACACGAATTTAGATGGTGTGTTTCTGGTCACGCAAGCAGCCCTGCCCGCCTTGAAAGCAACCAGCGGCGCAATTGTGAACATCGCGTCAATCTCGGGGTTGCGCGCCTCGACGTTGCGGGTGGCATACGGCACATCCAAAGCCGCCGTGATCCAATTGACCAAACAGCAAGCTGTTGAGCTTGGCGCGTTTGGCGTGCGGGCCAATTGCATCTGCCCCGGCCCAGTGCGCACAAAGCTCGCCATGGCCGTGCATAGCCAAGACATCATCGACGCCTACCACGATGCAATTCCGCTTAACCGATATGGAAACGAAAATGAGATCGCCGAATGCATTGTTTTCTTGTCTTCCAACAAAGCCAGCTATGTCACGGGACAAGTGCTTGCAGCAGATGGTGGCTTTGAGGCAACCGGCGTAGGACTGCCAGCTTTACGCAGCTAGGCGCAGCGATCTGGGCCTAGCTGCGAAACAGGTCAAAGACGCCGAAAGCGCAGATGGAATTTGCGTAAATTTCACAGATTTCGCACCACACGAAAGAAAATAACGAATTTTTATGCCCTCAGGACATAAATTTCGATCAATTGGCTGTTGACGCCCCTGCACAGCACTCATAATGTCGCGCGCAGCACAAGGAAGCATTCACATGACTGAACTAGTCGTCATTGTAGGAAAAACGCACATGGGCCGGTAACGGTAGACCACAGTCTGACCCATGTGCCCCCGCCAAAATCGGGGGCTTTTTTATGCCAAGATGGAAAACAGGTCCGCAGTGGGCCGATACGGAGAGAAAAACATGACACGGCAAATGTCCGGCGCGAAAATGATTGTCCAAGCCTTGATAGATCAGGGTGTGGATACCGTCTTTGGCTATCCTGGCGGTGCTGTGCTGCCGATTTACGACGAAGTGTTTCAGCAAAATGCGATCAAGCACATCTTGGTGCGTCACGAACAGGGGGCGGTTCATGCCGCGGAAGGCTATGCGCGCGCCACTGGGAAACCGGGCGTTGTTCTTGTTACATCAGGCCCCGGTGCCACCAACGCGGTGACGGGATTGACCGATGCTTTGATGGATTCCATTCCCTTGGTCGTTTTGACCGGTCAGGTGCCGACCTTCATGATCGGGTCTGATGCATTCCAAGAAGCCGACACCGTTGGCATCACCCGCCCCTGCACCAAACACAACTGGCTTGTGAAAGAAACTGACCGGCTGGCCGGCGTCATTCACGAGGCGTTCCACGTCGCCACCAGCGGCCGACCCGGCCCGGTTTTGGTCGATATTCCGAAGGACGTGCAGTTTGCCACCGGCGCCTACACTGCTCCCAAATCATCCACATCGCATTACCAGCCCAAACTGAAGGGCGACATGGAAGAAATCACCGAACTGGTCGCGGCCATCGAAAAAGCCAAGCGCCCAATCTTTTATACAGGCGGCGGCGTCATCAACTCTGGCCCGGCGGCCAGCCAGTTGTTGCGTGAGTTGGTCGAAGCGACTGGCTTTCCGATCACCTCCACGTTGATGGGCTTGGGATGTTACCCAGCATCGGGTGACAAATGGGTCGGCATGCTGGGCATGCACGGACTTTATGAAGCCAACATGGCCATGCACGATTGCGATTTGCTGATCAATATCGGGGCGCGCTTTGATGACCGGATTACCGGGCGTCTGGATGCGTTCAGCCCCAAGTCGATCAAAGCGCATATCGATATTGACCCGTCGTCCATCAACAAGGTGATCAAAACGGATATTCCAATCGTAGGTGATGTGGGCCACGTGCTCGAAGATATCTTGAAGGTATGGAAATCACGCGGTCGTAAAACCAACGCCGAAGCGGTCGGCAAATGGTGGAGCAAGATCAATGAATGGAAAACCGTCAACTGCCTAAGCTTTACCCAAAAAGGCAAGATCATTAAACCGCAATACGCTTTGGAACGCCTCGAAGCACTGACCAAAGAGCATGACCGCTACATCTGTACCGAAGTGGGCCAACACCAAATGTGGGCGGCACAATACCTGGGGTTTGAGGATCCAAACCGCTGGATGACTTCCGGGGGTCTGGGCACAATGGGGTATGGTTTCCCCGCATCCATTGGCGTGCAAGTTGCACACCCAGATGCGCTGGTGATCAACGTGGCAGGAGAAGCATCGTGGCTGATGAACATGCAGGAAATGGGCACAGCCATTCAGTACCGCCTGCCCGTGAAACAGTTCATCCTTAACAACGAACGCCTTGGTATGGTGCGCCAGTGGCAGGAATTGCTGCATGGCGAGCGGTATTCACACAGCTGGTCAGACGCCCTGCCCGATTTTGTAAAACTGGCCGAAGCCTTTGGTGCCAAAGGCATCATCTGCTCTGATCCTGATGATCTGGATGACGCAATCATGGAAATGCTGAACTACGATGGACCTGTTATTTTTGACTGCCTCGTAGAGAAACATGAAAACTGTTTCCCGATGATCCCATCGGGCAAGGCGCATAATGAAATGCTGCTTGGCGAAGCCGAAACCCAAGGCGTTATCGACGCCAAAGGATCGGTGATGGTCTAACCGGACCCCACCACGGCGGGGGCTGCGCAAGCGCCCGCACCAGATACGTTTTTCGAAAGGCCAAGACAATGTCCGCACTAAAGATCAAAAAAGGCGCAACCAGCCATTCAGCCTATAACCTAAGACCGACGTTCTCTGACGTGGTTGAGCGTCATACGCTTGCTGTTCTGGTCGAAAATGAACCAGGCGTGTTGGCACGTGTGATCGGGTTATTTTCTGGCAGAGGTTATAACATCGATAGTCTGACCGTGGCAGAAGTAGACCATACAGGGCATCTGTCGCGGATCACTATCGTCACATCTGGCACCCCGCAGGTCATCGTGCAGATAAAAGCGCAACTGGGCCGGATTGTATCCGTTCACGACGTGCATGACCTAACGGTTGAGGGCAAAAGCGTAGAACGCGAGTTGGCGATCCTAAAGGTTGTTGGCCAAGGCGACAAGCGCGTGGAAGCGCTTCGCCTTGCGGATATCTTCCGCGCAAGCGTCGTCGATAGTACATTGGAAAGCTTTATGTTCGAGATTACCGGCGCGCCCGATAAGATTGACGCATTCGCTGAATTGATGCGGCCTTTAGGCTTGACCGAGGTTGCGCGCACAGGCGTCGCAGCCCTGTCGCGCGGCGACTAAACTCGTATGACGAAACGGGCTGGTTCTGTGCGGCGCTTACGCGATCGCGCGGAGCGGCTCAAACGGTAAAATCTGCGCTTGCGTGCGTGCAGAAGTTTCTTCTCTGAGCACCTGTGGCAAAGATGGTCTGGCTTTTTCGATGACAAGCCGCGTGTTGCTGGCCCGGCGCGTCGATTGATGCATTTCCATATCGAACTGCACTAGGTCGCCTGCATCAAAGAAATCATCCGAAGCCAAGACTTCATCACCTTCATTGACATAGGCAAGGTCCCCTTGGTCTTCACACCAAATGACTGCCTTTTTATCCGCAGCGTCGCTCCAAAGTACTACGCCCAACATCTCAGTTCCAATCTTATTATGCTCTTTTTCAACTATACCAAGAGTTTAGTCGCTTCGGACACTATAAAAAGCGCAGCGTACGCTTGGATTTTGTGTCGCTCTGGTCTAGTGTTGACACTATCCCGATCAGATGCTGATGCTATATAGCGTCAGACCCATGTTTGATTTGGGGACTTATACGTGTAGATCGTTTATTGTTACACTCAAAGCAAGAATCCTAGCATAAAGGGACACAATGAAGACTGCACCCAAAACCCCAGCCGAATTGCGCAATATGTTTGGGGCAAACCTCAGACAGCTTTCGGAAAAACATGCGTCGATATCTGCTTTGTCGCGCGAATTGGGTATCAACCGTACGCAGTTTAATCGTTATCTCAGTGGAGAAAGCTTTCCCCGCCCCGATGTGCTTTCACGAATTTGCGACTTTTTCAGTGTCGACGCCCGCGTCTTGCTGGATCCCGTCGACCAGATCGCGCGGGAAGCAGGCCCAGGATCGCATCCGTTTCTAGACGGATTCATGGGGCCCATTGTCCAGTCCATCAGCGAAGAAGAATTCCCGAATGGGTTTTACAAGTTTTCACGCCGCAGCTTTGTACGCGACAGTGAATTCGTGACAGGCCTTGTCTACGTGAAACGCTTTGGCATCAGCACATTTGTGCGGGGATATGAACCCAAGGTTGCCATGGCGATGCAAGGCATCCCCCCCGCGCCGCAAGCGCGCGAATACCGCGGATATCTGATGCGCGTTGAAGACGGCATTGCCCTGCTCGCAGCGCGCAGGAATGGGCTCACTGGTTCGTTCAATTATCTAAATCGCGTGAATTCCTTTCAAAACAATTTCTGGGTTGGCTATGTCGCGCGGACGGTCCGCGAAAATTCGTCAAGCGTGCGTATGACGCGTCTGGTCTATGAGCACCTTGGACACGACATATCCCGCGCTCTGGAAACAGCCCGCACAGCCGGGTTTTGCCCCTTTGATGAATTGGTGCCCTTCCACCAACGTTTGCTGCAGCCTGACGACCCCTTTCGTTAAGTACAAAGATGTCGCCACAAGACTACTCAAGTCGCTAAAGAAACGGCGCATACATCAAAGGCATATATGATTTAGCGAGCCCAAAGTCAGGAGCATCGCCATGGATCACCCGCCGACAGACTTGTCAAATGTATCGCGCCCCATTGCACAGGCAAATGGGTTGCCCAATGCGCATTATACCGACCGCGTTGTTTTCGAAGAGGAAAAATACGCCTTGATGTTTGACGGTTGGGCGGGCTTGGCCGTCGCGTCAGACGTGCCAGAGATAGGCGACGCGGTTCCGATAACATTTTTGGGCGTCCCTTTGTTGATGATCCGTGATCGGCAGAACAAGCTGCGCGTGTTCCAAAACATATGTCGCCACCGCGGTATGATCCTTGTGGACACGCCGCGCAAAATCGAAGGGGCCATACGCTGCCCCTATCACAGCTGGTGCTATTCTACCGAAGGCAGCTTGGTCAGTACGCCTCATGTGGGCGGACCCGGTCAAAATACCCATGATGACATCGACAAATCGACGCTAGGCTTAATCGAAGTGCGCAGTCACATCTGGTCTGACGTTGTTTTTGTGAACATCTCAGGTACCGCAGCTCCTTTCGCAGAGATGCACGCCGAATTGCTAGACCGCTGGAAAGAATTTGATGTCCCCGTCTATCATGGTGGCGCAGACAGTAAGATCCGTTTTGACCTCAAAACGAACTGGAAGCTTGTGGTCGAAAACTATTGTGAAAGCTATCACTTGCCGTGGGTGCATCCCGGCCTGAACAGCTATTCCCGACTAGAAGACCACTATCACATAGAAAGCCCAGGTAAGTTTTCTGGCCAAGGCACATATGTTTATCGTCAGATCACAGACGACGACGGAAGCGTGTTTCCAGATTTCCCAAATCTGTCTGACAAATGGGATAAGGCAGGCGAATATATCACCTTTTTTCCCAACGTTTTGGTCGGCGTGCAACGTGACCACTTGTTTGTCATTATTCTTGATCCAGTCGACGTGGACCGCACAATTGAAACCGCGCATCTTTATTATGCAAAACCCCAAGTGCCAGACGCATTGCGCCGCAAAAACGCAGAATTATGGCGCGGCGTCTTCGAAGAGGACATTATGGCGGTTGAGAGCATGCAACGGGGCCGTCACGCCACAGCCTTTGACGGTGGTCGGTTTTCACCTGCGATGGACGGGCCTACACATCTTTTTCATGAGTGGGTCGCGCACCAGATCGAACGCGCACGCATGGCGAAACAAGCTGCTGAATGACCACTCTGAACGAACAGTTATTACGTGCACACGCGGCAGGTGACCACGTTCAGTTGGTGCGGCTTTATACAAAAGCCGCCGATCAGGTTAAAACGGAACAGGAAGCCGGTTTTTTTCTGACCCACGCTTATATCTTTGCACTTGAAATCGGCATGGATGAAGCAGCCGTTCTGCGGGCCCGGCTGGTTTCGATGGGACGTGAAAGCCCCTCCTAGCTTTCTGCATGCAGCAAACGGTATAAATGCCAAGAGGCATGTCCAAGCCACGGCAAAACAACAAACAAGCCAAAAAATCCAGGCAGCATGGCCGCAAAGGTCAGTCCCGCGATAAGAACAGCCCAGGTCAACAGCACCACAGGAGCGGCTTTGACCGCTTGGATACTGGTGATCATCGCGGTGATAAAATCAATTTCGCGGTCAAGGATTAGCGGCAACCCAATCACTGCAATCGAGAAAATGAGCACGGCAAAGACAGCACCCACGACCGTACCAAAGCCAAGCATCATCAAGCCATTGGCGCTTAGAAACACCTCAAAAGAGCTGGAGATATTTGTCATTGTAGACAACCCTAGAAACAGCGCGAAAATCATGTGGCCTAGGAAAAACCAAAACATAAAGATCACAACCATCATCGTGCAAAGCGATGGCAGTTGACGATGACGCTGTTTCCAGATCACCCCAAAGATCGCAGAGGGCGTGATCTCTAACCCCTCGCCCAACCTGCGCGACACCTCATACAAACCGACCGCAGCAAAAGGGCCTAGCAAAGGGAAACCAATCGCGGCCAGCACCAACCAAAAAGTGTGCCCTGTCGAATAGGTGATCACGGTCATTGCCCATCCCGCGGCAACATAAAAAGCTGCAAACAGCAGGCCATAGACCGGTCGCGCCTTAAAGTCAGAAAACCCACGCGCCAATGCCTGCCTGAGCATATCAAATTGCGCAGTTTGAAGCGTCGGCGCGCCCATCTGTGGCGCGTCTGATGTTGCAATGGTCATTGATGCCCCCCTAGATCAACGCCTGTAAAAACTGCCTCAGTTCGGTGCGCGTGTCAAAATGGAATTCAGCCGTTTTGTGCTTCGGCGCGCGTCTTGCCCGACACGTCGAGTGCGAGCGTTGCCGCCATAAAGGCATCAAGATCGCCGTCCAACACCCCCTTGGTATCAGAGGTTTCAAAATTCGTGCGCAGGTCTTTGACCATCTGATAGGGCTGCAACACATAGGACCGAATTTGATTTCCCCAGCCTGCGTCGCCTTTGTTTTCATGCGCCTCGTTAATCGCGGCATTACGGCGGTCCAGCTCAAGCTGATAGAGCCGCGATTTCAACGCTTTCATGGCGATGTCGCGGTTCTGGTGCTGCGATTTTTCGGAACTGGTGACGACGATTCCCGTCGGGTGGTGCGTGATCCGGACAGCAGAATCGGTGGTGTTGACGTGCTGCCCACCTGCCCCGGATGAACGATAGGTATCAATGCGGATATCGGACGGGTTCACATCAATATCAATGTTGTCATCAACCACCGGATACACCCAGACAGAGCTGAAAGACGTGTGCCGCTTGGCAGCACTATCAAACGGAGAGATACGCACCAACCGATGCACACCACTTTCAGATTTCAACCAGCCGTACGCGTTTTGACCGCTGATCTTGTATGTGGCCGATTTGATGCCCGCTTCTTCGCCGTCGCTCATGGATTGCAATTCGACCTTGTAGCCTTTCTTTTCGGCCCACCGGACGTACATCCGCGACAGCATTGAGGCCCAATCGCAGCTTTCGGTCCCCCCGGCGCCCGCGTTGACCTCAAGGAAAGTGTCATTGCCATCCGCCTCACCATCCAGCAAAGCCTCAAGCTCTTTCTTGGCGGCGGTTTCTGCAAGGGTCTTTAGGCTTGCTTCGGCGTCGGCGACGACTTCTGCGTCGTCTTCCATCTCGCCCAACTCAATCAGTTCGATGTTATCGGCAAGATCTTGTTTGATGCCATCATGCGTGCCGATGGCATCTACCAACATCTGTCGGTCTCTCATTAGCTTTTGCGCAGCTTCTGGATCATCCCAAAGGGTCGGGTCCTCAACGCGCGCGTTGAATTCCTCAAGCCGGAAAGGGGCGGTTTCAACGTCCAAACGCTGTGCCAAAAGGTCCAGCGATTTCTGGATCTGATCTATCGTGTTTTGAACGTCTGCGCGCATGGTTTGCCCCGGGGTATATTAATGGCATGGTGATAGACCACCACCACCCGCGCAGCAAGGCACAGCCGCATGTTGAGTTAGTAAAGCCCACCCGAACTGACTGTACCAAAGTTTGCGTTGGGGCCTACTTCGACGGTTTCACCCGTGGATGTCGTCACACGCTGTGCCGTCCCGCTGCCCGCTTCTTGAAACAGAGGCAAATTCTGTCCCATTGCGAACCCACCATCAAACATGATCCCAAAGAGCGGCTGTTCGCCTTCGCGAAAGAACTCTGCCACCACGTTTTCGCCGCTAGCCCCATTGTCAAGGCGCGCGCCGGTAAAGCGATCAATCTTGATAAAACGCCCCCCTTCGGGGATTTCAAACGGCCCACCACCGTATTTTAGGGTCGCTTGTTCCATAAAACGCTGGAACACAGGGCCGCACATGCCGCCACCTGATGCCCCCCGACCCAGCGATTTAGGCTGGTCGTAGCCAATGTAGCATCCCGCAACAATGTTGCTGGTGAACCCCACAAACCACACGTCCTTTGCATCATTTGTCGTGCCGGTCTTGCCTGCTGTTGGCACAGGTAAATTAACCGTACGCGCAGCCGTCCCACGATCAACGACGCCCTGCATCATAGATGTCAGCTGATAGGCTGTGATCGGGTTCATCACCCGTTCGCGGTTCGAGATAATCTTGGGCGCAAACCCGGGGTCGAGGCTGGCAAGCTCACAGTCAAAACAATAGCGTTCATCATGCCGGTAGATGGTTTTACCGTAGCGGTCCTGTACACGGTCCACCAAGGTTGGTTGTACCCGCTCGCCGCCGTTGGCAAACATCGCATATGCCGCAACCATTCGGTAAAGCGTGGTTTCCTCGGACCCCAATGCATTGGCCAGAAAGGTGCCCATATTGTCGTAGACGCCAAAGCGTTCCGCATAGTCAGATACCGTCTGCATGCCCACTTCCTGTGCCAGGCGGATGGTCATCAGATTTCGTGACCGCTCAATCCCGGTCCGCAGAGGCGTGGGGCCGTAGAATTCACGCGATGCATTACGGGGCCGCCATAGTCCTTGCGGTGTATCGATCTCAATCGGGGCGTCGACCACAATAGTCGCGGGTGAATAGCCGCTATCAAGGGCTGATGCATACACAAACGGCTTAAAGCTTGATCCCGGTTGCCGGCGCGCTTGCGTGGCCCGGTTAAAGACGCTGGCTTGGTATGAAAACCCGCCCTGCATGGAAATCACGCGCCCGGTATTCACGTCCATGGCCACAAATCCACCTTGAACCTCGGGTACCTGACGCAGGCTCCAACGGACAAAACTGCCATCCTCATCGGATGTGATCGCACGCACATGAACGACGTCACCAACGGACAGCAGGTCACCCGCAACCCGCGCTTCGCGGCCCGTTTCGCCATCAAGCGTGCGTTTTCGCGCCCATGTCACGTCGCGCGCAGTGATAAAGTGGCCGTCTTCATCCTCGATCACGCCTTCAATGCCGATCCGCGCGTCGTTTGACCCGACAGATAAAACAACTGCCGGATACCATGGGTTGTCCAATTCAATGTCGCGGGCAATTTGAACATCTGCCAAAGCATCGCGCCACGTTGCTTCATCTGTCAAAAGCGCTGGATCAATTTTGATTTTCGGCTCGCGCCAAATCCCTTGTTTGCGGTCATACAGTTCTAGTTCGCGCTGAAGGGATTGAGCGGCAATCGGCTGCAATTCCTGATCAATCGTCGCGCGCACGCTCAACCCGCCGGTAAAAAATTCACCCTCGCCGAAGTCTTCGCTCAGCTGGCGGCGGATCTCATCCGTAAAGTAGTCGCGCGGCGGCAGCTCTGCTTTGAAGCTTTCAAAGTCGCCGTTTTGCACCGACCGCAAATCTGACGCGACTTCGGTCTCGAACGCGGCGGGTGTGATGTACCCATTTTCCATCATTTCCTTGAGAACAAAATTACGACGCGCCAGCAGGCGGTCTTTTTGCCGAACTGGATGATAGTCGCTAGGCGCTTTAGGCAAAGATGCCAAAAACGCCGCTTCATGCGGGACAAGTTCGGACAAGGATTTGTTAAAATAAGTCTGGCTGGCCGCTGCCACACCATACGAATTCTGCCCCAAGAAAATCTCGTTGAGGTAAAGTTCAAGGATCTTGTCTTTGCTCAATGTCTCTTCGAGACGCGAGGCAAGGATAATCTCTTTGATTTTGCGCTCTGCACGACGATCGCCTGACAACAGGAAATTTTTCATTACCTGCTGGGTGATTGTCGATGCTCCGCGCACATCACGGCCTTTGGAGCGCACCGCATCGAAACCAGCGGCAGCAATACCCCGCAGATCATACCCATCATGCTGATAAAAGTTCTTGTCCTCAGCAGAAATAAACGCCTGCTTGACCAAATCCGGAATCGCGTCAGCCGGGGTGAACAAACGCCGCTCTTTGGCAAATTCGTCGATGATCTGGCCCTGCCCGGAATAAATCCGGCTGATCGTTGGCGGGGAATACTGTGCCAAGGATTCGTGGCTGGGCAAGTCTTGACCGTAGACCCAAAACACAGCCCCCACCGTCAGGACCATCATACCCAACGCCATAGTCACCGTGGTGAAAATTCCGCCGAAGAAAGACAAGATGAACCGAAACACGAAAACCCTAACCTTATTTGCGATACAGCCCCATCCGTATAGGGCTTTCAGAAACGCGCGTCAAAAGCGTGCACACCAAAGATGAGCAAACGGTTGCTAATGCCGCACCAGCAATTGTTGCGCGGCATCCTTTTCCTGCCACGCGATGACACCTTGGACCATGCCTGCCACAATCGTACGGCGCCACGCAGGGTCGCGCAAATTGTCCAAATCACGTTTGCTGGATAGAAATCCAACCTCAACCAGCACGGACGGGATATCCGCAGATTTGAGCACTGAGAAACCCGCTTGCCGCAGAGGACGGTTGTTCAAAGGGCCGCCCACATTGCCCATTTCATCCACCAGCGCCCGAGCCAGAGCTTTTGAGCGCGGCTCGGTTTCTTGCCGCGCCAAATCCAGCAAAATACCCGCCACTTGATCGTCCGAACCAGTTAAATCTGCGCCTGCTATGATATCGGCACGGTTGTGACGGGCGGCCAGATGCGCGGTCGCTGTGTCACTTGCCTCCTCAGACAACGTATAAACTGTCGCCCCCCGCGCGCCACCTTGGCTTAATGCGTCCGCATGCAGCGATATAAACAGATCAGCCCTTGCCCGGTGTGCTTGGGCCACGCGGTTGGTCAATGAGACAAAGACATCTTGTTCACGTGTCAGCACCACATCAATGCTCCCCAATGCAAGCAGTTGATCCCGCATCTCGAATGCGACATCCAGCATCAGTTCTTTTTCCGACAGCCCTTCGCGCTCGGCGCCGGGATCAATGCCGCCATGGCCGGGATCAAGCACGACGACAAAGCGATCGTCCGACACAGTTGCGCCTGTTGTCACAGTCCGCTGTGTTGGCCAAAGGGCATCAGCAGGCACGCCCGAGGCCATTGCAAAATCTGCCTGTAGAACTGATTTAAGTCTTAGCGTTAGGGTTTTGTTTCCATTAGATTTATCGTGTTGAATACTTACATCATCCGGCAACATCGGGCCCGCGAGGTCAGCCACCAATCGCGACCATCCTGGCTGAAACGCCCCAAACCGCACAGCGTCAATGCCCATATCCGGATCAAGAACATCCGCAGGGGCAACGCCATCCCAATCCAACCCTTGAAAATCCATAACCAACCGGCGCGGATCATCCAGCGTAAAGACGCGAAAAGGCACCACGTCCGAGATTTCTAGGCTGAGTACAGTGTTGCCGTACCAATCTGTCGTCATTCCACTGCCCGCAGCCAGCACATGCGCACCATCGCTGTTGGTTTGCGCCCATACAGCGCTCAGCTGGCCCACCACTGCGGCCAAACAAAAAATAAGAATACGGATCATGGCCTGCTCTGCCTGATGTGTTTTGCCATATATTACCGCAAACCGGCGTCCGAGGGTATCCCCTAACGCGTGCTCATGAATTCTTTGAGCCGCGCCAAGCCTTCGGCAATGTCTTCCGTACTGCGCGCATAGGAAAATCGGAGTGTTTGATGCCCTCGCAATGGGTCGAAATCCAGCCCCGGCGTGACGGCGACACCGGCTTTTTCCAAAATCTCAGTCGCGAATGAACGACTGTCTTCTGTCATGTCGGACACATCCGCATAGACGTAAAAAGCGCCGTCAGGCGGTGCTATCTTGGTAAAACCGGCCTGCGGCAGCCCTTCAAGCATCATGGCACGGTTGGCCCGGTATACATCTAGGTTGGCCTCAAGCTCTTGGGTCGCATCCAGTGCAGCCAAAGCTGCGACTTGGCTGACGTGCGGCGCACATATGAACATGTTCTGACCAATCCGTTCAATGACGCGCACGTGATTTTCGGGTACAACCATCCAGCCCACGCGCCAGCCTGTCATTGAAAAATACTTGGAAAATGAATTGATTACATACGCCTCGTCAGTGATCTGCAGCGCAGTCACCGCTTTGGCTTCGTATTCGATGCCATGATAAATCTCGTCCGAGATGAACGATGCATTTTGGGCATGCGCGGCTTCGATCAATGCGCCCATGGCCGCTTTGTCCAACATTGTGCCAGACGGGTTCGCAGGCGACGCCACCATCAGGCCGGCCAAATTCATCCCCTTAAAGTCTGCCGCCACTGGCTGAAACCGGTTCTCAAGCGCTGTGGGAAGGTCAACCGGTGTCAGATCAAGCGCGCTCAAGATCTGGCGATAGCTGGGATAGCCGGGTGCACCGATCCCTACCCTGTCACCAGTATCGAAAAGCGCGGTAAAAGCCAGAATGAACCCAGCCGAAGACCCAGAAGTTACAACGACCCGGTTTGGATCTAAGTCAACATTGTACCATTCGCCATAAAGCTGTGCGATTCTCTGGCGCAGCGCAGGCAGACCCAAGGAAACCGTGTACCCCATCGGGCCATCTTGCATCGCGCGCGTAACGGCGTCGGCGGCGTGTTTCGGTGCGCCGGTGCCCGGTTGCCCTACTTCCATATGGATAATATGACGCCCGTCTGCTTCGGCTTGGCGCGCAGCCTCCATCACATCCATCACAATGAAGGGATCGACCGAAGAACGCCTTGAAACCCGCATGAAATCGCTCCTTACTGTTGGTATGAGGTTTCACCGCGTATTCCGGCTGGCGTCAATCCCAGCTTTGGCTTTTTGCATGTTGGCGCAGGTTGCGGCCGCCCAAGGCCTGCTGCGCGACGCCGATATCGAATATGGGCTGAAACAACTCGCTGCCCCTATTTTGACCGCTGCCGGACTAAGTCCCGCACGCGTGAAAATATTAGTTGTTGATGAAAGCTCCCTGAACGCCTTTGTCGTCAGCAACGATGCGATTTTTCTGCATTACGGGTTGATCAACCGCATGAGCAATGCCGCAATGCTGCAAGGTGTGATCGCGCATGAGGCTGCTCATATCGCCAATGGCCACATTACACGCCGCATGAACAATTTGGCCAGCACACGCACGGCTGCTGGGCTTGGCGTGGCTTTGGCTACGATTGCAGCGGCGGCAGGATCAGGCCAAGCGGCGGGCGGCATTTTGCTTGGCACCCAAAGCTCGGCCCAGAACCGGTTTTTCAAACACACACGCGCCGAAGAAGCCTCCGCCGATCAAGCCGGTGTACGGTATATGAAATCTGCAGGCGTTGACCCACGCGGCATGACCCAAGTGCTGGATATTTTTCGCGGCCAAGAACTGGTGTCTGAAAGCAGACAAGACCCCTACACCCGCAGTCATCCTTTGTCGCGTGACCGGTTGCGCGCATTAGAAGGGTTTGTGGCAGCCTATGCCGTAGACCCCGGGCGCAACAGTGATGCCGCAGATTATTGGTTCACCCGCGTCAAAGGGAAGCTCAGCGCATATACACGCGCCCCGAAATGGACGCTACGCCGTGTGAAGGAAACCCCTTACGAAGACGTGCGATTGCTACGCACCGCCATCGCAGAGCATCGCCAGTCTCGGACAAAACAAGCGTTAAACGCTATTGATACGGCGATCGCAAAGCGCCCCAATGACCCCTTTCTGCACGACCAACGTGGTCAAATCCTGCTGGAAACGCGTAATTTCAAAGCCGCCGCCGCTGCGTATGCCCGCGCAGTGAACTTGGCACCAAACGATCCCTTGGTCTTGTCAGGCTATGGGCGTGCCTTGCTGATAAACGACGATGTCAGTGGCGCGCGACGTATCTTGGAAAAAGCGCGGACAATTGATTTTCGCGATGGCACAATGCTCCGCGATCTTTCTGTCGCTTATGCCAAACTGGGACAACGCGGCATGGCATCCGTTGTGACGGCCGAACGCTATGCTTTGTCGGGGCGGATGTCCGACGCTGGAATTCATGCAAAACGCGCGGTCGGCCTGTTGGCTGAAGGCTCAGGCCCTTGGCAAAGAGCTCAAGATGTGTTGATTGCATCAGAACGCGCCGCGAAACGGAGATGAAAGATGATTAAAAAACTGCTGCTCGCTTGTTCAGTAAGCGCCTTTGGTTTTGCCACACCAAGCTTTGCTTTGGACCTAAATGCAATGACCGCCGAAGAGCGGGCCTTGTTTCGCGCAGAGGTGCGGGCCTATTTGATGGACAACCCAGAAATTATCATGGAAGCCGTTAATTCACTGGAAGAACGCCAAGCGGAACAACAAGCGCAGGCGGATCTAGACCTTGTTGCCCAAAATGCCGAAGCGATTTTTGACGATGGGTTTTCATATGTGGGCGGCAATCCTGATGGTGACATCACGTTGGTTGAGTTCATGGACTACCGCTGTGGGTTCTGTAAGCGCGCCTTCAACGAAGTGGAAAAATTGCTCGAGGCGGACGGGAATATCCGTTTTGTCGTAAAGGAATTTCCAATTCTGGGAGAGCAATCTGTGCTTGCGTCCCGCTATGCCATTGCCACGAAGCTCGTGGCCGGTGACGACGCATACAAAGCATTTCATGACGCGCTGATGACTTACAACGGTGATATCAGTATGACGTCGCTACGCCGCCTGTCGAACAACTTTGGGTTTGACAGCAACAGCATTGAAGCGCGGATGGACGACCCGATCATAACAGAGCAGCTGCGTACGACGCGCGCATTGGCTCAGGCATTACAGATTAACGGCACCCCCTCTTTTGTTCTAGAAGACGAGATGCTGCGTGGCTTTTTGCCGTTTGATCAGCTGCAATTGATTGTTGACGACAAGCGGGGCTAACGCACCCTACTCTGCTGCATCTGCAACCAGGGCCGCCGCGTCCAACTCGGCGGCCTTTTTTTCGACCTGTTCGACGATGTGTTCGATCATCTGACTGTTGTCCAGCTTATGGCTTTGTTTGCCTGCTAGATACACCATGCCCGACCCTGCACCACCACCGGTAAAGCCCACGTCAGTCATTAAGGCTTCGCCCGGACCATTCACAACACAGCCAATGATGCTTAAGCTCATCGGCGTCTTGATATGTTCAAGCCGCTTTTCCAACGCTTCAACTGTGCTGATGACGTCAAACCCCTGGCGCGCGCAACTTGGACAGCTGATGATGTTCACACCGCGGTGACGCAACCCGAGTGATTTTAGGATTTCGTACCCAACCTTAACCTCTTCCACAGGATCAGCCGAAAGACTGACCCGTATGGTGTCACCAATGCCCATCCACAACAGGTTTCCCAACCCGATGGCTGATTTTATCGTACCAGATACGAGCCCGCCTGCTTCAGTGATCCCCAAGTGGATCGGTGCATCGGTGGCCTCGGCCAGTTGCTGGTACGCTGCTGCAGCCATGAAAACGTCCGAAGCCTTGCAACTGATTTTAAATTCGTGAAAGTCATTGTCCTGTAAAATCTTGATATGATCGAGGCCGGATTCCACCATCGCATCAGGACATGGCTCGCCGTATTTGTCCAACAGGTGCTTTTCAAGACTGCCTGCATTCACCCCAATGCGGATGGAACAATTGTGATCGCGTGCGGCTTTGATCACTTCTTTGACCCGTGTTTCATCACCGATATTGCCGGGGTTGATACGCAGACAGGCAGCGCCCGCTTCGGCCGCTTCGATCCCCCGTTTGTAATGAAAGTGGATATCCGCAACGATGGGCACCGACACCTCGGGCACGATCTCTTTTAGCGCCTTTGATGACGCCTCATCCGGGACAGACACGCGTACAATGTCGGCACCCGCGTCCGTGGCTGATTGAATTTGGGCGATGGTCGCTTTGACATCCGTGGTCAGCGTGTTTGTCATTGTTTGGACCGTAATCGGGGCGTCGCCGCCTACAGGCACGTTCCCAACCATGATTTGCCGTGATTTGCGTCTGTATATATTGCGCCAAGGACGAATATGGTTAAGCGACATCAGTGTGACCTTCCAGAGTGGACCTGTCAGTTAAATTAGACACTCCGAGCCCGGCCCGCAATCGTCGTTTTTAAAAATGGGGTGTTATTGTGACGCGGGCTCAACCGGTGTCTGCAATTCAACGACCGTGGTCGCCAGTGCTTCATCCGCTGCCAAATCGGCAATCTGATAGGCTGACTTCAACGCGTCCACGTCCAAAGCCAAGTTTGAAGTGATTGTGCCCGTCTCACCGACAGGGCCGTAGTATTCGCCATTCAAGGCAAAATAAATCGCGCCGCTCTCGCCTGTGCGCAGTACCGCAGGCGCGCCATCAACAGGTGCATCCCAAGTATCACCCGGTTCCATGATCGTCTCAAGGATCACTGTACCATCGGCAGAGCTAACGCGAACCCATGAAGGGCGCACAGCAACCATACGCAGCGCGGGACCGGGATCTTTCGACACGATCGGCACCGGTTTTTCAGTAGCAGGGCTGATTGCAACATCAGCGAGATTACGTTCGAACGACAGGCTGTCAGGTACGGTTTCTGGTTGTGGCGATTGCGCAAAGTTGCCAAATGTCCGGGGGTCCAGGGTCGAGATTGGCGCGTCACGGGCCACCAAAACCGGCACGTCCAACGCTTCGGGACGATACAGCCGATCAAATGCTTCGGCACGCGGTTGATCCACGATGACCGGCATATCAACGCCGTCGGTGTTTTCAGCCGCAGCAACGATCACGCCATCCAATGGATCAAGATCTGACAAAACAACAGGCGTCTGATCAACCGGAGCGACCTGAACACGCTGAACTTCTTGCAACACAGAATAACCGCCAAACCCAATCGCTGAAATCAGCGCGATAAGAACCAGCGATGATCCCACAGCGCCGGGTTCAATACGCGACAGAAAGCTTTCCCCCGTTGGGACGAAAGGCGTGCTTGGACGGTTGAACATATCCCCGTCTGCGGGGCGTTTTGAAGACGTGTCGCGGTTAGACTTTTTGATAACCGACGCTTCGGCCGACATACCATGCGCAACAGAAAAGCCGCTTTCGACACAGAAGGTATCAAATGCCTCATCCGGATTCATGCCCAGATATCGCGCATATGACCGCACGTACCCGGCAATGAACCCCGGAGTATCAAACGCATCAGGATCACAATTTTCGATGGCAGCAATATAGGCCGCTTTGATGCGAAGCTCGCGTTGGACGTCCAGTAGCGACTTACCCATCGTCGCGCGTTCGCCGCGCATCATATCACCAAGTCGCAGCTCGAAGTCATCAAACGCTTTGCGTTCGACTTCTTCCTCAACACTCTTTGAGTGCTTGCGCCCGATCATAGTCTCTGCCCCGTCTTGCTTCGTGTGCCTGCCTAGCGACGTCAAAGTGTAGAATCGTCCCCACGATTCGTATCTGACTTGTTGTTTAGGTTAGGTTAACACAAGGCAACTCAAAATTCATCTGGACTGTACCTAACATGCCTCTTCGGCACGATTTAGCGCACAATGTGACCAAAGTCCGTCCATGGCGTGTACCAATGCGTCCAGCTCGCGTGGGCCGTGTACGGGCGACGGGGTGAACCGCAAACGCTCCGTTCCGCGTGGCACGGTTGGGAAATTTATCGGCTGAGCATAAATCCCATGCTGCTCCAAAAGCATGTCGCTTAGTATTTTGGTATGCACTGGATTCCCGACCATAACGGGCACGATGTGGCTGCCGTGATCGATGATCGGAAGCCCCAAACCCTTTAGACGCATCTTTAAAATACGAGCTTGGAGTTGATGCGCCTCGCGCAGTTCCGGTGCCGTTTTCAAGAACGCTACAGAAGCCGCAGCACCCGCAGCAACTGCCGGTGGCAACGAGGTGGTAAAGATGAACCCCGGCGCATAAGACCTTATGGCATCACACATTTTTTCTGACGCGGCGATATATCCACCCATTACGCCATAGGCTTTGGCCAGGGTGCCATTAATGATGTCTAACCGGTGCATCAGATGATCCCTTTCGGCCACCCCAGCACCACGTTCGCCATACATGCCCACCGCGTGGACTTCATCAATGTAGGTCAAAGCACCAAATTCATCCGCAAGGTCACAAATCGCCTTGATCGGACCAAAATCACCGTCCATTGAGTATATGGATTCGAACGCAATCAGCTTGGGAGCAGACGGGTCGTCCGCAGCCATCAACTCGCGCAGGTGTGCGACGTCGTTATGTTTAAAGATGCGCTTGGCGCCACCATTTCGCCTTACTCCTTCGATCATCGACGCGTGATTCAGCGCGTCAGAATAAATGATCAAACCGGGGAATAATTTTGGCAACGTCGATAAGGTCGCGTCATTTGCAATATAGGCAGAGGTAAACAGCAGCGCCGATTCTTTACCGTGCAGATCAGACAACTCGGCCTCGAGCCGTTTATGATAGACCGTCGTGCCCGAGATATTCCGCGTCCCGCCTGAGCCTGCTCCTGTAGCGTCTAACGCTTCGTGCATCGCCTCGAGGACAACCGGATGCTGCCCCATGCCAAGGTAATCATTCCCACACCACACGGTTATTTCGCGCTGTGATCCATCTGGTTGGGTCCATACGGCGTGCGGAAACTGGCCATTTTGACGTTCGATATCAATGAAAGTCCGGTAGCGACCTTCTTCGTGCAAACGCTCTAACGCTTGATCCAATTTGTTGTCGTAGTTCACGAAGACCCACTCCTTAACGGGGCGCAAGAACGCGCCCCCAAAATTTGTTCTTAGAACAATTATAGAATGCGCATGAATTATTCAACAACCGACCGTTGGACGGCATGTCGCAGGAGAGCGCTATCTGATCTGGTACAACGCAGGCTTGAATGCGCCAAAGGCGCTGCTACGCTGGCCCATGCACCGCACCAAAGGAACGCCCATGTCGCTTGAAAACGTATTATCCCGAATTGATTCCCAAATGCCGCAGGCACTGGAAAGACTGTTCGAGTTTGTCCGCATCCCGTCTATCTCTACCGATCCTGCCTACAAACAGGACTGCGACCGGGCTGCGGATTGGATCGTCGCCGACTTAAACAGCATTGGCGTGCAGGCCCGAAAATACCTTACGCCGGGACATCCGATGGTCATGGGCCACGTAGAAGGCCCCGGTCCGCATTTATTGTTTTATGGCCACTACGATGTGCAACCCGTCGATCCACTGGATTTATGGGCGAACGATCCCTTTGACCCGCGCATCGAGGACACGCCGAAGGGCAAAGTCATAAGGGGGCGCGGCACTGCTGATGACAAAGGCCAATTGATGACCTTTGTCGAGGCGTGTCGCGCATGGAAAGCCGAATACGGCACGCTCCCATGTAAAATCACCTTTTTCCTCGAGGGCGAGGAAGAAAGCGGCTCCCCTTCGCTGGTTCCTTTCATGAACGCACATAAAGAACACCTGACCGCAGACCTTGCGTTGATTTGCGATACCGCAATGTTCGAAAGCAAAACGCCGGCAATCGTGACCATGCTGCGCGGTATGTTGAAAGAAGAGATCACAGTAACAGGCCCCGACAAGGACCTGCACTCCGGCTACTACGGCGGTGTCGCAATGAATCCCATCCGCGTTTTAAGCAAAGTGATCGCGGCACTACACGATGATGATGGCCGCATCACAATACCGGGGTTCTACGATGGCGTGCACGAGTTATCAGACACATTGCGCACACAGTGGGATGCCTTGGCGTTCGACCACAAGGCGTTCCTTGGCGACGTCGATCTGTCTATCCCCGCGGGTGAGCATGGGCGCACACCCTTGGAAATGACGTGGTCACGGCCAACATGCGAAGTGAACGGCATATGGGGCGGATACACGGCAGAGGGGTCAAAGACTGTTCTGCCCTCGCAAGCCCATGCTAAATTCAGTTTTCGACTTGTGGGCGACCAAGACCCAAGGGCGATCCAAGAGAGCTTTCGCGCGATGGTGCGCGGATTGCTGCCCGCAGACTGCAGCGTTGAATTCACATCCCACGGCGCTGACGGCGCATGTGTGGTTGATACATCGGACCCGGCATTTGAAAAAGCACGGCAGGCGCTTGGCGACGAATGGCAGGTTCCTGCAGCCTTTATTGGCGGGGGCGGCTCGATTCCGGTCGCAGGTCACTTTCAAGACATCTTGCATACTACGCCCGTGCTCATTGGGTTTGGCAAAGATGACGACGCATTGCATTCCCCAAATGAAAAATACGATCTGGAAAGCTTTCACAAAGGCACGCGGAGTTGGGCGCGCATCTTGGACGCACTGACATGAAAACGCCGTTAAATCAAACAGCCGGTAAGAAATTTATACGGGGTAAGGTGCGCTTCAGCGCACCTATGTGGTCGATATGAGTCTGAACTTCGCTACAACCACCGCCACCATAAATGACCAAAGCATCGCTTACGCCACAGGCGGCCAAGGCCCGGCAGTATTACTGCTCCATGGTTTTCCTCAAACACATGCGATGTGGCATGCTGTGGCACCCATGTTGGCACAGAACTTCACGGTTGTTACCCCAGACTTGCGCGGCTATGGCGCAAGCAGCAAGCCAGAAGGGACCGAAAACTACAGCTTCCGTCACATGGCCGCTGACCAGATCGCCCTGATGCGGCACTTAGCGCACGATACCTTCCATGTCGTTGGTCATGATCGTGGCGGGCGTGTGGCGCACAGGCTCGCGCTCGATGCCCCTGAGGCCATACAAAGCCTGACCGTGATGGATATCGTGCCCACACATCTTTTACTGGACCAACTCTCCAAAGACGTTGCGACCGCGTATTACCATTGGTTTTTTCTGGCCCAACCCTACCCATTTCCCGAGACGATGATCGGCCATGATCCAGATGCATATTTCGAAAGCTGTCTGCTCGGATGGGGTGCAGCTCACATCGAGGATTTTGCACCAGAGGCATTAGATGCCTACCGCGCGGCATGGCGCGACCCCGACGCGATCCGCGGCATGTGCGCCGACTACCGTGCAGCTTTGCAATATGACTTTGATTTGGACACGCAGAATTTAGGCGAACAGGTGAACGCCCCTGCATTGGTGATGTACGGTGCGCAAGGTGCGATGGCTAAAGCGTATGATGTACCCAGCACATGGCGCGATCGTTTGGCACAAATGCAATCTGCAGCCATTCCCGGTGGACATTTTTTTGTGGATCAATCGCCAGAAGAGACAGCTTCCGTTTTGCATCAGTTTTTGTCCAAGGCGTGAAATTCATCCGGCGGGCCGTTTGTTCAAAGACAACAGACTTAAATGCAAAAAGGCCCCACGAAGGGGGCCTTTTCAAGCAGCGGTGGCGCGGTTGACGGGGCTCGAACCCGCGACCCCCGGCGTGACAGGCCGGTACTCTAACCAACTGAGCTACAACCGCCCACTGCACACGCGATGCAAATCAGCGCCGCGCGTTTGGGTGTAGTATTGCGACGCCCACGCGGCGTCAAGCGGCACATACAAAAATATTGCAGGAATTTTCCTTTTTCCCAAAACACCTGCAGCCGACTGGCCTAGTCAGGCAGTGGGATATGCTCTGCATCATCGCCCGGGGGCAGTTTGAAACGGCCATGCGCCCAATCGCCCGCCCGCCATGCTTCTTTTGCAGCATCGATGCGCTCTTTCGAAGACGCCACGAAATTCCACCAGATATGACGCGAGCCCTCTAACGTCGCTCCGCCCAGCAACATCAGGCGCGCGCCTTGGTCCCCCGCCGTCAGCGATATCTGATCACCGGGACGAAACACCATCATTTGCCCTGCCTCAAACGTATCGCCCGCAACCGTTACAGCGCCCGTCACAACATAGACACCCCGATCCTCGTGATCGTCCGGCAACGGTATCTTTGCACCCGCCTCGAGGATGGCATCCGCATAGAATGTCTCAGAGTAAACCTTGACTGGTGCCGTCTCTCCATATGCAGTTCCCAAAATCAGTCTGACTTCTTTGCCTTCCCCTTGCAACAACGGCAGCGTTTCTTTGGGTGCATGTTCAAAGGCAGCGGCGTCGTCCTCTGCGTCTTTGGGCAAAGCCACCCACGTTTGGATACCAAACAATTCATGCGGGCGCTGGCGCAATTCCCCATCAGCGCGCTCAGAATGCGTGATCCCGTGCCCCGCCACCATCCAATTCACAGCACCCGGTTCGATCCACTGATCCGTCCCCAAACTGTCACGATGATGAATTTTACCCTTGTACAGATAAGTTACAGTCGCGAGCCCAATGTGGGGATGCGGGCGCACGTCGATGCCTTGGCCTGTAATAAATTCGGCCGGCCCCATCTGATCAAAAAATATGAACGGACCGACCATTTGCCGGCGGGGGGCGGGCAAAGCCCGTCGCACCTCGAACCCTCCCAAATCACGCGCACGCGGCACAATAACCGTCTCGATCGCATCAACTGCGTCCCCTATGGGACAGTCGGGGTCCAAAGCTGGGTTCCAACTCATAGCATAAGCCTCCTGATTACAGACAACCTAAAGGGACTATTTGCAGATTACAGCAAATCTTCTGTCAGATTTTGCGCAGCGTCTGCGCGCTATAGACGGATGTTTGCGAATATCGGGGTAATTCATGCAGCCTTTAACGCTAGATCAGCATGCAAACACGCGCCAATCACGTCAGCGAAACCAATAAACACACATGCACGATCTGATACGCGGAGCCTTAATACAGGCTAAAGCTAGACAGCACTAATGACCCCAAGTCGCTTTGACGTTAGTGCACACGACTGCCCGTTTTAAGCGTATTCGCGCCCTCGCCTGCTGCACAGGCTGCAGATTGCCGCGAAAGATGGGCTGCATTTTCGATCAATGCACCCACTTGTTCTGTCGCGACTGTCCCGGCCAATTCGTACGCTGCCATTTCAAGCAATGAAGCAGACAGGCTCAGCGCTTGAATGCCGCGTTGGTCCGCAGGCAGTGCTTCGATTCGTTCTATCAAGGCGGTGAACGTGTCATCCCGCAACATATCATCATTCAGCAATGCCCGCGCAGCGACAATCTTACCAAAATGCATAACGGTGGCCCTCATACGATCTACCCAATACTACGTAGTATCCGTGCCACAGCTAAGCGGCAAGGAACACAAAAAAAAACTTTTGCTGCAAAATAAGCAATTTAGCGCCGTTTGCTAAAAGCAGCCTAGACATCACGGCGGTCCAAATAGCGGGTGGTACGGCGTTCTAGGGGAGAATGGTGGGTCGTGAGAGGCTCGAACTCCCGACATCTTCGGTGTAAACGAAGCGCTCTACCAACTGAGCTAACGACCCGATGAAATGCGGTTTAGACAAAGTCTCGACCCGCTTCAAGCCCCTATTGTAAGTTTAATCTGCA
>JBGCDB010000014.1:0-5184 GCA_045104955.1 Roseobacter sp.
CTGCAAGCTCAACGAGATCGAGCCTCAGGGCTATCTGTCAGGTGTCCTGACAGCTATCGCAGGCGGGCACAAACAAACGGACATCAAAAAGTTGCTGCCGTGGAGCTACGCCAAACCCGTGTGAATGGCGCACCGCTTACAGAATATTTCGACTCAATCGAAGTACTAGGCTGTGCTGACATTCAGGATTCCCAGACGGGGTTTGTTTGTGCTTCAAGCTGGATACTGGATAGCGGGCCAGCATGATTGAGCAGACAAGAATTGAGCGACCGCGTTTGGGGACGGATGGAACCCCATCTGCCCGGCAAGAAAGGTGACCTGGCCCGAACCGGCCAAGACAACCAAAAGTTCATGTAGGCCACTCTTTGGTGGCACGAACAGGCGGTCGTTAGCAGGCCTTTCCGGATCATTTCGGCAATTGGAACTTGATTTCCGTCCGCTTCAATCGATGGCGCCGTGGCGGCGTGTTTGGTCGTCTTTTCAATGCGATGGCCGAAGACCCGGATTTTGACTACGTCCTTGTAGACAGCACCATTATGCGCGCGCACCAACATGGCGCAGGCGCTCAAAAAGATGGGCCGAGGCTCAAGCGATCGGCCGTTCGCGTGGTGGGATCAGCCGCAAAATTCACCTTGTTGCCGATGCATAGACCATCATCTAACCAGCAATATTTTACGCTACGGTCTTTCCGATGCCTAGGTCCACCAAAGGCAGTGAATAAACCTCATCGAAAGTTGCTCGCCCTCGTCAAATGCTGATCTCAAGACTGGCCCGATAGCTTGTCTCCTGTTGAGTCTTCGCCAATAAACCTGCCAACGCGCTCTGCGTTGACGGTCAGAATATGAACGGGCAGAACTTCAATACGATTGCTCATCGCATGCTCCAAAGCACAGCATGTCAATCTTTCTAATGGCAGAAATGGGAATTGAGAATATTTCGCCATCGATTGAATAAATTATGCAATCCGCAGCCACATCCATATCATAGTTTATCGGCAAGTTTTTCGGGTCGCGGCTGGCCAAAAAATCCATAATCATCATCCAGTTGTAACTGTTGTCAATAAGATGGCAGCCCCTTGTATCTGCAAAGTGTATTCGTTTGTAAACGTGCGGTTTGTGTTGAAGGTAGATACTTTTCAAGTCGCCACGCTTATTACGGATCGGCGCAACAATAAGCCCAGAGTGCAGCTCATGTTCCACCCAATTTCGCCCAAGAAGTTTAAACCAAGCTCTAGCAAGAAAAAACAAACGATACCTCCTAATTATATCGACGAAAGCAACCGAAAAAAACAAATCTATAAAGAATGCAAGTGGTCGCGCACCCCTCACAAAACAGTCTGATCTGCCTACCGTCACAAAGGCTAGGATCAAGACTTCGGCAACGAGCGCCGTTCAGTCAAGCCAAGTCTTGCAAGCGATTTGATGCGCCAAAGCAGGTCGTTTCGGATCGTGCGTTCAATCCACGACATATCAATTTGGCCGTCCGAATGAGTAGCGCCACCACTGGGGCGGTGACGCGTTCTTGTGATGGGGCCGCTCTTTTGCTGCAGCGGGTTACTCTGTCGCTATTAGATCGCGCAACGACAGGCGGGCTTGGACGAACGGGCTGCGCGGCGCGGCATAGTGCACCCCTGCTGTTTGCGCGAATTTGGCCGTCTTGCCCTGTGCGTTAAGCGCCGTGATCGTGGCATTCACCGCCGAGACCAGTATGTCGTTTTCAGCCAGCATCGCGACCCCAAGGTTGAAGCCCAAAGGATGACGGTACTCATGCAGCTGCAAGGTGGTGATCGAGTTTTGCTTGCGGTGAAAATCATAAGCCCCGATGGTGACAAGCGCTGCATCAAAGACACCGTTTTCCATGTGCCACAGGAATTCGGGGCCGGGATTGAAGGTGCGTGCGGTCCGGTTCATGTCATCCGTCCCCTGACGCAGCAGCAAAACGCCCGGTAACGTGCCCTGTTCAAGGCCAAGCTTGAGCCCATCCAGATCACTGATTTTACCGACCGCTCCGACATCGACACCTTCGCGGTGCACCAAGCCGATTTCCATGCGCATATAGGGCACGGATACCGTGATCTCATCCAGATCAACCTGTGCCCCCCGGCGGTGTGTGTCAGGCCGGTCCAGCCAATAGGGAATCGCAGCACGGGTGCCCGCATATTGGGTCAGGATGGGTTCATACAACGCAAACCCCGGTGCAATGTCGCACAGACCAGCGGACAACAACGCAATCGTGTCGCGCGCTGGCGTGGTGTCTTCTTCGGATTCACTTTCGAACCATGTCACCTTCAGTGGCAGATCCATCGCCGTCGCGATCTGTTGCGCCATCAGGTAATCCATACCCTCACCGCCCTTGTGACGCATCGCCGACATCGCACCACCGTTGCGCGCAAGACAGGCGGTCAGTGCGTCGTCATGCACCAGCGACGCTGTGGCCGTGCTGGGTGCAGGTGTGTTGAGGGCTGCGGCCTCTTCTTCGGGAAGGGGCTGTTTGCCACCACGTGTCGCCACATAGTGCCACAACGCATCCATTTCGGTTTCCAGCAAAATATCGCCCCAAGCGGGCATGTCGCCTTTGCCGTTCAAAACAGATCCGTAAAAGCGATCCTTTTGATCCAAGGGAAATTTGCGCAAATCATACGAGCTGTTGCCGCCGCTTACCATGTTTATCCCATGGCAATGCGAACAGAATTGTTTGTAGGTTTTGCTGCCAAAGGCAAGCAGCTCTTCGTCGGCAAAGGCCGGGGACGTCAACGCCCCCAGCCCAAGCAACATCACACATGTCAGATGTTTCATCCGTGGTTGATCCCCCGCTTATTCACCAAGCGCGAAGGTCCAAACAGACCCACCTGTCGGAATGTTCGCCAGCCGCTCATCGCCCGAGAACAGCGAATATACAGCCCCACCACCGGACAACATGGTGATGTATTGCTTGCCCGCATGTTCCCATGTCACCGGTTGTCCGACGATGCCGGTGCCTGCGAAATACTCCCAGAGTTTTTCTCCGGAATCCGAGTTGAACACCTCGAACTCACCAGTTTGCGCGCCGGTAAAGACGATGCCACCAGCTGTTGACAGAATGCCAGCATTGCGCGGAATATCGGAGGGGACAGCCCATTTGACGGCTCCCGTCATCGGATCAATCGCGCGCAGTTCGCCACGGTGATCTTCAGGATAGTCCCATGAGAATTCGGCACCAAAGTAAAACACGCCGGGCCGGTATTGTGGCTCAACGGCTTTGTAGTTCATGCCCATGCGGAACGTGTTGATAAAGGCAGTCTGACGCCCCGCATCATAGGAAATCGGCGCCCAGTTTTTGCCACCAAACGCACTTGGCCAATAGGTCACGGGTTCACCAGCCACCGCATCGGTGTAAACGTCGGTATAGTTCGGTCGGCCTGTTTCCAGATCAATGCTATCCGCCCATGTCACCTCTTCGACGAAGGTATTTGCCGCGACCAGCTTGCCCGTTTCGCGGTTGATCACATAGAAAAACCCGTTTCGGTTCGCCTGCATCAAGACCTTTTGACCATCCAGCTCTGTGAGAACCAATTCGTTGGTCGCGTCATAGTCAAACGGATCATTCGGAGAGGTCTGGTAGTGCCACTTGATGCCACCCGTTTTTGGATCAAGCGCAAGAATGGTGTTGGTATAAAGGTTATCCCCCTGACGAAGCCCCGAATTCCACGAGGCCGGGTTCCCCACCCCCCAGTAGACGGTCCCAAGGTCAGGATCATAGGTGCCGGTCAGCCATGCAGGCCCACCGCCACGCTCCCATGCGTCGCCTTCGGGCCATGTTTCTGATCCCGGCTCTCCGGGGGCTGGCACCGTATAGGTCCGCCAAAGCTGTTCGCCGGTGGCAGGATCATAGCCTTCGATATAGCCGCGAATGCCATATTCACCGCCGGAAATACCAACAATCAGAACACCATCCGCCAGCAGCGGCGTCACGGTCATCGAATACCCGGCCTTGAAGTCAATCGACTTGGTGCGCCATTTTTCTTCACCGGTCATCGCGTCGATGGCGATCACATGCGCATCCAGCGTCGTGCGGTACAGCGTGCCATCCATCATCGCAACGCCCCGGTTCACGATACCGCAACACGCCACACGCGGCGTTTCCGCCGGATATTCTAATGTCGATTTCCAAAACTGCCGCCCGGTCAGCGCATCAATCGCCATGGTCGCGTTATGGGTGGTCAGGTACATACGACCTTCGTGGATCAGCGGAAAACTCTCTTGTCCGCGTCCGTCTGACAGCGAATAGGTCCACACGGGTCGCAGATCGCCCGCGTTTTCTGTGTTGATTTGATCCAGCGTGCTGTGACGTGTTTGGTCATACCCGTGCCCATAAACAAGCACATCTTCGGGCGTTTGTTGATCATTCAGCAACTGCTCCGCTGATTGAGCATAGGCCGTTCCAGCCATCACAAACCCAGCAAGCGTTCCGGCGATCCATATATCTCGCTTCATTTTTTCCTCCCAGAAAATTATCGTCCCTTGCCACCTTCACACGAAAATCAGATTTATCAAACGTTTGATTATGAAAGAACGATGGACGTGCACGCGAGCAGCCAAACCTCACCAATCAAAAATTTAAAGCTCGTGCCTGAACTGGACTATGTCCATCGCTGCAACATCGTTTCGCACAGATGGACGATAAACCTGTGAGCCGAGCGTGAGGCCAACGTTCAACCGAAAAGCGGACGCAGTCCCAAATACGCCGACCGATCAACGCGCGCCTGATCAAGCCCTATCTTCCAAGCCGTCGAGCACATCTCTTTTTAGGACTTGGACGATGCTCTCAAACTACATTTGGCGGGAAGCTGGTGAAAAGACAGTGCTCCGAAGCTGTTTAATGTGTAAAATCAAATTCTTACTTGATAAGCTGGTAAGCCTTCTGGATCAGACCACCGAGGAAGCGGTAATCAAATCTGCCACGGCCGTCCAGACTTTAGGTCAGGCCCGGACGTCCAATGATCTGCTAAAGCAATTTGGGGCTGCAAGAAATTATGCCCGTGGCTTTGCGCCCAGGCGAGCGCCCCCTCTCGGTGGTTGGTTGCAACCACCTGCCGGTCAACGGGATCGTTGGATTTTGTGTCTGATACGTTCGGCGCATCTCGTAAGTTTCGCATGCTGGCAGTGAATGACGACTGCTGCCGTGAGAACCAGTGCCTGATGGCCG
>JBGCDB010000015.1:0-84405 GCA_045104955.1 Roseobacter sp.
TGATTGTAGTGCCCAACGAAGGCGGCGATCTGTGTTTCAAGGTCACCTGGCAGGAAGTAGTTCTCCAACAAGATGCGGTTCTTGAGGGTCTGATGCCAACGCTCGATCTTGCCTTGGGTTTGCGGATGATAAGGTGCGCCACATGTGTGCGGGATGCCTTTGTCTTCCAGATATTCCGCTAATTCACCGGAGAATTAGCACGGACCATTGTCTGACAGCAGGCGGGGGCGATGAAGGACCTTTGCCTGATCCAGCCCTGTTTCTTCCAGTGCTTGGTTCAGCGTGTCTTGTACATCCGACGCGGCCATTCCAGTGCAAAGCTTCCAGGTGATGATGTACAGACTGTAGTCATCCAGAACGGTCGACAAATAAAACCAACCCCAGCCGATGACCTTGAGATACGTGAAGTCGGTTTGCCAAAGCTGATTTGGTACCGTCGTTTTATCCCGGAACTCATCAGCAGCTTTCATTACAATGAAGTTCGGGCTGGTGATCATATCATGTGATCGCAAAAGCCTGTAAACACTGGACTCTGAGACGAAGTAGCTGCGCTCGTCGGTGAACGTGACCGCCAACTCTCGTGGGCTTAGTTCTGGCCGAGCCAAGGCCATTTCCAACATTGCCTGCCGTACATCGTCAGGAATACGGTTCCAAACGCGACCCGGATGCGGCTTGCGATCTTCGAGCCCAGCTTCGCCACGCTGCAAAAAACGATCATACCATCTATAGAAAGTTGCGCGCGATACGCCCAACTTTTCCAACGTACGCTTGACCGGCAGATGCGATCCTTCGACCAACCTGATGATCTCCAGCTTTTCTGATGCAGGATATCTCATTCTAGGTCGTCCCCATCCGCGAGCATGCTTTTTTTGCGTAAACGCAGCTCCAGCGTCTGCTCGGCTACGACTTCCTTCAGGTCGCGTGCCTCAGCTTTCAGACTGGTGACTTCGCCGGACGTCGCTTGGCGCGCAGTGTCGCCAGCCAACCGCTTCTTTCCCGCCTCCATGAAGTCCTTCGACCAATTGCAATACAGGCTTTCTGCGATCCCTTCGCGACGGCAAAGTTCAGAAATAGAACTCTCACCACGCAACCCATCCAAAACAATACGGATCTTCTCTTCTGCAGAAAACTTCCGGCGTGTCCTACGTTTGATCTCTTTTACATGTCTATCAGCCGATCCATTCCGCCCTGTCTTCGCTCTCATCTCGTATCCCTCCAAGGGTTACGATGAGCGAAAGACACTCCTTTAGCAAAACAAGGCTGTCTGTCTCAAAGGCCGTGACGGGTTACAGGCACTGGACGACGACCGTTCTTTCCCTGGCAGCCAGCGGTATAATGTCGGCACTGACACCCCCACCGCCGCCGCAGCGTCCCTTACGGCAGTGCCATTGGTCAAAAGTTCACGGACCGCGTTGATCTTGTCGTCAGTCATCTTCTTCGGACGCCCACCGACCCGACCTTTCGCCTTCGCAGCCCTGAGCCCCGCCTGGGTCCGCTCTATGATGAGGTCTCTTTCGAAGGCAGAGATTGCCCCCATGACGTGAAACAGAAGCCTTCCACCTCGTGTCTTGGTGTCGATGGCCTCGGACAGGCTCTGGAACTCGATGTTGTCCTGGTTGAGCCGATCTATGATTTCGATCAGATGTGGCAGGCTACGGGCGACCCGATCCAGCTTGTAGACCACCAGCTTGTCACTGGCATCAGGCCGCAGATATGCCAGTGCCTCAGCCAGAACGGGTCTATCCTTCTTCGCACCAGATGCGGTCTCAACGAATATCTTCCCACACCCCGCCGCCTTCAATGCCGCGATCTGGGCGTCATGGGCCTGTGTGTCTGTGCTGATCCGAGCGTAGCCAACCTTCATTCGCTCTCCTTCTCGAAACTCATGGTCACCATAGCAGGAATAGCGATTTGTTACGATTGGGGTTTATGAGAAACTCTGCACCAGCGACACTTGGGCCGTTACCAGCAGGAATCCCAGGGTTAACGAGAACCTCAAAACCGACCGTTGGTGAGAAACTGCTCCACCAATAATATCTGACTAAATTTGTCAGGTTGACATATCTGACAACTTCACTCAGGAATAACTCAAGTCAAGCCACCCCGAATCCAAGCTGGGAAGCCCGACACGTGATCATGTGAGGACTTACCAATGCAGCTGAACACAAACGCGCAGAAACGACACTACGACGCACATAACCAACGCGGCACTATGCGAACCAGACAAGCCGATAGATACGAGATGCTTGTTGCTGCATCAGAAGCGGAAGACATCTGCCCGATCTGGATCACAGACCGATTGTCAGAGCGTGAGCGGGTGTCACCATGAGTTATCATTCTACCCCACCCAGACAAACACCAGTCCCGACGCTTCCCAGCTACTCCGCCCGCGACCTGACCGAGGGTGCGGATCAGGCGCATATCATTCTGGATGGTCAAACCTACACCCTGCGGATAACGCGGGCTGGCAAGTTGATCCTGACCAAATGACCATTTCAAATCATAATCGTGGCGGTGCACCCGTCGGCTTCATTACCGAACTAGACGGTATCGAGGCCGCATCTGTCATTTATTTGAGACTTTGGTGCGAAGGTCCCGATGCGCAAGCACAGGTCTGGAATGACTTTGCGTCTGGCCTTGGCCCTGATCAGGGGCGAAAAGCGCTGAAGTCTTTTGAAGACCTCTGTGCGCTTTGCACCCGCCACGGGCGTCGTCCGCTCATGCGCCACTCGGTTCAGTGCAAATGCTTAGGGGCAGACGAATCCTGCTTTGCCAATTTCATCGCCACGGCGGCAACAGGGGAACGCGAAGATGCCATGTTGATCGCGACGCTTCTTGTTCGCCCCGATGTGGCACCGCTGATCGCGTCCCTCGCCGCCGATGTAGGCCACGCCTTTATGCGGATGCAACTGAGCGCACCACGGGACATCGCAAGACATTCACACGAAATACCAAAAACACTTCACTAAAGGGACGCCCTCATGAAACGATACCTTCTTACGACTGCCATTGCCGTTGGCCTCGCCACACCTGCACTTGCAGTTGAAGCCACGGAGGTGCTCGACACCTATGCCGACATCGCAGCAGCCAACTACGGCGACAGCCTGATCACAGCCCAGCGGTTGCAGACCGCCGTAAACGCATTGGTCTCTGAGCCATCCGCAGAGAACTTGACCGCTGCCCGTGCTGCATGGTTGGCCGCACGTGTACCGTATCAGCAGACCGAGGTGTTCCGTTTTGGCAATTCAATCGTCGATGACTGGGAAGGCAAAGTGAACGCATGGCCACTGGATGAGGGGCTGATTGACTATGTAGATGCGTCCTATGGCGGCCCGTCTGATGAGAACGCCTTTGCCGCATTGAACGTCATCGCGAACCCGACCTTCACGCTGTCGGGTAAGGACGTCGACGCGACGACCATCACGCCTGCGTTGCTCGAAGAGACCCTACAAGAAGCTGATGGCGTCGAGGCCAATGTGGCCACAGGTTACCACACGATTGAGTTCCTGCTTTGGGGCCAAGACCTCAACGGTCACGGCACGGGTGCAGGGGATCGTCCTTGGACGGATTACGCCGAGGGTAAGACCTGCACGAACGGTAACTGTGACCGCCGTGGCGAATATCTTACCGCAGCCACGGACCTGCTGATTTCCGATCTGGAATACATGGCGGGTGCTTGGGCCGATGGCGGCGAGGCCCGCAGTGAACTGATGTCTGATGCCGATGCGGGTATCTCGGCTATTCTGACGGGCATGGGGTCTCTGTCCTATGGTGAAACGGCTGGAGAACGGATGCGCCTTGGCGTGATGCTCAACGATCCTGAAGAAGAACACTCCTGCTTTGCCGATAACACGCACAATGACCACTTCTACAATGGCGTGGGCATTCAGAACGTCTACCTTGGTGAATACATCCGCGTTGATGGCACACTGGTGACAGGTCCGTCCCTGTCTGATCTGGTGGCCAAAACGGACGCGGCTCTGGACGCTGAAATGCAAGGCAAGCTGAGCGATGCCGTGATGGCCTTGGGCCGCATCAAGATCGCAGCAGAGGCAGGCTTTGCCTATGACCAGATGCTGGAACGCGGCAATGAAGCGGGCGAGGCCCTGATCATGGGCGGCGTGAACGGGTTGATCGACCAAACACGCTCTATCGAACGGGTGATTGCAGCCCTTGGTGTGGATGGCGTCGGTATCGAAGGGTCCGACAGCTTGGACGACCCCGACGCCGTGTTCCAATAAGACGCGAACATAAGGCTATGGGTGCGGCCACTCGACAGCTCCGCCCCCTTTGAGAAACCTGATAAGCCCCTGACCAAAGGGGCTTATCGCTGCTCTGCCGACATATTTGAAAGCCGTCACCATGGCCCCCAGACACCTTACCCTTAGCTTGCTTGCAATCCTGACCGCGTCTGTCGCAGTTCTTGCGGATACGCCCACGCATTCGCCTTGGGCCCATTTGTCTGATCCGCATCTATCAATCGTGCCGCGCACCACGGATGAAGCAGAGCGCATCGCCCGTGTGACGGCCCCGACCACCGATTTCACCCAAGCCCAACGGTTTGAGGAACGCCCTGCTGGGGCCGCGACGGTCCGCGTTCTGGACGACACCAATGCCTTCTCGCTGCCCTCTGGCAATATCACTTTTGAGGATGAACTCGAATTCAAACTCGGCAACGGATTGTTCCGCAAACTCTGGGTCTCTTCGCCTTCGTCCACCTTGGCTTCTGACGGGTTGGGGCCGTTGTTCAATGCGCGATCCTGTCAGCGGTGCCACATCAAGGATGGTCGCGGCCATCCGCCTGAGAATGCCGAAGACAATTCCGTGTCAATGTTCCTGCGTGTGTCGATCATGGACCCTGACGGTGTGCCAGATGATGCGCGGATTGCCGAAATCGCCGATTATATCGCGACCCTGCCCGACCCAAGCTATGGGGAGCAGTTGCAGGACTTCGCCGTGCAGGGCCATGCATCTGAGTATTCGCTTGGGATCACCTACGAAGAAGAGATCATAACACTGGCCGATGGCACGGATGTGTCCCTGCGCCATCCGACCTATACCGCTGACAACCTAGGCTATGGCCCCTTGGCTGATGGCGCGATGTTGTCCCCACGTGTCGCCCCTCAGATGATCGGCCTTGGCCTGCTGGAAGCGATCCCCGCTGCCGACATCTTGGCCAATGCTGACCCAGATGATCTGGACAACGATGGTATTTCTGGCCGCCCCAACATCGTCTGGTCCTTAGAGTTCGATCAACCCATGCTGGGCCGCTTTAGCCTCAAGGCGGGCAACCCGACTGTCATGCAGCAATCTGCTGGGGCGTTCGCAGGTGACATCGGCATATCCAACCCATTGTTCGTGTCGGGCGCTGGCGAATGCACCACAAATCAAACCCTGTGTCAGAACGCCATCCATGGCGATGAAGACGCCCGTGGCACTGAGATCGACGCAGAAGGCATGGACCTTGTGACCTTCTACAGCCGCAATCTGGGCGTTCCTGCACGGCGCGATGTGGACGATCCAGAGGTGCTGCGTGGCAAAGAGGTGTTCTACACCACGGGCTGCACAGCCTGCCACACACCCAGCTTTGTGACCCACCGTCTGACCGATCAGCCCGAACAGAGCTTCCAACTGATCTGGCCCTATACCGACATGCTACTGCATGACATGGGGCCTGCCTTGGCTGACAACCGCCCCGAAGCACGGGCGACTGGCCGTGAATGGCGCACCCCACCACTTTGGGGGATCGGCCTGACTGAACAAGTCAGCGGCCACACCTATTTCCTACACGACGGTCGGGCACGGTCGCTTCGTGAGGCCGTGTTGTGGCACGGTGGCGAGGCACAGACGCAGCGGGACGCGGTGGTCAACATGACGACTGAAGATCGCGAATCCCTGCTGAGATTTTTGGAGAGCCTATGAGACGTATCCTATTGGCCGCTGCTGTCGCCTGCGCCCCGTTCGCCGCGACAGCGAACCCGTCCATCTCAGCCATCATAGACGACCATATCCTGCCAAGGTTCGAGGCTCTGGCCTGGACTTCTCAGGCACTCTCGCAAGCAGCGATGCAGAACTGTGACCCAACCTCGGACGACCTGCGCACGGCCTATGGTGCGGCGTTTGATGCTTGGGTGTCCGCATCACACCTTCGGTTCGGCCCCACGGAAGTGGATGACCGTGCTTTCGCATTGGCGTTCTGGCCAGACAGCCGTGGAGCCACGCCACGTGCGCTGGCTACGCTCATTGCTAATGAAGATCCCATCGGGCTTGATACGGCAGGCTACAGCGAGGTCTCTATCGCGGCCCGTGGGTTCTATGCCCTGGAGTTCCTGTTCTTTGACGAGACACTGATGCAGCCCAGCGACTACCACTGCAGCCTCGTGCAAACCGTCACCGCCGACATCGCAGCCACATCATCGGCCATCCATGACGATTGGCAAACCCATCAGAATGTCCTCTTGTCGCCAGGGCCCGATGCAACTTACCGAAGCGGCGAAGAAGTCCTACAAGAAATGCTGAGGGCGCTGAGCGCAGGGCTACAATTCACCCAAGACAGCCGCCTTGGGCGCCCCCTTGGCACGTTTGACCGCCCCCGACCAACCCGTGCAGAAGCCCGCAGATCAGGGAGGACAGCCCAGCATGTCACGCTGAGCCTTATGTCCTTACAGGACTTGGCGTCACATCTTGCGGTGTCCGATGCCGCTCTGTCGGATACCCTGAGCCGCCAATTCGAAGATGCCCTCGGCAAACTGGACATCCTGGACGATCCTGTCTTTGCAGGTATTGCGGACCCACAATCCCGCCTCAAGGTCGAGGTCATCGGCCAATCCATTGGAACGATCCGCACCACTGTCCAAACCGAGCTTGGCCCCACACTGGGTGTCGCCGCAGGGTTCAATTCGCTGGACGGAGACTAGCATGGAAGCGGGGCGTCGTCAGTTCATAGCAGGCCTGCTGGCTACTGGGCTGGTCCCTAAACCCACATGGGCAGATGCAGGGTCACCCTCCTTCCTCTCAGCAGCAGCCTTACCAGATGGGACCTATGTGCTGTGCGGCATTGATGCTGACCTGAACATTACGTTCCAACTCCCACTTCCCGCCCGTGGCCATGCCGCAGCAGCGCATCCGCTCAAACCCGAAGCGGTTACCTTCGCAAGACGACCAGGCACATTTGCAATCGTCATCGACTGCATGACTGGCGTTCAAAAGGCGGCACTTAATGCACCAACGAATCGCCACTTCTACGGCCATGGTGCATTCTCGGCAGATGGCACGCTACTTTACACAACCGAGAATGATTATGAGGCGGGTCGCGGACGGATCGGGGTCTGGGATGTCGCGTCAGGCTACGTCCGTATCGACGAATGGAACAGCGGCGGTATCGGCCCCCATGACATCAAACGTTTGCCAAATTCTGATGTGCTGGTTGTTGCCAACGGTGGCATCGACACGCACCCAGACACGGGCCGCACCAAGTTGAATATCGCGACGATGAAACCAAACCTGTCCTATGTCGAAGGTAGCATTGTCATTGAGTCGGTCGAATTGCCCCCTGAGATGCACAAAAACTCGATCAGGCACTTGGCGGTCTCGCCAGAGGGATACGTTGCCTTCGGGATGCAGTGGCAGGGCGACGGTGTGCCATCAAGCCTTGTTGGTCAACATCGCCGTGGTGGTGAAGTTGACCTGATGCAGGCCAGTTCCGACCAGATGCGGGAAATGCAGGGATATGTGGGCAGTATTGCTTACGTCGAAGAAGACATGACAATTGCTGTGACATCCCCACGGGGAGGTGCAGTTCAATTCTATGCAACAGCGTCTTCACAGTGCATCGGATCGCTTTTCACAGTCGATGTGTCTGGCGTGGCGGCAATAAGAAACGGTTTTATGCTGACCTCAGGAACAGGTGAATTGGCATCCTGGGCGAAGGCTGATCTTGTTTCATCGAGAACGGAAGTCATTCAGTGGGACAACCATCTGGTCTCTGTTTAGAGGTTTGGGAATGTGAAGGCCTGTTTGGAACGAACAACATGAATTGTTTAACGCCCTGACCTAAAGTGATCCGATCATTCAAAGCTCAAATAGAAATGTTCGAATGCCAATTCGGGAATCGAACTGTCAATCACAAGTGATGGCTTCAACGCGCAAATTTGCTACAAGTATATGCTATGGCTAATAGTTTTTATTTACAATATTAATTATAATTCAATAACTTAACAGACAAGTCGCAACGTCCCATTGTCTCCGCCACTACACGTACTGAAAACACGTATGCTTTGAAGACGTACCTGGTTTTCGGCTACACGGTTGCTACTGAATTGAAGGTACGCAATTTACACGGCCGCTACTGCACGCACGGCACGGGTCTGAGTGAGATTTGCAGGCAATAAATTGCTTTAAGCATTTTAAGAAGCATTACTCGACCATCGGGTAAAATTTTCAAAAAGCCCCAATCTATCCTAATTGCACCCAACCCAAAAATCGATGCGTTCTCATTCAATGCTGTCCCGATCCGGTTCTTCTCGACAAATTTCTTTGCGTTTTCACCATAAGAAATAAAATCAGACTTTTCTCACTTTTTGCATCAGACATATACCCAATTCTCTGCTGGTCCGATCCGATTTTCAGTGTCAAAAATGTTTGAACGCGAAGACAGATTTCGGCTGCCAGAATTTGACGACCGATTGATTTCAATCGCATCAGTCTGCGTAGTCTACCGCTTTATTGTCTAAACATTGTCAAAAAATCTATATCCACACGACCCTGTACGTGGTGCGTTGCACTTACAGCAATGCAATCGCACCTCAACCGAACTTTTCCGTTTGTCAGCCCTTCCGGAACTTAGTCAATTTTTCACTGTAAATGTGCATCGCCACCGCCGCTCTTACCGCGGGCAATCCGTTTTCGAAGCAAGTGCAAATTAGGCAAGACCAAACGCCAATTAAGCATCCTGCTTTGTGGATTTTTATGGGGTGAGACCTTAAAACTCGCTAGATTTGTTTTGAATATCCTTAGCGCCTTCAGGTCAGTTTGCTTGACCATCGCCCCATCTCAGACCGACCCAATACAGGTCAGCAAGCCCGCTGGTGCCATAATATCGAAGAGAACATCGTTTACAGCTATCTAAAAAACGCGACTTTTGAACTGCAAACCGAAAAGGCTGCTTTTTCACGAATTGATGTTATCTGCGCTTTTTATCCGCACAAGACAGCTTCTGAAACTACGAAACGTTGACCACCTATGCGAACTGCGAAGCGACCTTTCTAAATATCGGATGTCATAACGCCAACCGCCTTGCTGGAAACTGGCACGGGCTCTTGGATGGAAATGCCGCTTGACCCCCTGTCCGAATGCTATCCAGAAACATGCGTTTACAGGTCCATCAGGGATTTCTACAAACCAGCAGTTGCGCTTAGATGAATTACCATTGGTCGCACAAACCACATCGATTGCTGCATTTAAGGAATGGCTATTTCGGCCCAGCCCGACGAAACGTTTTACAAAGCCCTAAGGCTGGGCCGTTTCGATCAAATACTGACCAGCGACCCATCCCGTTGCGCCAGCCCCAACTGTGCGTATCTGGCACCAGCGCATGGCGCCAGAGAGACGACAGCCAAGATTCCCCAAGACATCGCCGTTGCGCAGCTTTTCTTGCACCGCATACCGAGTGCCGGGCCCACTGCGCAGGTTCAGAGCATCCCCACCACCGACACCCGAAACTTTCCAGTAATCTGGGCCACCGAACAGCCCATCCGCAAATTCCGGCGCACCAATGCTGACAGCCAAACTATACTCTGCCAGTTCATTGCGCCGAGCCGCTGCACGCATCAAGTAGATACGGATCGAATATTCCCCCGCAGTCGGTGCGGGTATGTCGGCGACGGTGCCTTGCACCGAACCAGTAAAGACTGCCACATTCGAGCCTACGGGAAGAATGTTGAAAAACGCCGAAAGGTTCGATGTTTGCAGATCAACCGAAATGATCTGTGCGGCATCGGCGGCGATCACGTAGTCAACCACTTCATACCCTGTGATAGAGCCTTCGAAGATGCGCAAGTCGCCCGTGCCGTCAAAACTCAAATTCTCGATACGAGCACTTTGCGCAAGCGATGCGTGACCAGTCATCATCACAACGCAAACCGCAAGAGCATGGATTGCAATCATTACGCGCATCATATTTTATTCCCTGTTCCGTTCCACACATTTGCCCACAACATGAAGCTGGCGTGGATCGCTGTCAAAGAAAAGCCATTCCGCAATTCTCAAATTTCAACGCATCCCAAAAATCAAAAACGGATTATACGCGCGCGGCCTCTGCCCATTGGCCACTTTCCGGTCGCGGGCGAGCACGGTTTCGACCGCAACGCCGCAATTGATCATCCTTTTGTTTCTATACGACTGCCGCGCCTATCACGCCGCTTGCACTGACAGCAGGAGACAGCCGGTTTCGCTGATCCTTGCCCTTGGCCATCGTTTTAAAAATTATCTACGCCCTGCATCGCAAAACGGCTAAGCATAAGGAACAGGCAGGAGACTGAACAATGGGTCGTATCTTTATCAGCCACCGGAACACGCCAACCGACAACGCTTGGGCTGTTAAAATCCATGGCTGGATCAAGGACCAAAAGGGGATACGCGGCTTTCTTGATTTTGATATTCAAGACGGTCTGCAGATTGGTACAAAATGGGAAGACGAAATCTATGCGGCCATGCACGCGGCACAAGTGGTTATTGCGGTCGTATCTGACGATTGGCTGCGGTCAGACTGGTGCCTAAGCGAAGCCCGAATGGCGCGGCTTTTAGGGCGCAAATTAATCCTTATCATGACCGAAGACTGCCCGGTGCCATTCGGTGACACGCAGTCAATATTTGTCACCAAACACGGCGAAGCGCATGCCTTTGAGCAGTTAAGGGAAGCCTTGCGCACAACTCATAAGCTGCCCGATCGGCCCTACCCGGGTTTGGTCTCATTTGAAGAACAAGACGCGGCTATATTTTTCGGCCGAGAAGACGAAACACGCGCGCTTGAAAATCAAATTGACAGTCTTTTCCTGGGGCGCCCCGAAACTGCCCGCTTGCTGCTTTTGCTAGGAGCGTCGGGGTCAGGCAAGTCTTCGTTGATGCGCGCAGGGGTTATTCCCCGCTTTAAGTCAGACACCAAACACTTCTGCCTTGATCCAATCACCCCGCGCGGTGATCCCTTGGGCGAATTGGCCTTTGCGCTTGATCTTGACCTAGATGACATTGACGCAGAGGCAGCAGCCAAGCTGATCCTCGCCGAGATCAAAAAACGCGCACCTACCTACCAACGCGCTTTGTTGCCGATTGACCAAGCCGAAGAATTACTGCGCGGTGATCACACGCATTTTTTCAATGTCTTGCGCGCTGTCTTGGACAAGGGGCGCGGACGCATCATTGCGCTTGCGACAATGCGGTCAGATTTTCTCAATAGCTTTCAGCAAAGTGGTCTGGTCGGCACTGGCACCCCAATGCCCTATGACACATTCACGTTGGACCCCCTGCCCCGCGACTGTCTTGTTGATATTATCCAAAAACCCGCCGGGCTGTACGATGTAACTTTCGAAGAAGGTTTGATCGCGCGGATCATTCAAGATCAGGGTGGCCCCGACGCGCTGCCTTTGCTGGCGTTCTTTCTAAGTGAGTTTTGGCGTCCGGAGTATATCAAGGACGGAATACTACAGGTCCCGGAATACGAAAACTTTGGGGGCATAGACATGGCCCTGAAGAAAGCGGTTGAGCGCGCCCTACGGTCCTGCAAAACGGTCGAGCCGGATGAATCGCGCTTGCACGACGCGTTGCAGGAGGTTTTTCTTGGTCGTCTGGTGTCGGTCAGATCTGGCAGCGGCGAGGCCGTCCGCAACAGAGCCCCTGCCCGCAGCTTAAAGCCAGAGCAAACAGCACTTTTGCAAAAGTTTGCGCATGAACGCCTATTGATCGAGCGGGACGGCACATGGGAAGTGGTGCATGAGGCGCTTTTGCGCCAATGGGCAGAATTAGAAGACTGGATAGATGCCGCGCGCGAAGATCTCGTCGCTATCGACAGGATCCAAGCTGCTACGGCACATTGGGACGCATCAGGGCAACAAAACGCCGACCTGACCCATGCCGGTAACAGACTGTACGAGGCGATGCGGTTACAATCGGCCCCCCGATATGCAGATCGCTTCACCGACAGGGAAACTGCGTATCTAAAAGCGTGTAGCGACAAAGAAAACGACATCTTGAAGCGCGACAAACTGCTCCGAGAAGAGGCAGAGCGCGAGCGGGATCAAGCCGAAATCGAAGCGCGGCGCGCCGTAAAGAACCAAAGTCTTGGCCTGGTTGCTCTGTCCGTATCAGAATTACAGGCCGGGCGGACGACAGATGCGGTTATGTTGGCAATGGCCGCCTGGCCACGTCGCGCTGATCCTGCGGACGATCTTATGGATTACGCCGTGGCGTTAGATGCACTGGAAGCTGCCTGTATCGCCCAACGCGAGGTTCTCCGGATCGAGGACGATGCCTGCTATAGTTCCTTCGTTGCCTATTCCCCCGACGGGACGCGAATTATCAGCTCGGGTGAAGATGCCATACTTCGGTTTTGGGACGCATCCAGCGGCGCGCATGTTGCTGCCAGCGCACCGGGTCCTCTTCAGTATGCCGCAAACATTTCGTTTTCACGATGCGCATCACGCATCGCCGTGGTGGATTACGAGTCCACCCTGCGGATTTGGGACACAAGCACAGGCGATGCCATTGGCAAACCATTGCTGTCGGGAGATCCGCTCGACCAAGTTTTTGCTTTTTCCCCAGATGCCACGCTGATCGCCAGAGCAAGCAGCCACAACACGCTACACCTGTGGGACGTAAGCTCCGGCGACCGAGTTGGCGAACCAATGCTGGGCGGCAGCCATGATGTGATAGGTCTCCCCAGCCAACCGATGTGTATCGCATTTTCCCCAGACGGAACAAAGATCGTCTGCGGCAGTGACGATTGGATGCTAAGGCTTTGGGACATCGCCACAGGTACGATGGTCGTCCAACCCATCAAGGGGCACACCGCGCCAGTGGTCAGCGTTGCGTTCTCCCCCGATGGCGCACAGATCGTCAGCGGCGGCGAAGACAACACAGTTATGGTTTGGAACGCGCATACAGGCGAACTGGCCAAACCGCCGATGACGGGACATGATCGCTGGGTGACAAGCGTCGCATTTTCACCGGATGGCACGCGTATTGTCAGTGGCAGCGCGGATCAAACACTGCGGCTGTGGGATGTCGTCACAGGGGATGCAATCGGTCCCCCCTTGGCCGGGCACGACCGCCCCATATCGAGTGTTGCGTTTTCTCCGGATGGGACACGCGTTGTCAGCGCCAGCAAAGAAGACGCGCTGCGAGTCTGGACCGCGCGCGCAGGTGAGCCAAAAGGACCTGCATTGGCCGGGCATAAGCACGTGGTAAACAGTGTCGCGTTTTCGCCCGACGGGACACAGATCCTCAGCGGCAGCTACGATGGAACCCTTCGGCTATGGCGCACTGAAACCTCGGCGCCGATCAGCAGTCTTAAGCCAGCGCGTTTGGCAGACGTCACAAGTATTGCGTTTTCACAACATGGGACACGGCTTGACACCGGATACGACACCTTCACCGGTCTAGCGGTGCGCGCGGTCACAGGTGACCAGATCAATGAGCCCGAGCGGCTCGCCGTCGATGTCATTTTCTGCGTCGCTTTTTCACCAGACGGCACACGATTTGTCAGCGCAAATGACGACGGGACGCTCAGGTTTTGGGATGCACATACTGGTGAGGCAACCGGCGACGCAATCGTCGCGCATACTGATCGCATCGCCAGCATCGCTTTTTCGCCGGATGGCTCACAAATTGCCAGCGGAAGCTTGGACAGCACGTTAAAGCTTTGGGATGCGACCGATGGCACCCTGATCAGGGCGATGAAAACATTTGGTGACAGCTGGATATACGCTGTCGCCTTTTCTCCCGATGGGACGCAGATCATCAGCGGCAGTATGGACAAAGCTGTTCGGCGGTGGGACGCGATGACCGGTTATCAGGTCGGAGACCACATGGTGGCGCATTATTACTCCGTCAATAGCGTCGCTGTGTCGCCAGATGGGTCGCTGATTGTCAGCGGCAGCAGCGACCGCACCCTTCAAATGTGGGATGCACACACGGGCGATGCGATCGGCGCGCCCATGGCGCAACATGAAGATGCCGTTACCAGCGTCGTATTCTCGCCAGATGGTACACGGATGGCAAGTGCCAGCAAGGACAGAACCATAGGGTTATGGGATGTGGCAACACGCCGTTGTTTAACCCGTTTTTCAGGGCACCATAGCGATGTCAACAGCGTCGCTTTTTCGCCAGATAGCACACATATTTTAAGCGGCCATCGCGATGGGGTGCTTCGCATATGGGCCATTCCCGATGAGCCCGGCACCTTATTTGATGTTGCAGCCAAACGCCTGCCGACCCGGACGTGGCCCTCTATCCTGTCTAAATACGGCATCGTCATCAACGACCCCATTTGCACCGGCCAGGAGCCGCTCCCGCCACGACAAAAACCCGCCAAGACGGCACCACTGATGTCATTTCCCACCGCCCCGTCCGAGATGGCGCCACCGCCTCCGCAGCAATTCAGAGAACTTCCCGCGTTTTTTGACCAAAATGATGGGTCTGATCCGGACTGGCTCTCGCCAGACAATTGGGACCCGATGCCACCCATTGAGACACGTCCTCCGGCTGAGCCTTTTTCGGGCCTTGAGTTTCCAGACGACCCTTTCGACGACCCTTTCGCCAACCCGGTCACACCTTTTGACAAGCCAAAAGACGACCGGGACCAATAGCGTCAAGCGCGGGCATTTGACGTTTTGGACCTTACACCGCTAACGCAGTTTTTTCTCAATCTGGAAAATATTGAATTCCGCCGGTTTTGCAGTGGCAACACCAACCTGCACGATCAACCGCCCGTTATCAATGTCCGTCTGGGTCATCGTCGTGCGGTCGCAGCGCACAAAAAACGCGTCAGATGATGTCTGTCCTTGCAACGCACCATTGCGCCAGTTTTCTGTTAAAAAAGCGTCGATCCGGTTTTTGCAGGCCACCCAAAGCGGCTCATCACTGGGTTCAAAGACCACCCAGTCCAGCCCATCCAAGATTGATTTTTGCAAAAATGAGATATACCGGCGCACTGAAACATACCGCCATTCAGGGTCAGAACTAAGCGTGCGGGCGCCATATACAAGCATGCCGCGCCCGGGGATTTCGCGCAGAACATTGATGCCAACCGGGTTCAGTGTCTCTTGGTCAGCGGTGCGAATGTGCCGTTCAAATCCGGAAATCCCATTGATAGCAACATTTGCAGGCGCTTTCCAAACCCCGCGCTGCGCATCGACACGGGCATAAATCCCGCATACTGCACCGGAAGGTGGCAGCGTTGTAGCCGCCAAACTGGCATCTACCAGCCAGGGATAATACAGGGCGGCATGGCCGCTATCCACTGTATTTGCAAACGCCGCAACCTCCGCAGGAGACTGATGTGCCGGAGGATCCAAAACCGCCAAGCGGTGTTTCATTTTTTCGACGTGCGCCATGAGCGCGGCATGAACCGAACGCAGATGTGTCGCCGCTTTGGCTGGGTCCGTAAAGGCCTGTGCAGCGCTCGGCGCTGCAATTACCGAGACGGCATTAACATCTTCCAACTTTTTCAATGCGTCACTGTAGGTAGCTGTAGGCGCGGGCTTTGTCGCAAAGCGCGGCCCCAGAACGCGGCTAAGAAACCGATTGAACGGATTGATCTGCGGCATTTCCATCCGGTCGGCTTGCGACTGAGGCGGGCTGACACGCACAACATACAGACGCCTTCCACCATTCTCGAAAAACCCACGGACCGCATGGGCCATGTAGTTTATGAACGAATGACCATCCCAAGTAAGTTCGCCATCACCACCGTAAACGCGTTCAAAATCACCGTAGCTGGTGATCAGCCCTGACACAGCACCGATGGGCCCCTTTACCGTCAGCCCAACGAATGCGGCAGTGCTTGTACTGATGCCTTCAATCGGGTGCCCAGAAAGCTGCGTCTCTTCAACGAAGACGCCCGGGGCAAGATACTCTGGCAAGCGGATCTCCCTATGTGTTTACTAAAGTGCATGATCATTCACGCGCGCCAAGGATACACGAAAAACGGGAAATGTCAGCTTTGGAGAAACCTTTGCCACCAAAAGCGGCACGTTAGAGCATAAATATCTGCGGCTGTGACTATACGCAGCGCAAAGCCGCGCATGTTAAAATTGCGCAGCAAACACTGTGGCCGCGCGCACCCCATCGATGATACGAATGTCATGCGATTGTGGCGCGATCTGAACCATACCGCCGCAGCCAAGTACGATGCAATCAACCTCATCTTCTTGAGCAGACTTGGCAATTTCAGCAAGAATTTGATTATTGGCAGCACGCGGGTCATTCTCAAGCGCCAACACCGGAACGCCACTTGCGCGAACTTTCCCAAGGTGCCTTCCCAGCCCATAGGCTTGAATATTAGCTTCGAGTATTGGCACGGACACTTCAAGCGTCGTGACCACTGAAAACCGTTGCCCTGCAACTGCCGCAAGATGATACGCGGCCTGTCCGATGCCAATCACCGGGCACGCGGCTCTATCGCGTGCTTGGGCCAACGCGGTGTCGTCAAAACATGCAATGATGATCGCCGACGCCCCTTGGTCAGATGCTTTTGCAATCAGTTTCAGCAGTGGTTTTTCTGCCAAGATGCCATCTTCTGCGCCTTGGATTGCAGGCGGCCCGTCATGTGACGTCCAGCCTTCGATTTGCGCTGTCTGCACGGTGTTGCGCGCCGTGTGCAGCATAGCTTGGGTCATTGAAACCGTGCTGTTGGGGTTGATAAGAACAATCATAACATGCCTTTTCCTGCATCAGACCCCGCGCGGGCCTTGCGCCGCGTGCTCCATAAAGCAAGGCACAAAAACAACCCAATCATAAGCAAAGAAAACACCGTCGTCAGCGTGCCCAAAGCATATAAAACAGGGGTTGTAACATTGGTGGTCATCCCGAAAATTTCCAGCGGCAATGTGTTATAGCTGCCCGCTGTCAGCAGTGTGCGCGCGAATTCATCATAACTCAGCGTGAAGCCAAACAGAGCAACGCCAATCAGCGATGGCCCTATAATAGGCACTACAACGTGCCATAGTGTTTGCCAGGAAGACGCCCCAAGATCCCGCGCGGCTTCCTCATAACTTTTGTCAAACCTGTTAAACACAGCAAACATGATCAGCAGGCCAAATGGCAGCGTCCATGTCAGCTGCGATCCAAAACCCGACGTGGACCAATGCACGTTCAATCCTGACTGTGAAAAGATCAGACCCACCCCAAGCGAGATCAAAATAGAAGGGATCACCAAAGACGTAATTATCAAGTAGAACAGGATACCTGAGCCTTTGAATTTCTTCCGAAAGGCTAATCCGCCCATCACGGACAAGACAACGGTGGTGACCATGACCATTAAACCAAGTGCAAAGCTACGGCGGAAGCTGCCCCAGATATCACCCACCGCCTGTTGTTCAAAAAGGTCGCGGAACCAATGCAGCGAGGTTCCCCGCATCGGAAAGGTCAACCCGCCGCCTGGTCCCTGAAACGACAAGATCGCAATGGTGATTGTGGGGCCATAAAGAAACAACAAGAATAGCGCAAAAAACGCGCTCAGGGCGTAGAAGGATTTGGGCCGCTTTTCCATGCTACAGTTCCTTCCGGATGTCGACAAAGCGCAACAGAATGCCGATGATGATCAGCACCGTCAGCAGCAAGACGACAGCTGTTGCAGAAGCCGATGGATAGGCCAACAGCGCGATATCGTTCGAAATCAAACGTCCAACGTTTGCCGATTGCGACCCCGACATGAACCGCACGGTGATGAAATCCCCCATCACAAGCGTGACGACAAAGATCGTGCCAATCATGATCCCGGGCTTGGTCAGCGGGATGATAACATTCCACAGGATCTGAGCACTGGACGCACCTGCGTCGCGCGCAGCTTCGATCAGTGATTTGTCGATCCGCATCATAGTGTTGAAGATCGGGACAACCATGAACAACGTGTAAAGATGCACGAACGCGAGGATGACGGCGAAATCGCTGAACAACAGCCAATCCAAAGGCTCATCTATGACGCCCCATGAAATCAGTGTCGAATTGGCAATGCCGTTGCGACCTAGAAACGGAATCCACGAGATCATGCGGATTATGTTCGATGTCCAGAATGGGATCGTGCACAACAAAAACAAGACGATTTGCCACGTTAGGCTGCGCACGTGAAACGCCAGAAAATAGGCAACCGTGAACCCAATGATCAGGGTAAACACCCACGTGATAAAAGCGTATTTGAAGGTATTGAAAAAGACACGGTAGGTGACATTTGAACCAAACAGAAACTCGTAGTTTTCCAGATCAAACGCCGGGATGATTGAAAACTCGGTTGCTTGCCAAAAGCTGACAGTGACGATCATTGCGATCGGCAGCACAAGAAAAAACACCAGCACCGCCATGATCGGCGACGCCATAAGCCAGCCCACCAGTGTATTGTTCTTCAACACTTTGCTTCTTTCAAACAAGGGGTTGGGTGGGCACCAGCGCGCCCACCCCTTTTGCACATCAAGCTGCGATGAACTCGTTCCATTTGCGGACCATATATTGGTTTTCATCCATGACTGCGTTCCAGCATGCGACAGCGCCCATACGTTCCTGGAAGGAGCCTCCATCACGCGTTTCGCCCGCTTGCGCCAGCGCATCACCTGTCGGGGATGTGATCGTATCAGTGGCTTCCTTGCCCTCGAACCAATAGCCCCATTCGTTTTCGGACATAAAGTTCTTGGATGTCTCGGGCACCGCAGAATAATACCCCTGCCGCATCAGATAACCACCGACCCAGCCATCGAGATACCAGTTGATGTACTCATAGGCCGCATCACGTTCCAAACCTGTCAGCGACGCCGACAGGCCGATGCCGCCGCCCCACGACCGGTAGCCTTCTTCAAGCGGCTGATAGACACACGGCACGCCCTTGGATTTGACCGCCGTGATCGCAGGCGACCACATGGATTGAATGACCACCTCGCCCGACGCCATCAGGTTCACGCTTTCATCAAAAGACTTCCAGAAGGCGCGGAACTGGCCGTTGCGTTTGGCTTCGGTGAAAATACCGATGGTCAGGTCGATCTCTTCGCGCGTCATGTTACCTTTGTCGGGGTATTTATATTCCCCCATGGATTCCACGACCATTGCCATGTCCATGATCCCGATGGACGAGATATCAAGGATAGATGCTTTGCCTTTGAACTCCGGGTTCAGCAATTCGGACCAATTGTTGATGGGACGTCCGATCAAATCAGGGCGTATGCCTAGTGTATCGGCGTTATAGATCGTCGGGATCAGCGTCATCCAACCGGATTCGTTGTCCACAAAACTTTTGCCCTCGGGCCCCTCGACAAAGCCCACAGTATGCGGCGCCGTGCCTTGCGCGATCGTGCTTTCGGGCGTCAGTTTCCCATCGCGGAAAATCCCCACGATCTTGTCGTAGTTCTTGATTTTTGACGTATCCATTGCCTGCAAGTTGCCTGTCGGCCAGACTTTTTTGCAGATCCAGTATTCGATATCGGCGATGTCAAAGCTGTTGGGCTGGGTGGCGGCGCGCTGTGTGACGCTGTCGCTATCAAGAGCCGTCATCTCAAGCGTAAAGCCCAAATCTTCTTTTACTTTATTGGCTACGTCGTTCAGGTTCGAGACGCCTGTGCCAAACTGGCGCAATGTGACATCTTTGATGTTCTGAGCCCAAATCATGGGCGCGCCAAGCGTCGATCCCGCCGCAAAAGCTGCGCCGCCTTTCAATACGTTACGTCTTGATAATTTAGTCATTTCTAGTGTCTCCATGTGAGGTGATTTTTAGGCCGTAAGCTTGTGCAGATTTGCGTCTTCCCAGATCAGACCGACCTGATCGCCTGGGTTCATTGGGTTGTTAAAAAAGGTGTCTTCGGGGATCAGCGCACTGATTTCCTGATCACCAGCGATGCGCGCCGAAACAGACACATGGGCGCCCTGATATTCGACGCCAGTGATATTGCCCTGCAGTTTGCCGGTATCGTTTTGCACAACGCCGACAGCATCGGTGCGAATAGAAAATTTACCCTCAGGAAGCGCAATGACGTTATGTCCACCCATAAATTGCGCGACAAAAGCAGTCTTGGGTGCGTTGAAAACGGCGCGCGCAGTACCTGCTTGTTCGATGACTGCGTTGTTCATGACGACGATCTCATCAGCAAGGGCCAGTGCTTCGTCCTGCCCGTGCGTGACATGAATAAAACTGATCCCCAGTTCCTGCTGCAGTTTGCGCAATTCGCCCCGCATGCGAATACGCAAGAACGGGTCTAGCGCCGAAAGCGGCTCATCCAGCAACAAAACTTGAGGGCGCGTGATCAAAGCGCGGGCCAAGGCCACACGTTGTTGTTGCCCGCCTGATAACTGGTCCGGCAGTCGGTCACCCAACGCGCTTAAATCCACCAGCTCAAGCATTTCACCTGCTTTTTGGGTACGCTCTTGCTTGTCAGCTCCCCGCATCTTTAAGCTGAATGCAACGTTGTCGGCCACGCTAAGGTGCGGGAACAAAGCATAATTCTGGAACATCATCGCAGTGCCGCGCCTGGCCGGTGGCAATTCAGAAATATCCGCGCCACCCAACACAATTGCACCGTCAGAAACAGTTTCATGTCCCGCTATCATCCGCAGGGTTGATGACTTTCCACATCCCGAAGGCCCAAGCAAACAAGCGTATCCACCGGGCTGAAATTTATGACTTATCGCATCAACAGCCACCGTGGCGCCGTAGCGTTTGGTGACGGATACCAGTTCCAGTTCTTTGCGCAGTGCAGTCATGTATCCCCCTAAGCGTGGTTAATTGAGGTCAGCTGGAGGACCGTAAAGCAATTTAGGATTGGGCTTTCAGTGCCTGCTTTCACACCAGTGCTGAATAACTATGCGATTCAAACCGACGTTGATTAAAAATTGGACACAAAAATGTATACAATATCGAATACAATGAGGATCAGATGAAAACCTTGAGGTGCCTGAGCAGCTCTGCAATGTGGAACGTGGAAGGAATGACATGACCTTTACTGCAGATTCGCCCACCCAGAATCCGATGACCAGTGACGACATTGCACGGGCGCTGTCGCTTGCCATTCATGAACACAGGATCGCGCCAGGTACAAAATTGGGCGAGGATGATTTGGCAGATATCTATGGCGTATCGCGCACTGTGGTGCGCGCCGCGTTGCAAAGCCTATCACATATCAAACTGGTAGATATCAGGCGCAACAAGGGCGCTAGTGTTGCATCGCCCTCCATTACCGAGGCGCATGAAGTTTTTGAAGCGCGCGAATTGTTGGAACCGCGCACCGCAAGAAACGCAGCCAGACATGCCACAGCATCCGATATCGCATTGCTCGAACGTCACATTAGCGATGAACATGCAGCATTGGATGCCGCAGACCCGGGCAGAGCCTTGTATCTTTCAGGGTTATTTCATTCGGAAATTGCCCGCATCGCTCAGCAGGCGACTATAGCGGGGTTCATTGACACGCTCGTTGCGCGGTCCTCCTTGATCATTGCACTGTATTGGCGTCGGGAAAGTGCACTATGCGAAAAGCATGCACATCATGCCTTGGTGCATGCGCTTGCCGAAGGAAATGAGCAGCAAGCCGAAGAATTGATGCGCAGCCATTTGGTTGATCTGCACTCGGCCTTGGATTTACGCGAAAAACATGCTCGCACATTGTCATTGCGCGATGCGCTTTCGCCATGACAATACGTGTGATGAGCCATGACGATTTATGCGTTGTTTTAAACTGGGCTGAAAAAGAAGGCTGGAATCCGGGCCTTGACGACGCGGCAGCCTTCCACGCGGCAGACCCTTCCGGGTTTTTGATAAAAACACTTGATGGGCAGCTGGTTTCGGCGATTTCTGTCGTCAATCATACTGCCGACTTTGCATTTTTGGGACTGTATCTTTGCAAGCCTGAATTTCGCGGAAAAGGGTACGGCATGGACATTTGGCGTGCCGGGCTTGCCCATGCTGGACACCGCGTCATCGGATTAGATGGCGTACCAGATCAGCAAGAAAATTACGCGCGCTCCGGGTTTGTGAACTGTGGCAAAACCGTCAGGTACGAAGGGCATTTGCCCTGTGCGCCAGATCCACATGTGCGCTGTGTTTCACCCCAAGAAATAAGCCTTCTGATTGATCATGATGCAAAAGCTGCTGGTATACGCCGCGATGCATTCGCACGCGCGTGGTTTGCCGGGTCAGCAAATCGACAAACCATGGTGTTGACGAAAGGCACAGATATCACAGGTTTTGCCACGTTCCGGCGATGTTGCATCGGAACGAAAATTGGCCCCTTTAAAGCATCTTGCGAAGCGGACGCGTTGGCTTTGTTGTCCTCGAACCCTTTCTGCATGCCTTCAGAGGCTGCCTACATCGATATTCCAGATAAGAGCGCTTCTTTTGCTAAGCTTTTGTTTCAAAATAATTTCACACCGGTTTTTGAAACCGCTCGAATGTATTCAGGGCCCGCGCCAAAACCGGTTTTCGCAACATATCAAGCGATCGCGTCAATGGAACTTGGCTGAGCCTTCACATGCGGCGCAATCATACGCGCTGTAGTTTTCAACAAGTACTACGCTGCCGCGCTGCCCCAAAATTGCATCGCAAGATAGGGCGCATTGTGCCCACTGGACCACTGTAGCCGGGACAAAATGGGATGCGCTTGAACAAACAACCATGCAAAACGCCGGCATGTTATTTTAGTGCCGTGCCTGCATTTGAGCGTTTAGTTTCGTGATTATCTTGCTCGCTGTCGTTTGAAACAAAGGTGGAATGACAGCATGGATCAAGGCCGCGCCTGCCGCCGCCAAAAGCAAAACTGCGAAACGGCCAGCAAACAATGCATGCTCAATATATGTTTCATTTACGCTGGCAGGGTGATCGGTAAATGCGCGAAGAATGCGACTTGTGCGGGGTTGGAAACGTTGTTCAGTTTTCATTTCAGGCCTCCTTTATGTTGTGATGACGATTTTCACACGGACTGGCTCAGAATATATCCCAAATACTCTGTTTTTTTTGACATAATTAAAATATTATCCACAATATGAATGAAAAATTAGACGAAATAGACCGTAAAATACTCAGACTTCTTCAAAAGGATGCCAGCCTAAGTGTGGATGCACTAGCCGAAAAGGTTCATCTGTCGCGAAACGCGTGTTGGCGACGCGTCAAAAGCCTTGAGGCCACCAAGACTATTTTGCGACGCGTTGCAGTATTGGACCCGGACGCCGTTGGTCTTGGGCTTTTGGTACTAGTCATGGTCCGCACCAACCGGCATGATTCTGACTGGTTGAAACTGTTTCATGATGCGGTGCGCCACATGCCAGAAATTATCAGCGCCCACAGGATGTCGGGCGATTTGGATTACGTCTTGCGCGTGCGTGTCGCCACAGTGCGCGACTATGATATCTTTTACCAACGCCTGATATCGCGCGTTCCAGTATCGGATATTTCAGCCAGTTTTGTGATGGAAGACATCAAGGACACAACCGAACTGCCTGTGTAAATGCCGCTATGGCAAATAGGCGTTATTCGATGCCAAAGATCATCATAATCACCCCACATCACACGCATGCGCCAAACTGTTGTTGGTTGGAATGTGCTTGGCCACGGCGATCCTATGTTTGCGCGGCGCGCTTTAATGACGTTTTGATCGTGTGCAAAAGCTCTGACTGAGGGACGGGTTTCATCAAACGAATATCGTCTGGACGCAAGCCATTTCCATGCACGGTGGCTTCGCTGGCATAGCCGGACATAAATACAACTGGGAGTTCCGGCCTAAGCTCTCGACAGGCTTTTGCTAAATCCGGACCCAAGAGATTCCCCGGCATCACTACGTCCGTGAGCAGCAAATCATACGCGTCATCGCCCTTGAACATCTCAAAAGCCTGATCACCATTCGGCGCGGCATCCACGTCATATCCTGCGGATTTTAGAGACCGCACGATAACAGCTAAAACTTCGATCTGGTCTTCGGCCACCAGAATACGCCCCTCTGAAGACGGTTCTTTCTTTGTCTTTTTATTTCGTGCGGCATCAGCAGACAGATCTGCCTCATCCATTGTGATTGGAAAGAACATCTTTACGCAGGTGCCCACACCGATTTCAGAGTAGATTTTAACAAAGCCACCGCTTTGGCGTGCAAAACCTTCTACCATCGACAGTCCAAGCCCGCTGCCCAAAGACATAGGTTTGCTGGACACAAAGGGTTCAAAGACATTTGGTAAGATCTCAGGATCGATTCCTGTGCCCGTATCTGTAACCGCGAGCATCACATATCGACCATGCAAAACAGATTCTTCCAACAATTCCGCGTATTCTTCATCTATGCGCAGGTTTGACGTCTCAATGGTTAACTTCCCGCCCGAAGGCATCGCATCACGTGCGTTAACAATCACATTCACCAACGCACTTTGAACACTTGCGAGGTCTAGTTTTAGCGGCCATATGGCGTGTTGAAGACTAGTATCTATCTGGATGCTCGAAGGGATCGCCCGCGCGATCCAGTTTTCGGTCTCCCGGACAATATCGTTCAATTGCACGCGTTGCGGATCAAGCCGTGATTTTCGCGCAAACGCGAGCATGCTACGCGTCAGCTCCCCCCCCCGTCGCGTCGCAGAAATGGCACTGGTCAGAATGTCTAAACGTTCTGCTTCCGGCAGCTTTCTTTCACTCTCATCTTGCAACAAGAATTCCAGATTACCCTGCACAATCGCCAATAAATTGTTGAAATCATGCGCAACGCCGCCCGATAACTTACCCACGATATCCAGCTTTTGCGAATGCACCGCGATCGATTTTGTTTCGTTCAGTTCCTTCTCTTTTTCCAGGATCGGGGTCAGGTCAATGTTGGTACCCACGACACGATCATCCATACCGTTATGGCCCGTGGTCAGCACAGCATGACCTTTTAGTGTCCGAATAGCTCCATTTGGCAAGATGACACGGTAGACAATCTCATAGGGTTGGCCTGTTTCGATGGATTTCTCAAACTGGGTCTTTGCAAGCTCCAGATCGTCAGGATGGACAACTTTCTCCCAGTCTTCAAACCTGCCCGACGCACTGTCCAGCGTAATCCCATGCAGCTTTTTGTTTGTGTCATCCCACGTGACCTTTTTCGTTTTAAGGTCATATGACCAAATCCCGATCCCGCCTGCGTGCTGTGCAATTTCAAGCGTTTGCACCGCCTGTGCTAGGTTTAGTTTTTGCACCGCCGCAGCCATCGCAAATTTGGCCAGAAGCGCGCTGAGCAGGATGGAAAATGTATTCGCAACCGCAATCCAGGGGAAATCTGTGGTCATCCACTGAACGGCGGCAGCTTCCGGCGAAATCAGAAAGTACATCGATGATGCCGCCGCTATTGATAGACCAGCACCAATACCGATACGGGCCCAGCTGACGTCGGCGCCCAAAAACGCTTGCAAATGCTGTCGCCAAACGAGTGTCCCAATACCTGCATAAAGCGCAAAGACCGCAACACCGGGAAAAGCGAAACTACCGCCAATATACCACCGTGCAAATCCACCAAAAATCGCGGCAATTGTAGCTGCGATTGGGCCACCAAGCATACCAGCTATGATTACTGACCCCGCACGCGCGTCTATTGTTGCGCCGTTTTCCAGCGTGATAGGCATGATAGTGACCAGAAAGGTAGTAAGCCCATAGATCAGGCCCAATTCGACGCATCCCAATGGTGATGGTGCCAATTTGGGGCGTTGAAACACCCAATACACACCTATCGCTGCAACACCCAATAGGGCCGCGTTTTGGGCGATTGCTACAATCATTAAACTAAAAAACTTTCAGGGTTTAACTAAACGATAGAGTTTACATGTTTGCTTGGTCAACCCCTATCGCGGTCTTGGCGGCTTCCCCCCTTGATCACGTCAGAAAGAAATAGAGTTGGGGCGAAACGCGCCCGGTATGTTTGGCTCCAAATACAGCGCGCCGGTGTCAGGCCAACATACAATCGCTTCAACACATGCGATCTGTGACTTTAGCTGATAAAGTTGTGGTATGACTGTGCAAACTAATGCACATCATTTGACAAGACCAACATTGGTCAATGCTCAGCACCTGCTTGTATTTCTTGCCACTTTGGCAACGCTGTGGCGCGGGTTTTAGTGATAAACTGTGGGGGCAACTTGGTTGGGTCTGGCGCTGAAAGTGCCCGGTCAAACCGCTCAGACTTCATCTCTCTGGCAAGCTCTGCTGCCAGCATCCCGAAAAGCGCGCCGCAAAGGTCCGATCATGGTCGCGCATCACAGAAGCAATACGCCGTTGAATGATCGGGGGGTCACAGGGTTCTGCGATATGGTGTGCCCACAAATGGATCGCTGGCAGCATTTGGCTGAGTTTTTGATGATCGGCAAAGACCGCCAGTTTCGGATTACGCCGCACGTCATTAAGGACCGCAATGAAGGCGCACGCTGCACGAATTGCCCCACGCGATGGCGCGCTAAACACGCTGGCGGCCAAGCCATAATCGGTATGGTTTGCGATCTCGACAGTCTCAATTTTGCTGGGCGCTTTAATCACGCGCAACACGGGGCCAAAAATCTTTTCCCGGCCTTTTGGCCCTCTTTGCCCACTTGATGAATGGCAGGTTCAACAAAATGTCCCTGCCCTTGGTTGTCACGCTCCGATTAGCTACAGACTTTTGGGAACGCGTTTCGATAAAGGGGCCGGTATGCGTTGTCGGATCCAGTGGATCGCCCGTTTGCCAATCGCGCAGGCGTGCATCAGTTCGTTCCATCAGCGGTGCTTTGACACTTATGCGTACGATCAAATGCGAGGGTGCAGAACAGTTTTGACCTGTATTATAGAAAGCTGCATGCGCGACGCTTTCGGCCACATGGTCAAGGTTTTCCGTATCATCAAAAACAACCGCAGGGTTCTTACCACCGCAGCCCAGCACCACCTTTTCCAAGTCACTATCCGCCTCATGGGCAAGTTCAGCTGTCCGCAAAGCAGTCAAAGACACTTATTCCGCCGGCTTGAGGATCTCTGTGCACCCCACTAACAAGGCAGGTCCAACCATCCACGCCATCATCATCAGCGAGAAAGTCTCGTTTGATCATAGATTTTGTCTGCAGCTTCCGCGTGCCATTGAATGCATTGGATCGTTTCAGACACGTCGATGGTTTCAACTTCAAGGATTGGTTTGCTGTTGTCCAGCTTTCTGTCACAGCCAATTCGCGGCGATCGCGCTACATTCAGCGCGGGTCAGCGGATCTCTCTTAGGGTGGCTCCCGTGATCGTAAAAATGTTTTTGTTCATGGTGCGGATCACGTCGGCAAGTTGCCGTTTGTCATCCTTGTTCAAGGGCTGAAGCGGTGTGCGGGGCGGTTCAGTTGCGCCTTGCTCCCAATGCGTTAGGGGAACTAATATTTCCACAATTCGCGGCATTGCCGTCACCCAACTGTACAGGCTGCACAACGTCCACTTGCACGGCCTTCAAACCTGTTATGTGCTTGCTGGTTCTATTTTCAGCCGCTTGCTGTACGATCGTGCAATAGATCAAAGGGGCCGTTTGAAAAAACCCGTGGGGCGTTGCGAAGCCGATCGATACCTCTTTGGCACCGCGGTCGCGCCTTCCAGCGGCAGATATTAACCACCGGCCACGCTGTGCAGGACCACGCGCAATCGCGTATGGGATTACCTGTATTTCTCGGCAAGGCGCGCGTCGTCTAGATCAGAACCCGGGTGGGATGTGTCGCGTCTGAATACGCGCGCACAGATCATCGGCGCAGAATGCTTTTCCATTTTAGGCTAAAACGCATCCTGCTTGCTCGTTCTATACCTTTATTATTCAAAACGGGTCGGCGCACCGCACGGTCGTAGGCATGCCTAAACAACGCGGCCATGCCTGCAGGCCGTACGGAATACTTATGCAGCCCCACCAAGGTAGGTTGCGCCCTTGCGCAGTGGTCAAACCTCGTCAGATTTGACCGCAAAGAAAACAGAGAACAAGACTGGCACAACAATCAACGTGAGGACCGTGGCAAAGCTAAGCCCGGCAACAATCACAACCGCCAGCGACTTGAAGAATGGGTCACCCAACAGCGGCATAACCCCTAGCACAGTGGTCAATACCCCCAACGAAACAGGCCTCACACGGCTGACCGAGGCATCGATCACGGCTTGCATGCGCGCCTTTCCAGCCAATATCTGACTGTCCGTTTCGTCTATCAAAACGATAGCGTTTTTGATCAACATCCCCGTCAATGACAAAATGCCAAGTATCGCCATGAACTCCAGCGGTGTTTGCGTCACCGCAAGCCCCCAGATCACACCGATCAACGCCAACGGCACTGTCAGCCAAATGATCAACGGCTGACGCAAAGCATTGAACAAGAAGATGACCACCAAGACCATCGCCCCAAACCCAAGTGGCATTGTCGAGGCAAGCCCGGCATTTGCTTCTGCTGAGCTTCCGTATTCGCCTTCCCATTCCAGATCATAGCCCGGTGGCAATTCGATTGCCTCGATCGGGGCGCGCACAGCGGCAAATAAATCGCCTGACAAAACGCCTGCCGCGTTGTCAGACTGCGCCAGTATCGAAAGCTCCCGATCTACACGGCGCAGGGTGCCTGCTTCGAAGACCAAATCGAATTCATCAACAACCTGACTGATCGGAATGTAGCCTCCTGCCACTTGGCTAAAGACCTGAATATCGCGCAACGCCGCCACATCGGTGCGTGCAGCCTCGACAGGTCGCATGATAATGGGACGCAATTCATCACTCTCGCGGAATGTCCCAATATTCGTGCCGCTTAGATGGGTATACAGCGCGTTCGAAATCTCGGCTTGTGTCAGGCCCAATCGGCGCGCGCTGGTGTCGTTGATCACGGGTCTTATGACTTGGATTTGTTCGCGCCAGTCGTCCTTGATCGCAATTGCACCAGCATCCGCCATGACCTGTTTCGCCTGCGCCGCCAAATCACGCAGGACGGGGGCGTCAGGCCCCGTAAAGCGCGCCTCGACTTTGGACCCACCCCCGGGGCCTAGCACGAACTTCCATACTTTTGCTGCTGAATTTGGGAATTCTTCATCGATCCAGTTCTGAAGAGGTCCACGCAGTTCATCGATTTGATCAAAGCTTTCTACGTCCACAAGAACCTGACCATAGGACGGGCTGGGATCCTCGCTTTCATAAGTCAGCATAAAGCGCAGGTGCCCCCCCCCGACGGCCACATTCGTGCCTGTCACCCCTTCGAGAGTGCGCGCGTATTCTTCGATCCGCAACAGGTCCGCTTCGGTCTGTTCGATATCTGTGCCCAAAGGCAAAAAATAGTCGACCACAAACTGCGCGCGCGTTGAGGCTGGAAAAAAGCCAGGTGGCACCTGACTAAACATCGCAATTGCCGAGGCAAAAAGCGCCACAACCACCGCAATGGTCACATAACGCACCTTGATCGCCCGTTCCAAAAAGCGGCGATACAAACGCAGCATGATGTTTTCAGGCTTTTCTTCTGTCGTGCCGGGTTTCAGCAAAAGAGTACAATAGTAGGGCGTTAACCAGATCGCCACCAACCACGAAAACAACAGTGCAATCATAATCGTCCAGAAGAGGCTGCCTGCATATTCCCCGGTATTATCCGGCGAAAATCCAACCGGTGAAAAGGCAAGAAAGCCCACAACCGTGCCGCCCAACAGCGGCCATTTGGTTTGTTTTACGATCGCCTGGCTGGCTGTCGCGGGGTCTTCGCCATTTTGGACGCGCACCAGTGTGCCCTCGACCACCACAATAGCGTTATCGACCAGCATCCCCAGCGCAATGATCAGCGCGCCCAGAGAAATTCGCTGCATGTCCAGCCCGTATAGATACATGCCCATCAAGGTGCCCGCCACTGTGATCAGCAAAATGCCCCCCATCAACAGACCAGACCGTAACCCCATAAAAATCAGCAAAGTGCCGACCACAATCACCAATGCCAGCACGACATTCATCACAAAATCATCAACGGATGCTTTGACACTTGAGGATTGATCAGAGATTGCAATGACGTCCATGCCAATGGGGCGTTCGGAAATCAGACTGTCCATTTTCGCCTTTGCAGCGACACCCATATTCACGACATTGCCGCCCAACGTATTTGACACCCCGATGCCAATCGCTTGCCTGCCGTCCCGAAACAACAAGGACGTCGCAGGGTCTTTGAAACCGCGTGTGATTGTCGCGATGTCTGACAGCCGGAAAGACACACCCGTTTGCGGATTTGTGATAAGCTGATCGCCAAGTGCCTCAATCGAGCCCAAAGCAGAGCTGGGACGCAGAGACAAACGCGTTTGACCTGCAACGATGGACCCTGCTGGGGCCACAAGGTTCTGGCCTGCGAGGATGTCCGAGATTTGTGCGGGCGCAAGCCCCAATTCGATCAGCCGTGCAGGGGCATATTCGACGTAGATAACCTCTTCTTGCACGCCCGACAGGCTAACCTTCGACACCCCATCCACCGTCACCAATTCGCGCTGCAAATCCTTGGCATATTCGTAAAGCTCGCTCATTGAATAGCCTTCGCCAACCACCGCAAAATAAAGCGCAAATACATCCCCGAAATCGTCATAGACTTGGGTGGCTAAGGCGTTTGGTGGCAGAAGGCTTTGCGCGTCATCTACTTTCGCGCGCATTTGCGCAAATCGCTGGTAAAGATCATCGTAGGTCTTGGTTGAGGCGATGGTAAATTCAACCGTCACCTGACTTGCACCCGGGGCCGACACTGACCTAACCTCTTTTACGCCCTGCAGTTGTTGCAGTGCGTTTTCAATGACTTCCGTGACTTCTTCTGCGACCTCAAGGGCGGTGGCACCGGGATACGGCGTCACGATCTGCGCTTGACGGATGATGAACTCCGGGTCTTCGAAACGTGGCAATGCAGTGTAGGCAAAGTACCCTGACAGCAGAATAAGGAACGAAACAACGGCCGAAATCAGCCGTTTTTCGATGGCGAACCGGGCCAAATCCATGATCTAGCCCCCGATCTGATCAACAGGGCGGATGGTCATGCCCGGCCTTAGAGCAGATACCCCAGCCGAAACGATGATGTCACCTGCCGCCACACCATCGAGCACCTCGACAGTGGCGCCCGTAATATCACCCAGTGTCACCGGTTGCGGTGTCACAGCCCCTGCCCCGTCCACAACCCAAACCTGAGGCGACCCATCATTGGTGGATGACAATGCGGTAATGGGAATGTTCAAATGCGGTATGGTCTGCGGTGCAGATGAAATGACGGTTCCGACCATACCCGGCAAAATCAAAGCACCGGCAGGCACCTCGACGGCAACGCGACCCCGGTAGGTTTGCGTGGCACTATCTGCTTGAACCGAAAACTCGACCGTCTCAGACGGAAGCACCTGCCCTGGCAAGGCATCAAGCTGCACTGAGTTTGATATTTTGTCCGTGCCCCCCGCAGCCAATGCGGTCACGTCCGGGGCGGGCACGTCAAATGACATATGGATTACCGATAATGCCTGAAGCAATGCAATGGATTGACCGGCTTGGATATTCACAAAATTATCGACATCCCGCCGCGCGATAATACCGGCAAAGGGCGCGCGCAGGGTGGCATCTTGGATATTGTTATCCACCACCTCAATTTGCGCATCAATGCCGCGAATGGCGGCTTCGGCGGCTGCAATCTCTTCTGGTCGGCCGCCTTCAAGACCAATTGCGAGGTTTTCTTGTTGGGTGCGCAACTGTGCTTCGGCCACGCGCAGGGCAGCTTCGTCCTGCTCAAGGCGCGCTTCGGACACGGTGCCATTGGCCGCAAGTGACCGTGTACGTTCGGCCTGATCGCTCAGGCGGTCCACCTCGGCCTGCGCGGCTTCTACACCTGCTTCGAGGGCAACAATTTCTTGTGGCCGTGCGCCGGCTTGAAGCACCTCCAACTCGGCACTTGCCTGATCACGCTGGCTTTGCAGTTGCAGCTTTTGGGTTTCGAAATCTCGCGTATCCAGCTGCCCGATCACGTCCCCCGCTTGTACCTGCATTGAACCGCGGATGGGCAATTCTACCAGATTACCACCGACCCTGAATGACAGCTCTACTTCTTGAGATGGCAGCACGATGCCGGGATATCGGCGTACGATCTCGTTCAGTTGCGATTGGACCGTGAACACTTTGGCAGGGCGCGGTGTATCCTGCGCAAAAACGGGGAGCGCAAAGGTCGCGGCACAAAATGCCAAAAGCTGAAAGGGGTTCATAGGGGCCTCCTGCGGGGATTATGCTGCGATTAGAATGCAGCCTTCAGCGAGAATGTAAATAAACCATTGGCAATAAGCGCAAATCTAATCTGGTATTGAAGCAGCTCTTGGGATTTTGTCGGTCTTGGGCAGGCTATCCTGCAAACAGCGGCGTGCTTGCGGCGATCGACCACGCAAGGATCACACCCAGCGCAAGCCCCGATGTTTCCGGCCCGGAGCGTTGACCAATTGCGCGCCCCATGGTGCCAAAAACACAATAAAACAGGACCATAACCGGCAAAACGGTGAACAACAGGCCTAGGTCTTGGGGCACCATCATCATGGTTGATGCAAAAACCGCGACCGGGACCACACGTGCCAAGACGCGTTGCCACAGCGCGGCACCGTACAACAGGACACGGTCTGCCAACATAAACGGAACCGTTCCCACCAACAAAGCCGCCATCAATTCAAGCCGGGGTCCCGTGGGCAGAAACGCCGCCGCGTAGCGATCCAACGCAAGCGCAAAGACACCCAACGCCCATGCCAGAAAAAGCACACACCCCATCCATGCGGGCGCCTGAGGACGGTATCCGCCCCAGATCAAAACCGCCAAGGCTGTGCTGCCCCAGCTTGCAAAAAACGCCATCAAAGCGCCAAAGGATGCAGACCCCAAAACGGCTCCATTCGCTAAAATTGACAAACCAACCGCTGGAGCAATGGGAAGAAGTATCGCCAAAAAGTACGTTTTAACGCTGAAACTTGGGCGCGACCCGTTGCGGCATGGCACAATTCTGGCCACCGGCCAAACCAACGCAACCAACGCCATCAGACACAACGCAATCGCCAAACCCTGCGGCTGCACAGGCACGCCGGCTTCGATTTCAAAGGCCTGTGCCAACCAAGCCCGCGTCTCTTGCATCGTAGCTGCGGCAAAAAGCACGGCCACATGCTCGGTTCTGGGGGTGTAGACAGCACGCCGGGTGACGTCCCTTTGCGTGACGGTTTCGCCTTCCTCAGCGGACTGTGACACCTGCGCGAGCATGGCGCGTCCGACATCACGCAGCCGATCTTCCCATTCGCCAGAGATGATCAAAAGCTGCTTTGGCTCCTCTGGCGTTACCGCCTCAGAGTACATGGACACCGCAACAATAGCCGCGACGTTGGGTATGTCCTGCGCTGCACGGATAATGATATCGGTTGCCATCGAATGGCCAACCAGGGCGACCGGCCCCTCATAAGACAACGCCAGCCGAACATCTTGAGTGACTTGCTGGGTTTGCTCAATCAACTGCTGCGTGGTTCCTTCGATACGGGTCACATCCGCCGACATCCGCCCGGTACTGCGCCCTTGGCCATAAAAATCGAACGCGGCAACCTGCATGCCCCCCCGCGCCAAATCACGCGAGATATACTGCATCATCTGGCGTGACCCAGCGAAGCCGTGTGTCATAATGACCAAGGGTGCGCTGACATCCGCGTCGCGCATGTACAGCGTCACATCCCCACCTGCGGTCTCTAGTGTACGCACTGAAACGCTGTCGCGCTCGGCCTCAAGCTGCCAGATAGATGCAATCGCTATCATCGCGACAGCAAACCAAACCAGACCGCTGATGATACGCCGGATTTGTTTTGTCATGCTATGATTGCCCCTCTAGCCCGCAAAGCACATGAAGACTATCGCGCAATTGTCGACGCGACGGCCTTGGCGCACTATGTACGGGGCTGGAGATTTTATGTTCATTGTCAGCCCCTCGACCCTTTACAACCACGCGGCGCTCGAAACCCGAAGCGTCCCGAAAAGGATGATAGGGCGGATCTCAATAATTCCACGGCGTGGCGCAAATTGGCGTGTGATTGGGCGATTAATTTTTGAGGTGCAAGTACTGCGATACCTCGGTGCACTTGCGCCTTGCGTGATAGCGATGCTGATCTGGCCCCACTTGGCCTTACCGATTTCACAAGCCCCCATCCCGATGCTGATTTTAATCGCTTTTATCGAAACGCGCGTGCTAAACATGCCCAACGATAAACGCCAAACGGTCATCGACGATGATGACATGGCGCGGGTTTTGGATGCTTTCAATTTTAACGCCAAACGTATTCTGACCCGGATCATCGCGCGCCGTGCCTTGGCAGAAGGGGAATTACTGCTTGTTGTAGAGCAATCAGAATTGGCGCGTGTAACGCCCCTGACACTTGTGTCGGTTCAGACAGCAACACCACACCCCCAAGTGCTTGACCTCGACAGCGAAGAGATATCTATGATCCGCGACAGCCTGTTTGACGCCACGGTTACCGCCGCCACCTTGCATCTTGTCACAGTGCGCACGCGCGAAAACCTCAGGAGCGTGAGCGTCGATACAAGTTCTATATCAGCACATGCGCGCATGGCGGCACTGACGGCAGCGCAGTCTGTTTCCCACAACCAAAAGGTCCCCACATGAGCGTGAACGCCACTGTTTTATCCGCAGGCCGTGTATTGGATGTCTTGCGCAAAGGGTGGCAGGCACAGGCGGCAGGCGGGCTTACCGCATCATGGATGATCCATGGGCGGCCCGGTGTCGGAAAATCGCAGGTCGTGCGTCAATTGGCCGAAGAGATTGGCGCCACACTTTTTGACCTGCGCCTGACCACTATTGAACCTCAGGACCTGCGCGGGTTGCCATACTACGATCATGAGGCACGCAAAACAGTATGGTACCGGCCAGAAGATTTGCCCGATGACCCATCGCAGCCGTCTATTTTGTTTCTGGATGAATTAACAGCTGCGTCCCCCTATTTACAGCCGACAGTGTATGGCCTTTTGCAAGAACGCCGTGTGGGTCAGCATCATTTGCCCGACAATGTAATGATCGTGGCTGCCGGCAATACGGTAGAGGATGGCGCTATTGCTTATGAAATGGGCACAGCGCTGTCTGATCGGCTAATCCACCTTATAATGCAGGCTGATCCACGCGACTGGACGGAAAACTACGCGTCTATCAAAGGTCTTGCACCTGCGGTCAGCGCATTTTTACGGACCCGTCCAGACCTGCTTGAAACAACCGAAGACAGCCTGCGGCGGGGTCATCTGATCGCTTGTACCCCGCGGGCCTGGGAAAGGGTCAGTGATATTCTGACGGCAATTGATGACCGCAGCGCGCGCAATGCGATGGTGTCGGGAACCTTGGGTGAAGCCGTCGCTTCAGAATTCCTGTTGGTGGCCGATGAAATCGCAGCTTACGTCCAGATCGAAGACCTTTTAAAGGCAACCGAAGCCGAACGAGCCGCCCTGTTTCCCGCCAGCCTGCATGGTTTGAATGCGATTGTTTTCGGCCTGGTGGGGGCTGCCAGCAGCGGTCAATGGCCCGCGGTCATCGACACCATGGAGCTTATTCGACGCTTGCCAAAACACAGACCGGAGCCTGCATTTGCAACGTTGCCTTTGTCGGAACTCTGCGCTTTGGGGTTTGAAATGCTTATGACAAAAGCTTTTAAAATCAACGCACAGGATGTATTTGTTCAATCGGAATCTTACGCGCGCTATGCAGCCGACCGTGCGGCACTGGGTTTGGATTAGCAGCGATGGTGAGACGCACAGATCGCGCGGCAAGCGCATTTGCGCATTTGCCCGAAGTGGACGCCGGTTTAGCGGCCTTGGCCCTTTGGTGTGACACTGCCGATGCACCCGGCGATGACACGTATACGTCGGGCGACACGATACACATTGGCACCGGTTTTAGCACGCTCCCATTGCGCGAACAGATTGGTCTATTGGGTCATCATGTGTTGCACATTGCATTCCAGCACGAAGCCCGCATGATCACGATGCAAGAACGCTTTGGCGGCACGTTTGACCCGATCTTGTTCAATCTATGTGCGGATGCCTTGATCAATTCTTGTCTGATTGCAGCACAGCATGCCATTCCACGTCCAGCGGTGACGCTGGAAAATACTTTGCCACCAACCAGCACAGAGAACACACAGCACATTCAACTGGCCGATTGGGATGTCGAAAAACTGTTCCTTACGTTTAACGAGGCCAACAAGAATGATGAAACTTCAAATAAAAACAAAAGCTTTAAGAAGGATATTCATCCGACACTAGACAGCCACAAGAAACAATCAACAGCAGCAGAATGGGCCGTGCGCCTGAAACGCGTGCGACACGGCGCTGCGGGAACAGGACGTGGCATTGGTTCTGTTCTGGGCCAGTTGGCCGATTTTTCGACCAGCACCATTCCATGGGAGGTGCATTTACGGGGGCTTTTAGTCAAAGCGCTGATGCCATCCGAACGCCGGTCGTATAAACGCCCGCGCGCCGCTTGGATTGCTGCAGAAGCCCAAGCAAGAATATCTGGCACAGCATGCCCCGTATTCGAACCCGCCACGGACCGCCAGAGGTTTCAACCCCGCATCGCCGTCGCACTGGACACATCTGGATCGATCAATAGACACACGATGACGCTATTTGCAGGCGAAATCGTTGGCATTGCCGCTAAAACGAACGCAGAAATTCACGTCTTGTGTTTCGACGATGGGATCTATGCGCACCATCAAACGTCTTTAACTGAAACCCGCAGCCTATTGGAAAATATAGAATTTCGACAAGGTGGCGGAACGACATACGAAGGTATTTTCAACACGTCCGATACCATCGAGGCCTCAGTTCTTGTTGTTCTTACGGACATGGAGGCGCATATTGATGCCCCCCCACAAGCCCCAGTCATCTGGACTACCCCGAAGGCACCCCGGTCAACGCCACCTTTTGGCAAGCTGGTTCACCTGTGCGATTAGCCTGACGCTTCGTCTTTCACTTCCCGGAACACGCCGATCACACGCTTGATCTCACCATCTCTGGATTTTCTTGCCATGCCAAAAGACTCGATCGGAACCGTTTTGTTGTCCGCATTAATGATCCGCATTTTGAAATGGAATTCGCCACCTTCTGTCAGCACCCGTTCGACCTCTTTGGTGACAAGGGCGCGGTCATCAGGGTGATAAAAATCAAGCCCTTCGGTCAGGTTTGGCGTATAGTCTTGGGGTGATTTACCATGAATGCGGTAGACTTCGTCAGACCAGAAAACAGCCCCCTCTTCTACTTCAAGAGACCAGTACCCTACGCCTGCGAATTGCTGCAGCAGCATAAGTTGCGCCAAGGCATCTTCGGCTTTGTCGCGCGTCTCTACCACCTCAGTAATATCTGACGCCACGGTGTAGATTGATGGGACATCAATGGAAGGGTCGTAGAACAGAAAGCTCTCCGAATTCATCCAGACCGGGGCTTGGTCTGCTTTGGATGTGAATTTTTGCACTTTGCGCAGTTTGCCGTCCTTCGCCGCGAGAAGCTCGGACTCTTGCTCTTTGACTGCATTGACCAACTCACGCGGGGCCAATTTGAAAAAGTTGCCCCCCTCTGCATCTGCACGGGTGGAGCCAAAGAACTGCGCGGTTTTCTCACTAATCCGAAGGATGGTACCATCCTTGGCCCGGTTGAACATGTGGATTTCACCCATATCAAGGATAAGATCCAGTTCTTGCGCAAGGCCGGGGAATTCAGACACGACCATCGTCACGCCTTTCATCTGCCCGCGCATGTCAAAGAACGGCGAACACGTCAGCTTAAAACGCGACCCGCCAGAGGTGAATTCCTTGGCAATCGGTTCCCCAAGTTTGAGCGTTTCGTTGCATATTGGCGCCAATGATGGGAAACTTTCCGGCAGCACGCATTGACTGACATGTGGGTTGGACACAGGCCGCGTCAAACTGAACATTTCGGCTGCGGCGTTGGTCGCTTGCGAAATTTGCAGCGCCGTATCAAGCACCATGATCGCCAACGGCGCTGTCTCAAGGACCGACATCAATTCGCCCGTCCGCCCGCTCAGTTCGGCCGCTGTTACCTGCAGCTCTTCGTTGACGGTGATCAGCTCTTCGTTGGTGGATTGCAGCTCTTCGTTTGAGGTTTCAAGCTCTTCGTTGGTGGCTTGCAATTCTTCGTTGGTGGATTGCAATTCCTCGTTCAGCGACTGCAATTCCTCATTCGAAGTTTCAAGTTCTTCGATGGTTTGTTGCAGCGCTTCGCGTGTTGTGGCGACCTCGTCTTCTAGCAGGCGAATACGGTCACTTTCGATCCCGGCGCCTTCATCCGTTGAGACACTGGTGATGTCATGCGCCCGGTCCACCTGTACTTCACTAAAGACCACAAGTGCGGCGCGCTCATTAATATCGCGGGCAATAATCGGATAAACATCAAGACGGATTTCTGCGTCGTCATCCTCGGCGAGCAAATGCCGCACGCCAGTTCGATGCTCGCCATGCTTTAGGGCAAGGGTCACAAGGCTGCGCGCTTCCTCTCTGAAGGGACGCCTGAGCAGATCAATGTGCATTTTCAGGCTACTGGTTTCGTTCATTTCGATGAAAGAGCTGACATTCCCGTAGACCCGCACAATTGAATATTCGTCCGTGACAAGCACAGAGTTTTTGCCAAGCGCGAGGGCCAGTGCTTCAAACATCTGCCGTTCAGTCGACACCCCTTGGGTTTGCGTCGTAGGGGTCGGATTCACATTTCGTGATCGTGGCAGCGATCTGGTGTTGGAAAAAGGTGTGCTTTCGGCGCGCCTGATAGACCTGCGACGATATATATGGGCGGAATTTGTATCTTGGATGAACATCTCGTCCGATCCCGCGACGCTTTCAGCAGTGCCCAAGAACATCAAAGAGCTTTCCGTCATCGCATAGTGAAAACGCGACATGACCTTGTGCTGCAACACGCTGCCAAAATAGATCAGCAGGTTCCGGCAACACAGAAGATCGACCTTCTGGAACGGCGGGTCCTGACAGACGTTGTGATCCGAAAACAGGATCGCCGAACGCAGGGAGTCAATGACCCGGATACCGTCGTTTTGTTGGATAAAGTACTGATCCGACAGGCTTTTGGGAATGTCGTTCAGTGCAGCCATCCCGTAGACACCTTTGCGGGCGACATCCAACGCGTCTTTGTCGATGTCAGTGGCAAAGATTTGCACGTGATCTTTGAGCTGTATTTTTGGCCCACCCAAAGCTTCAGCCAGCAAAATAGCAATGGAATAGGCTTCTTCACCCGTCGCACAGCCTGCGATCCAGACCCGAAAGGGGATGTTCGATTTCTTCTTCAGCAGCGGCGGCAGCATCTCTTTGAGCTGCGCAAACTCAGACTTATCGCGGAAAAACCGTGTAACCGAGATCAGCAAATCCTTGAAAAGAGCATCCACCGCATTGGGGTTTACGCGACAAAATTGCGTGTATTCTTCGTGGCTTTCGATGCCCAGAGCAACCATGCGGCGCTCAATGCGGCGGTTGATCGTCGTTTGCTTGTATTCGCGAAAATCAACGCGTGTGCGGGCCAGCAAAATTTGCAGCAAATCGGACGTTGGGCTGGTCTCGGATGATTCTTGACGGAAGGCATCAAAATCACGCGGCGAGGTCAGGATCTTCTGCAGGTGTGTGCCAATTTCAAACGGGCGCAAGACCAAGTCAACACACCCCGTTTGCATCGCTGCCATGGGCATGCCGTCGTATTTGGCGCTGTCTGTATCTTGGGCGATGGTAATCCCACCTGCTTCGCGAATTGCCTGAACGCCGTATGCCCCATCGGTGCCTGTACCCGACAAGATAATCGCCATGGAATCTTCGCCGTGCTTGTCCGCAAGGCTCAGCAGGAATCGGTCAACGGACGGCTTTGGGGATGCGACTTCGTGGCTGGGTTCCACCAGATGCAAGGCACCTTCATCAAAAACCACGTCTGTATTCGGCGGTGTAACGTAAACAATGCTGGGCTCAGGCTTCATGCCGTCAGTAACATCTTTGACTTTCAAGCTGGTCTGTCGCGCGACCAGCTCAGTCATCAGGCTTTTATGGTGCGGTGACATGTGCTGAACGACCACATAGGCCACATTCAGCGTGGTAGGCAGCGTCGCAACCAATTCGCGGATCGCTTCCAATCCGCCCGCAGAAGAGCCAATGCCCACAATAGTAATGTCTTTTTCGTGTTTGGTCACTGTCCGCACCCTCGATCTTTCCTACCGTTAACCGGTATCGTTACTCTTAAGGAAACACTTAACATCCCGCAATTGTCAACTTGCGGTTGCGATGTATTAACCCTCCTCCCGTAACCTTGGAAAGAAGGGCGAGTCCGGCACGCAACAGGCACCGTACGGTGCATTTACTCTTCATCCACGCAAGAGGCGCAATTTATGAGCATATTGATTTTCCTTTAATGGCTCGGTGTCAGTTCATGAACGCTTTACCTCAAATACAACCTCTTGCTTCAGATCTCTCTGAACGTACCCTTACGCTAAATCTTATCATCAAGGGCCCGGAATTTATTGCTGTCCGCTCTTGCGAAGTATTGGGGCGCGGTTTTCGAAACCGGGTTTCGTTTCAGAATTTGGGTGAACTAGAAGAACGCCTCGTGGGCCGCTTGGCCACGGCGATCCGGTCATGTCTGCAATCGATCCCCGACGGGGCACATGTGCTGGCGCTGCCCGAATTTCTGGTTGAACTGCCAGGGCTTGCACTTTCTGGCGTCCATGTTTTGATCATGAAGGCGAAAGACGGGGCGCGAAATGCAATTTTCCGTTTCAAAGAATTCATGGGCAGCATCAACAATGCGTTCTTGTGCGAATTGGGGTTCAATGAACCGGCCGCGACACACAGCGAAAAGCTGGCCGTCAAAGTACTGGCAGACATTTGCATTCCTATCATGAACCTTGCGCAATCATTCGAACACCTGAACCTTGGGGCGGACCGGCGCACAACCATCCAAATGCAAGATCGTGCGCGTGAATTTGCGTTTCAAACAGAATTGCTCAAACGCTTCATCTTCAACGCTGGGATCGGCCATGCGGAACCAGCCGAGATATGCAGCGACGCACCCATTAATGATCCTATTCGCCGTTTAATGCGGTAGCACGATCATCCGCCATGGTCTTTGTTCGGCCCCGCGCCTAAAGTCGCGGGGCTTTCACTTTTACGGCCCTATAGATGATCATTCTACATTCGGACACGCTTACAGCGCACATCCTTCCCTACGGGGCGACGTTAGCGGGTTTATGGTATCGCGATTGCCCTCGTAGTTTGGTGTTGGGCAGTGATGATACTGATAGCTACCGAAATGATCTGTGCTTTTTCGGCGCCATTGTAGGCCCTGTGGCCAACCGTATTCGGGATGCACAGGTCACCATTGGCGACACGCAGTGGATTCTGCCTGCAAATGAAGGCACCACATGCCTTCACAGCGGGCCAAACGGCCTACACGCACGAGATTGGCAGGTGACAGAGCAATCTGGCACCTTGGTGCGTCTGGCCTGCGAGATGGCGCATGGCGACTGTGGCTTACCGGGAAACAGGTGGTTTGAGGCCAGCTATCATCTAAGTGCGGCGGGCCAAATTGACCTGAACCTGACGGCAAAAAGCGATCGCGATACCCTTGTTAACATGGCGCACCACCCCTACTGGCAGCTCGATCAAGGGCCAACGGTTGCGCGTCACATGCTGCAGGTCAACGCGCAGGCGTTCACCCCAGTAGATGCTGATACTTTACCCACTGGCCAGGTCGCTGATGTTCAGGGCACCGCTTACGACTTTCAAGACATGCAGCGCGTGCCAGCGGACAGGCCTCTGGATGCTAATTTGGTTTTGGCACCGCAGCCGCGAGAGCACTTGCACCCTGCAGCAACGCTGACGGCTAGCAATGGGATGCGGTTAGAAATTGAAACAGATCAGGCAGGCTTGCAGGTCTATAACGGGTCGGGCATCCCTTGCGCTGACGTGCCGTTGCATACTGGCCAACGGCTTACACCATTTGCTGGCATAGCGCTTGAACCGCAAGCTTGGCCCGACGCGCCGAACTACCCTAATTTCCATGCCATAAGGCTACAGGCAGGTGACACCTACAGACAGCATTTACGGTACAAAATCGCTAAAAATTGACCAGATTGGTCACAGTCTGAACACCGCTGCGCCCCGCAACCGGCAAAAAACTCCTGCATCTTTAAGTTACCGCATGAATGGTCGATGAAGAAAGGAAACGCACCATGGCACCGGACCCAAAACCAACCACGCCACAGCCCCCTGTCAAAGCACAGCAGCCGCCAGCCCCGCCGATTACTGACTACGCCAGCATTTAAAACTACCCCCCCAGTAGCGTCAGCGCGCAATTCATTGTATTTTTGGGAAATGGCAGACCCTGTTTCCTCTATCCGTAATCTTGGCCCCGCATTCGAGGCATCCTGCGCACAAGCGGGCATACATTCAGCACAACAGGTGCGTGCCTTGGGCGCAGATGAAACCTACGCGACTTTGCTGCGCAACGGGATGAGCCCACATTTTATCGGATATTATGTTTTGGTGATGGGTCTACAGAACCGGCCTTGGAACGATTGTAAAGGTCAGGAGAAGAAAGACCTGCGTGTCAGGTTCGACGCTATCAAAGCACGCGCGTTTGACCAAAATCTTAGTAGTTTTGAACGCATGATGGATCAAATTGGCATACGTCCGCGCAATAAAAAAGGCCAGCCCGAAGGCTGACCTATTTAACGGCTTGCATAAGGAAGGCAGATCAGCCGACCAATTCCATACCTGAGAAGAAATATGCGATCTCTTCGGCGGCAGTCTCTGGCGCGTCGGACCCGTGAACAGAGTTCTCGCCAACACTTTCAGCAAATTCTGCACGGATCGTGCCGGCTGCAGCGTCTGCAGGGTTTGTGGCACCCATGACTTCGCGGTTCTTTGCGATGGCACCTTCGCCTTCAAGCACTTGAACAACAACCGGCGCGGAGGCCATGAATTCGCACAGTTCGTCGTAGAACGGACGCTCAGCATGGACGGCATAGAAAACGCCGGCTTGTGCTTTGGTCATGTGGATACGCTTTTGTGCGACGATACGCAGACCTGCGTCTTCGAATTTAGCGTTGATTTTGCCGGTCAGGTTGCGGCGGGTTGCATCTGGTTTGATGATAGAGAAAGTGCGCTCAAGGGCCATGGTGGTCTCCTACGGGGTTTGAATTTGCGCGCGTGTAGCACGCGTCCTGACAGGGGGAAAGCGGATAGTTTCGCGATAACGCCTCGCTTGTTGAAAACATGGCATCTGCCGCGCCCATCAGCTTTTCGACCGCAAAGCCCGCCTGATGGGTCAGCGCGCAATTGACACCGCAGCCTGCGTGCGTCAGAGCGAACCCATGCTACGTATAAATGACATCAGTTTCTCTATTGAAGGCAGGCCCTTGTTCGAAGGCGCCAGTGCTGTGATCCCCAATGGCCACAAAGTGGGGCTTGTAGGCCGCAACGGCGCGGGCAAAACGACCCTTTTCAAGATCATCCGGGGCGAGTTGTCGCTGGATGGTGGGGATTTGTCGTTGCCTTCACGCGCCAAGATCGGCGGTGTGGCACAAGAGGTGCCATCATCAGAGACATCGCTGCTGAACACGGTCCTTGAGGCGGACACTGAACGCGCGGCTTTGCTGCGCGAAGCAGACAGCACCCAAGATCCTAACCGCATTTCAGAAATTCAGACCCGTTTGGCAGATATTGACGCATGGTCTGCTGAGGCGCGTGCAGCAACGATCCTGAAAGGGTTGGGTTTTGATGACGAAGATCAACTGAAACCGTGCTCTGATTTCTCAGGCGGCTGGCGGATGCGCGTGGCTTTAGCCGCGGTATTGTTTGCGCAACCCGATCTGTTGTTACTGGACGAACCAACAAACTATCTGGATTTGGAAGGCGCGCTTTGGCTGGAAGCCTACCTTGCCAAGTATCCCCATACGGTCATTATCATCAGCCACGACCGTGGCCTTTTGAACCGTGCTGTCGGCGCAATTTTGCACCTCGAAGACCGCAAACTGACTTTTTATCAAGGCCCATATGACCAATTCGCCCGCCAACGGGCCGAACAACGCGCCCTGCAGGCCGCGATGGCCAAGAAACAGCAAGCGCGCCGCGATCACATGCAGGCCTTTGTTGACCGGTTCAAAGCCAAGGCGTCCAAGGCAAAACAAGCTCAATCGCGTCTGAAGATGATCGAAAAGATGGATATGATCGCCAGCCCCGAGCAGGTGGCAAAACGCGTGTTCACCTTTCCCGAACCAGAAGAACTTTCACCGCCGATTATCTCAATCGAAGGGGGCGCTGTGGGTTATACCGAAACCCCGGTGCTGCAGCGGCTGAACCTGCGCATTGATCAGGACGACCGGATCGCCCTGCTGGGCAAGAATGGTCAGGGCAAATCGACCCTGTCGAAACTTCTGTCGGACCGGCTGGTCTTGATGGACGGCAAAGCGGTGAAATCCACCAAGCTCCGCATTGGTTTTTTTGCCCAGCACCAGGTGGATGAACTGCACATCAATGAAACCCCGCTGCAGCACATGATCTCGGCCCGGCCCGGTGTGCTGCATTCAAAGCTGCGCGCGCAGATGGCAGGCTTTGGTCTGGGACCCGAACAGGCAGAAACCGAAGTGGGGCGTTTATCTGGTGGGCAAAAGGCGCGTCTTTCGCTGCTTTTGGCCACGCTGGATGCGCCGCATCTGCTGATCCTCGATGAGCCGACGAACCACCTTGATATCGAAAGTCGCGAGGCGCTAGTCGAAGCGCTGACTGCTTATTCTGGCGCTGTGATCCTTGTCAGCCACGATATGCATCTGTTGTCGATGGTCGCGGACCGGTTGTGGCTGGTCTCAGACGGGACAGTCAAACCCTACGACGATGATCTCGAAAGCTATCGTAAGATGCTGCTGACGCCGGTAAAACCTGTCAGTAAGACCGCCAAAAAAGCCCCCCAAGCGCCTAAACCGAAACAGGCCAGTCGCGATGAAATCCTGGCCCTGCGGTCGGATGTGCGCAAATCAGAAGCGCGGGTCGAAAAGATCAATGAGATGCGCGACAAGCTGGCCAAAAAGCTGGCCGACCCTGAGCTTTATGAAGACGCTAAAAACGGCGAGCTTGCGGTGTGGAACAAAAAATATGCCGAGGTGATGGAGGCGCTGGAGCGCGCCGAAGCCCTCTGGATGAGCGCGTTAGAAAAGCTGGAAAAAGCTGGCGGTTAGCGCCGTGTTACGGTGAACCTGCACAGATCACCATGGTAGGCGCAGCAGGTGGTTTCCACACAGGTATAGCGGTGCCCCAAAAGGCTGCTAAAAAGTTCCGCAAAGACGGCTTCATGCCATAGGCAATGGTGTCTTTGGTGGGCGTGCCCTTCGGCCAACGGATTGCTCTTAATCAGGAATGTCGCGGTATGACCATCGCGTTCGGTGTTTAATGTGCCGGAGCCGCAAAACGTCCATGCGTGCCGTTCAATTGCCTTTGTCAGCATTTTTTCAGCCATCACAGACGGCATCAGCCGTAGCGCAATGCGCGCGAAACGTGGGATACGGTTGGCGCGGATGTAGTGCGCGGTGGCGCGGCCTGCTTCTTGCGAGATGGCCCGCGCGCTTGAGGGAAATAGTTGCCACAGGGTGTGGTGGACGGTTTCAACATCTTCCTGCGGGATCATGTAATCCCCACAAGGCATGCTGATCTGACACAGATCCAACACCTGCGCCATCACGCCTTCGCCCAAGGCTCGGTCCACAGGACCGGCCAACTGGATAATCGCGTTTGGCCCAATCAGCCCCTCGGCCTCAAACTGAAATGATCCATCAGGCATCCGCGTCTTCCATCTGCTCGGTCCCGCCGCCGCAGGCCTTCACAGATGCACCATTGGGCATCTTGAAGTCCTGCGCCCGCTTAAGGGCGCGCGCCTTGCCTTGCGCGCGAACGGCCTCTCGGCGCTCGGCGGCACGGCGCGCTTTGTCAGCAGAGGCCTCCCAGTCCTCCAACTGCGCCTCAGCGAGTGTGCGGGTCTCGTCGAAGTCAAAATCAACAGAGTTTTTGGTTTGTGGCCCCCAATAGCCAGCTTTGCCAAGATCATAGAACGTGCGACTGACCCCGGCCTTCAGGAACGCCTTGAGGCACCCAAGCAAATACCGGCGGCGGTACCCGGTGCCGCGCCATGGATAATGAAACAGAGCCTTGCGCATATAGAACCGCCGGTAATTCTTCATCACCCCGTCCAGCAATTCGCCGCGCGTCAGGGCGGCGGGTTTCATGATGGGCGTCACAAAATTGTACTTTGAGAAATCAAATATCTCGACCTGATCCTTTAGCTCTTGGAACAGCGGCGTGAAGGGCCAGGGCGTGTACATTGCCCAATTGGCCAGATCAGGCTGCCAATCCCACGCCATTTGGAAGGTTTCCTCCAGCGTTTCTTTGGTCTCATTATCAAGGCCCACGATGAATTGTGCCTCAACAAAGATGTCAGCCTCACGCAGCAGCCGGATGGCTTCTTTGTTCTGCTCGACGGTGGTTTCTTTGTTGAATTGTTCCAGCTTGAGCTGCGCGGCAGCTTCGGTGCCCAATGACACGTGCACCAACCCCGCCTTGCGATACAGCCCGAGCAATTCGCGGTCGCGGTAGATGTCGGTGACACGGGTGTTAATGCCCCACTGAACCTTTTCAGGCAGGCCGCGTTTGATGAGTTCCTCGCAGAACTGGATGAATTTCTTGCGATTGATGGTGGGTTCTTCGTCGGCGAGGATAAAAAAGCCGACGTCGTGATCATTCACCAAGCGTTCGATCTCATCCACCACCTTGAGCGGGTCGCGCACGCGGTAGTCGCGCCAGAACTTCCACTGTGAGCAGAACGAACAAGTGAACGGACAGCCGCGCGCCATGTTGGGGATCGCGACTTTTTTGTTCAGCGGGATGTAGATGTATTTATCCCATTCCAGCAGGGACCAATCGGGATCGATCCCATCAAGGTCTTTCACGGTCGAGGCCGCCTGTGTCGCCATGATCTTGTCACCGTCATAGAACGCCAGCCCATGGATCGATTTTTTCTCGGCAGGCCAGCGGCCTTGGGCCACGGCGTTGATCAGCGCCACGATGATCTCTTCGCCCTCGCCGCGTACGATCACGTCAACCCATGGCGCCTCGGACAGCACCTGTTTGTACATAAATGTCGCGTGCACCCCACCCAAGACGCGCAAGGCGTTTGGCACGACCTCTTGCGCGATGCCCAAGGCCCGTTCAGCCATATAGATGGATGGGGTAATCGCGGTACAGCCGACCACATCTGGTTTCAGATCACGCAGTTTTTGGGCCAAGGTGTCGTCGTCAAAATCGTTTGTCATGGCGTCGATGAAATGCACATCATCATAGCCTGCGCGCTTGAGCGAGCCTGCCAGATATGCGACCCAAGCAGGGGGCCAGTTGCCCGCAATCTCGGCCCCGCCGGAGTGATAGTTGGGGTGAATAAAGACAATGCGCATGGGGACCTCATCTGAAAACGTCAGCTCAAATTTACATTTTAGGTGTCAATTTACGTTGACATAGATCAATCAAGATTTTGAAATTGAATTGATCAAACGCAATTTGCACGCGATTGCCTTGTCGCATGATCTGCCATAAGGCCAGTCAACCGCAGCCATTTGCAGAGAGCACCTCCATGGTCGTCGACACCGCCTTTTTGATCACAGCCTTCGTCACGATGTTTGTCGTTATTGACCCCATCGGTATGGCCCCCCTGTTTGTTGCTCTGACCCAAGAGATGTCGGACAAAGCACGGCGGCGCATTGCACTGCGGGCGACAGCTATTGCGATGATAATCTTGCTAGCATTTGCCATTTTTGGCGAAGCCTTGTTGGGCTTTGTGGGCATCTCCATGCCTGCTTTTCGAATTGCGGGCGGCGTTTTGCTGTTTTTGACTGCTCTGGACATGTTGTTTGAACGACGCACCAAACGGCGCGCGGATCAATCGGATCAGGCGGCCGAAGACGACGACATGGATGACCCGTCGGTTTTTCCGCTGGCCATTCCGCTGATCGCCGGACCGGGGTCTATTGCTTCGGTGATTTTGTTGATGGGTCAGCGCCCCGGGGTCGAGGGGGCGGTATTGGTTCTGGGCGCCACGGCCATGGTCATGCTGATCGTACTGGCGTTTTTTCTGCTCAGCGGTCCGATTGGACGCGCCTTGGGCAAAACCGGCATCACAGTTGTCACCCGGTTGTTGGGCATGTTGCTAGCGGCACTGTCGGTGCAGTTCGTGCTGGACGGGCTGGCAGCTTACGGCTTTGGCCCCGGAGTGGGCTGAAATCACGCAGGTGCGCCCTATATCTATAGCCTAGAGGCAAGGGAGCACCAGTTTGGACAGCTTTGATACAGGTCGGCTGATCTATCTGATCATCCTCGGGTTGATGGTCGTGGGATGGTTTTTCACGCAGTCGCGCGGGTCATGGAACAAATCACTTCAGCAGGCTGCAGCCTGGGTTTTCATCTTCTTAGGCGCAATCGCAGCATATGGGTTATGGGGCGACATTGCGCAGACGGTACGGCCACAGCAGTCCGTGTTTGCCGAAGAAAATCGCATCGTCGTACCGCGCAGCCCCAACGGTCATTACTTTATCCAGACAGAAGTAAACGGTGCGCCGGTTCTGTTTGTGTTGGACACAGGTGCGACATCGCTGGTGCTGACCAAGAACGACGCGCAAGCCGCAGGATTGGCCCCTGATGAGCTGAATTACTTTAGCCGCGCAATGACCGCCAATGGCGAAGTGCGCACGGCGCCAGTAAGGCTGGATACAATCACACTGGGGTCGGTGACAGATGAAAACATCAGTGCCGTCGTAAACGAAGGCCAGATGACGAATTCGCTAATGGGCATGAATTACCTGCAGCGGTGGGGCAAGATTGAAATTACGGGCGATACGCTGACGCTGATCCGTTAAGGTCTTACGTTTCGGCTTTCTTTTCCCACGACCCGCTTTCTTCTGACCAATATTCGGCTTTTGCGCCTGCGTCTTTCAGCGCCTTCCACTGGCTGCGCGCAGCAGACAAGGCTTCGGCATCATTGCCGTCGAACAACACGCAGACGCGTTCCAACGCGGCGACTTCTTCGGCAGGCGTAGCGGCCCCATCAACAGCCATCAAACAATGGGTCCCCGCCGGGCAGGTTGCAGCCGTACTGAGCAAAACGGGTTGCAATTCATCATGCGTCCCGCCCTCAAGGCCATGCGGCAGAAAGCCGTCTTCTGCCCCCATCCACAATTTTTCGTCTAACCACGCCATGCGATCAGGGGACGTGCCCCGCACCACAACGCGCCACCCCGCCTGACGCGCCTTGCCCAACAACATGGTTAGCGTGTCCTCCATCGGGCGGCGCGTGAGGTGGTAGAACATGGCCTTGCCCAAGGCGGGTTACTCCGTTTCGTAATTGTCTGCGATCAACCGGTCGAGCGCGCGGACACCCCAGCCTGTCGCCCCCTTGGGAGCCAAGGCGGTTTCAGCCTTGATCGAGGCTACTCCCGCGATATCCAAATGAATCCATGGCGTGCCCTCTTTGACAAAACGTTGCAGGAATTGCGCCGCTGTGACAGAGCCTGCCGCCCGCCCGCCGATGTTCTTCATATCCGCGATGGGAGATTTGAGCATGTCGTCATAGGCTTGGCCCAACGGCATGCGCCAAGCGCCCTCGCCCTCGGCCTCAGCTGCTTTCAGGAAGGATTTGCAGAAATCGTCATGATTGGAAAAAACGCCCGCGTTTTCATGACCCAGACCGATGATAATAGCCCCGGTCAGCGTGGCTAAATCGACCATGGCGGTGGGCTCAAACCGTTCTTGCGTGTACCACATCGCGTCACATAGAACCAAACGCCCTTCGGCGTCCGTGTTCAGTATTTCAACCGTGTCGCCTTTCATCGAGGTGACAACATCGCCGGGGCGGATCGCGGTGCCGGACGGCATGTTCTCAACAAGGCCAACAATGCCCACTACGTTCGCCTTGGCCTTACGCAACGCAATGGCGCGCATCACGCCTGCCACCGTGCCTGCGCCGCCCATATCCATCGTCATGTCTTCCATACCGCCGGCCGGCTTCAGGCTGATACCGCCCGTGTCGAACACCACACCTTTGCCGACCAAAGCCAAAGGCGCGTCGCCCTTTTTGCCACCGTTCCACTGCATAACCACTACTTTGGACGGGCTGGCAGACCCCTGCCCCACAGCCAAAAGCGTGCGCATGCCAAGTTCGGCCAGCTTGTCTTCTTCCAACACTTCGACGGTCAACCCAAGGCTTTCCATCGCGGCCAAGCGGTTTGCGAATTCTGTTGTGGTCAACACGTTGGCAGGCTCGCTGACCAAATCGCGGGTAAAAAACGTACCCTCTGCGACGGCCAACAAGGGGGCTGCGGCCTCGGCTGCGGTGTCAGGCGCGTTGCACATGACCTCAATAGCGCCGGTTTTTTCATCAGCCTCAGTTTTGTGGTCTTGGAAACTGTAGTCCTTGAGCACCGCCGCAAAAGCCAATTGCGCGGTCCACTTTGAGTTGCCGGTGCACAGTAATAAATCAGCCTTGCCGCGCTGTTTACCCAAGATCGCACCGGCTGCGCGTACTTTGTCCAAGTCAGACGCGCGCGGCGCGCATACAACATCGACCGCTTCCACTTCCATACCTGCGGGATAGGCCAAACTAAAGACAGCGCCCGGCTTGAGGCCCGCCGCGACCTTGGCCTCAAGTGCACGCTTCAGCGCCCCTTTGGTCAAGCGGTTCACACGGCGACCTGACACGTCCAATTTGCCCTCCTCATCGACAACGATCGCGACCCGGCCCGCGGCCGTGCTCAGCTTTTCGATATCAGTTGCAACAAAGGTGACAGCGGTGGGCGTGGTCATAGCAAAAGCCTTTTTGTGATGAGTTCGCCTGTTGAAGTAGCGCGCCTGACCGGCAATGACCAGATAGCAGTTTTCCCACGCAGCGCTTTGGTCTATCGTTCCTGAAAGCGACAAAAAACGAAAGAGGGAATCGGAGTGGTCAAACTCGACAGATATCTGCTGTCGCAAATGCTGCTTTTGTTTGGATTCTTTGCGCTCGTTCTGGTTGCGGTTTTCTGGATCAACCGTGGTGTCGCGCTTTTTGATCAACTGATCAGCGATGGGCAGTCAGTATTTGTTTTCCTGGAGTTTACAGCCCTTGGTCTGCCCAAACTGATCACGACCATCCTTCCGATTGCGACGTTTGCGGCCGCGGTCTATGTGACCAACCGGCTTAACAACGAAAGCGAATTGACCGTCATGCAGGCCACCGGTGTTGGGCCTTTTCGCCTTGCTCGCCCGGTTTTGGTGTTCGGGATCGTCGTTTTTGTTATGGCGTCAGCGCTGGACCATGTGCTTGCACCGATGGCAGAGGTGCAGCTGCAAGAACGACAAAAAGAAATCTCGCAAAATGCCACCGCGCGTTTGTTGACAGAGGGGCGGTTTTTGCATCCTTCAGAGGGCGTGACCTTCTACACGCGCGAAATTGACGAAGATGGTGTTTTGCGGGATGTCTTTCTATCCGACGGGCGCGATGAAAAGGAAGGCGTGATCTACACTGCGCAACAGGCCTATCTGATCCGCAACGGCGATGACACGACGCTGATCATGGTTGATGGCATGGCGCAGAGGCTGACACGGTCCGATGATCGCATCTCGACCGCTAACTTCAGAGATTTCTCCTTTGATATTTCTTCGCTGGTGCAGAACCAAACCGCGCGCAGATTGAACCCTAGCACCATGACCACGTTTCAGCTGATGCGGCCATTCGAAGATCTTGCCGAGGAAACAGGTCAAAGCATTGGCGTATTGACCGAAGCATTCCATGCACGCTTTGCCGAGCCGCTCTTTTGTGTTGCCGCGGCATTGATTGGCTTTTCGACGCTTTTGATGGGCGGGTATTCCCGCTTTGGTGTCTGGCGCGAGGTCGCAATCGCATTTTGGCTGCTGATTGCAATTGATGGTGTGCGCAGCACATTGACCAGCCCGATCCGAAGTGATCCAGATTTATGGCCCCTGCTTTATGCACCTACCCTCTTTAGCGCGTTGCTTGTCAGCGGTATGTTGTGGATTGCGGCACGCCCACGTGGCAATGTCACACGCTTTTTGCGGAGGGCGGCATGATCCTTCATTTTTACTTTGCACGCCGGTTCGCAAGCCGCTTTGGCATCGCACTTGGCGCGATGTTTGCATTGATTGCACTGATTGATTTGGTCGATCAAACCCGCCGTTTTGCCGATCGGGGCGTGAGTTTTGGTGGCATCTTTGAACTGGTCTTGCTGAACACACCGCAAACCATTGCGCTGATGCTGCCGCTGATCGTGCTGTTGTCCACGGTGGCTCTGTTCATCGGTTTGGCACGGTCATCAGAAATGGTCGCCACGCGGGCTGCCGGTCGATCCGCGCTGCGGGCATTGGTGGCCCCGGTGTTTGTCGCGTTGATCATTGGGATATTTGCAACCACTGCCTTTAATCCAATTGTAGCGGCCACCTCAAAGCGGTTCACGGAACTATCAGAAGGGTACCGGTCAGGCGGGCTTTCGACACTCTCTATTTCGGACGAGGGGCTTTGGCTGCGACAGGGCACGGATGATGGCCAGATGGTGATCCGTGCGTTGCGTTCAAACCCGGATGCATCGGTGCTATTTGACGTCACCTTTCTAGCCTATGCCCCCGATGTTGGGCCGGTCAGACGTATCCATGCAGACAGTGCAGAGCTGCGCGCGGGTGAATGGTTTTTGCGCAACGTAAAGGAATGGCCGCTGGCTGTTGGCGTCAACTCAGAAGGTCGCTCGCAAGAGCACCGCACCCTTGTCATTCCCTCAACCTTAACCATCGAACGCATCAGAGAAAGTTTTGGCAGCCCCAGTACTGTATCTATTTGGGAATTGCGTGAATTTGCCGAGCAGTTGGACCAAGCCGGGTTTTCATCCGTCAAACATCGGGTCTGGTTTCAGTCGCAACTGGCACAGCCGCTTTTCTTTGTGGCAATGGTTCTTGTTGCGAGCGCCTTTACCATGAGGCATACCCGTTTTGGCGGTACTGGCACAGCTGTGCTATCGGCCGTGCTTATGGGGTTCACGTTGTATTTTATCAAAAGCTTTGCGCTCATATTGGGGGAAAACGGCCAGATCCCAATTCTGTTGGCGGCATGGGCGCCGCCTGTTGCCTCTATTTTGCTGGCATTGGGCCCTTTGCTCCATGCGGAGGAAGGCTGATGTTGCGTTGGGTTGTCGCGATATGTCTGGCGCTGATGCCCGGCTTGGTCATGGCCCAAGAAACGCCTGAAGCCCCACGCGCAGCTGTACTGGTCGCGGATGAGGTCTTTATCACTGCGGAGCGCGAATTGGTGGCCCGCGGCAATGTCGAAGCATTCCAAGGGCTTGTTCGTCTGCAAGCCAATGAAATCAGGTACAACCGAACAACCGGCGCATTGGTCATTTCAGGCCCAATACGCATCCAAGACGGCGAAAACATCACCGTTCTGGCCGATGCCGCTGATTTGTCTCCTGACCTGCAAACAGGGCTGCTGAATGGCGCGCGCATTGTTGTAGACCAGCAGTTGCAACTGGCAGCCGCGCAAATGCAGCGGGTCAATGACCGGTACAATCAGCTATATAAAACTGCCGTTACCTCCTGCGATGTATGTGATGATGGCCGCCCACCGTTATGGCAGATCAGAGCAGAGCGCGTTATTCATGACCGCCAAGAAGGGCAGCTTTACTTTGAAAATGCGCAGTTTCGCATCCGTAACACACCTATTTTCTACATCCCTAGACTGCGCTTGCCTGACCCGACATTGTCGCGCGCAACCGGTTTTTTGATCCCGTCTATCCGGACAACATCGGAACTGGGTATCGGTCTGAAAATCCCCTATTTCATCGCCATTGGCGACGATCGGGACGTAACAATTACGCCCTATATCTCAAGCCGGACCCGCACGCTGGAATTGCGGTATCGGCAAGCCTTTGTGAACGGCGAGATAGAAATCAATACAGCCGTCAGCCGTGATGACGAACGCCCCGGTGAGACCCGCGGATATATCTTTGCTGAAGGCAGCTTTGATCTGCCGAAGGATTTCAAACTGGCGTTTGATTTGGAGGTAACATCGGATGATGCATACCTAAAAGACTATGATTATTCGCAAAAAGACCGGCTCGACAGCGAGATTATCGTCAGCAGGGCCAGACGGGATGAATACATTTCAGGCGGGTTGATCAACTACAAATCCCTCAGGGATGGAGAAGAAAACGCGACCCAGCCGACGATCGTGGCCGACGCGATCTACGAAAAAAGACTATTCCCCAAAGCTATGGGCGGAGAGCTGCGTTTTGCCGCCAATGCGCATACGCATATCCGAACTTCAGACGACGATATCGTCGGCCGTGACGTAAGCCGTGTAAACCTTGAGGCCGAGTGGTTGAATAGCTGGACCGTAGGTTGGGGTGTGCGTGCAGATGCCACGATCGGGGTTGCTGCAGATGTATTTAACGTCACACAAGACAGCTCGTTTGATCAAAACCAAACGCAAACAACCCCGTTCACATCCGTAGCGTTGCGGTACCCGATGACGCGGTCTGCGCCCGACGGCAGCACGCAGTTTCTAGAACCCGTTGCGCAGCTTAGCTGGACCGGAGCGTCGCAATTAGACCTGCCCAACGAAGAAAGCACCCGTGTCGAATTTGACGGGGGCAACCTGCTTTCTTTGTCCCGTTTCCCAAGTGCGGACCGGCGCGAGCGCGAAACCGTCGCAGCCTTTGGGGTCAATTGGGCCTATTTCCAACCCAATGGCGCCGAGACATGGGTGACAATCGGGCAAGTCATTCGCGACAAAGCCGACCCCAGCTTTTCCACATCTTCTGGTTTGTCGGGACGTACGTCTGATTATTTGATCGCGAGCCAATACAAATCGCAAAACGGTTGGGAAATCACAGCGCGTACGTTGTTCGACAACAGCTTTGATTTTACCAAGGCCGAAGTGCGTGGACAGTTTGCGCATAAGCGGGGCACGCTTGCAGGAACGTATTTGTGGCTCACCCGGGACCCGTCCGAAGACCGCGCCAGCGGCACCTCTGAAATCTCGTTGGACGGCTCGTACCGGATCGACCAGAATTGGAAGGCGAAAGCGGATTGGCGCTTTGATGTTGCCGATGACCGAGCAGCAACAGCTGGCATCGGTGTGAGCTATAACAATGAATGCGTGACAGTCGATCTTTCGGTTAAGCGGCGATATACTACATCAACAAGTCTTGAGCCTTCCACCAGTTTAGGCTTTACGATTGGATTGCGGGGGTTCTCTGCTCGAAAGGGAACGGATACCTATGCCAAAACATGCGGGTAGTGGACAAATGAACCTAGTAACAAAATTTTGCCAAACCGCGTTTCTTAGCGCGACGCTTGCGTTTGGGACACCAATCGCAGCGCAGGGCTTGTTTGACCCGGTCGTTTTCGTGAATGACGATGTGATCACGGCCTTTGAAGTTGAACAGCGCCAGCAGTTTCTTGAGCTTCTCAATGCGCCCGGTGCAAGCCGTGACAGCGTGATCGACACGTTGATCGATGAACGCCTGCGCGCCCAAGAGATCGACCGCGCAGGATTGGAGCTTACCGAAGAAGCTTTGCAGACCGGATTGGAAGAATTTGCAGCCCGCGCCAATCTCAGCGCAGAGGAATTCACTGCAGCCCTCGCAGAAGGAGGCGTCGCGTTTGAGACCTTTGAAGATTTTGTCGCGGTAGGTGTGGCATGGCGCGACTATATCGCGTCGCGTTTCGGACCAAGCCTGCAGGTCAGCGAAGCCGATATTGATCAGGCCTTGGGCCGCGCAAACACGGCAACCTCAATCCGCGTTCTGATTTCGGAAATCATTATCCCGGCCCCCGAAGACCGGCGCGAAGAGGTCGATCTGATTGCAGATGAGATCGCCGCGCTGACCTCTGCGGCAGAGTTTTCTGAATATGCCCGCGAATTTTCTGCAACAGCCACGCGAGATCAGGGTGGCCGTTTGGAATGGCAAGCATTGAACAACTTACCCCCTGTATTGCGTCCTCTCTTGCTGGGCTTGGGACCAAACGAGGTGACAGAGCCTATCAACATTCCAAACGCGGTGGCTTTGTTTCAGCTGCGCGGCATTGAAGAAACAGGCGCGCCTGCAGCCGAGTATGCAGCAATTGATTACGCGGCATATTATATTCCCGGTGGCCGGTCTGCCGCAGCGCTTGCCGAGGCCGCAAAAGTGCGGCAGCAAGTCGATGTGTGCGATGACCTTTACGGCATTGCACAAGGGCAACCAGTTGAAACGCTGGAGCGTGGCGCAAAAATACCGGCAGAAATTCCCACCGATATCGCCGTTGAACTAAGCAAATTGGATCCAGGCGAAACATCCATTGCGTTGACGCGCTCAAACGGTGAAACGCTTGTTTTCTTAATGCTTTGTGGCCGCACAGCCACGGCCTTCGAAGAAGCCGACCGCACAGACGTGGCCAATTCGCTGCGCTCGAACCGGTTGAATGCAATTGCGGACAGCTATGTCGAACAGCTGCGCGCGGATTCTCGCATCATCCAACCATGACACCGACCATAGACCCGGTTGTTATCTGCTGCGGCGAACCCGCAGGGATTGGTCCTGAAGTTGCCGCAAAAGCATGGGCTACCTTGAAAAACGACGTGCCTGTGGCGTGGATGGGCGACCCGCGCCATTTACCCAATGGCACGCCCTATCATATCATCTCTGGGATTGAAGACGCAGCACAGGTCCAAACCTCTGCCCTGCCCGTTCTGGCGCATTCCTTTGCTGGTGCTGCCCGTGCAGGGAACCCAGACCCGGCCAATGCACAGGGCATAATCGATGTTATCGCGGCCTGCGTTGATCTGGTCCAATCAGGGCGTGCCTCTGCGCTATGCACAGCACCTATACACAAAAAGGCCCTGCAGGATGGGGCCGGTTTCGCCTACCCCGGCCATACCGAATACCTTCAGGCCCTTGCAGGGGGCGATCGCCGCGCAGTGATGATGTTGGCCTCGGACGCCTTGCGAGTGGTGCCTACGACCATTCACATCGCCTTGCAGGATGTGGCGACTGCCCTGACGCCCGCCTTGCTGCGTGAAACCATCACGATCACACATAACGCCCTGCAAGAACACTTTGCCATCCCTGCCCCACGCCTTGCCATCGCAGGCTTAAACCCCCACGCAGGTGAAGGCGGTGCGATGGGCCAACAAGAGCTGGATTGGATAACGGGGCTGGTGCAAGACATGATCGCAGAAGGCTACGACCTGAACGGTCCGCTGCCTGCTGACACGATGTTCCATGCCGCTGCCCGTGCGCGCTATGACGCCGCTGTGGCGATGTATCACGATCAGGCGCTGATCCCGATCAAAACGCTAGACTTTGACAAAGGTGTAAATGTCACCCTTGGTCTGCCCTTTATTCGTACGTCACCCGATCACGGCACCGCTTTTGACATCGCCGGACAGGATATTGCCAACCCCACAAGCATGATCGAAGCGGTAAAACTGGCAGCCACGATGGCCAGGTCCCGTCAGGAAAACACATGAGCGCCATTGATAATTTGCCACCATTGCGCGAGGTCATTCGCACCCATGACCTGCAAGCGCGCAAATCCATGGGGCAGAATTTCCTGCTGGATTTGAACCTGACGGCGAAGATTGCACGCCAAGCTGGCGATCTATCCGCCTGTGACGTGCTTGAAATTGGCCCGGGCCCTGGCGGGTTGACCCGTGGGTTGCTATCAGAAGGCGCGCGCCGTGTGCTGGCAATTGAGAAAGACGCGCGCTGCCTTCCTGCCTTGGCAGAGGTCGCCGCCGCCTATCCGGGTCAATTGACCGTGTTGGAGGGCGATGCACTGCAGATCGACCCGCTTAGCGCTTTGCAGCCACCCATTCGTGTGGCTGCCAACTTGCCCTATAACGTAGGGACCGAACTGTTGGTCCGGTGGCTCACCCCGGACGTATGGCCGCCCTTTTGGCAAAGTTTGACGTTGATGTTCCAACGCGAGGTTGCCGAACGCATCGTGGCGCAGCCGGGTGGCAAGGCTTACGGGCGGCTGGCGATCTTGTCGCAATGGCGCTCGGACGCGCAGATCGTGATGCAATTGCCGCCCGAAGCCTTCACCCCGCCGCCCAAAGTATCCAGCAGTGTCGTGCATTTGAATGCTCTGGCTGAACCGCGTTTTCCGGCAGATGCAAAGGTATTAAGCCGCGTGGTTGCGATGGCCTTCAATCAACGCCGCAAGATGCTGCGCGCGGCCCTGAAAGGGCTGACCCCAGATATCGAGGACCGCCTACGCACCGCAGGGTTAAACCCCACTGACCGGGCCGAACGCGTGCCGCTCGAAGGGTTCTGCGCTCTCGCCCGCGCGGTGGCGGCAAGCTAGTCTATTCTGCAGCCTCTGGTGCGCCGTCACCATCATTTGGGGAAGTAGGCGCGTCATCAGCTGGTTTTTCCTGCTTCGGACGCGGCTTTCTACGTGGGGCGCGCTTGGGCTTGGGTTGGCTTTCTGGGGTTTCGACCAGACCACTTTCACCCTCAGCAGGCGCGTCAGGCACATCTGGCTGCGGATCATTGGCGCTGGCGGCTTGTTGGGCTGCTTCGCGTTCCTGACGTTCCGCGCGTTCGCGGTCACGTTCGGCTTGGCGTTCGCGATTTTGACGTTCTTGCTCTTCGCGGCGGCTGTCTATCTCACGCTGCGCTTCGCTCAGCATGCGTGTGTAATGCTCGGCGTGTTGCTGGAAATTCTCTGCGGCCACGCGGTCATTGCCCAGCTGTGCATCGCGCGCCAGTTGGTTGTATTTTTCAATGATTTGCTGTGGGGTGCCACGCACTTTGCCCTCTGGACCAGAGCTGTCAAAGACGCGGTTTACGACGTTTCCGCCTTGGTTATTATTGGACCTGTTGCGGTTGCCCTTGGAGCGGGACCGGGATCTCGATGATTTCATGAAGTTTGCTCAGCCTTCGTGCTGTTAATCGTAGGGCCGGATGTACAATGGGGCAGCAAATGATCCGGTGTTTCGACATGTTGGGCATAACGCCGCGCGGGACCGCCAACCCTAGGCATCCACCGCTGCAACATCTTTGAATAAGCATGGGCAGCCCGACGCTGCAAGCGAAAATACCGAAATACGCGAAAATTCACCGTATTTTGTTCAAGAAACAGGGTGTGTTAACCGGGTTTAGAGGCAGAAACGACGCGGTCACGCCCCCCCAAATCTGGTAGAATCGCGACATCCCCCCACCCTTGAGCCCGAAAGATGTCACTGACCGCCCGACCCTGCTGCCACCCAATTTCTACGTTAACGCGACCTTCTGCATTCAAGTATCCTTGCGCGTGTTCTGCGATGTGGCGGTAGGCCGTCAACCCATCCGCGTCATCTGTCAACGCAATACGCGGTTCATGATCGCGCAGCTCGGGCTGCACGGTGTCCATTTCTGCCGCGGCCAAATACGGTGGGTTCGACACAATTAGATCGAAGCGCCCCTCAACGGCGGTGAACCAATCGGATTGCTGGATCGATAGACGGTCTGCAACTGTGTGCAATACTGCATTGGCGCTGGCCTGCAGGCAGGCCGCCTCGGAAATGTCGACGCCTATGCCGGACGCATCGGGTCGTTCCGCCAGCAACGTCACGATCACGCAGCCCGACCCTGTACCCAGATCAAGCACCGTATCAAAGGGCGCGCTCAAGCTGACCTCGATCAGGGTTTCTGTTTCGGGCCTGGGGTCCAGAACCTGGCTGCTGATGTCAAAACGACGCCCGTAGAATTCGCGTGACCCGATCAGTTGCGACACGGGCACGCGCACGGCGCGCAAGGCCACCAGATGATCATACCTTTCCGCAATTTCAGGTGCGATGTCTTCGGGGGTAATCAGCGTGACACGGGCAGCATCCACCTGAGCTGCATGCGCCAACAAAAGCCGCGCATCGCGTGCGGGGTCTGCAACACCAGCAGCCCGAAGCCGCGCGGTTGCAGCCACCAAAGCCTCGGCGGCCGTGGTCATTGGCCCATCTCGGCCATCAGGCGGGCCTGAGCATCCGCGGTCAGCGCATCAACGATTTCGTCCAGATCGCCCTGTAAAATTGCATCTAATTTATACAGCGTCAGGTTAATGCGATGATCGGTCATGCGCCCTTGCGGGAAGTTATACGTCCTGATCCGTTCAGACCGGTCGCCTGACCCCACTTGTGCCGCCCGGTCAGCAGAACGTTCGCTGTCAACACGGTTGCGTTCTTGATCATAAAGTCGCGCCTTGAGCACCTGCATCGCGATCTCGCGGTTGCGGTGTTGCGACTTTTCCGAGCTGGTCACCACAAGACCCGTTGGAATATGGGTGATGCGCACAGCGGAATCAGTCGTGTTGACGTGCTGCCCCCCCGCCCCAGACGAGCGCATCGTATCAATACGTAGATCATTGGCGTCGATCTGAATATCCACGTCTTCTGCCTCGGGCAGCACAGCCACTGTCGCAGCAGACGTATGAATGCGACCGCCACTTTCGGTGCTGGGCACGCGCTGCACACGGTGCACGCCGCTTTCATACTTGAGGCGGGCGAACACATCTTGACCTTTGATGTGGGCAACAACTTCTTTGATGCCACCCAGTTCTGTTTCCTGATATTCGATCAAATCGACTTTCCAGCCCTGCGCCTCGGCATAGCGTTGATACATACGCAGCAAATCGCCTGCGAATAACGCCGCTTCATCACCGCCCGTCCCGGGCCGAATTTCCAGCATCGCAGGTTTTGCATCTGCCTTGTCACGCGGCAAAAGCGCCAGTTGCAATGCTTGCTCAGCGGCGGGCAACGCAGATTTAATCCGAGGAATTTCCTCTTCTGCCAAAGGGGCCATATCTGGGTCTGCCAGCATCTCTTCGGCTTCGGCCAAATCGCCAAGAAGCTGTTGATATGCGGCGATCTGGTCCACAACCGGACGCAGATCAGAATATTCCTTGGACAGGACTGCGATATCCGCTGCGGCATCCCCAGTGGACATCGCAGCCTCCAAGTATTGGAAGCGGTCGTTAATCTGGCGAAGTCTGTCGAGAGGGATCATAAACCAGCAATCCGATATTGAATGCCCTTGGTCAAGAGGCCAATCAATGGTATGTATTGCAGTATGAAACGCATGATCTTTATTCTTCTTTGTCTTGGCTTTCCAGCAACGGCAGATGTGACATCGCCCAGTGGAAAGACTGTTGAGTGTTACTGCACGGACCGGACCGGCAGCCGCATCGAGTTGGGTCAGACCATTTGTATGCAGGTCGATGGCCGCATGTTCATGGCGCAGTGCCAGATGTCGCTGAATTCACCCATGTGGCGCGAGGTTGAACAGGGGTGCCTATCGTCCTCACTGCAAAGTGGCGATCAGGTGCTCCAATCTTTGCCGGTTGACGCCCAGATCTGATTGACCAAACCGCAGTCGGGCAAACATTCTGATTTGCCCATCTTGCAGGTAAATCGTTGTAATGTCTGGAAACCCGAAAACGGCAGACCGGGTGACATAGCTAATATGCCCTTGCGCAACGGAACCGGCCAGAACGCGGGTACGCTTAAGACGGCGCGCCTCGCGGTCAAGCGCGGCCAGCGTGTCCGCATCCCCAGTCAGGACGCGAACAGCCCCGCCTGCTAGATCCGCATTCTCGGTTGCTGTGACGGGTTGGTGCCACTTGTCGGGGTCGATAGGCGACACCCGCACATAGGCCATCCCCAACAACACCGCAAAAATTAAAATACTGCCCATCACTTGCAGCCCTCTTTTCATGTCACGCCCTTTTTAACGGTATGCAACGCCCGGCAGTACGCACAACAACTCAAACAAAATGTTGGCACCTACAAGCGCTGTATTCCCGGTCGTATCATAGGGCGGCGATACCTCGACCAGATCACAGCCGACAATGTTCAACCCCTTTAGCGCACGGATCAGTTCCATCGCTTGTGGTGTCGTCAGGCCGCCAATCTCGGGCGTCCCCGTGCCCGGGGCAAACGCGGGATCAAGGCTGTCGATATCATAGGTCACGTAGACAGGCGTCTCTGTCCCGATATCGCGCCGGATCTCTCCGCCTAGCGACGACAGGCTGCGATGCCAAAGCTCTTGCGCCGGGAATTGCTGAAAGCCCCAGCCGCGTGCTTCGGTAAAGTCTTCGGCCGTATACCCCGTGCCGCGCAGCCCCACTTGATAGGTTTTATCAGCAATGATCAGCCCTTCTTCGTAGGCGCGGCGGAAAACAGTGCCGTGTGTCTCGCGTTCGCCAAACATGTCTTCATTCACGTCAGCATGCGCATCCACATGCACCAGAGCGACCGGCCCGTGGCGTTTGTGCATCGCGCGCAGGATCGGCAGCGTAATCGAATGGTCGCCGCCGATGGCCATGGGCATTGCGTCATAATTCAGGATCGCATTGTAACTTGCCTCAATGATCTTGAGACTTTTGGCCAACGAAAACGTGTTAATGGCCAAATCGCCTATGTCAGCCACCTGCAAGCTGTCAAAAGGGGCAGCCCCCGTGCCCATGTGATAGGGTCGGATCATAGCGCTTTGAGATCGGACCTCTTTGGGGCCAAAGCGCGTGCCCGACCGCCAGGAGGTCCCGATATCCATCGGGATACCCAGCACGGCCACATCGAGCCCCTTGAGGTCATTTACCATCGGCAGGCGCATGAAGCTGCCCGGACCTGAAAACCTTGCCAAATCATTGCCGCTGATGGGTTGGTTCCTTCCGGCCATCATGCCCCCCCCCGCAGCTTCCAACCAATCAGGCAAAGCAATTCCGTCGCCACATGCGCACCCGCGATGGCGGTGGCACCGGTGGTGTCAAAGGGAGGGGACACTTCTACCACGTCACCGCCCACGATATTGATGCCTGCAAGGTCGCGCAGCATGATCGCAGCCTGCGCAGAGGTCAGACCGCCCCAAACCGGGGTGCCGGTACCGGGCGCGTAAGCAGGATCAAGCGCGTCAATGTCAAAGGTCAGATAGACAGGCCGGTCGCCCAACACGTCTTTGATTTTAGCAATGGCGGCGGCAGTGCCTTGTTCATGCACTTCGCGCGCGTCGATCGTCGTGACGCCCATCGTATCAGGGTTGGTCGTCCGAATGCCCACCTGTACCGAGGACGCCGCATCCACCACGCCCGACTTGATTGCCTTGTAGAACATCGTGCCGTGATCAATGCGGTCAAAGTCATCATCCGGCCATGTGTCGGAATGCGCATCAAATTGCAGCAGACTGATCGGCCCGTATTTTTCAGCATAGGCTTTCAGGATCGGAAAAGTGACATAGTGATCGCCCCCCAAGGCCACCGTTGGCACGTCATGTTTGAGGATACCGCGGATGTGTTCGGTTAACGCATCTGGGAAAGCCGGCACATTGGCATAATCAAACGCCACATCGCCATAATCCACGATGGCGCATTCCTGCATCACATCATAGCCCCAACCGTAAGGCGCATCGGGTGCCTGCAAGGCCGATGCCTCGCGGATGGCGCGGGGCCCTAGCCGGGTGCCCGTGCGGTTGGTCACCGCCTGATCAAAGGGCACACCTGTCACGGCAATATCCACGCCGGTCAGGTCCTTGGTGTATTTCCGCCGCAGGAAACTATTGGCCCCGGCGAAGGTCATCTCAAAACTATTGCCTTTCAGATCGTCGCGCGTGAAAGCGTGATCGATCTGGGTCTTTGCGTCTTCAAGTGCCATGGTTCAGGAACCTGCCACCGGCTGTGCCCGCTCCACGATACGGGCGAAGAAGGACGCCCCAATCGGCCCAATATCGTCGTTAAAGTTGTATTTGGGGTGGTGCACACCTGCGGTGTCCCCCTGCCCGAGCATCAGATACGCACCGGGGCGCTTTTCCAACATGTAGGAAAAATCCTCGGCCCCCATGACGGGATCAATATTAGGGTTCACGCCAGCTTCGCCCGCGATTTCGCCTGCGACGTCGGCGGCAAAATTCGCTTTTGTGGCATCGTTGACGGTGGGAGGATAGCCATAGTCAAACTGCAGTTTGCCCTCAAGATTGAAGGTGGCGGCTTGCCCTTGGACGATCTCTTCCATGCGGCGCACAACCATGGCTTGGACCGTTTTGTCAAAGGTGCGGACCGTGCCGTTGATATAGCATGTCTCGGGGATGACATTGTCGGTCGTGCCCGTGTGGATTTGAGTGGTGGAGATGACCAGCTGGTCCAACGGGTTCCGGTTCCGGCTGACGATAGTTTGCAGCGCTTGCACGATGGAACACGCAGCAACCACGGGATCAATCGTATCGTGGGGTCGCGCCGCATGCCCGCCTTTGCCGGTCAAATGGATATGAAACGTATCTGCCGCAGCCATGATGGGGCCTGCGCGCGTATTGAAGCTGCCAAAGTCTTTGCCCGGCGCATTGTGGATCGCGTAGACCTGTTCAATTTCAAAGGTATCCATGATGCCCTCTTGCACCATCACCTCGCCGCCACCGCCGAATTCTTCTGCTGGTTGGAAAATCAACGCAACCCGGCCCGAGAAATTGCGCGTCTCAGACAAATACTTCGCAGCACCCAGCAGCATCGCCGTATGGCCATCATGACCACAAGCATGCATCTTGCCCGGATGAGTCGAGGCATAGTCGACCCCCGTTTCTTCTTCGATTGGCAGCCCGTCCATATCAGCCCGCAGGCCCAGCGTGGGCCCCTCGCCTTTGCCATTGATGATGGCCACGATCCCCGTCTTGGCAATGCCCTCATGTAATTCGTCGACGCCAAACTCGCGCAGACGCTCGGCCACGAACGCAGACGTTTTATGGCACTCCAACCCCAATTCGGGGATCGTGTGCAGATGCTGGCGCCAACCAGCAATATCATCGCGCATGGCGGCAATACGATTTACAACGGGCATGGTCTGGACTCCGTGATGAATAATTTGTCTGGTGCATCTGACACTGAAGAGGCACAACCTGCAATGGCAGATGACCTGATACACGATCCAAATGCTGGAATTGACCGCTTGTTAGAGATAATGCGCCGGTTGCGTGACCCGCAAACTGGTTGCCCTTGGGATATTGAGCAGGATTTCGCAAGCATCGCGCCCTATACAATCGAAGAGGCCTATGAGGTCGCCGATGCTATTGACCGTCAAGACTGGCCTGAACTGGAGGGCGAGCTGGGCGATTTGCTTTTGCAAACGGTCTATCACACCGCCATTGGCCAAGAGGCGGGGCATTTTGATTTCCAATCCGTCGTGCGCGCCATCAGCGACAAAATGGTTGCACGGCACCCGCATGTATTTGGCGATGAGTCGCGCGACAAATCAGCGGATCAGCAAACTGCTGATTGGGAAAAAATCAAAGCTGCCGAGCGCGCAGGCAAAGCCCAGTCCGGCACGCTGGACGGTGTTGCCATCGGCCTGCCTGCTTTGATGCGTGCGCTCAAATTGCAAAAGCGTGCGGCGCGTGTGGGTTTTGACTGGCCGTCAACTAACGAGGTGCTGGATAAAATCACCGAAGAAGCCGCTGAACTGGTTGAAGCCCGCGACACCCTGACCCAAGCCGAAGTCGCGGAAGAGTTCGGTGATCTTATGTTTGTGATGGTGAACTTGGGCCGCCACATGGGTGTGGACGCCGAAAACGCACTGCGCGCCACAAATGCCAAGTTTACAAGGCGATTTGAAGGGGTCGAAGCACAGCTCGCGCTCCAAGGCAAAGCGCCCAAAGACAGTAACCTCGCGGAAATGGATGCACTTTGGGATGCCGTCAAAGCGCAAGAACGCAGCTGAATGCGCACAAATGCGCAAGAACGCAGCTGAATGCGCACAAATGCGCCCACCCCCGACATTCAGCTTTAACAAATTGTCATATAAAACATATAGCAATAAGATTGACACCGCTATGACGGCTGGACTTCGCCGCACGCACAGGCCAAATACACAGAATGACGACACGCAAAATTATCATTGATACAGATCCCGGCCAAGACGACGCCGTGGCAATTCTGTTGGCCTTTGCCAGCCCAGAAGACCTCGACATACTTGGGATTACTTGTGTAGCCGGGAATGTCCCGCTTCCGCTGACCGCCAAAAATGCACGGATTATCTGCGAGTTAGCTGGCAAAACCGATGTGCCTGTCTATGCGGGCTGCGATCGTCCCCTTGGCCGCGATTTAGTGACGGCGGAACATGTACATGGCAAAACCGGGCTGGATGGCCCAAATTTGCCGGACCCGCAGATGCCCTTGCAGCAACAACACGCCGTCGAATTCATCATCGAAACGTTGCGGCGGGAACCTACCGGGTCGGTCACGCTTTGTCCTTTGGGACCGCTGACAAATATCGCGATGGCGTTTGAAAAAGCGCCAGACATCGTGGAGCGCGTCCAAGAAATAGTCTTGATGGGCGGCGCGTATTTTGAGGTCGGCAACATCACCCCGACCGCTGAGTTCAATATTTACGTTGATCCGCAAGCCGCTGACATAGTGATGAAATCGGGCGTTCCTTTGGTGATCCTGTCGTTGGATGTGACGCATAAGGCGTTGGTCACGGCGCCGCGCAATGACGCCTTTCGCGCAATGAACACACCCGTGGGTACTGCCGTGGCGAAAATGACCGACTTTTTTGAACGGTTCGACAAAGAAAAATACGGTCTGACCGGCGCGCCCCTGCATGACCCCTGCGTGACCGCCTATCTGCTAAAGCCTGAACTGTTTTCCGGGCGGCACATCAACGTCGAGATCGAAACCCAATCTGAGCTGACAATGGGCATGACTGTCGCTGACTGGTGGGGGGTAACGAACCGCCCTGCCAATGCACTCTTTATCGGGGATCTGGATGCAGATGGGTTCTTTGCCCTACTGACGGAGCGTTTGGCGCGACTATGAGCGCAGCTCTTACCCTTGCGGGCCCCGATCATCTGGACAAACTTGACGCACTTGTTGCAGCTTTCCACGCCGAGGAAGGTATCACTTTGGCAGAGGACAAGCGCCGCGCGGGGCTGGTCCCTTTACTGGACGGTATTCCGTATGGTGCGGCCTATCTCATCGGCCCGCCGCGCGCACCTATCGGCTATTTGGTGGTGACCTTTGGGTGGTCCTTGGAATTTGGTGGGCTTGATGGGTTCATCGACGAAATCTACGTGCGCCCCGGTGTACGAGGGCGCGGTATCGCCAGCGAGACGCTGCAATCGCTGCCGCGTGCATTGGCGGGTGCGGGCCTCAAGGCGCTGCATCTGGAAGTCAACCGAACAGCGGCGAGCACACAGCGCTTGTATCAGCGGGCTGGGTTTCATCCGCGTGAAAACTACATGCTGATGACCAAAACCTTTTGACGCCCAGCGCTGGTACGGCGTGCATGACTGCCCTATATCGGGTTCATGAGTATCACAGTTCCTTTTGACAACACCTACGCTCAGTTGCCCGGCAATTTTTATACCCGGCTGGACCCAACACCAGTGAAGGCCCCGCGCCTTCTGGCCTACAATGATGCCTTGGGGGCAGTGTTAGGGTTGGAAGACGCCAGCGACACCATCCGGGCCGATGTCTTTGCAGGCGTGACGGTGCCTAAGGGTGCCGCCCCTTTGGCGCAGCTATATTCCGGCCACCAATTTGGGAATTACAATCCACAGCTAGGAGATGGCCGCGCGATTTTGCTGGGGGAGGTCGTCGGCACCGATGGGCTTCGCCGCGACATCCAACTTAAGGGATCTGGTCCAACCCCCTATTCTCGCAGCGGCGATGGGCGCGCGTGGCTTGGTCCAGTATTACGCGAATATGTGGTCTCTGAGGCGATGCATGCCTTGGGCATCCCCACAACCCGCGCGCTTGCCGCGACCCTAACCGGCGAGGATGTCTTTCGCGAAACAGTATTGCCCGGTGCCGTTTTGACACGTGTGGCGTCCAGCCATCTACGGGTGGGCACCTTTCAGGTTTTTGCCCACCGTGGACAGATCGCAGATCTTAAACGGCTCACCGATTATGCAATCGAACGACACTACCCGCAGGCAGATGGGCCTATGGGGCTTTTGCGTGCAGTATGTGCCGCACAGGCCCAGCTGATTGGCGCATGGATGTCGGTGGGGTTTATTCATGGTGTGATGAACACCGACAATAGTACGATTTCAGGCGAAACGATCGACTATGGCCCCTGCGCGTTTTTGGATACCTACCACGCGGACACAGTTTATAGCTCCATTGATCAGACGGGCCGGTATGCTTATTCGAACCAGCCGCGCATCGCAGTGTGGAACATGGCGCAACTGGCGACGGCTTTGCTTCAACAAATGGACGACCCGGAAGCCGCTGTAGAGGAAGCGACACAAATTGTGCACGCCATGCCGGCCCAGATCGAGGCCGCATGGCTGAAACGGTTTGGTGCCAAGATCGGACTGTCTGCCCCCAGAGCCGATGACACCGCCCTGATCGAGGCGCTGCTGAAACTTATGCAGGACCAGCAGGCGGATTTCACCAATACCTTTTATGCCCTGACCCGAAGCGATGCGCGTGATCAGTTTTTGGACCCAGATGCATTCGACCGCTGGGCTAGTATGTGGCGCGCGCGCATCAATAACCTGCACGATGCAGAGGACACGATGCGCCACGCCAACCCACGTGTCATCCCGCGCAACCACCGGATAGAAGAGATGATCAGTGCCGCTGTGGCAGGTGACATGGCCCCCTTCACCCGTCTGATGATGGCCTATGCGCAACCTTATGAGACAGATGATACTGAACTGATGCGTCCCCCCACCAAAGATGAGGTCGTCCCGGCCACGTTCTGCGGGACCTAAGCCGTGCGCGGCCTGTGGTTTATCAGGTAAATCCCTGCCGATACCAACACCAATGCCCCCCAGACGCGCGGCCCTACCTGTTCCCCCAACAATAACCAGCCAAGGATCACCGCAAAGACGGGTGACAGAAAGCTGAACGATGCCACTGAGGACGCGGGATAAATGGACATCAACCAAAACCACACCAAAAAGCCCAAGCTGGCCACGGCCACGATCTGAAAGAGCATCGCCGCATAGTGGATCGGCTGTGGATCCCGCAGCAAGTCCCCCCCAATAAAGGCGACCAGCAGAATAATAGGCGCCGAGACCAAAACCTGAAACATCAGTTGTTGCGCAGGGGGAACAGTCTTGAGCGGTGTTGCTTTGACACACAGCGCAATCGCAGCCCAACACATGGCCGAGGTCAGCGCCATGATGTCCCCGATCAGGCTCGCGGTGGCGTCGCTGCGGTCCAACAACGCAAGAGCCACCCCGCTCATCGCCATCAAAAGACCAATGGCCTTTAGCTTGGTCATCGCATCACCCGGCAGCAAAAAATGGCTGGCAATGGCAAGCCACACGGGCATGGAATAAAAGATCACCGATGCGCGGCTGACGGTCGTGAAATCAAGCGCGGAAAACAGCACCATGAATTCAAGCGCAAATAGAATCCCCGCCAGAATACCCGCAGGCAGCGCTGCTTTGGGCACCGTCAGGGGGATGCCGCGCAGCTTCATCCAGATGAACAGCACCACAACCGCCCCTGCTGACCGCACACCGGCTGCAAAGATCGGGCCAAACCCGTCATTGGAAACTTTGATTACCACCTGATTGAACGCCAGATGCAAAGCAAACGCGATCAGTGCTGCTGCGCCAAAGGCGTCCATATGCGATTTGGGTTCCACCGGGCCACAAAGGCCGCCCGGCGGGCGATTGTCAATCGTTCCGAAAAGCGATCAAGCCGCTTTGGGGCCAGCACCACCGGGTTTTCCGCCCCGTCTGCGACGCCGCGCACCGCCCGGCTTTTTCCCCTGCGGCGGTGCCCCGGCAGGTTTGTCGCCACTCCCCCGTGCAGGACGGCCGCCACGACCGCGCCCTCGACCACGGCCTTTTGGTTTATCTCCCGCGGGGATGTCTGCAGTTTCCCATGGGCGCCCTGACCCGACCGGGATGCTGATCCCCATGGTCTTTTGAATGGCTTTTAGCTCGCCCATCTCGTCAGGGGCACAAAACGCAATCGCCGCCCCGTCTTTGCCAGCCCGCGCCGTTCGGCCGATCCGGTGCACGTAGTTGTCCGGCACATTTGGTAGATCAAAGTTATAGACATGTTTGACGTCTGGAATGTCCAAACCGCGCGCGGCCACATCCGTGGCCACAAGCACTTTGATCTCGCCCGATTTGAACGCCGCAATTGCTCGGTCGCGCTGGCCTTGGCTTTTGTTGCCGTGAATGGACCCTGCGGCATAGCCTGCCTTGACCAGGTTCTTCATCAGTTTCTCGGACCCGTGTTTGGTACGTCCAAACACCAAGGCGCGTTCGTCGCGGTGCTTATCCAGCATCTCGATCAACAGGCTGGCTTTTTCCGACTTGGCAATAAAATGCACCTCTTGGGTGACCTTGTCTGCTGCCTTGCCGGGTGGGGACACCTCAACCCGGATAGGGCTGCGCAGATAGCTTTGCGCCAATTCATTCATCTGCTTGGGCATGGTCGCGGAAAACAGCATCGTTTGACGCTCTTTCGGGATCACATTGGCGATTTTGCGCAAGTCATGGATAAATCCCATGTCGAGCATCTGATCCGCCTCGTCGAGGACCAGAAAAACCGCCTCGTCCAAGCGCACGGCCCGCCTGTCCATCAGGTCCAGCAGACGCCCCGGGGTAGCCACCAGCAAATCAACGCCCCGTTCCAATCGTTTAATTTGGTTGTTGATCGATTGCCCGCCCACAACCATGGCTACCTTGACCTTGGTGTTTTCTGCGAAAGCACGCAGGTTAACGCTGATTTGCGTCGCCAGTTCCCGCGTGGGTGCCAACACAAGCCCGCGCACGGATTTCGGCGCAGGGCGCCCTTCCAGCTCTAGCATTTGGGCGACAATGGGCACGCCAAAGGCTGCGGTCTTACCCGTACCAGTTTGTGCCAGCCCCATCACATCGCGCCCATTCAGCGCATGCGGGATCGCTTGCTTTTGAATGGGTGTCGGGTCTTTCAACCCCATATCATTCAGTCGGGCCACCAGTTTTGGCGGCAAACCCATCATCTCAAAATCACTCATTTTACTCTTTCCGGCATGCCAAAAGGCACCACCAACTGCGCCACCATCCATAGGCAGCCTTCGGGAGACGCAAAGCAGATCGCAGATGCAGGGACACTCCCGCCATCTGTCTGTCGCGCTTCGCCCCACGCGTGATTTTGGGAACATGGGCGGGCCTAAGGGGGGTCGGTTTGCGCGGGAAATTTCCCGCAGTCGACCACTGCTCACGCGGCAGAAGGCATCGCTTGGGCAGCACATGACGGGTTTCAGCGCTCAAGTCAACCATTTGCAAAAACATGGGCTGGCCCCTTTGGCCAATCATCGCTAAAACGAGGCCCACGCAACAGGAACACCACCCATGAGCAAATCGATCATCACACGCTGCGAAACCAAAGGCCTGCGCATGACCGGTCAGCGCCGCGTGATCGCACAGGTGCTCGAGGACAGCGATGACCACCCTGACGTAGAGGAACTGTATGCCCGCGCCTCAGGGATCGACAGCGGCATCTCGCTGGCGACGGTCTACCGCACGGTAAAACTGTTCGAAGAAGCGGGCATTCTGGACAAGCTTGAATTCGGCGATGGCCGTGCCCGCTATGAGGATGCTGAACGCGACCATCATGACCATCTGATTGATATCAATTCAGGCGAAGTCATCGAATTCGTCGACCCCGACATTGAAGAGCTGCAAGAACGCATCGCCAAAAAGCTGGGGTACGAGCTGCGCGGCCATCGGTTGGAACTGTATGGTGTGCCGCTGAAAAAGACTTGATCCGCGGCAGCATGGACAAGACCCGGCGGACGGCCTAAAGCAGCGATACCCATTTCTCGTATTCCGGTGACTTTCATGGACAACCTGCGTGGCGCAGCCCTCATGGTATTTTCAATGCTGCTTTTTGCAATTGAAGACATGTTGATCAAATTCATGGCGGTCGACATCCCCGTGGGGCAGATCATCGCAATGCTCGCACTCGGGAGCGCGCTGCTGATTGGCATTTTGCTGCGCCTCCAGCATCAGGCTCTGTTTGACCGCAGCATGATGACAGGCCCCATTTTGTTGCGCGCAATTGGCGAAGTCATCGGCACACTGGGCTTTGTCACCGCTATTGCATTGATACCGCTGTCCACAGCATCCGCCATCCTGCAGGCCACGCCCCTGTTTGTCACGCTGGGGGCGGCGCTGTTTTTGCAAGAAGCCGTAGGGTGGCGGCGCTGGACTGCGATCTTGGTCGGTTTTTGTGGTGTTTTGATGATTATCCGCCCAGGTATGGAGGGGTTCAGTTGGCAATCGCTTTTTGCATTGCAGGGTGTTGTGGGTCTTGGCCTGCGTGATCTGGCCACACGCCGCGTGCCCAAAGGCACCTCGACCCTGCAACTGAGCTTTCTGGCCTTTACAGTGCTGATCCCTGCGGGGGCTTTCCTGATGTGGATCAACCAATCAACGGTTACGCCATTGTCGCCCGCCAACACAGGTTTCTTTGTGCTGGCAACTTTTATCGGTATCGTCGCATACTACACGATCGTCGCCGCCATGCGTGCAGGCGAGATCAGCTTTGTCACCCCGTTTCGATATTCGCGCATTCTGTTCGCGCTTGTTATTGGGGTTTTGATCTTTGGCGAACGCCCCGACATCTGGACACTGTTGGGCGCTGCAATTGTGGTCAGTTCGGGGCTTTATACGCTCTGGCGGGAAAGTAATGTTCGCGCTAACAGGGGCTAGACCTTTTCATCTTTGGCCGGGCAAGCTATCACGCCCGCAACAGCCAACACAGGAGCCTAGATCATGAGCACCATCATCGACATCCACGCACGCGAAATCCTCGATAGCCGGGGCAACCCCACGGTTGAGGTCGACGTGATCTTGGAAGACGGCACAATGGGCCGCGCTGCTGTTCCTTCGGGTGCCTCTACCGGTGCTTACGAAGCTGTCGAACGGCGCGATGGCGACCAAGATCGCTACCTGGGCAAAGGTGTGTTGGAAGCCTGCGCCGCCGTCAACGGAGAGATCGCCGAAGCACTCGTGGGCGTAGACGCGACTGAGCAAGTAGACATTGACACCACGATGATCGAACTGGATGGCACGCCTAACAAATCCCGCCTTGGTGCCAACGCGATTTTGGGCGTCTCGCTGGCTTCGGCCAAAGCGGCAGCAGACTATTGCACGCAACCTTTGTATCGTTATGTGGGCGGCACGTCGGCGCGTGTCTTGCCTGTACCGATGATGAACATCATCAACGGCGGCGAACACGCAGACAACCCGATCGACATCCAGGAATTCATGATCATGCCTGTGTCCGCCGAAAACATCCGCGAGGCCGTGCGCATGGGTGCCGAAGTTTTTCATACCTTGAAAAAAGAGCTGTCCGCTGCCGGTCTTTCCACAGGCATCGGCGACGAAGGTGGCTTTGCACCTAACATCAGCTCAACCCGCGACGCGCTGGATTTCGTGCTGAAATCGGTCGAAAAAGCTGGCTACAAACCGGGTGAAGACATCTATCTGGCAATGGATTGCGCAGCAACTGAGTACTACAAAGACGGCAAATATGTGCTGTCAGGCGAAGGCAAGACACTGACATCTGAAGAAAATGTCGACTACCTGACCGCGCTGGTGAACGACTATCCCATCATCTCGATCGAAGACGGCATGTCAGAGGATGACTGGGACGGTTGGCACGCGCTCACTCAAGCTTTGGGTGATCGGGTACAGCTTGTGGGCGACGATCTTTTTGTCACGAACCCCGAACGCCTTGCGACCGGGATCGAACGCAAGTCTGCAAACTCAATGCTGGTAAAAGTCAATCAAATCGGCAGCTTGACTGAAACCCTTAAAGCGGTCGACATGGCGCACCGCGCGGGCTTTACCAATGTGATGTCACACCGGTCCGGCGAAACCGAAGACGCCACAATCGCTGATTTGGCAGTGGCTACAAACTGCGGCCAGATCAAAACCGGGTCGCTTGCCCGGTCGGACCGGCTTGCGAAGTACAATCAGTTGATCCGCATCGAAGAGGCCTTGGGCGAGACGGCAGAATATGCTGGTCGCTCAATCCTGCGCTGATGTCAGAGCTCACAATGCGGCAGGCGGAGACGCCTGCCGATTTTGAAGCTGCAAGCGTTCTATGCTGGGCGTACCGCGATTTCCTTTTGGCGCAGGATGAAATCACGCGCGATTTGGCCAGTGTTTATTACCCCGTGCCCGTCTATCAGGCCCTGATGCAGGCATTGCCGCAAAAATACGGTGCTGCTGGGGCAAAGCTTATGCTCGCCTTTGACGGACCAGACGCGTTTGGCTGCGGCATGTACCATGGCCTGACCGCGCAAGATGTTGAGATTAAGCGGGTTTATATATCCCCCAAAGCACGTGGCAAAGGGGCGGGCGAGGCGCTTTCCATGGCCCTTGTTGAGGCGGCAAAATCGGACGGGTACAAACGCATTTTGCTTGATACAAACCCAAGGTTCACAGCAGCACGCAGCTTGTATGAAAAGCTGGGTTTTGTGTCACGCGGCCCTTATGCAGACATGCCCGACGGCGTAGCTGACAAGCTGGTGTATTACGAACTTACCCTGTGAACCGCTGCGGGCGGTACGGGGCGATCAAGGCCGCTTGCGTATTCGTAAGCGGTTGTTCCATGACCTCCATCGCCGCAAGTTCGCCCGCAAGCGGTGCCAGCGTCGCGCCAGAGTGCATCGTCGCGATATAAAGACCCGCAGGCCCGCAGTGCCCGATGGCTGGCATCCCATCCTGAGGCACCGGGCGATGCGCCAAGGCGACCTCTTCCCACCTTAATGGCTGACCCAGCAACGTAGACACGCGCGCCATGGCGGCATCTGCCAAATCCGCTGGGCTTTGCGTAATTGTCTCTGAAGTATCAGCCTGATGCGATGCCGCGGCAGGGGCCAACAGACGCCCTTGCGCGTCTTGGCGCAGTTCCTGTTCCGGGCTGGCAAGGATGTGGGCCAGCACCGGTGCCATCCTTTGTGAGCGTACCATCAAACCGGGACGCGTCAGCATTGGCAGTGTCGCACCAACATCAGCTAACAAGCGCTCGGTAGCAACACCTGTGGCCAAAACAACCTGGTCACATGCGATCACCCCGCCGGACCACCGTACCCCCCGCACAAGATCGCCCTGTACTTCAATCCGCGTGACCGCGACACCTGTGATGATCTGCAAACCTAGGGACACACCCGCTTGCAGGGCGTCTTGCGTCAGATGGACAAGGTCCACAGCGCCTTCCTCCTCAAAGAGCAACGCCCGGTCAGGGGCTGCAACAGCCGGTTCAAGCGCTTGAAATTCGGCCTTTTCCACCACGCGCACCCCGTAGCCAAGGTCTTTGAGCGCATTGTATTGTGCGTCGAACGCATCCCCTGTTTCTTCCCAACACAGACATCCCTGCCACTGCACAGATTGGCTACCAAGTTCATGCGCCAAGGCGCGGTGTGCCCGCATCGACGCGTGGCGCAGATGAAAATAGTCTTCGTTCCCGAAAAAATTTGCGTTGATCCAGCCAAAAGAGGCCCCAGATGCCGCTGTGGCTGGTTGCCCTGCGTCAATGATGGTGACGTCCGCACCATGCTGCACCAAGCGAAACGCGGTTAGCGCACCGATGATCCCGGCCCCCACAACGATTACTTTCATAACTGCCCCCTTGGCGTATCTTTGGCGTCAGACTACCCTGCCCCCATGACAGCACAAGACATCATCGACGCGCTTCAATTGGCGCCACATCCCGAAGGTGGGCACTATAGACAAACGTGGATGGCGGAAAATGCCGGACGCCCTGTGGGGACCTGCATCTATTTTCTGCTCGCTGAGGGCGAAAGCAGCCACTGGCACAAGGTCGACGCGACCGAAATCTGGCTGTATCACAGCGGGGCACCGTTGGTTTTATCACTTAGCGCAACGGACAACGGCCCGGCGACCGACCACGTGCTGGGACCTGATTTGGCATCCGCACAGCCCCAGATCATCGTGCCAGAAAACCACTGGCAGGCCGCCCGTACGACAGGCGCCTATACGTTAGTCAGCTGCACCGTTTCACCGGGGTTTCAATTCGATGGGTTCACGTTGGCCGCGCCCGGGTTCGATATCCCCAGAACCTGAGCGTCGGAGCGCGGGACGCTGATAATGCCACCGCCCACTGCCGCACGCACGCCCGTGGTCCCGGGGCATGAGGTAGGCAATCCGCGCGCCACACGCACCGCAAGATACGCAAATGCTTGTGCCTCAAGCATATCCCCGTCCAGACCCACCGCCTCAACAGGGCGCACAGGACAGTCCAGCGCTGCCGACAACATTTGCATCAACACCGGGTTCTTTCGTCCCCCTCCGGTCACAAGAACCTCTGCGGGAAGTTGCGGACAGTGGCGCACCCCCTCAAGCACACCGGCCGCGCACATCCCGGTCAGCGTGGCGGCGGCATCCGCGTCCGATAGCTCGCGCACAAGCGCGATCATCTCGGCGAAATCGTTTCGGTCGAGGGATTTTGGCGGCATACGCGCAAAAAACGGCTCTGCCAGAAAAAGCTCAAGCGCGCCTTGCTCGACCGTGCCTTGTTTTGCGGTCTCACCGTCTTTGTCAAAGGGTATGCCCAGCCGCGCCTGCATCAGATCGTTTACAGGTGCGTTAGCTGGCCCTGTATCAAAGGCCAAAAGGGCCCCCGCGTCTTCGGGGTGGTGAAAACTGGGGTCAACGTAGGTCAGATTGCCCACCCCCCCAAGGTTCAAAAACACGACAGGTTTGGTTGCTTTGATATACTTGGCACAGGCAAAATGGAAAAAGGGCGCAAGCGGCGCGCCTTCGCCACCAAGCTCCACGTCTGCCGATCTGAAATCCCAAACAACCGGCATATCCAAAGCTTGCGCCAACCACGCGCCATCGCCCACTTGCAATGTGCCTTTGGTACGCGGTGCGTGTGCCAATGTCTGGCCATGGAACCCGATGATGTCGACGTCTGGGAATGTCTCCAATACCGCCAGATGTGCCTGTTCGATTACATCTGTTGCGGCTTCTACCGCCTGTCCATCCCAATGCCCCAGCGCTGCCGCCAGAACCGACTGTTCTGCGCTGCTGTAGCCCACATATTGGCTGGGCCCAAATTCCTGAATGCTGTACCCGTCGGTCAGCACAACAGCCGCATCGACACCATCCAATGACGTGCCACTCATCGCGCCCAACGCGCGCAGCGGACCTGTTTTTGCAAGGACCCTCGTCAAAGCCTTTTCCTTTGTGTGGCTTGGGCCTATAGAGTGAGCGCATTATCAGCTGAGAGCAAGACCAATGACCTACCATCCCAAATCAGATTTCGTCCGGGTGATGATGGAGCGCGGCTTTCTCGCCGATTGCACCGACTATCAGGGGCTGGACGAGGCTTTGATGTCGGGTGTGCAGTCTGCCTACATTGGCTTTGATGCCACGGCCAAATCGTTGCATGTGGGATCGCTTATTCAGATCATGATGCTGCGTTGGTTTCAAAAAACGGGCCACAAACCGATTACGTTGATGGGCGGCGGCACCACCAAAGTGGGCGACCCCAGCTTTCGCGCGGACGAACGACCATTGCTGAGTGCGGACGCGATTGACGATAATATCGCGGGCATCAAGCGCGTTTTTTCCGCCTATATCGACTATTCAGATGTGCCCAACGGCGCGATGATGCTGAACAATGACGAATGGCTTGATGGCCTGAATTACCTTGATTTCCTGCGCGACATTGGGCGGCATTTCTCGATCAATCGGATGCTGAGTTTTGAGAGCGTGAAGTCACGATTGGACCGCGAACAATCGCTGTCCTTTCTTGAGTTTAACTATATGATTTTGCAGGCCTATGACTTTATGGAATTGCACCGTCGATATGGGTGCATTTTGCAAATGGGCGGGTCCGATCAATGGGGCAACATTGTCAACGGGATCGACCTGACAAGGCGGGTGGTTGACGGGGAAGTCTACGGGCTGACCACGCATTTGCTGACCACGTCAGATGGTAAGAAAATGGGCAAATCACAATCAGGTGCCGTCTGGCTGAATGGCGATATGCTCAGCCCCTACGAATTCTGGCAGTTCTGGCGTAACACGAATGACGCAGATGTTGCCCGGTTTCTCAAGCTCTATACTGAATTGCCTGTGGATGAGTGCAATCGGCTGGGTGCGCTTGAAGGATCGGAAATTAACGAAGCCAAAATCAAACTGGCCAACGAGGTGACCACGCTTTTGCACGGCGCGGACGCTGCAGCTGGCGCCGAAGCCACCGCACGAGACGTCTTTGAAAAAGGCGGGATCGGTGACGACCTGCCCCGGCTCACGCTTTCACTGGACGATTTGCCAATCATTGACGGCGGCGACAAACCAGAAGTGGCCATTGCCAACCTTTTGGTCCGCAGTGGGCTTTGCAAATCTGGCAAAGAGGCAAAGCGGTTGATTTCGGAGAGCGGCGCGCGGATAGATGATGAATTGGTCACGCCGGATCAGGCATTGATCAGCGTGAAGCGTTTACGCGCGAAACCCTTAAAGCTAAGCGCTGGCAAAAAGCGCCACGCTTTGGTGTTTGTTGAATAAACGAAACGCGCGCACAGCAGCGCTTTGCGGTTCTTTGTGGCATGGCTTTAAGTGTTGCGGCTAGTCTGTAAGGAATTGGCAACTAACCAAAGAGCGGCGGCATGGACCTAAGAACAACAAAAGCAGTCATCACAGGCGGCGCATCCGGGCTTGGCGAGGCCACCGCCCGATATTTTGCGGCAAAGGGTGCGCAGGTTACCCTACTCGACCGGGACCAGCAGCGCGGCGCTGAAGTGGCACAAGACATTGGTGCGACCTTCATCGAAACTGACGTGACCGATGACACCTCCGCTACGAACGCCATCACACAGGCAAAAAACGCGATGGGTGGCATTACCGCTGCAGTGAATTGCGCAGGCATCGCAGTGGGGATCAAAACAGTTGGCCGTGATGGCCCCCATGATTTGGGTGCATTTCAACGCACGATCGACATCAATCTGGTGGGCACGTTCAATATCGCGCGTTTGGCCGCCGAAGCCATGCAGGCCAATGCTGCTGAGGCCGACGGCGCGCGCGGTGTGATCATCAATACCGCCTCTATCGCGGCGTATGACGGGCAAAAAGGGCAAACGGCCTATGCGGCATCAAAGGGCGGAGTCGTTGGGCTTTGCCTGCCCATGGCACGCGACCTAGCGAGCTCAGGCATCAGGGTCATGACGATTGCGCCGGGCATTTTCATGACCCCCATGCTGGCGGGGCTTGGCGAGGAAGTACAGGCGCAACTGGCGGCGGATGTTCCCTGCCCGCCCCGGTTGGGCGATCCGCAAGAATACGCAAGACTGGCCGGGTTCATCGTGACATCAGGCTATCTGAATGGAGAAGTGATCCGCATCGACGGCGCCCTTCGCATGCGCTGATGCCCCTGCAAAACCGCGTTCAACCCGACGGAGAGATCATCGCCCATCCCACCTACGGGGCGTATATGGGCAATCGCGGCATTTTGCATGACGCGCACCGAACACTTGGGACGGCACGCTGGCGCCTCAAGGCTTGGGTCACCTGCCGACTCGAATTCAAGGGTCGTAACCGCACCGTCATGAGCCCGCGCCGCTACACAGAATTGTTCTTTTTCGACGAAGCTGTGGCCTTTGCGGCGGGCCACAGACCTTGCGCAGAATGCCGGAGAGATCACTTTAATACATTCAAGCAAGCAGCTGTAATAAAAGGGAAGATCAAATCTTTTGATGATGACCTACATCGCCACCGCGCGCATATGCGCCCCTACCGGCAGAGACGTGTAGAGTTACCTTTGGACGATCTGCCGGACGGTACGTTTGTCCAAACACCAACCGGACAATCAGCTTTGGTGTTGGGTGACGCGTTGGTGCCATTTGCCCCATCTGGCTATCAGCCCCGCGTGATCCGCCCGCGCGGCATAACGCTGCCAGTGCTAACGCCCGTTCCGTTGATCAACGCACTGCGGGGTGGTTATTTGTTGGACATGCGTGTGCCAGACTGACCGCCTAGGTTTCCGTTTTCTCTTCCAACATCAGCCATTCCTCTTCTGCGGCATCAAGCTTTGATTGACGTTCGATCAGTGCGTCTGTCGCTTTTTGGAACTTAACGGGCTGCGCCGTGAACAGATCAGGATCGCCCAACAGTTCGACCAATTTCGCGATCTCAGCTTCAAGCCGTTCCATTTCACCCGGCAGCGCCTCCAAGCGGTGTTTTTCAGTGAAGCTCAGGCCCGCTTTGGGGGCAGATTTGGGTTTTTCACTGACCGCAGAAGTTTTCTTTTTTGTGACGCTTTCGGCAAAGTCATCTTGCCCGCGCTGGCTGATGTAATCGCTCCACCCGCCGGCATACACGGTCGCTTTGCCGTCACCTTCCATCGCAATTGTGGTCGCCGCCACCCGGTCGAGAAAATCACGGTCGTGACTGACAAGCAGAACGGTGCCGTCGTAAGTCTCAAGCAGCTCTTGCAACAAATCCAGCGTTTCAACGTCCAGATCATTTGTCGGCTCGTCCAACACCAGCAGGTTACTGGGCCGCGCCATCAGCTTGGCCAGCAACAAACGCGCCTTCTCTCCGCCAGACAAGGACCGCACTGGGGCGCGGGCTTGCGCCTCATCAAACAGGAATTCTTTGAGGTAGCCGACCACATGTTTTGGCGCGCCGCGCACCATCACCTGATCCGCCTTACCCGACACGCGCATGTCCGGATCGCCGGTCAGGCTGTCCCATAGCGTCATGTCACCATCGAGTTGCGCACGCGCCTGATCAAAAAGTGCAATCTCAAGATTGGTGCCCAGTTTGACCTCACCGGCGTCGGGTGTTTCTTTACCAATCAGCATATTCAGCAGTGTTGTCTTGCCTACACCATTCGGACCAACAAAAGCGATCCGATCGCCGCGTTGAATGGTCAAGGAAAAGGGCAGCAAGATTTTCTTTTCACCGAAAGACTTGGTGATTTTGCTGACTTCCACGACTTTACGGCCAGATTTTGGGCCAGCTTCGATGGCCATTGCTGCCGTGCCTTGACGGGTGATTTGAGCGGCCCGTTGCGCACGCAAATCCTGTAGCGCCCGAACCCGACCCTGGTTGCGCTTGCGCCGCGCTGAAATACCCTCAACCGCCCACCGCGCTTCGGCTTTGATCTTGCGGTTTAGCTTGTGGCGCTGGGTGTCTTCTTCCTCCCAGACCGTGTCGCGCCACGCCTCAAATTCACCAAATCCCTTTTCCTGACGGCGCACAGCACCGCGATCAATCCACAAGGTCGCCCGTGTTAAAGACCGCAGGAAGGCGCGGTCGTGGCTGATAATGACAAACCCCTTGCGGCTTTGCTTCAGCTCATCTTCGAGCCATGCAATCGCTTCGATATCAAGGTGGTTGGTGGGCTCATCCAGCAGCATCAGATCGGGCTCATCCGCCATCAAACGTGCCAAAGCCGCCCGTCTGCGTTCGCCCCCACTGGCTGTCTCAACTGGGCGCGCGGGGTCGAACTTGAGCCCTGCGCCCGCGCGTTCCACCTTGTACATCTCGGAAGGTTCCAACCTGTGGGCTGCAAAATCGCCCAAGGTGGCAAAACCTGTCAAATCGGGGTCTTGCTCCATGTAGCCGACCGAAATCCCAGGCCCGCGGATGACATCGCCTTTGTCGACTTCGACGATGCCGGCCATGACCTTCATCAAGGTCGATTTGCCCGACCCATTGCGGCCCACCAAGGCCACCCGGTCGCCGGGCTGCGCCACAAGGCTCAGTCCGTCAAAGACAGGATCACCGCCAAAGGTTAGCGAAATTTCGTTCAGTTGCAGCAAAGGTATACGGGCCATACCGCGCCCTAAGCTGCCAGCAGTGACCCGTCAATGTTGTTTTTATGCAAGACGCACAAAAGCGCCGCTATGACAGCGCACGCAACAGCTTTTGGCGGGTCGGCGGGATACGGGCGACTTCCACCGCCGTAAAGACGTGCATCGTATTCATCTGGCGGTCAATAACCGCATGGTCACTGACCCATCCCCCCATCGTTAAATAACTGCGCAACAAAGGGGGCGTTTGTCGCCGCGCAACTGCCAGATCAAGATTTTCCACTGCGGCAAAGGCAACCACGTCACGCGACTTGCAACGCGGTGTCCAGCGCGTGGGGGCTTGGTGATGCGCCCGCAACAAGGCAAAGGCTTGCGCATAGGGCGCAGCACTTACCCCCGCAAAAGACGTCGACCCGAACAAAAGGGACACGCGTTTCGCGTCAACATGACGCGTGATCACGGCCCATGCCAGCCGCAAAACATCTGGGTCAGACATATCCTGGGCACTGCAAAAACGACCAATTTCAAGCATCGCGCCTGCATACCGCTGCAATGGGCGCAAATCATAAAATTGCGCAGAATAGCTTTGATCAATGGCTGATCCCTGCACATTGAGCATCCGAAAACAGCATACAAGGGCATCGCTCCGCAGGCATTTAATCAAAACATGCGTCGCATGAATGTCGTATGGATCTGCGTCCTCGGCCTGCTGGAGACCAAAACAAGCGGCGCGAAATCGCTGTGCTGCACGGATGTCGCCTGTGGTGCGTGCCTCATACGCCAGGTAGTGGCCGCGTTCCATCTGCATCACCGGATACACTGCATTGTTGACGCCAAAGCACGTGCCGCCGCCATGGTCGCTACAGGCCGTTTGAAATACCGCCCGGTGTAAACTGGCCGATGTTGCCCAAAAGCTGCCGCAAGAACGTTTTGTCAGCCACGCTGGAATCAGTCACACGACGCGTCAACTGCACCACCTGCCCCCGCTCCAAACCAAAGGTTTCTACGTTTTGTACGACGCCGCTTGCATCAAAGCTGACGGCTACGACTTCGCGCTCAACAACTTCGGGCGCCAAAAGCGCAATTGTGCGCACGCGGCTGCGCACAAAGTACATTGCGTTGTCCTGCACCACAGAGGACGACCCGGTCGTGCCCAACGTATCTTCGACACTGGCACGGGTGTCGATCCCAACCACGACCTGTTCCAGATCTTCTTGCGGTGGCACATAGCCGTAGTTTCGGAAAGTCGGCGAACAGGCGGTGAGTGTTGCAATGCACACCACAAAAAGGGCCGCGCGCCCGACCCTACGCGGGTCGTTTAGATACTGTAAGCTGCTGCCCATTGTTGTGCCCTCTTGCCCATGTGATGTATGGCTCTTATCTCGCTTACACTATGCGACTGCTATGGTTCAAGAATCGAAAGTACCCCTGATGAAGCAACAGCCCCCCTCTGTCCGTGCTTTTCGCGTCTCTGAGTTGTCGCAAAACAGCCCAACCCCCTTTGCTCTAAGGCCAGACGCTGCTGAATTGAAAAATATCTCGCAGGAATTGGATTTGCTTGGGCTGCGTAAACTATCGTTCTCGGGTGAGATTGCGGCGCAAGGCAAGGCCGATTGGGTCATGCATGCGACGCTGGGGGCGACCGTCATACAGCCCTGCGCCGTCACGTTGGAGCCCGTTACAACACGAATCGATACGCCGATCACACGCGTCTACCTGCGCGATTATGAAGAGATCGACGCCCCAGAGGCCCAAATGCCGGACGATGATACGGTAGAGCCGTTGGGCACATGGATCGACCCCAGCGCCGCAATGATCGAGGCCTTGGTGCTTTTTCTGCCCATGTACCCCCGCGCCCCGGGGGCCGAGTTGGGCGAGCTGGTCGTTTCTGAACCCGGCGTGACACCGATGCGGGATGAAGATGCGCGGCCCTTTGCGGGGCTGGCCGCGCTGAAAGATCAGATGTCAAAGCCGTCAGGCAACAACAGCTGACACTTTAGCTCAGCAGATCCAACGCGATCTGAGCAGAACTGTCCCCACTACCTGCCAAAGCTTTGTTCGCGGTGTCATATTGTGTCGCTGCCAGTTGTGCCATCGTTTCTGCCCCATCAATAGAAGGCGATTGCGGCACGTCTTTAGGAACAGGTGCCGCGTCCAAAGGTGCTGTGACGGTATCTGTCGCAACGACATCCTCCTGTGGAACGTCTGTGGCATCCTCCGACACGTAAGCGGCAAAGATGCTCTCAGGTGCAGCACCCTTTGCAATTTGCGAAGCGGCCATGCCTTGAGCATTTGACGGCAGTTCGATCCCGGCCTCGCGTGCTGCAGCCACGGCCTGTTTGGCCAATTGCCCCACTGCCATACCGCTTTTGCCGGGACGTGCCGGTGCAGG
>JBGCDB010000016.1:0-108941 GCA_045104955.1 Roseobacter sp.
ACCCTGTCAGGTTAAACACGGCCCAGCCCACAGCCGACACCACCGTATTCACAATCCGCTGGGCCAGCACGGCTGTCAGATAGCGGGTAAAGGGAACCACCGTTTCAAACGAGGTTTGCGCTGCGCGGAAAACGATCTGCGCTTCTTTACGGGTCAACTTTCCGTCTTTCAGGTCTTGGCGCGTGCGCATCACCGATACGGTCAACGCCTTGAGGTGATCAGCGATCGTGTCTTGCGTCTTGTCCCACCACTTTTTCCCATCTTCAGAGATTTCGCCCAAAACGGATTTGAACAAATCCTCTGCACTTTCAGGTTTGAAATTTTTCAGATCAAGCGCCATCAGAACGTCTCCTCTATCGCTGATTCAGCAAATGCACAGGCCAGCGTGAACGGGTCATATTCCAACGTGGCGCGCAAACCGGACGATTGATGCAACTCCGACAGGTCGGAAACATTGCTGATGCATCCATCAATCACGCGACCCAAATCCTTTTCCGGGCCGGTTTCATCTGCAGGGGGTTTCGCAGATTTCAAACGCGCGATCATTGATCCATATAGCGGTGCTGCGTCTTGGAAGCTGGACGGTTTGGCATAGGCCCCCAATCGCGCCGTTTCCACCAAGGCTTGCAGATCCGTATTCGCACTTTTCACGGCTTTTTGGGCTTCTGCCGAGGGGGGGTCAAGCAGCGTACAGGCTGAAAAAATACCCGCAAAAGCCAATATTACAAGGGGTCGCATCCTAAACTCCTCATCAAAAATATACTTTAATAATTGGTAAACAATTTCGGATTTTCATCTTTTTGTCAACAATTTGTAGTTGAACAATGCCAGTATCTGCCCCCATAGGTCGCCCCGCATGATGCATGATTTGTTGCGTTCCATAAGCCCCTTGAAGATCTTTCACTATGGTCATCCCACGACGACATCAGCACAATAGCGCCATGGACATAGTGGAAATATGGGTGAATTGCCCGTCAGTCGACGTCGCAAATACAATCAGTGGCAACTTGATAGAACGCCGTCTGGTTGCTTGCTCTAATTTATACGCCCCAATACAAAGCGCGTATCTCTGGCGTGGTGTTGTAGAGCATCAGCAGGAACATCCCCTTTTACTGAAAACCCGCGCCGAGCTTGTCGCACGTGTCGAAAAATCCGTACGCGACCTGCACCCCTATGAAGTACCACCCATTGTGCGTATCGCCATCGCCAGTGCGAATGAAGACTACGCGCAGTGGATCTATGAAATGACGGTGCCCGTATGACCGGATCGAGATGGCAGATACTGTTGTTCTGTTGTGCACTTTTAACCGCATGTGGCACGCAATACCGCGATCCTGCGGTGCCGCTGTCCGCTCAAGCCGACGTCGATTTCAGACAGTACGGGGGACTTTGGTATGAAATTGCACGGTTTCCGGTGTTTTTCCAAACTGGGTGCGTGGGTACAACCGCAAGCTACGGACAAATAGACGCCACGATGATTTCAGTCAAAAACACCTGCAGGCAAGGCACATTGGATGGGCGCGAACGGTCCATCGCGGGTCGCGCGCAAATTGTCGGGCCCGGGCAACTGTTAGTCCAGTTTGGGTCCGTCCCCTTTTTCAAAGCGCCCTATTGGGTTCTTTGGGTCGACGAAGAATACCAAACGGCCGTCGTCGGAACCCCCAATGGCAAGGCCGGTTGGATTTTGTCGAGAGAACCACAGATTGCAGAGATCGCATTGACCGAGGCGCAGCAAGTGCTGCGGGACAATGGGTATCAGCCTGACGATCTCATCTTCGTGCCCCAGCGCATTTCGACAGCAAACGGTGTACCCGATCAATAAAAAACGGGCCGACCCAAAGATCGACCCGGTAAAGTGTTTGGTTCATGCGGAGGAAGAGGGCCACATGACGCCGAATAGAACAAGTAGCTAACAGTGACGCCCTGACGCATCCCGGTCTGCAAAATGTCTATGACTACCCTATGTTGCAATCGGCAGCTCGTATGTGATGCACGTCACATAAGTCCAACTATTCATACATTGAGTCTCTGCATTAAGCATGCATTAACCATTTTGTTGCCTCATTGTAGCCACGTGAGCAGGCATTCATTGACCCAATGGATGAAAAATCACCAGGAGCGCGGCAATGGCATTAATTTCTACAATCATCGGCGGCTTGTTCGGGCTGTTTGCGTTTCTCGCGGCGTTCTTTGTATTGGGCGCGTCTATACCGGCATCGTTGGCTGTTTACGCATTCTTTGCCTTTTTGGTTGTTTGTGCGGGAATGTTTGCAGCTGCACTGTCACCAGCCCACTGCTGATAAACACCAAATCCATATCTCGCGGCCAAAGACCGCAAAATACATGACAGAATGCCAATAAATGGACTATTTACTACGCCTGCGTGTAGTAAATCTTGCCAGACCACGCGATCTCTGTCATATGCCGCGTCGCATAAGTTATTCTTCTTCGACCTGCTCTGCTTGTTTTAGGCGCTCAGATTTCGATACGAATCGACCACGCCAGGCTGTCGCACGCACGCGGATAGCATTACAAAAGGAGACACGGAAATGGCTTCAGGCACCGTGAAATGGTTCAACACAACAAAAGGCTTCGGCTTTATCGCACCTGATGGTGGGAGCAAGGACGTCTTCGTTCACATCTCTGCCGTAGAACGCGCAGGCCTCACAGGTCTGGCCGACAACCAGAAAGTGACGTTCGACGTTGAAGCAGGCCGCGACGGCCGCGAGTCCGCGACAAATATCGCGCTTGCATAAAAACGTTCGGCGAAGACAAACAAAAAAGCCGGGTCTTTTAGACCCGGCTTTTTTTTAGCTGTTTTGAATTTAAAGTAGGACGCGCCAGATCAGAAGGCTCGGTACGAGCATTGCGAAACCGATACAAAAAAGTTTGGCTGTGTGGGACACTTTTCCAAAAGTGCCATTACCCATTGCACCTTCACCATAACCCATTACAGCAGACATGATGGCGTACCCGCTGGCTTCCCGGTGCTTTTTCTCAGCCTCGATCGCCATCAATGCGGCGTCGTTCGCTTGTTGCTGACGTTCTTTTTCGTTCAGCTGCGTCTCTAAGTTTTCCATATTGCTCATATCTGCCATCGCACTCCCTATAATTTAAACTGCGAGATGGGGTGTCTAGGCCCAAAGTCCAGAGTGGTAATCATAAAAGTTTGTCAAAAAATCTAAGAATCATGCGTGAAGCAAAGTTTTAAGACATAAAACTGAAATTTACGTATGAGCTGAACCCAAACGTGCTGCTTCACTCGCTGTTAACCTAACTGAAAGTTAAGGTTGTGCGTTAACCTCTCATTTAGATTTACTTTGCTTTAATAGTTTCGGGTGGCGGGCTTCTGAAATGTAGCGCTTTAGGAGCTGAATATGACGTCTATATCTTTAATAAATCCTTATGCCCCGCTCCCAGCAGCAGGCACGGTTCCAGAAGGCAGCTTTGCCGCCGTACAAACCACCCCTGCTGTAAATACATCTGCGTCCAGCTCAGATACTGGCAGCCCGTCTGACCAATCGGGGCAAGGATCTGGAAACGGAACTGGTACTGGTGGCGCCCAACTGGCCGCGCTGTTGGAAAAAGGCCGCAAAGACATGCCCGTACAGCACCCCACACCCAAATCAGTGATTGAAGCGCAATCTGACAGTGATCCCGCGACGGAGTTCCTCGCGCGCCAAGCAGAGCAGCAAATCCAAGCTAAAGCGGCCGAGGAGCAACGCGCGGCTGAACGCATGGAACGGGCCCAAGCCGAGGCTGAGACAATGGCGAAACCAGAATATGTGATGCCAAACCCATTGCCAACCGCACCCATTCTGCAACGCGACGCGCCATCCAAAGCTGATTGAGACCTGAATTATTCAATAGCAAATCAAATAGCGACAATCAGGCGTGTCCTCATCGTCTAATCCAGTCACCTGCTGTCAATAAAATCCGCAAAAATGGAAATTTTAGACAGTGAATCTAAGGTTTCGACAGCGGCTTACTTTTGCCAAAGACTATCAGGTAAATTAGCGCGCGCAAAAAAGCAGAATAGGAAAAACTTAGCGCAAGCAGGAAGTTGCCGATAAACAATCCTTGAGAGCCGCGCTGCGAATTTTACTTGAATTTTATCAAGATCAGTTCATTTTCTAGGGTGCGACGCGACAGACTAGCGACCAATGCTCCTTTCGGCCCGACTGAAATACGCACTGACCATGGATCTGATTTCGGCCGAGCCACACTGCCACATCCCGTGGGCAGACAATTCAGAGGAGACACGGCAATGGCTTCAGGCACCGTGAAATGGTTTAATACTACAAAGGGTTACGGCTTTATAGCACCTGACGGCGGCGGCAAGGATATCTTTGTGCATATCTCAGCCGTCGAACGCGCCGGGCTAACCGGATTGGCGGACAATCAAAAGGTAACTTTTGACGTCGAAGCTGGTCGCGACGGCCGCGAAAGCGCGGGCAACATTGCGCTAGCCTAAAACTATTTGCGTTGATTTTGGAACGCGGGCGCTCAAGCGCCCGTTTTTTTCTAAATGTGTCTTTTCATTTTTTAGACACTTCGGTGATCAATTCTAGTACATCCGGGCCCAATTCTGCGGCAATCAGAGCGACCCCTTCTGCGTTGGGATGAATGCCATCTGGTTGCATCAAGGCGCGCGCGGCATTCAGGTCTTGGCCATGGCCTAAGCCATCAAAAATACTGCCTGCATGCAACGCGCCGAACTCAGCGGCAAGATCTGCATAAATGGCATCAAACGATGTTTTGTATTCGGGCCCATAATTTGCTGGCGCATTGATACCGACAAGTAAAACCGAAACCTCGGCATCAGCGGCCACCTGCAGGATCGTTGTTAGGTTGGCTCGGGTGATTGCTGGGTCTATGCCGCGCAAAACGTCATTCGCCCCAAGTGCTACTATCATGGCATCGACATCAGGTGTCAGCGTCCAGCCTACCCGTGCCGCGCCGCCAGCCGTCGTGTCACCAGAAACGCCAGCATTGATAATCCGCACGTCGGCGCCCTGGCCAGTAAGCCAATTGTTTAACTGTGGCACCAAACCTTGTTCTTGCGGCAGACCGTAACCTTGGGTCAAGCTGTCGCCCAAGGCCGCAATCACAGTCTCATCTGCTGCCGCTAACGCCGGCAAACACATCACAATCCCAAAGATCGCCTTGCGCATCGTCATCCAAGCTCCATATCGCGAGGGGTACGTAACAAAGCACGGCACCCCATGTCTGATCCTATCTACTCTCTTAAAGATGCGATGTTATCTCTGGATGGCAATGCCGGGCAGGTCGACATCCTGCATGGTATCAGTTTTGACGTTCAAAAAGGCGAGAGTATCGGGCTCATCGGGCCGTCGGGGTCCGGGAAGTCATCGCTGTTGATGCTGATGGGCGGATTGGAGCGCGCGACCAGCGGTATGGTCCATGCTTTGGGGCACGACCTAAGCCACATGGACGAAGACGCTTTGGCCAGATTTCGCCGCGATCACATGGGCGTCGTGTTTCAGTCTTTTCATCTGATCCCCACAATGACCGCGCTGGAAAATGTCGCCACACCACTCGAGCTTGCGGGCGACCAAGACGCCTATGCCAAAGCCCGCGCGGAACTGGATGTGGTTGGGCTTGCCCACCGGGCAGAACATTACCCTGCGCAAATGTCAGGCGGCGAACAGCAACGCGTGGCTCTTGCCAGGGCTGCCGCACCCCGTCCCGATATTCTTTTGGCGGATGAACCCACAGGTAATCTGGACGGCGCAAATGGCGCTGCGATCATTGATTTGCTTTTTGGCCTGCGCGACCGGCACGGGGCCACTTTGGTTTTGGTCACCCACAGCACGGCCTTGGCGGACCGTTGCGACCGCGTCATCCGGCTGACAGACGGGCGCATCTCACAGCACGAAAAGGCTGACGAATGACGATGCGGATTGCGGTACGTTTCGCACGCCGTGAACTGCGCGGGGGCGTGCGGGGTTTTCGGATTTTTCTGGCCTGCCTTGCATTGGGCGTTGCAGCCATTGCGGCTATTGGCACGGTGCGCGCAAGTATCGAGGCCGGGCTTGCGCGCGAAGGGGCGGCTTTGCTCGGCGGCGATGCCGAGATGGATTTCACCTATCGCTTTGCCACAGCACAAGAACGTCTGTGGATGGAAACCCGCGCCACACGCGTTTCTGAAATAGCAGATTTTCGTTCAATGGCCGTCGTTGGCGATAGCCGGGCGCTCACCCAGGTAAAAGCGGTGGATAACGCCTATCCTTTGATCGGTGATGTTCAGCTGGCCCCATCCATTCCCCTTGCTGCCGCTTTGGCCATCGAAAATAACCTTCCCGGTGCCGTGATGGAACGTGTATTGATGGATCGTCTTGGGCTATCTGTTGGCGATCGCTTTTCGTTGGGCACGCAGGAATTCCGCCTGTCCGCCGTACTAGAACGAGAACCCGATGGGGCAGCAGGCGGATTTGCACTGGGGCCACGCACAATCGTGCTGACCACCAGTCTCGAGTATTCATCGCTTTTGTCTCCGGGCACTTTGTTTTCGACCAAATACCGCATGGTTCTACCCCCCGCAGCAAATTTGCCAGACATTGCACAACAAGCCCGCAGCGCATTCGAGGAAACCGGCATGCGCTGGACAGACGCCCGCAATGGCGCCCCCGGCATATCGGAATTCGTCGAAAGACTGGGCGCGTTTTTAGTCCTTGTAGGCCTGTCTGGATTAGCTGTGGGAGGGGTCGGCGTATCCTCTGCCGTACAATCCTATCTGTCAGAAAAAACCAATGTGATCGCCACACTACGTACGTTGGGCGCAGAGCGCGCTACAATCTTTCAAACCTATTTCATCCAAATTGGCGTGTTGTCTATTGTGGGCATTGCAATGGGTCTGGCGCTCGGCGCGCTTATCCCCATTGGTCTTGCACCTGTTCTTGAAGCACGACTGCCTATTCCGGCAGAATTCGCACTTTATCCTGGCCCGTTGATAGAAGCTGCTATTTACGGTGCGCTGACCGCGTTTGTCTTTACGCTTTGGCCTTTGGCCAAGGCCGAAAATGTGCGCGCCGCAACCCTGTTCCGGGCGGCTTCATCAACCGGACACGTACTGCCAGCACCGCGGTACATCCTCGCGACAGTCGTTGCTTTGGCCATATTACTTGCCACTGCAGCATGGTTTTCAGGCACCTGGCAGCTTACACTCATGACGGCTGGCGGTATTGCCATTGCGCTGACATTGCTGACCTTGGCTGCCTTGCTAATCCGCATGGCTTCTAAGCGGGGTAAGGCCTTGGTGCGCGGCTGGCCACGGTTGCGGTGGGCATTCGCTGCGATCTCCGGGCCACGCGAAGGGGCCGCGTCTGTGGTCTTGTCCTTAGGGCTGGGCCTTTCCGTACTTGCCGCAGTTGGTCAAATTGATGGCAACTTACGATCCGCCATCACAGGAAACCTACCAGACGTCGCGCCAAGCTACTTTTTCGTAGATATTCAAAAAGACCAAATCGATGGCTACACGGAGCGTTTGGAGAGCGACCCAGCGGTTGAGCGAATTCAATCCGCCCCCATGCTGCGCGGGATTATCACACGCATTAACGATCAGCCGGCGCGCGACGTGGCCGGTAATCACTGGGTGCTGCAAGGCGACCGGGGCGTCACATACTCGGCCGAAATGCCCGAAAATACGCGCCTTACAGAAGGCAAGTGGTGGCCCCAAGACTACACAGGCCCCCCTTTGATAAGCTTCGCCGCGGAAGAGGCCGAAGAAATGGGCCTCGAGATCGGCGACACGCTGACCATAAACATTCTTGGCCGCGATATCACCGGCACACTCGCGAGCTTTCGTGAGGTTGATTTTTCCACAGCAGGCATTGGGTTTATTCTGTCGATGAACCCCGGTGCGCTGGCCGGCGCGCCACATAGCTTTATTTCTACCGTTTATGCGGACGAAGACGCCGAGGCCAAGATTTTGCGTGATCTTGCCAGCCGCTATCCAAACATCACTGCCATTCGCGTGCGTGATGCCATTGACCGTGTGGCTGATGCCTTGGGCGGTTTGGCGGCGGCCACCTCCTATGGCGCTTCGGCTACGCTGCTGACAGGGTTCTTGGTGTTGATTGGGGCGGCGGCGGCCGGTACCCGTGCGCGCGTCTATGAGGCGGCGGTCCTTAAAACTCTGGGCGCGTCCCGGCGTGCGATCCTAACAAGCTTTGCACTGCGAGCCGGTATTTTGGGCTTGGGCGCGGGATTGGTTGCTTTGGCAACGGGGATCATCGGGGGCTGGATTGTCAGCACCTATATTCTGGACACGGCGTATCAGATCATTTGGCCGTCCGCGCTTATGATCGTGGCAGGCGGCATTGTGGCCACCGTATTTGCGGGGCTGGCATTTGCTTGGGCACCAATCAACGCACAGCCCGCACGCGTCCTTCGCACGCAAGAATAACGCGCCCTATTCCGCCGCTTCTGCGTAGTCTTCCATCGGTGGGCAGGTGCAAATCAAGTGTCGGTCGCCATGTACGTTGTCGACCCGGTTGACGGGTGGCCAATATTTATCAACGCGAAAGGCCCCCGGCGGAAAGCACCCCTGAGCACGACTATAGGGACGATCCCAATCACTGACCAAATCCTCAACAGTATGGGGCGCGTTTTTAAGGGGGTTGTTTTCCTTATCCATCTGCCCCGCCTCAATCGCTGCAATCTCGGCACGGATGGCCAACATCGCATCACAAAAGCGGTCAAGCTCCGCTTTGGTTTCGCTTTCTGTGGGTTCCACCATTAACGTGCCTGCCACAGGCCAGCTCATCGTGGGGGCGTGGAAACCCGCGTCAATCAAGCGCTTGGCGATATCTTCAACAGTAACGCCTGCAGACTTTTCGAATGGGCGCACATCCAAAACGCATTCATGCGCCACACGCCCCGTCGGGCCACGATAAAGCACGTCAAACGCGCCCTGCAACCGCATCGCAATGTAGTTTGCATTCAGAATTGCCACACGGGTCGCTTGGGTCAGGCCTTCGCCGCCCATCATCAAGCAATAGGCCCAACTGATCGGCAAAAGTGACGGCGACCCAAAAGCAGCGGCAGATACCGCCCCAGTGTCACTTTCGAAAGTGTCGTGACCCGGTAGGTGTTTCACCAAATGCGATTTCACACCAATCGGTCCCATTCCGGGGCCACCGCCCCCGTGCGGGATGCAAAAAGTTTTGTGTAGGTTAAGGTGGCTGACATCACCACCCAGATCGCCGGGCCGGCTTAGGCCTACCATAGCGTTCATATTGGCCCCATCGATATAGACCTGTCCGCCATTTTCATGGGTAATCCGGGTGACATCGGTTACCGTTTCCTCGAACACGCCGTGGGTCGATGGATAGGTGATCATGCATCCAGCAAGATGGTCGGCGTGCTCTTTGGCTTTGGCGTCAAAGTCCTCAAGGTCGATGTCACCGTTGTCCGCTGACCGAATGGGCACGACCTTCCACCCCACCATCTGCGCAGAAGCCGGGTTGGTGCCATGCGCGCTCATTGGGATAAGACAGATGTTCCGGTGTCCCTGCCCTTGCGCGCGGTGATAGGCCGCAATTGTTAAAAGCCCCGCATATTCTCCCTGCGCGCCGGAATTTGGCTGCATCGAAATCGCATCATAGCCGGTAATCTGGCACAGCTTTGCATTCAGATCATCGATCATCTCATGGTACCCTTCGGCCTGATCCGCAGGCACAAAGGGGTGTAGCAAGGAAAAGTCGCGCCAGCTGACGGGCATCATCTCAGCCGCAGAGTTCAGTTTCATTGTGCAAGACCCCAGCGGGATCATCGCCCGGTCAAGCGCCAGATCGCGATCCGCAAGGCGGCGCATATAGCGCATCATCTCGGTCTCTGCACGGTTCATATGAAAGATTGGATGCTCCAGATAGGCAGTATTGCGCAGCATCGCCTCTGGAAAACGATAGTCCGGTTTAAAATCACAATCTTGCCGGGTGATACCAAAAGCGCGCCAGACGGCCTCAAGTGTGTCTGGACGGCAGCGTTCGTGCATGCTGATGCCGACGCGGGTTTCGCCAACGCGGCGTAGGTTGATGCCCTCATCCACGGCCGATTTCATCACGGCTGCTTGCAGCGGACCCACATCTACTGTGATCGTGTCAAAGAAGGCCTGCGGGTCGACTTTGAACCCGGCCTCTTCGAGCCCACGTGCAAGACGTGCCGTTTTTCGGTGAATACGCTGCGCGATGGCCTTCAAGCCTTCCGGCCCATGAAACACCGCATACATCGAGGCCATGACAGCCAACAAAGCCTGCGCAGTGCAGACGTTGGATGTCGCTTTTTCACGTCGGATATGCTGTTCGCGTGTCTGCAGAGACAAACGGTATGCGCGGTGGCCGTGGCTGTCGACAGATACGCCCACAATGCGGCCCGGCATCGCGCGTTTGTAGGCGTCGCGGCAGGCCATATATGCCGCATGTGGGCCGCCGTAACCTTCAGGTACGCCGAAACGCTGGGTTGAACCCACGGCGATATCCGCCCCCATGGCCCCGGGTTCTTTCAAAAGCGTTAACGCCAGCGGGTCTGCAGAGACAATGCCGATGGCTTTGTGCGCATGCAGCGCCGCGATAAGAGGGGTAAAATCGTTTACGTGGCCGTATGTGCCGGGGTATTGGAATAACGCACCGAAAACAGCCTCAGGCTCCATTTTGGCGGGATTGCCGACGATAACCTCTATGCCCAAAGGCGCGGCCCGGGTTTTGATCACAGCGATATTCTGTGGGTGGCAATCACGGTCAACGAAAAAGGCGTTGGCTTTGGATTTGGAAACGCGTTTGGCCATTGTCATCGCTTCGGCGCAAGCGGTGGCCTCATCCAACAGCGACGCATTGGCAATCTCAAGCCCGGTTAGGTCCGACACCATCGTTTGAAAGTTTAACAATGCCTCAAGCCGACCTTGGGAAATTTCTGGCTGATAGGGCGTGTAGGCGGTGTACCACGCTGGGTTTTCAAGGATATTGCGCTGGATCGCGGGCGGCGTGACCGTCCCGTGATACCCTTGACCGATTAGCGACGTCAGCACCCGGTTCTTTGAGGCCACTTTGCGCAGATACTCAAGGACCTCGCGCTCGGATTTCGCTTTTCCAAAGGACAGCGGCTCTTGCTGCCGAATTGCGGGGGGCAAAGTGTCGTCTATCAAAGCATCGAGCGAGGACACCCCGAGTGTTCCAAGCATGTCGCGCATTTCCTCAGGCGAAGGGCCAATGTGGCGCCTGTTTGCAAAATCATACGGAAGGTATTCTGTCGGGGTGTAGACCATTTTTCGTGTCCCTTGTTGATCCGGGTTTACGTGCCGAAAAGGTTAAGCGATGTATTTTTGATACGCCGCCTCATCCATCAATTCGTCCATCTGCGACGGATCACTTGCAGTCATTTTGAAAAACCATGCCTCACCCTGCGGATCGTCATTCACCGCGGCCGGATTATCAGACAAGGTCGCGTTCACTTCGGTGATTTCGCCGTCAATTGGCGCCAAGATATCACTCGCGGCTTTGACGCTTTCGATCACGACAACTTCGTCATCTTTGCTGACAGTCGTGCCTTCTTCGGGCAACTCAACAAAGACGACATCACCTAACTGTTCGGCTGCATGAATGGTGATACCTACGATGATTTCGTCGCCTTCTTGGCGTAGCCATTCATGTTCTTCGGTAAATTTCATCTGGGGTCTCCTGTAGATTATCGTTTGAAACGGGAAGGTACAAAGGGCAGATCGACAACATCGACGGGCAAGTGTTTGCCGCGTACTTCGCCCCACAACCGCGTGCCCGGTGCGCTGTGATCCGCATTTACATAGCCCATGGCGACAGGGGCTTGGACAGAAGGCCCGTACCCACCCGACGTCACGACACCGATGATGTCCGCGCTTGTTTCGGTGTTCGAAAGCTTGACACCATGGCGCATGGGTGCACGGCCTTGGGGTCGCAAGCCCACGCGTATTTTCGTGGGCCCATCGGCGAATTCAGCAAAAACCACTTGTGCACCGGGAAAGCCGCCTGCACGCGCGCCACCGCTGCGGCGGGCCTTTTGGATCGCCCAGCCTAAACCTGCCGTAACAGGGCCGATGGTGGCATCCATATCGCTGCCGAACAAACACAAACCTGCCTCAAGGCGCAAAGAGTCCCGCGCACCCAGTCCAATGGGTGATACCTCGGCATCGCCAATCAACCGCCGTGCAAGCGCTTCGGCCTCTTCCGCGGCGACAGATATCTCAAAACCATCTTCACCCGTGTAGCCAGAGCGTGACGCCCAAACCGCATGCCCCGCCAAAGTCAAATCCGCCACATCCATAAAGCGCATCTCGTCCGCGCTTGGATCCAAAGCTGCAAGCACATGACCTGCGCGCGGCCCTTGCAACGCAATCAACGCACGATCAGCAAATACTGTGAGCTGAATATTTGGCGGTATCCCGGCGCGCACCCGGGCGATGTCCGCGTCTTTGCACGCCGCATTCACGACGACGTATAAATCATCGCCACGGCGCGCAAACATCAGATCATCTTCGATGCCGCCTGCGTCATTGGTAAAAAAGCCATACCGTTGCCGCCCGTCCTGCAGGCCCAGAACATCCTGCGGCACCAAAGCTTCAAACGCGAGGGCGACATCGGCCCAAGAAGGACCACAGAGCCGCAGCTGCCCCATGTGACTTACATCAAAAAGCCCTGCGCGGGCCCTTGTATGCAGGTGTTCCTGCATAACCCCCATCGGGTATTGGACGGGCATCTCATATCCGGCAAAAGGCACCATTTTGGCACCCATGGCTTCATGCATATCGAAAAGCGGTGTTTTGTTCAGCCCGGTCATCCGGTCTCCAGCCTTATGTGTCGGGTGCGTTCTCGGGGGACGCATCGGCACTCCTGACGCGGCCCTGCGACCGCGCACGTGAATGCCCCCTCTGTCTTTTCGCCTGAGATCGTTATCCCTTCGGCGGATACGGCGCGCGCATCTCTCTCCAGAGCCCTTGCCACCACACGGTCCGTTTTGCCTGAGAGTTTCCGGGGCGGTTGCTCCTTCGGCACTGGCTCGGGGCCAGTTCTCCCCTAGGGTGGTGCCTTACGGTATGCCGCGACCTTCCGATCGGTCAAGTCCTCTTGTGGCTTGCACTGCACAGTGGTTGACTGCGCCCAGTAAACCGCAAGAGGCCCCTATGAGCGACCCCTTTTTCTTTGGCTATGGCAGCCTGGTGAACACCAAAAGCCACGACTACCCGGGCGCTCAGCCCGCAACACTAAAGGGATGGCGGCGGGCGTGGGTGGCCACACCGCGCTATGGCGTTGTCTTGCTCACAGCCGTGCCTGCATCGGGGCATGAGATACAAGGGCTTGTGGCATCGGTGCCCGGTCACGACTGGGTCGCATTAGACGCGCGTGAAAATGGCTATGCGCGTCAGTCGGCAACCGATCAAGTGCGGCACAATTTGTCTGGGACACCCGATATTGCTGTTTATGCTGTGCAGCCAGAAAACATAACCCAAAGCACGTCACATCGTATTTTGCTCAGCTATCTGGACGTTGTCGTTCAGGGCTTTCATCAGGTCTATGGCGCAGACGGGGTACAGGCATTTTTTGATACCACAGATGGGTGGGATACGCCCATTGTAAACGACCGCGCCGACCCGATCTACCCGCGCCACCAAAAGCTCACACCGCAGGAAACTGATATGGTGGATGGCCACCTCAACCGGTTATTTGCGCAAATAGAACAGCGACATGAGGCGCCCTTGCCGCCCAAATTCTGATTTCACAGGCTCTGCCTTTTGTGGTGCGCGCGCAATAACCCGACGCGCAAGCACCCATGCCAATATGCCAAAAAGAACACCTGCAAGGGCTTGCCCCAACAACACGCCTTGGGCCCCGAAAAGGCCCGCACCAATGAAAACAAAAGGCAGCATACCCACCGTACTGCGCCCCCAATTCAGGAAGGTCGAATAGAATGGGTGCCCCAGATTGTTAAAGGTCGCATTGGCGACAAAAAGCACCCCGTTAAAGAAAAACAACAATGACAACGGCCCGCAGAACAAAAATACCAATTCCCGCGTGATGCCTGTCGCGCTGAACAAATCAGCGATGGGTGCGCGTAGCAAGAACAACAGCGCCGAGACGACCCCAATCACCAACCCTGTAAAAATAATGGCTGCCTTGAACCCTGCGGCCACGCGATCATGATTTCGCGCACCAAAGTTTTGGCCCAGAATTGGCCCTACCGCACCTGAAAGTGCAAAAATCACACCAAAGGCGACAGGTGTCATGCGCCCAACAATCGCCATACCGGCAACGGCCGCTTCGCCAAATTCGGCCATCGCGCGGGTTACAATGGCTTGACCGACCGGAGTTGCTAATTGGGTCAGGATCGCCGGGAAGGCAATCGCCGCAATGGGGGGCAGGTCACGCAGCATACCAGCAGGTTTGGGTCGTCCTACCCCTCCGTAATGTTTGATAATTGGCATAAGAGCTGTCGCCGCAATCACGATCCGCGCAGCAACCGAGGCCAAAGCCGCCCCTGTCAGTTCCAAATCCAGCCCAAAGATTAAAATCGGATCAAGTATCAGATTGACGAGCCCGCCATAAATGGTTGCCATCATTGCGCGCTTTGCATCCCCATGGGCGCGCAGGATCGCGCCGCCCATCATTCCGATCATCAAAAATGGCAGGCTGGGCACAACAATTTGTAAATAGCTGACCGATAGCTCTGCCGTGCGCCCTGTAGCCCCCAGCAGGTTAACCAATGCACCAACGTTCATCCAAACCAAGGCAGCAAAGATGCAGCCAAAAACGATACCATAGGCCAGCGAATGGGTTTTGCGTTCTTCCGCCAATGCAACATCGCCAGCGCCAAGTGCCCGCGCGACCAAAGCGCCGGCAGCAATTGCCATACCAATCCCAAAGGATGTCGTGAAGAATAGAATTGTTGCAGCGTAGCCGACGGCGGCGGCCAGTTCTGCTTTGCCCAACATCGCAATGAAAATCATGTCGATGAAATCAACCGTAAAGATCGCCATCAACCCGACAGAGGACGTCAGCGACATCACCGTAATGTGCCGAAACAAATTCCCGCTTAAAAATTTTGCCTGCGCGTCAGCCAATCAGATGCCTCCCGCGGAACAGCATACGCCTTACGTCCGGGCTTTGACCACCTGCAAGAGCGGCATCACCGCGGACATATCTGGGCCATGCGACTGCCCAGTCAGCGCTTTGCGCAGCGGCATGAACAAGCCACGCCCTTTGCGGCCGGTTTTTTCCTTCACGGCAGTAGTCCAGGACGACCAAGTGTCTGCGTCAAAGGGTGCTTGCGGCAAGAGCGTCATCGCCTCAGCCACAAAATCTGCATCCTCGTCATCAATCACAGGATCTGCGCCATCCCGCATCATCGACCACCAAGGCCCGAGGTCTTTGAGAGTGCTGATATTTTCCCGCGTGACCGCCCAGAACTGTTCGGCGTGTTCATCCGGCACACCAGCATCCCGTACGGCGGCAGCGACGTCGTTCAATGGCAATGCCGCTAAATACCGGGCCGTTAGCGGAAAAAGATCGTCAGCGTCGAATTTTGTGGGCGCAGACCCAAAGCGCGTGATGTCGAACGCATCCACAAGCGCGCTCATTTCTGTTTGCAGCTCAACCGGGTCACTGGACCCCAGACGCGCCATCAGGCTTAGCAACGCGGCAGGCTGTACGCCTTGTTCGCGCAGGTCGCGCAATGCCAATGTGCCAAGGCGTTTAGATAGCGCCTCGCCCTGCGGGCCGGTCAGCAAGGAGTGATGTGCGAAAGTGGGGACGGTGCCACCCAAAGCTTGGATAATCTGGATTTGTGTCGCCGTATTGGTGACATGGTCGGACCCGCGTACCACATGGGTGACGCCCATTTCTGTATCATCGACCACAGATGCCAAGGTATACAGCATCTGACCATCGCCTCGGATCAACACCGGGTCTGACACAGACGCCGCATCGATCGAGATATCGCCCAAAATGCCGTCTTTCCAGTCGATCCGCTCTTGGTCGAGTAAAAACCGCCACACACCGTTGCCCCGCTCTGCACGCAGCGCGTCTTTTTCTGCATCAGACAGGTTCAAGGCAGCACGGTCGTAAACAGGCGGCTTACCCATGTTGAGCTGTTTTTTGCGTTTTAGGTCCAATTCCGTGGGCGTTTCGAATGCTTCATAGAAACGGCCCATTTTGCGCAGGGTGTCTGCCGCATTTTCGTACATGTCCAGTCGTTCAGACTGGCGTTCGATGCGGTCCCATGTCAGGCCCAACCATTCCAGATCACGCTTGATCCCATCGACATATTCTTCTTTGGAGCGTTCTGCGTCCGTATCGTCGATCCGCAAGATGAACGTACCGCCCGCTTTGCGCGCAATCAGATAGTTCATCAACGCAGTACGCAGGTTCCCGATATGAATGTAGCCAGTGGGGGAAGGGGCAAAACGAGTGGTTGTCATCTAACGTCTCCTGTTCGGCGCGTGTTGTCACAGGGGCACCGCTTTGTCCAGTAATGCAACACGCATACAGATACTGGATTTGCAAATCTGCAGGGCAAACTGTGCGCGAGAGAGGTGGCCGATGGGTTAACGCGCGCTAATTTGACGTCATATCCATTTTTGAAAGAGGATCACATGTCTACCACATCAAAGATTTCTAGGCGCGCGGCACTAACTGGCGCGGCGGCTCTGCCTCTTGCAGCAGCTACAGCAAGCGTCGCGCGTGCAGCAGCACCGCTTACGGGGGCGCAGATGGCACCCTATCAGCGCCTAACAGTTGGCGGTTTTGACGTAACGACGCTGTTGGCCGGGACAACGCCGCGACCAGATCCCCATTCCATCTTTGGTTTGAATGTCGACAAAGAAACCTTTGATGCAGCATCCGCAGCGGCAAACATTCCAACGGATCAAGCGCAGTTTTTCTTTACCCCCACGGTTGTGAATACGGGCGCTGAACTTGTGTTGTTTGACACAGGTTTGTCCGGCGCAGGCACCACTGCGGCATTGGCTGCGGCAGGGTATACGCCTGATCAGATTGACGTCGTCGTGCTGACGCACATGCACGGCGACCACATAGGCGGGATGACCTTGGATGATGGTACACCCACGTATCCAAATGCACGTTATGTGACGGGTCGGGTTGAATATGACGCCTGGGCCGCTCAGGACAACGACCGATTTAAAAGCAAGGTCGCCCCTTTCGCAGATAAGATGACATTTTTGGAAGATGGCGGGTCCGTTGCTTCGGGACTTACGGCAATGGGTGCCTTTGGCCATACACCGGGCCATATGAATTACATGGTCGAAAGCGAAGGTACGCAACTTTATCTGGGTGCTGATTTTGCGAACCATTACGTGTGGTCGCTTGGGTTCCCGGATTGGGAGGTTAAATTCGACATGGATAAGCCCGCTGCTGCCGCCATGCGCCGCCGCATTCTGGACATGCTGTCGGCCGATAAAGTGGCTTTCGTCGGGTATCATATGCCGTGGCCTGGCGTCGGCTATGTCGAAAAGAAAGACAGCGGCTATACCTACGTACCGCACAGCTATCAGTTGATGCTGTGACTTAGTAAGCAGGGCGGTGGGCCAAGGCCCACCTTACCATGGGATCAAAACCGCCCTGCTTTTTGCACCGCTTCCCACGCATATCTTAGGTGTTCTGTTCTAAACGAATGCCCCCCTGAAAAGAGACAAAAAGCAAGGATTTCACCTGTGTTATTCTGGCGCTCTTTACAGCTTAGATCGCCATAGCGCGCCAGCGACGGTTCGCCAAACCCACCATATTCTTTGTACATGGCAATTGCCTGAGGCACTTCGCCTTGCTTTGTTTGACCGATGGAACGCCCAAGCAACGGAACTGTTTTGTCTGCATCACCATGGATGTGTATCAGACTTTTGACAGGCTGTTCGCATGTCTCCGGTGGGGTTAACCAGAATGTCCCTGCAATCGGAGCAAAGCCTACAAACCGATCAGAGCGCGCACAGGCCAAGTTCCAAACCATCATGCCACCGGCACTGAAACCGGTCGCTAGAATACGATCCTTATCAATCGCGAAACGGTCCGTAGCATCGTCCAAAACCGCGTCAAAGTAAGCGAATTCTTTGCTGCCGTCGCTGTTGAATGTGCGGGGGCCATTTGGCAAGCTCCATCCAGGCCCATCAGATTTAACAGCGATCAATGCGACACCCAGTTCAGACGCCAAGCGCCTTAGCGCACTATTTCGCATGACACCACGTGCTGAGCCACGAAAACCATGAGCAAAGACAATAGCAGGCACGGCGGTATTTCCATCGTAAATTTCAGGCAAAGCAATCCGGTAGTGCCGCGCACCGATCGCGCAGTCCGTGTCCGGTCCACACGCTTTGACCGCCGAGGCCGCAAAGGCGAAAGCCAGACATATAAATAACAGTCGCATAATTGTTCTCCGAACAGCTAACCCACTCGACGCTAACGTGGTCGCATAACAAACACAGATCACAACTGCGTGCTTTTGCGCTGGGTAGGGTGGACCTAGGTCCACCTTACCTTGTGCGCCTTAGCACGGATCGCGCCACCTGTTCACGATCGGGTAGCGCCGATCAAGCCAGAACGCGCCTTTCGTCAGGCGCGCGCCGGGTGCAGATTGAAACCGTTTGTATTCACTGATGTAAATAAGATGTTCGACTTTCTTGGCCACAGCGCGATCTATGCCAGCAGCGACACAGTCTTCAATCGAACCATCTTCATCCACAAGGATTTCCAAGAGCATGTCCAACTCAGGGTAATCTGGCAAGCTATCGCTGTCTTTTTGATCTTCGCGCAGCTCGGCAGATGGTGGTTTGTCAATCACACGTGGCGCAATGACCTGCCCACTGGGCCCCATCATCCAATCACGGTGGTGTTTGTTACGCCAGCGACAGGTTTCGAAAACACGCGTTTTATACAAGTCCTTGATCGGATTGTATCCACCAGACATATCGCCATAGATCGTGGCATACCCAACCGCCACCTCAGACTTGTTACCCGTGGTTAGCAACATCTCGCCAAATTTATTGCTCATCGCCATCAGCAAAAGGCCCCGCAGGCGCGACTGAATATTCTCTTCTGTCAGATCAACATCGCGGCCGGCAAACAATGGTGCAAGCGTATTGGTGACAGCCGCGCGCCCTTCGGCGATCGGCACAAAGTCATATCGGCACCCAAGTGCCTCGGCCACAGCCTTGGCATCGTCCAACGAGTCCTGCGAGGTATACTCAGACGGCAACATGACACAGCGCACGTTTTCCGCCCCCAGCGCATCCACCGCGATGGCAGCCACAATCGCTGAATCAATTCCACCAGACAGCCCCAGCAACACCTTGCCAAAGCCAGTTTTGCGGCAGTAATCACGCAACGCTGTCACCATCACCCGGTAGTCCTGTTCCCAGGCATCCGGATGCGGCGCTTTTTCGCCTTCTACAATGCGCCACCCGTCAGGTCCCCGCTCAAGGTCCACATGCGCAATTTCTTCTTCAAAGCACGGCAGTTGCACAGCCAGCGCCCCACCAGGATTCAAGGCAAAAGATGCACCATCAAACACCTGATCATCCTGCCCACCAACCATATTGAGGTAGATCAGCGGCAGTTCGGTTTCGACAACACGGGCAACCATGTGGTTCAAGCGCGTCTCAAACTTGCCGCGGTAATAGGGCGAGCCGTTGGGTACCAACAAAAATTCCGCCCCGGTCTCTGCCAATGTTTCAGCCACATCCTCGTGCCATGCATCTTCACAGATCGGGCTACCAACACGTGCGTTACCTACGGAATAGGGCCCGCCCAAAGGGCCTGAATCAAAAATGCGGACTTCATCAAAGACAGTTTCGTTGGGAAGATGATGTTTCAGCACTTGGCTGGCGATCTTACCTCCCTTCAGGATCAGATAAGCATTGTATAGGTTGGTGCCTTCGACCCACGGTGCGCCAATAGCCAGCGTTGGACCATCAGCGCAGTCCTCTGCCAGCTTTTCGATATGTCGCATCGCATCTAGTTGAAACGATCGCTTCATCACCAGATCTTGTGCGTTGTAGCCTGTAATGAACATCTCGGGCAGTGCGACCATCTGTGCCCCTGCGTCACGGCCCGCTTCCCACGCTTTGCGCGCAAGGGCCGCGTTGCCCGCCAGATCACCAACTGTAGGGTTCATCTGACCCAGAGTAATTCGAAACCGATCCGTCATGACCATAGGCCCTTTTTCACGCAAGCTTGCACAGTTCAGCGTCATGTAGCAGATCAGGCGTGCGATGAAAGCCCAACACCGCCATTTGCAACAAAAGAGCGTTGCCCCTGTGCGCCGGAGTGCTTACCTTAAGCCAAAATCCGTTATCAGCCGCATGATCGCGTAAAAGGGTTACCATGATACTTTGCCGCCTTAGCCTTTGCCTAGCTTTGTTGCCTCTTCCCGCTCTTGCGCAAGAAGGCCAAATCTTGACGAAACAGTATGACGATGGCGGTGTTTATGAGGGGACCTTCCGCGGGGGTGTGCAGCATGGAACAGGCACTTACAAACTGCCCAATGGCTATGAATATACAGGCCAGTGGATCGACGGAGAGATTAAGGGCGAAGGTATTGCCCGCTTTCCCAATGGGTCTGTCTATGAGGGCCTTTTTTCAAAAGGCAAACCCGAAGGTTTTGGCAAGATCACCTTTTCAGATGGTGGCACATATGAAGGCGAGTGGCTTGCCGGTGCGATTATGGGTCAGGGCATCGCGCTTTATGCCAATGGCGTGCGTTACCAAGGCGCATTCCGCAATGCCAAACACCACGGCAAAGGTACCATGCAAAGCCCCGGCGGGTACGAATATCAAGGCGACTGGATCGACGGTGTTAAACAGGGCATGGGCAAGATCACCTACCCGGATGGCGCAGTCTACGAAGGCCAAATCGTTGAAGGCAAACGCGAAGGACAGGGCACCCTGACCTTACCTGACGGCTTGGTCTATGTCGGCCTGTGGCGCGACGGTCAGATCGACGGGTCAGGTAAGCTCACTCAAGCCAATGGCGATATCTACGAAGGCCAGCTGGTATCCGGTCGACGCGAAGGTCTCGGCAAGGTGATCTATGCCAACGGCGACATTTATGAGGGTGAGTTTGCCAATGACTTGCGCGATGGACAGGGCACGTTCACCGCACAGGACGGCTATACCTATATTGGCTCATGGGTTGCGGGCGAAATCGAAGGGCAAGGACGCGTGACCTACCCTGATAGCTCTCTTTATGTTGGGGAATTTTCCGGCGGATTGGCAGACGGCCAAGGGCTGATCACGTATCCCGACGGCTCCACCTATGAAGGGGCATGGAAAAGCGGTGTCATCGATGGATTTGGCAAAGCAGTCTACACGAATGGCGTCATTTACGAAGGCGAATTTGTGAATGCGCGCAACCATGGTCAAGGTGTCATGACATACGCGGACGGCTACCGATATGAAGGCGCATGGCGCGATGGTCAGCGCCACGGCATGGGGACTGCCACCTACCCTGATGGCACCGTCTACACTGGCAATTTTGAAGCGGGTCAACGACATGGCACCGGCAAAATCGTTATGCCATCTGGCTTTACTTATGAAGGCGCATGGCTGCGCGGCGAAATTGAGGGCGAAGGCATTGCCACCTACGATAACGGCGATGTCTACGAAGGCACCTTCCGCGCGGGTAAGCGCCAAGGTACTGGCACAATGCGCTATGCAACTGGCGAACAGTCATCCGGGAACTGGGAAAACGGGGCGCTTATAGGCGATGCCGCACCAACAGACGACGGCTAGCTCCTGTTACGACAAGGTTAGGCAATGCACACTCAAAGCAACATCTTTGTCTCTTACCGACGACAAGATAGCCGGCATGCCACCGCCCGAATTGTCGAATTTTTAAGCGACCGTATTGGCGCAGACAGCCTGTTTTTGGATGTGACCAATATTGCAGCCGGACAGGATTTTGTGGCGGCAATCCAGCAACGTATTTCCGTATCAGATGCCGCACTGGTGATCATTGGCGATAACTGGCTGGCCCCCGATGAAAACGGGCAAATCCGCTTACACGACCCGCAGGACTATGTGCGCAGGGAAATAGCGACGGCTCTTGCTGCGGATATGCCAGTCATTCCAGTGTTGCTGGACAGTGCACAGCTTCCTGCAATGGATGCTCTGCCCAAAGATCTCCAGCCTTTGGTAAACCGCAACGCGCTGCGTGTTGAGCATGAAACCTTTCAGTCAGATTTAGAGAACCTCGTAGATGCGTTGGAGCAGCGTATGCACGATCTGCGCCATCACGATACCAATCAAAGCGCACGATTGTTTGGGTGGTTTGGCCTTACCCGCATAACATCCAAATTGAAAAATGTGGGGCTTCTCCCTCCGCGCGTCAGATTTCAAACTGTCCCTTTATTCCGCGACCTTTGGGGCTGGCTGGCTGCGCTAGCGATGCCAATTTCAATTGTCAGCCTATTATTTTGCTTCGGTTATCTTCAAAAAATTGGCTGGAACACGCGCGTGCTCGAAATCCTGTCGTTGTTCGCCTTTACCCTTATCCCGCCTTTTATCTCTACTGTTGCATGGCGCGCGCGCGTTTCTGCACGCCGCAGCCCCTCCAAAGTTCTGTGCTTCCTCGCCCTTGTTTGGTTGGTGATCTTTCCGGCGGGTGTATTGTGGAGCTACACGGTTGTATTAGGAAACCTATAGGGCACATGACCCAAGTTTTGGCATTCCGCCAAATTACTGCTAGCAAATGCACGTTTTGAACGAATATATTCAAATCATCACGCGCCATGGGCGAATTTTGCGTGCGTGGAAAGGGAAGGGACATGTCCGGCAATATATTTGTGTCGTACAGGCGAGACGATTGTCGCCATGCTGCAGGCCGGCTTGTTGACCATCTGGAACGCGAGTTCGGGACGGAAAAACTCTTTTTGGATGTCGATAGCATCGAGCTGGGGTTAGATTTTACCAAAGTCTTGGAACAGCAAGTCGCGCAATGCGACGTTATGCTGGTGTTGATGGGGCGTGATTGGATTTCAATTGCAGGTCCCGAAGGGCATCGACGGTTGGATGATCCAAATGATTTTGTTCGGATCGAAATAGAGGCGGCCTTGAAGCGTGACATCCGTGTGATCCCTGTACTGGTAGACGGTGCCGAGCTACCACAAGCAAAGGATTTACCCGTAAGTATCAGCCAACTGAGCAGACGGCAGGCCACCCGGATATCGCATGAGAGTTTCACCAGCGATGCCGTCACCCTGACCGAAGCCTTGGCTGAAATTGTCGAAGACACATCTAAACCCGCACCCGCATCCATCGCCGTGGACCCGCCTGAAGAAGCCACAGCTGCCCCTGAATGGAGCCCGCCTCGCAGGCCATCACGCGGGATATATTTTGGCGCGCACGCACGTCCGCCTTTGTCGGCCAAGATCGTTTACTGGGTCGTTGCGGTATCGCCCATCTGGTTGGGCATTCTATTCGTATTTTCCGTAAATTCGAGCGGGCTCTCGGCATCTGACTTTAGATGGTTTTCATTTATGACAGGCCAGCAGACCGGATTTGCTGTGCCGCTGGTTGCAAGTTTGGTACTGATCCTTGTCCGAAGCAGAAGCTACGTACGGATGTCAAAACCGGCAAGCGCGTTAGCAACAATCCTAATTGTGGTGAACTTAGGCTTTATCTTCTGGCTGGGGCGATAATGTGAATGCGCGTTGTTCGTTTTGATCGGTGTTACACCGCATCAAACGATCTGACCATCATCCAGGCGCGCCAAAATTGTATCCCCGTCTTGCAGGATAACTTTGCGCTTTTCTTCGTCCATCCGGTCCCACGTGCGGTACATGTTTCCCATGCGCGCGTTATTGCTGAACCGGTCACGATGACGGTCCAGAAAATGCCAGTAGAGCAGATTAAAGGGGCACGCCCCCTCGCCCGTCTTTTGTGACACTTTATAGCTGCACGATTTGCAATAATCCGACATGCGGTTGATGTAGGCACCACTGCTGACGTAGGGCTTTGACGCGATAATACCGCCATCTGCAAACTGGCTCATCCCCACAGTGTTCGGGGCTTCGACCCACTCAAACGCGTCTGCATAAACAGCCAGATACCACTCGTGCATCTGGTATGGATCAATGCCTGCCAAAAGGCCAAAGTTGCCAGTGACCATAAGCCGTTGGATGTGATGCGCGTAGGCCTCGTCGCGGGTTTGCGCCACAGCTTTGCTGAGGCAATTCATTTTGGTACCGCCCCCCCAATACAGCGCTGGTAGATCACGCCTATGACCCAGCGCGTTGCGGTTGGGGTAGTCGGGACCTTCTAGAAAGTATATGCCCCGCATGTATTCGCGCCACCCGATAATCTGGCGAATAAACCCTTCAACTGCGTTGATCGGCGCATGGCCCGCCGCATAGGCCTTTTCCGCAGCCGCGCATATTTCTATGGGGGACAGCAATCCAATATTCAACGAAGTGGATACCAGACTGTGATACAGAAAACGATTATCACCCAGCATCGCGTCTTGGTAGTCGCCAAATTTGGCCAACCCTTTGGTCACAAAATGATCCAATTGTGCCAAAGCTTGATCCCGCGTCGTGGCAAACCAAAACGGGCGCAATGTACCGAAACTATTGCCAAACCGCGCTTCGACCAGATCCAGCACCTCGACGGTTGTTTCATCTGGTTCAAACCGTAGCGGCCCATCAAATTCTATGTCATCGGGGGCCGGCTTGCGGTTGTCGTGGTCGAAATTCCATTTGCCCTCGGCTGGGTCTTTACCGTCCATGAGCAGCCCGGTTTTGCGGCGCATATCGCGGTAGAAATACTCCATCCGCAGTTGTTTGCGCCCTTCTGCCCATTCTTCAAATTCTGCATGCGACGCAATAAATCGGTCGTCTGGCAGGATGTCGACCTTGAGTGGTGCATATTTCAGCGCGTTGATCAGCCGCCATTCGCCCGGCTCTGTGGCCAGCACCTCGTCCGCGCCAAACTGTTCCGCGCGGCGCAAAAGCTCGCCGACGATGGAACCTGCGTTCTCAGTGTCATCCAATTGAGCGTAGGCGACCTGCCAACCGTTTTCGCTAAGTCGTGCCGCGAATTTCCGCATAGACGCAAAGATAAGTGCTATCTTTTTAGGATGATGCTGGACGTAGGAAGCCTCATCCGCAACTTCGGCCATAACCACGATATCACTGGACTTGTCGGCGGCCTTCAGCGCGCTGAGCGCGTCGGATAGCTGATCGCCCAAGATAAGAACGAGGCGGCTCACCACGGCACCTCCTTGCCCGCCCAGTCAAAAAACTGACCCGTCTGTGCTGCCGTCAAACCATCCGTCACCTGCAGCAAGTTGTCTGCCGCGTCAGCTGCTGGCACTGAAGGATGCCGCCCAAGGTATTTTTCGGTAAAGGCTGTTTGCACTGTGCCGGGATGCAACGACACAATTGCCGTTTTCGGATGCGATCGAGCCAATTCAATCGCCGATGTACGCACAACTTGGTTCACCGCCGCTTTGGCACTGCGGTAGCTGATCCAACCCCCGATTTGATTATCGCCAATCGACCCCACCCGCGCGGACAAAACAGCGCAAACTGCTGTGCGGTCTTTGGGCAACAGCCGCGACATGTGACTAAGAACCAACGCAGGGCCAATCGCGTTCAAGGCGAACTGATCCATCATCGCCTGTGAGCTAAGGCCGCGGATCGTCTTTTCAGGGGCAGCGCCGTTGATCTCAAGTGCGCCGGTGGTCACCAAGACCAAATCAAACGTGGCCTGCAGCGCGCCAAGGTGTTCCGCGACGCTGGTTTCATTCGTGATGTCAAAACCATCGCCGCTGCGTGATAGTCGCGTGACCTGATCGCCGCGCGCAGAACACGCCGCCGTCAAAGCAGACCCGATGCCGCCTGATGCGCCAATTATCAAAGTGTTTCTCATTATCCCTGACCTAGAGGGCCAAACCGACCCTTCAAGCCCAAGGTCCCCAGACAGCAATAAATTCACTTTTCATTTAAATTCGCTGCGGTATAACTGCGGGCATGAAGACGGCAGATCATATCATTCGTATAGCACGCAGCCTGCGCGCACAGCCTGCCCTATTGCTGCTAACACGCCTCTGAGCGTGCCCTTCGGCGCGCCCGCTCAGAGGGAGATGTCGCGCGCCACGAGATTTAGCAGACAACGAAAGAACCACCATGACACAGACATCAAAACAAGATCGCGTCTTGATCTTTGACACCACGTTGCGCGATGGCGAACAAAGCCCAGGCGCTACAATGACCCATGCCGAAAAGCTGGAAATCGCAGGTCTTCTGGATGAAATGGGCGTCGATATCATCGAAGCCGGTTTCCCCATTGCATCCGAAGGGGACTTTGCCGCCGTCAGCGAGATCGCCAAGAACGCGCAAACCTCCGTGATTTGCGGGCTGGCACGCGCCCAGTTCGGCGACATCGACCGCTGTTGGGACGCCGTCAAAGGCGCCCGCCGCCCGCGGATCCATACGTTTATTGGGACCTCGCCGCTGCACCGCGCGATCCCCAACCTGAATATGGACGAAATGGCGGACCGGATTGAACAAACCGTCACCCATGCGCGCAACCTGTGCGACAATGTGCAGTGGTCGCCCATGGACGCCACACGGACCGAAGAAGACTACCTTTGTCGTGTGGTCGAAATTGCAATCAAATGTGGTGCAACAACGATCAACATTCCTGACACGGTGGGGTACACGGCGCCGCGCGAATCTGCCGCGCTGATCTCGATGCTGCTGGAACGCGTGCCGGGTGCAGACACGATCACCTTTGCCACGCACTGCCACAACGACCTTGGGATGGCGACCGCAAACAGCTTGGCTGCAGTGGAGGCCGGCGCACGCCAGATCGAATGCACCATCAACGGTTTGGGTGAACGCGCAGGAAACACCGCATTGGAAGAGGTCGTCATGGCCATGAAGGTGCGCAACGACATCATGCCTTTCCATACCGAAATAGACGCGACCAAAATCATGAACATTTCGCGCCGGGTTGCGGCCGTGTCGGGCTTTGCCGTGCAGTTCAACAAAGCGATCGTCGGCAAAAATGCCTTTGCGCATGAATCAGGCATTCACCAAGACGGCATGCTGAAGAACGCAGAAACGTTTGAGATCATGCGCCCCGAAGATGTTGGTCTGACAGAAACCAACATTGTGATGGGGAAACATTCGGGACGGGCGGCGTTGCGCTCCAAGCTTGAGAACCTCGGGTTTGAGTTGGGGGACAACCAGCTTAAGGACGTATTTGTGCGTTTCAAAGAGCTGGCCGACCGAAAAAAAGAGATCTACGATGACGATTTGATCGCCTTGATGCGGACATCGACGGACCCTGAAAACGATCGCATCCAGTTGAAATCGCTCAAGGTGGTCTGCGGCACCGAAGGCCCGCAGCAGGCTGATTTAACGCTTGAAATTGACGGGGTTATCCAATCGACAACGCAATCTGGCGACGGTCCGGTAGACGCTTCTTTCAATGCTATCAAAGCTTTGGTCGATCACACCGCGCGTTTACAACTCTATCAGGTGCATGCCGTCACCGAAGGCACCGATGCACAAGCGACAGTCTCCGTCCGGATGGAAGAAGATGGGCGTATTGTGACGGGGCAGTCTGCGAATACGGATACGGTCGTGGCGTCTGCGCTTGCTTATATCCATGCGCTGAACCGGCTGTTTGTACGTCGTGAAAAGGGCGGTAAAGACCGCCCAGAGATCAGCTATAAAGACGTCAGCTGACAGAGTATCAGGCAGGCCAGAACACAGTGGCCTGCCTAAACACCCGCCATGCGTTGCGGAAAAGCAAGATGATGCCGAGATCATCGTTAACGCCCCTTTCACCCTACCGCGCCTAAGCATATAAGGAAGCAAAGCCCGCCTCAGTTGTTGAGCGGGCCAAATCACATTCGGGCAAGGTTCTACACCTTATGGGTATTTTCGATAATCTACGCGGGCTGTTTTCGTCAGATATGGCAATTGATTTGGGGACAGCGAACACGTTGGTCTACGTCAAAGGCCGGGGCGTCATTCTTTCTGAACCATCAGTGGTGGCATATCATGTCAAAGATGGCGTGAAAAAAGTATTGGCAGTGGGCGAGGACGCCAAGCTGATGCTGGGCCGAACGCCCGGCAGTATCGAAGCGATCCGCCCTATGCGCGAAGGTGTTATCGCCGATTTCGACACAGCCGAAGAGATGATCAAACACTTCATCCGCAAGGTGCATAAACGCTCAACGTTCTCAAAGCCCAAAATTATCGTTTGCGTCCCTCATGGGGCGACACCGGTCGAGAAACGCGCGATCCGTCAATCCGTACTAAGTGCTGGTGCGCGCCGCGCCGGCCTGATCGCCGAACCCATCGCGGCGGCCATTGGTGCGGGGATGCCGATCACCGACCCCACCGGCAACATGGTGGTTGATATCGGTGGTGGTACGACAGAGGTCGCGGTTTTGTCGCTAGGCGACATTGTTTACGCGCGCTCTGTACGTGTTGGTGGTGACCGTATGGACGAGGCGATCATCAGTTATCTGCGCCGTCAGCAAAACTTGCTGGTTGGGGAAACCACAGCAGAACGGATCAAAACCTCTATCGGCACAGCCCGCATGCCCGACGATGGACGCGGTACATCTATGCAGATTCGCGGACGAGATTTGTTAAACGGTGTTCCAAAAGAAATCGAAGTCACCCAAGCACAAATTGCCGAAGCCTTGGCTGAACCGGTGCAGCAGATCTGCGAAGCGGTCATGACGGCGCTTGAAACCACTCCCCCCGATCTTGCCGCCGACATCGTCGACCGCGGCGTGATGCTGACGGGTGGTGGTGCGCTGCTGGGTGATCTTGATCTGGCGCTGCGCGAACAAACAGGCTTGGCGGTATCTATCGCCGACGAATCGCTCAATTGTGTGGCGTTGGGCACGGGCAAAGCGCTGGAGTATGAAAAACAACTGCGCCACGCCATCGACTACGACAGTTAAGCGCGACATAGCAAACCATACCCCCAAAAGTGGCCCAATCCATACCACCACCGGGGCAGGAGCCTAGCGGCACATGGCAAGGGACAAGGCAAACGCAAGTGATTTTACCGGACCATTGCGCCGGTTACTGATAAGCGTGCTTATCTTATGCCTGCTTGGGTTTTTTCTGGTCTGGCGCATCGATAGCCCACGGGTCGAACGCTTTCGTGCGCAAATTACCGATCAATTCGTCCCAAATCTGACATGGGCCATGGCGCCGGTTACCGGGGCGATCAACTTGCTGCAGGACTTTCAAAGCTATCAGCGGCTTGCTAAGCAGAACCGAGAACTTCGATCTGAATTGCGCCAAATGCAGGCATGGAAAGAAGCAGCCCTGCAGCTTGAGCAAGAAAACGCAAGGCTGCTGGATTTGAACAACGTCCGGCTGGACCCGCGTTTGACCTACATCACCGGTGTTGTCTTGGCCGACAGCGGGTCTCCTTTTCGGCAATCGGTACTGTTGAACGTCGGCGGGCGCGATGGTCTTGTTGATGGCTGGGCCACCATGGACGGCATAGGATTGGTGGGGCGCATTTCCGGTGTTGCCGAAAGCACCGCGCGTGTGATTTTGCTGACCGATGCCTCGAGCCGCATTCCAGCGACGGTACAACCTTCGGGGCAGCGTGTGATTGTGGCAGGCGATAACTCCGCGGCACCTCTGATCGATTTTCTTGAGGACAGCGACCTGGTGCGCCCGGGGCACCGCGTGATCAGTTCCGGCGATGGTGGGGTGTTTCCCGCAGGTCTGTTGATTGGACAAGTCGCGGCGGACCCCTCCGGGAAACTCCGGGTTATCTTGGCTGCTGACTACCAGCGTCTAGAGTTTTTGCGCGTGCTCCGCCATCACGGCACGTCCCCCGTATCAGACGCGGCACAAATCATCGGCCCTCAATTACCAGCGCCTGAGGCCATCCAATGAACGAACAGACATGGACACGCCTTTGGGGAATGCGTTTGACGTTTGCCTGTGTCGTCTGCGTTGTGCTGTTTTTCCATCTGTTGCCGCTTGAAACGACGCCGCGGCTTTGGGTGGGGCCCGATATGGTCTTGGCCTTCGCATTAGCATGGTCAATTCGTCGCCCTGATTTTGTGCCAAGCGTATGGTTGGCTGGTCTGTTTCTGCTTGCCGATATGTTGCTGTTACGTCCGCCGGGCCTTTGGGCTGTATGCGCCTTGCTTGCCTGCGAGAACCTTAAAAACCGCTCGCGCGGCTTACGTGACAGCACGTTTGCCAGCGAATGGCTTACCGTTTGCATATTGTTAACCGCGGTTGCCCTAGCTTACCGCGCCGGATTGATGATCACGTTGGTGGACCCACCCAGCTTTGGTTTATCAGTCTTTGAACTTGTGATGACTATGCTATTCTATCCCGTAGCAGTGGCTGTGACACATGGCTTGCTTGGGGTGCGAAAACTCGCCCCCGGCGATCTTGACGGCCAAAGAGGCCCCGCATGAACAGCGCCAGAATTGTGCAGGAGAAGGTAAAATGAAGCGCACACGCGCCGAAACCGATTTCAGTCACGGCAAGCTGTCGCGCCGCGCAGCGTTGTTGGGTGGCGCGCAGTTGCTGTTCATTGGGGGGTTGGCCGCGCGCATGCGGTACTTGCAGGTCGAACAGGCGGATCAGTTCCGGCTGCTTGCCGAAGAAAACCGCATCAACATCCGTTTGATCCCGCCCTCACGCGGCGAGGTTTTTGACCGTAACGGCGTGCGGCTCGCTCAAAACGCGCCCTCATACCGGATCGTTATCGTGCGCGAAGATGCAGGCGATGTGGATGCCTCACTAGCCAAATTGGCGCAAATCATCTCTTTGGATCAAGAAACGATTGAACGCGTCAAAACAGAGATGAAACGCTCTGCCCCGTTTTTGCCGGTCACCATCGCCTCTGATGTCACATGGGAAGACATTAGCCGCGTGTCCGTCAATGCCCCCGCCCTGCCTGGTATTACCCCCGAAGTAGGCCTTAGCCGCGTCTACCCACAAGGGTCTGATTTTGCGCATGTATTAGGGTACGTTGGGCCCGTTTCTGACTATGACCTTTCCAAAATAGAAGATCCTGAACCCGTTTTAATGATCCCGCGATTTCAAATCGGAAAAGTAGGCGTCGAGACCAAGTTGGAGCCTTTGTTGCGCGGCAAAGCCGGGGCAAAAAGGGTTGAAGTAAACGCAACCGGTCGCGTGATGCGCGAGTTGGACCGGCGCGAGGGTATTCCCGGTTCTGATGTGCAGCTTACGATTGATGCTGCTTTGCAGGGGTATGTCCAAGCCCGAATCGCAAAAGAAAGTGCAAGCGTCGTGGTCATGGATTGTGAAACGGGGGATGTGGTCGCCTGCGCCTCAGCCCCGACGTTTGATCCTAATCTATTCGTCCGTGGCATTTCACAAAAGGATTACGGCGCACTCACCGGCAACAAATACCGCCCTCTCGCTAGCAAAACGGTACAAGGGCTTTATCCTCCGGGCTCAACCTTTAAAATGATCACCGCGCTGGCCGCGCTTGAGGCAGGTTTGATCGGGCCGGATGACACTGCTTATTGTCCGGGCCATCTTGAGGTATCTGGCCGCAGGTTCCATTGCTGGAAACGCGCAGGGCACGGGTGGGTCGATCTGCAGGATTCGCTCAAGAAATCCTGTGACGTCTATTACTACGATTTGGCCATCAAAGTTGGTATTGAAAATATTTCAGCAATGGCAAAACGATTTGGCCTTGGTACCCGCCATGACATTCCAATGTCAGCCGTAGCTACCGGTTTGACACCTACGATGGATTGGAAACAGATCAACCATGGTCAGGCATGGCGCGTAGGCGATACGGTCAATGCCTCGATCGGGCAGGGATTTTTGTTGGCCTCCCCGCTACAGCTTGCAGTAATGAGCGCGCGCCTCGCAACCGGCCGCGAAGTGTCACCTCGGCTTGTGAAATCCATTGACGGTGTCGAACAACCGATGCGGGGTGGCGAGTCTTTGGGCATTAACGAAAACAACCTGCGCAAAATGCGCCGCGCGATGTTCGCTGTGGTCAATGATCGTCGCGGCACAGCATACGGATCGCGTATCATTGACGACGCTGTGCGCATGGCCGGCAAAACTGGCACTAGCCAAGTGCGCAACATTACCGCAGCTGAACGCCGTGCAGGTGTGATCCGCAACGAAGACCTTCCGTGGGAACGCCGTGACCATGCTTTGTTTGTGAATTTCGCCCCTGTCGAGAACCCTAAATACGCAGTCGCCGTTGTTGTTGAACACGGCGGTGGTGGCTCCAAAGCGGCAGCGCCTGTCGCACGCGACGTCACCTTACAGGCGCTCTATGGCGGGTCGCCCCCACTTGAAGCGTACCCTTCAAAAGATCGAGAACGCATTGAAGCCCAACAAGAAGAGTTGCGCGCCGTGCAGCCTCTGGCATCTATTACCGGACGCGATCAGGCATGAGTTATTTAGAATATGCGGTCAAATCCACACCAACAGGATTGCGCAAAATTTTCTACTTGAACTGGCCTGTGGCGATACTGTTGGCCACAGTATCCGGCGCTGGATTCTTGATGCTTTATTCCGTTGCGGGCGGGTCATTTTCACCTTGGGCTGAACCACAGATGAAGCGGTTTGCCGTGGGCTTTTTGTTGATGATTTTTGTGGCAATGGTGCCCATTTGGTTTTGGCGCAGCCTGTCGGGGCTTGCCTATTTAGGCGCACTTTTACTGCTTGTCGCAGTGGAGTTGTTTGGCACCGTTGGCATGGGTGCACAGCGCTGGATCGACCTTGGTTTTATGCGGTTGCAACCCTCAGAGCTTATGAAAATCACGCTCGTGATGCTGCTTGCGGCTTATTATGACTGGCTGCCTACAAAGAAAACATCGCGCCCCATATGGGTGATTATCCCTGTGATCATCATCATTGTGCCAGTCTTGCTGGTCCTGAAACAGCCTGATTTGGGCACCTCGATCCTGTTGTTAGCCGCAGGTGGGGGGCTGATGTTTCTGGCAGGGGTTCATTGGGCGTATTTTGCCGCCGTCATCACCAGCGGCGTTGGTCTGGTAACAGCTGTGTTTCAATCTCGCGGCACCCCATGGCAGTTGATCAAAGACTATCAGTTCAGACGCATTGATACGTTTCTCGATCCCAGCTCTGATCCGCTTGGTGCAGGCTATCACATCACCCAATCCAAGATCGCTTTGGGGTCTGGTGGCTGGACCGGGCGCGGCTTTATGCAAGGGACGCAAAGCCGTTTGAACTTTTTGCCCGAAAAGCACACGGATTTTATTTTTACAACGCTTGCTGAAGAGTTCGGGTTCGTAGGTGCGATCTCCCTTCTGGCACTATATACTTTGATCATCCTATTTTGCGTCTGGTCAGCTTTGCTGAACAAAGACCGCTTTTCATCGCTGCTGACCCTTGGCATTGCGCTAAACTTCTTTTTGTTCTTTGCGGTCAACATGTCGATGGTCATGGGGCTGGCGCCAGTGGTCGGTGTGCCGCTGCCACTGGTCAGCTTTGGTGGCTCTGCCATGCTGGTGTTGATGCTGGCCTTTGGCCTGATGCAAAGTGCACATGTGCACCGCCCTCGATAGGATTGTAAATGACGCTCACCGTGCTCTTTTCAGCCAGTCAGAAAGACTGGGATAATTACAGTACTGCGCTGACAGGCGCATTTCAGGCTGCCGGCCTGACGGCCAATCTGGTGACCGAAGCAGACCCTGAGACGGTAGATTACATTATCTACACCCCCACCACAGCACTGAAGGATTTCACACCTTATACCAACACCAAAGCGGTGCTGAGCCTTTGGGCTGGTGTCGAAAAAATTGTGACAAATGAAACGCTGACGATGCCACTGGTGCGTATGGTGGACCCTGGAATGACGCAAACCATGACGGAATGGGTCGTGGCGCATGTCATGCGGTACCACGTCGGCATGGATGCACATATCGTCAACCCGGATCATGAGTGGGCGCCGCGATCAAAGCCCATCGCGAATGAGCGGACTGTTTGCATCTTGGGTCTGGGGGCGTTGGGTGCAGATGTGGCGCGCGTGCTGAGTGATCTGCGCTTTAACGTCACCGGGTGGAGCAGATCGCCTAAGCAGATTGCGAATGTCACTAGCTATCATGGGGACGACGGTTTGGCACAGGTGCTGGCAACTGCCGACATCGTTGCTTTGCTCATGCCAGACACAGCAGAGACTGAAAACACCATAAACGCGGCGACGCTGGCGCACTTGCCTAAAGGCGCGTTCATTATCAACCCCGGTCGTGGACCGTTGATTGATGATGCAGCTCTTGTCGCCGCATTGGACAGTGGACAGGTTGCGCATGCTACGCTGGATGTATTCCGCGTCGAACCGCTCCCAAAAGATCATCCGTTTTGGGCGCATCCGAATGTCACCGTCACGCCGCACATCGCGGCAGAAACGCGGCCGATTACAGCATCCAGGGTCATCGCTGAAAACATCGCGCGGGGCGAGGCGGGACAGCCCTTTGAGCATGTAGTCGACCGCGCGCGCGGATATTAAACCTAAGCCGCGAGGCCCCGTCCTTTCAGCAATGCCTCGACCCCCGGCAGCCGCCCCCGGAATGCGGTGTACAGCTCTGCTGCGTCAGAACTGCCGCCTGTAGACAGGATATGTTGCTCTAGCGCGGCAGCGCGTTCTTGGTCGAAGGGTCCTGAAGCTTCTTCAAAAGCTTGAAAGGCATCAGCGTCCATGACTTCGGACCACATATAGCTATAATATCCGCTGGAATAGCCATCACCGGCAAAGACATGCGCAAAGTGTGGCGTTGCGTGGCGCATGGTGATTGCCGCTGGCATGCCGATGCCTTCCAAAACCTCGGCTTGCTTTGCCATCGGATCGGCAGGCGCAGGGCCCTCGTGAAAAGCCAGATCGACCAGCGCAGAGGCCACATATTCCACCGTCTGGAACCCCATATCAAAGGTCGACGCATCCAGCACTTTTTGCAGCATGTCTTGTGGGATCGGCGCGCCCGTCTCAGCGTGGACAGCAAATTCAGCCAACACTTCAGGCACTTCTAGCCAATGTTCATATAGCTGGCTGGGCAGTTCGACAAAGTCGCGCGCGACGGATGTCCCGGAAATGCTCTCGTAGGTGACATTTGACAGCATCTGATGCAGCGCATGGCCAAATTCGTGAAACAGCGTGCGCGCGTCATCGTACGACAAAAGCGCCGGGTCGCCTTTGGCAAAGTTACATACATTGATCACGACCGGTGTTTGCTTATTTGGATGCTTTGCTTGCGACCGCATGGCAGAACACCACGCACCGGACCGCTTAGAGCCACGCGCAAAATAATCCCCGATGAACACTGCTATATGTTCGCCATCGCGGGTCACACCCCAAGCCCTGCAATCAGCATGATAAAGCGGCACATCAAGCGGTTTGAACTCCAATCCAAAAAGCCGTGTGGCACAGGCAAAGCTTGCCTCGATCATCCGGTCGAGCTGGAAATACGGCTTCAGCGCAGCCTCATCCAAGTCATGTTCGGCAGCGCGGCGTTTTTCTGCGTAATAGCGCCAATCCCACGGGGCTAGGTCATCGTTAACACCGTCAGCACGCATCATCTGTGTCAGTCGGGCCGCGTCTGCTTCGGCTTGTGCGCGGGCAGGTGTCCAAACAGACATCAACAAATCGCGCACAGCATCTGGCGTTTTCGCCATCTCGGTCTCAAGTTTGTATTCCGCGAACGATCCATAACCCAGCAAGCCCGCGCGTTCTTCACGCAATGCCAGTATCTCTGCTGCAATGGCGCGATTGTCTGTTTCGCCGCCATTTGCACCGCGCGCGGCCCATGCCTCAAACGCAGTTTTGCGCAAATCCCGCCGAGGTGAGAACTGCAAGAATGGAACGATCAACGACCGTGACAGTGTCACCACCGGGCCGATTGCTTTCTTGTCTTCGCCCGCCGCACGGGCCGTATCGACCACAAAATCAGGTAAACCTTCCAGATCGTCTTCGTTTAGCTCCATGAACCAGTCACGCTCATCCGCTAAAAGGTTTTGCGTGAATTCTGTACCCAGCACGGCCAAACGACCTTTGATCTCTTTCATGCGGGCTTCTTGCATACCTTCGAGGGCCGCGCCGGACCGCACGAACCCTCGGTGGGTCAACATCAATACGCGGTCTTGTTCTGCGGTAAGCCCCAAGTCATCGCGCGCCTCCCAAAGGGTTGCGACGCGTTGAAACAGCGCCTTATTGCTGGACACTTCTGAAAAATGCGCAGCAAGCTTTGGGGAAAACTGACGCTGCAGATCTTCACGTTTGGAATTACTGTCAGCGCCAGCGACAGTGAAAAACACGCTCAATACCTTGTCGAGAGATGCACCTGCAGCCTCAAGCGCTTCGACTGTATTGGCAAAGCTGGGCGCGCGCGCATCTTGTGCAATGGCATCAATCTCTGCGCTGTGTTCGGCCAATGCAATATCCAAAGCTGGGGCAAAATCATCGTCTGACACCGCATTGAAGGGCGCGATTTGATAGGGGGTCGTCCAGTCTTGCAAAAGCGGGTTGGTCATCGGTCACTCCGTTGAGTTGAAGGGCGCGCGGTGCGCTTGTTAGGATGCTTTGGCCTGTGCGGTTCCACAGGTGGGACAGTTTGCGCGGCGCGACAGGTTGATGGTGCGGCTTTCACCGTAAAGTGCGTCGTAGATCAGCATTTGACCCCGCAAGGGCGTGCCAGCGCCAGTGATGATCTTAATCGCTTCGACACCCATCATCGCACCAATGACACCGGGCAGTGGCCCAATCACGCCCGCTTCGGCACATGCGGGTGCCAGCTCGGGCGCCGGAGCCGCATCAAACACGCAGCGATAGCATGGTGCGTCTTGGGAAGGATCGAAAACGCTCAGCTGCCCCTCCCACTGACTAAGCGCCCCAGAGATCAGCGGGATGCCGCGTGCAACTGCCGTTTCATTAACCAGATAGCGCGTTTCAAAGTTATCAGTGCCGTCCAATACCAGATCGTAATCCGCAAAAAGGTCTGCAGCGATGTCTGCCGTCAGCCTGCGGTTATAGGGCCGCACGGTAACATAGGGGTTTTGCGCTTGCATCTCAGCTTGGGCGGAAAAAACCTTGGCTGTACCGATTGATGCGTCCTTGTGGATGACTTGCCGTTGCAAGTTCGCGTTTTCCACAACGTCATCATCAACCACACCAATCGTTCCAACCCCGGCCGCAGCCAGATATTGCAAGGCAGGTGCGCCCAAGCCACCGGCACCGATCACCAGCACCCGCGCCTCTTTGAGCTTTTTTTGACCAGAGCCGCCCAGTTCGCGCAGCACAATATGCCGGGCATACCGGTTCAATTCCGTCTCATTAAATAGCGGCTGATCACCTGAGGCGGCCTCAACCGCCTGTGTTGTCTCAGCGCGGTTACGCAGGCGGGTCAACACAAAACGGTATCCCAAAGCCAAAGCGGCAAAGCCCCCAAAGAGCAACCAAGGTGCCGCACTTTCACCTGTAGCCAGCCGCAAGGGATGCCCATCCGGGAATAAAAAGTGTACCCCCAAAACCCCCAGATAAAGCACAAAGATCATTGCCAGCCGCGCAGAGGTCGGCGCACGCATCAAGCTGCCAACGCCCCAAAGTAGTGCGCATAGTCCAAGTACCAGGCCCATCAGGCGCCTCCCGTTGATCCAAATCCGCCACCGCCGCGCACGGTGTCGCTTAAGGAAGCAGATAGCTCAAATTTCGCGTGAACAACCGGTGCAACAACCATTTGCGCGATGCGTAACCCATGTGTGATCTGAAACGGCGCGTTGCCCGTGTTCAGCATGATCACCCCCACTGGGCCGCGGTAATCACTGTCGATTGTCCCCGGACTATTGACCAGCGTCACCCCATTTTTCAACGCAAGGCCGGACCGCGGCCGGATCTGCACCTCAAACCCTTGGGGGATTTCCATACGCATACCAGTTGGCACCAGCGCACGAGCACCCGGTAGCAAAGTTATATCCCCGTTTGGGATATTAGCCCGTACATCAGCGCCAGCCGCACCCGCAGTTTCATAGGCGGGCAAATCCAACGCCTGATCCGCGCCTTCGTCCCATGAGATTTTGATGGTTACCACAAGGGCTCCTGCGATTGTTTAGTTGGGCTGTGTGGTGATATATGCAGCGATCCGGTCAGCTAATTGTCGCGCCACATCGGTTTTTGTCATCCGTGGCCATACATCGGCTCCCGCGTCGTCTATGACGATCACTGCATTTTCCGTACCCCCCATGATCCCGGTCTGAGGAGAGACGTCATTTGCCACAATCCAATCACAGCCTTTGCGCGCCCGCTTGGCCGTTGCATTTGCGATCACATCGTTTGTTTCAGCGGCAAAACCAACAACCAAGGCGGGGCGGTTTTCATCCATTTGCGATACTGTTTTCAAAATATCAGGGTTCTCGGCAAATTCCAAAGTCGGCACGCCATCTTTTGACTTTTTCAACTTACGATCATTTGCCTGCGCCATACGCCAATCGGCAACCGCGGCGGCAAACACGCCGGCATCAACATTCAGGTTATTTTGCACTGCTTCCAGCATTTGTTGTGCCGTCTCGACGGCAATCACAGTGGCGCCCGCAGGCGGAGGGACATCGGCAGGCCCTGTCACAAAAATAACATCCGCCCCTTGAGCAATCAACGCCTTGGCAATCTCGGTGCCCTGTGCGCCCGAAGACCGGTTTGCAATGTAACGCACCGGATCAATGGGTTCATGTGTTGGCCCCGACGTAACCAAGATGCGCCGCCCCTTCAGCGGTCCGTCCAAGAAAAAATCACGGGCGGCTTCGACCACCTCCATCGGTTCAGACATACGACCCGGTCCGAATTCACCACAGGCCATATCGCCCGCATTGGGACCGACGCAGATAACGCCGTCAGCTTTCAAGATTGCGGTGTTGCGTTGTGTCGCGGGGTGTTCCCACATGCGCACATTCATCGCAGGCGCAATCATCACCGGCGTGTCGGTCGCCAAAAGCAGCGTGCTGGCCAGATCATTTGCCAAACCTTGCGCCATCTTTGCCATCAAGTCCGCCGTTGCTGGGGCTACGATCACTAGATCGGCCACGCGGCTGAGTTGAATGTGCCCCATCTCTGCCTCGTCCGTCAGATCAAACAGGTCATGATAGACTTTGGTGCCCGCCAAAGCTGACACCGACAACGGGGTGACAAATTCAGTGGCGGCTTTGGTCAAAACAGGCGTTACGGTAACGCCCTGTTCCCGAAATCGCCGGATCATATCCAGTGATTTGAACGCTGCAATACCGCCGCCAATGATCAGCAGAATATGTTTGCCTGCCAGCATGATGTGCCTTTCAGATGGCCAGAGTGTCGCCAGAGCATATGACGCCCTGCCTCTAATCGCCAGCCCTAGCGAAAGGCCGCACAGGGGTCACCGCGATCCACGGTAGGAGTGGTCTCAACCCTGTCAAAGGCACCGGGCAAGCTACCGCCACCCTCTTCGCCCTGTCCAATCACCAGCATGGATATATCCGGCTTCACCCGTTCAAGATACCGCGGCATACCCCAGTCCATGCGCGCGTGTCCGTTCCCGGTGATCACAACCACCGGACCACCTGTCAATTCAAGGGCGCGCACCGTCACTTGTGCCAAACGGGCATCTCGCAGCCTTTGCACATCCACCATGAAGGGCAACATTTCTTCGGGTAGCGCATCGCAATGCGCGGCCATCTGCAACGCTTCGCGTTTTGCCTGTTCGTCATCGGGCAAGGGTGTGGTCAAACCGTACGCTCCAGCACCGATGCCAAAGACAAAAGCCAATCCCTTTTCTGATATAGTTCGGGCTTCTTGTCGCGGTAAACCTGCGCCAAAAACGCGGGCCTCTCGCGCTGCATCAAAAATTGGGAAATACATGGCAAAGCCGGGCCACCCGCTGGACGCCCAGCTAAACGCGGCCTCTAGTGTCTGTTCATCCGCACCCGGAATATGTCGCGCTGCTTGAAATGTGGTGAGCATCTCAAATACAAGGGCGCGCGGTGCGACCTCTGCCACTATTTCGGCCTGTCGTTGGTGGTGGTGCGGGTTGTCATGCTGTTCGCCAATGACAATGACATCAAACGTGTCCGCCTTCACCGAAAGCGGACACATCATCAAAACAAAGGCGAGAAGCGCCCTCACATCAAGAAGTGGTGCACTTCACGAGACTGATTTTCAAGCGACTTGCGCATTTTCCCGAATGCCGCGGCTTCGAGTTGGCGCACGCGTTCCTTGCTCAGGCTCAGTTCTTGGCCAAGGCTTTCCAGCGTCCGTGGTGCGTCACGCAACTTGCGTTCCCGCACGATAAAGCGTTCACGTTCATTCAGGTCGTTCATCGCCTGAAGCAACCATGCCCGCAATTGTTCGGTGTCATGCTCATGTTCCACGGTCTCGGAGGCCTGCGCGCTGTCGTCTTCCAACGCGTCAATCCATTCCCGGCCTTCATCTTCTGTCGATTGCGTTGCGTTCAGTGAATAATCAGACCCGGACAAACGTCCTTCCATCATTTCGACGTCATGAAGCGGTACGCCAATCTCGGTCGAAATCATCTGACGCAGTTGATGCCGATCAAGCGCTTCGCCGGCAGAAGCGCTTTCGCGTTCAAGCCGTGCCTGTACCCGTCGCATGTTGAAAAACAACGACTTTTGCGAAGACGTTGATCCTGTCCGAACCATCGACCAGTTCCGCATCACATAATCCTGGATGGATGCTTTAATCCACCAAACAGCGTATGTCGAAAAGCGGACCCCACGGTCAGGGTCAAACTTATCCGCAGCCTTCATCAGCCCCAAACCTGCTTCTTGAACCAAGTCATTCATGGGCGCGCCGTAGCGCTTAAATTTTGAAGCCATTGAAATAGCCAGCCTCATGTAGGCTGTAATTAGACGATGCAACGATTTCTCGCAGCGTTCATCCCTCCAAGCGTAGGCCAAACGAAGTTCTGTCTCTGCGTCCAGTAATTCCGCTTTCATTGCCTTGCGTGACAATGCCATATCTCTTGTTGAGTCCAAAGCCATAGCGACATCTCCCAGTCAGATGAAGCACACCTTGCCGTGTACAATTGATATAGTTACGCACCATACACACGATTGGTTCACTTCAAAGGTTTATAAAATGTTGCCAAAACTCACGTTCGTTCTAGGCGGTGCCGCATCCGGTAAATCAGCGTGGGCGGAAAACCTTTTGTTAACCAGTGACTTAGATCCTGTTTACATCGCTACTTCGCGTGCATTTGATGACGAAATAAAAAACAAAATAGCAGTCCATCAGTCACGTAGAAATGATCTGTGGACAACGATTGAGGCTGATTTGGACCTGAAACCTGCGCTTGATCAATCCAATTCGACTCAATTGGTTTTGATTGATTGTGCAACGATGTGGCTGACCAACCATATGCTTGATGGCCATGACATAGCGCATGAAACTACCAAACTTTTGACCGCCTTACGCTCCGCCGACGCGTCTATCGTAATCGTGTCAAACGAAGTGGGTCATGGCATTGTGCCTGAAAACAAACTGGCCCGCGCATTTCGCGAAGCCCAAGGGAGGTTGAACATCGCACTTGCCGCGCAAGCGGATATGGCTGTGATGATCACGGCGGGCTTGCCGCAGGTGCTAAAAGGAAACCTGCCATGACGACATGGCATTGGGTCAGACACGCGCCAACGCATGCAAAGTCTTTTGTAGGCTGGCGCGATGTCGCCGGGGATCTATCCGACGCGGGTCAACTCGACCGGCTGCGCGCCCACCTGCCCAACGATGCGGTGCTTATGTCGTCTGACCTCAGGCGTACGATTGCAACCGCAGATGCGTTGGCCGTCGACACGCAGCACAGGTTGCCCGCAGACCCCCATATCAGAGAAATGCACTTTGGCATTTGGGACGGTATGCATTTCGAAGACGTCGCCGCCCGTGACCCCGTGCTCAGCCGACAGTTCTGGGAAGAACCCGGCAGTGTTGTCGCCCCCGGTGGTGAAAGCTGGCATATGACCGCTGCACGCGTGAATGCTGTTGTGAACCGGATGAATGCAAAACATCCCGATACCCACATCATTGCGGTGGCTCATTTCGGTGTGATCCTGACCCAAATCCAGCGGGCCATGGGAATCTCAGCATATGAGGCACTTGCGTATAAAATTGATAATCTGTCCGTCACAGAAATTACATGGCAAGCTGGCAATGCCTCTGTCGGCCGGATCAATCACCTTCCGTGATCACACCACCCACAGAACAGAATTTGCGGGTGCAGGCTTTTGGCTTTTAAAGTCGCTGCATGACTTATGATCTTTATATCGGTGACCGCACGTTTTCGAGTTGGTCTTTACGCGGATGGCTGATGTTGGAAAAGTTTCATGTCCCCCACCGCACGCATTTAGTTGGGCTATATTCCGGCACGATGGCGCAGGATTTGACGCCGCTTGAACCTGCGCGCTTGGTTCCTGTGCTGAAAACGCCCGAAGGGCATGTCGTTGGCGAAAGCCTTGCCATGGCCGAAACACTCGCAGAAAGGCATCCGCAAGCCGGACTATGGCCACAAGACGCAACCCTGCGGATGCGTGCACGGTGGGTCTGTGCAGAAATGGCATCCGGGTTTGGGGCATTGCGCAGCGCGTGCCCAATGCAGTTGCAGCACGTCGACAAAGGCTTCGCGCCGAACGATGCCGTACAGGCGGACCTAGCCCGGATTGAGACCTTGTGGCGGGCGTGTTGGCACATCCGTGACGAAGGGGATTGGCTGCTGGGGCAATATTCATTGGCGGATGTATTTTATGCGCCGGTTGCCGCCCGTATTATTGGATATGATCTACCAGTATCACAAAGCGCGAAAGCTTATTGCCTGCAGGTGATTTCCGACCCCACGTTTAAAAAGTGGCGCAAAGCGGGTCTTGAGGTTGCTTACGATCCCTTTCCATATCCCACGAGCGGGATAACGGACGCCTGGCCCATCAAGGCAGACTAATTTTAACCTTTCATAAACGTCCCTGACTTAGCGATTAACCATAACTCGCTCATTTGGGGGATGTCGGTGTCGCTAACTTATTCTGTCGCGTTTCGCGGGGTCGATGCCTGCCCTGTCGAAGTTCAATGCGCGCTATCGCCGGGGTTGCCGGGCTTTAGCATCGTGGGCCTGCCCGACAAGGCCGTTTCCGAGGCCAAAGAACGCGTGCGCGCAGCACTGGCCAGCATGGCTATCGCTTTTCCCGCCAAAAAGGTAACCATAAACCTTAGCCCCGCAGATCTACCGAAAGAGGGCAGCCATTTTGATCTGCCCATCGCCTTGGCGTTGCTGGCAGCCCTTGAGATAATCCCCCAAGACGAAATTTTGGGCGTCGTGTCCCTTGGGGAACTATCGCTTGATGGCAAGCTGGTCGCGGTGAATGGGTCCTTGCCTGCGGCTATGTCTGCAGCATCTGAAAATCACGTGTTGGTTTGCCCTGCCGCTTGCGGAAAAGAGGCCGCATGGGTCAGTGGCGCGCGGGTCATTGCGCCAAAAACACTGGGCGACATCGTGCGCCATTTCAACGGGCAACACCCAATCGAAGACGCGACACCCGGCGAGGTGATCGCTGCTGAAACTCAACTTGATCTGCGCGACGTCAAAGGCCAAGAGCGTGCCAAACGCGCACTTGAGATCGCAGCAGCGGGGCGTCACCATATCTTGATGGTTGGCGCACCCGGCTCGGGCAAATCGATGCTGGCGCAGCGGTTGCCAAGCATCCTGCCACCCCTATCCGCCCGTGAGGCACTGGAAACGTCAATCATTCATTCGATTGCCGGGTTGCTGAACGAAGGTGGTATTTCGCGCGAAAGGCCCTTTCGCGACCCACACCACACCTCATCCATGGCCGCTATCATCGGTGGTGGCCGCATGGCCAAACCGGGTGAAGTGTCGCTGGCGCATAACGGTGTGTTATTCATGGACGAACTGCCGGAATTCCCGCGCAATGTGCTCGAAACTCTGCGGCAACCGCTCGAAACGGGCGACGTCATGATATCCCGCGCCAATGCCCATGTACGATACCCATGCCGCTTTATGCTGGTGGCCGCCGCAAACCCGTGCAAATGCGGGTACATGGCTGATCCGGCACGGGCCTGTGCGCGCGTGCCGAAATGCGGCGAAGACTATATGGGGCGTATATCTGGCCCGTTGATGGATCGCTTTGATCTGCGTGTCGAAGTGCCCCCTGTCGCTTACACGGATTTGGAGCTTCCTGCATCGGGGGATACCTCGGCAGACATCGCAGAGCGCGTAGCCCAAGCGCATGCCGTCCAGAATACCCGCTATGCCGGGCAAACTGGTATTTTTACAAACGCAGATGCCTCGGGCGCAGCACTTGAGGAAACGGCAACCCCGGACACAGAAGGGCGGGATTTGCTGATCCGCGCAGCAGAGCGTTTTGGCCTGTCCGCGCGCGGGTATCACCGGGTTATGCGGGTGGCCCGCACAATTGCAGATCTTGATCATTCTATTGACGTGAAACGCCCTCACATCGCCGAGGCGATCAGCTTTCGGATGTCAGTCTAATTGCGATCAAGCGACGCGCGCCTCAATCGCCTCCCAGATTTTGGCGGCGATGTTGACGCCGTCAAAGCGCTCTAGCTCTTGAATGCCGGTGGGCGATGTCACGTTGATCTCGGTAAGGTAGTCGCCTATCACGTCTATACCCACAAAAACTTGGCCCTTTTCTTTCAATAAGGGACCAATGGCTGCGCAAATCTCCAAATCTCGATCAGACAGACCAATCTTTTCCGGGCGTCCGCCCACGTGCATGTTTGACCGTGTCTCACCCGCTGCAGGCACGCGGTTGATGGCCCCAACAGGTTCACCATCCACCAAAATCACGCGTTTGTCGCCTTTGGACACCGCCGGCAGGAATTTTTGCACGATCAAAGGTTCACGGGAAAAACCAGTGAACAGCTCATGCAACGACGTCAGGTTGCGGTCTTGAGCATCCAAACGGAACACCCCGGCACCGCCATTGCCATAAAGTGGCTTCAAAATCACATCGCCATGCTTGGTTTTGAATTCTTTGATCGTTTCCAGATCGCGGGCAATGGTCGTGGGCGGCGTGAGGTTTGGAAAATCCAATACCATTAGTTTTTCGGGGTAGTTGCGCACCCAAAATGGGTCGTTTACCACCAGCGTATGCGGCGCCAACCGGTCAAGCAAATGTGTTGACGTAATGTAGTGCATGTCAAATGGCGGGTCCTGACGCAGCCACACCACATCGAAATCTGCCAAGTCCACTTCGCGGAACGGGCCGAGCTTTGCGTGTTCCCCTTGGACCCGCGCAACGGTCAGATCATGCCCGCGCGCCGTGATACGCCCCTCTTGATAAGCAAGGTGATCAGGCGTGTAGAAAAACAAGCGATGGCCGCGTGCCTGTGCCTCTTCGGCCAATCGGAACGAACTGTCAGCATTGATGTCAACATGTTCAATCGGGTCCATTTGGAAAGCAATTTTCATGGCGGGTCCTTAAACTGATGTCGCCTAAATGGCTCAGCAGGCTTCAAGGCGCAATGGTGCAGGCTTCATAAATCAAAATTCGCCAATCGCGTTCTGCAAAATTTCGACCTCTCCCGTTGCATTGACCAACGCGGCATCCACACGCATATCTGACAACATGCCACGCGGCTCTGAGGCGGCGAATTCAGTTGCTGCGGCAAGTATTCTGCGTTGTTGCCGAAACGATATGCGGTGACGTGCCCGATCAAAGCTGGCGCTTTTTTTGACCTCAACAAAAACCAAATCTGTGCCTTGGCGGAATATTAGGTCAATCTCTCCCGCATTGCCCCGCCAACGGCGCGCGGCGACTACATATCCTTTTCGGCGGTACGCACGTTCGACCGCAACTTCTGCGGCGACGCCGGAATGATAATTCATTCGGCCGTCGTGAGACAAAGCAGTGGGTACGGGCATGCGTCATTCCTTCGTCAAAGCCAGCGCCATTTGATATACGTCGCGACGCGGCAAATTATGCGCCTTGGCCACCAGATCAACCGCATCACGGGTCCGATGCGTTGAGAGCGCGTCCTTCAAGTCTTGTTCTACGTCGGATTGGGTAATTTTTTCTGAACGCATACGATCGATAAGAACCACGACCTCTCCTTTTACTGATCGTTCAGAAAACAAGTCAGCCAGTTCCTGCAGAGTGCCGCGCTGGGTTTCTTCAAATTTCTTGGTGATTTCACGGCACACAGCGGCACGTCTTTCACCGCCCAACACCTGAGTTGCATCCGTTAGCATTGCCGCGACACGCTTGGGGGATTCGTAGAAAACCAATGTGCCCGGAACCTCGACCAGCTTTTCCAACCCCGCACGACGCGCCCCTTTTGCGTTCGCCAGAAACCCTGCAAAGAAAAATGCATCCGTTGGCAAACCTGCCAATACCAACGCCGTCAACACAGCCGACGGCCCCGGCGCGCAGGTTACCATATGGCCCGCCTCGCCCGCTGCATGCCCCAGTTCGTATCCCGGGTCAGCAATCAATGGCATGCCTGCCTCAGATGCATAAGCAACAGACTTACCCTGCGTTAAAGCTGCCAAAAGCTTGGTGTTTGTGCCCGGACCACTGTGATCGTGCAGCGCGATAATGGTCCGATCCGCGAGCGGCACGCCGTGTATGTCCATAAGACGACGCAAGCTGCGCGTGTCTTCTGCCGCCAGCACATCTGCGCTGGCCAATACGTCCAGCGCCCGCAAAGTAATGTCGCGCGCAGTCCCAATGGGCACCCCGACAAAGTACACCCCTGCCGCAAGTGGCACTTTTTGATAATTCAAAGCTGGACCCGCCTTTCGTGACGTCTATGATTGCCCCAACAAAGCGCAGTAGATTGCGCGTTCCTTGCTGGAGTATCTTTTATGTTTGCCGTTTTCAATTTCGCCCGCAAGGGACTACGCGCACTGGCTATACCCGCATTGGCCTTTGGTTTGGCGGCGTGTGACACGATACCGACAACTGGCTTTGGGGTCAGTGCTGGTGATCCGGTCCCTGTCGCACTTTTGGTGCCAAGCGGAAAGAACGAAGCCGACACGGATATTCTTGCGCGCAGTTTGGAAAACGCCGCGCGTCTCGCGATGCGAGACCTCAATGGCGTTGAAATCGATCTTAGGGTGTATCAGACGGCGGGTGACGCCTCATTAGCAGCAGCCAATGCCGAGAAAGCCGTCCAAGAAGGCGCGAAAATCATCATTGGCCCGGTTTTTGCCGCCTCGGCAAATGCGGCCGGAAATGCGGTGTCAGGAACCGGCGTCAATGTGCTGTCGTTTTCGAACAACGCGGCAATCGCGGGTGGCAACGTCTTTATCCTTGGCCCAACTTTTCAAAACACAGCCAACCGGATGGTTGGGTTTGCGACGGCGCAAGGTAAACAACGCTTTGTGGTCGTACACGGACAAGACGTGGCGGGCACACAAGGCCGCGACGCCATTGAACGTGCCGTCAATGCAAACGGCGCCAGCGTCGTGGCCAGCGTAGGGTACGCACTGTCACAACAAGATGTCATCGCAGCAATTCCCAACATTAAATCAGCCGTCACAGAACAAGGCGCGGACGCGGTCTTTATGACCACAGACACCGCGACCGCACTTCCCCTTCTTACCCAGCTTTTGCCAGAGGCAGGCGTGTCCAGCGATGTGGCCCAATTTATTGGCCTCACACGGTGGGATATCCCGCCCCAAACGCTGAGCCTGCCCGGGGTGCAAAACGGCTGGTTTGCGGTGCCTGACCCGACCGCATCCGCCGCGTTTAGCAACCAGTATCAAGCTGCATATGGCAGCACGCCCCATCCTATTGGCGGGCTTGCCTTTGATGCGATCGCGGCCATCGGTGCATTGGCAAGCCAAGGTCAATCAGACGCGCTGACGGCTGCGACCCTGACCCAAGGCGCTGGTTTCAGAGGAGCCAGCGGCATCTTTCGTCTGAACGGTGACGGCACCAACGCCCGCGGCTTGGCTGTAGCAACAGTGACTGACGCACAAGTCCAGATCCTTAGCCCCGCACCGCAAAGCTTTGGCGGCTCTGGGTTTTAAGGCACGCTGAATGAATACAACCGCCTCCAGCGTCTCAGTTCCTGAAACGCCAAGCCTGATCTGTCCACCAGACCAAATCTTTGACCGCGCTGCTTTCGACAAAAGTTTCGAAGCAGCCGTCGAAGGCAATACAAACCAAAGCGATATCCGCAGAGCAGTTGTCAGTCTGCTGCATGACGCACAAAAAACTGGTCGCGCAAAAATCGAAGAAGCGTTTCTGAAAGCGCCCTTTGATGCGCGTCCCATGACCCGGGCCTATACCCATCTTACTGATGAAATCCTAAAATCAGTACTGCATGTGGCGACAAATGTTTTGCATCCAAAGCCCAATCCAACAGCGAGCGAGCACCTCGCACTGATTGCAGTAGGCGGCTATGGTCGGGGTGAAATGGCGCCCTATTCCGATGTCGATTTGCTTTTTCTGACGCCCTATAAAATCACTGCTTGGGCAGAAAGCGTCATCGAGTCGATGCTCTACATTCTTTGGGACCTAAAGATGAAGGTCGGCCACGCAAGCCGCACCATCAAAGATTGCATCCGACTGGGTGCTGCCGATTTTACCATCCAAACCGCACTGCTTGAACATCGTTTTCTGGCTGGGGATACCGCGTTGGCCCAACAATTTGCGCAACGACTGCGGACCGATCTTTTCGCCGGTTCCGGCAAGCAATTCATCGAGGCCAAACTCGCAGAGCGTGAAAGTCGACACATCAAGCAAGGCCAGCGCTATGTTGTTGAACCCAATGTCAAAGAAGGCAAAGGCGGCCTGCGTGATTTGCAATCACTGTTCTGGATCGCCAAACACATCCATGGCGTCAAAGATGCCGCTGATCTTGTTGGGTTGGGTGTCTTTACCGCAGAAGAATTCGAAAGCTTTGTCGCGGCCGAAGACTTTTTGTGGGCGGTGCGCAGCCACTTGCATCTTATCGCTGGACGCGCAACCGAACAGCTTACCTTTGACACCCAAGTTCAGGTCGCCGAAGCAATGGGCTATCAAGACGCAAGGGGACGGCGTGGTGTTGAGATTTTCATGCAGGCTTATTTCCTGCATGCAACCGAAGTGGGTGACCTGACCCGCATCTTCTTGACCAAACTCGAAGCAGACCACGCCAAAGACGATCCGCTGCTCGAACGTATCTTCCGCCGAAAACCCAAGATCAAAGCAGGATATGAAGTTGTTCACAACCGGATCGCTATTCAGGATGAACACGCCTTTCTTGCCGATAAGCTGAACCTTCTGCGCCTGTTTGAAGAGGCTTTGCGCACCGGCATGCTGATCCACCCAGATGCCATGCGGTTGGTGAAATCAAACTTGGACCTGATCGACGAAGACATGCGCAACACGCCAGAAGCACGGCGCATCTTCTTTGATTTGCTACTGAAACACGGAAACCCAGAACGCGCGTTGCGCCGTATGAACGAATTGGGTGTGTTGTCGGCATTTATTCCTGAATTTGAACACATCGTCGCGATGATGCAGTTCAATATGTACCACAGCTATACCGTCGACGAACACATCATCCAATGCATCAAAAACCTCAGCGAAATTGAACGCGGCGATCTTGAAGAAGACCTGCCTGTCGCTTCATCCATCCTCAAGAAAGGGGTGGACCGCAAAGTGCTTTATACTGCGCTTTTGCTGCATGATATCGCCAAGGGTCGCCCCGAAGACCATTCCATGCTTGGGGCGCAAATGGCGCGTAAAATTGCGCCGCGACTAGGTCTAAACAAAGCCGATACCGACACAGTAGAATGGCTGATCCGGTATCATCTATTAATGTCCGACATGGCGCAAAAACGCGATATCGCCGACCCGCGGACGGTCCGTGATTTTGCTAAAGCTGTACAGACCGTTAAGCGGCTTGATTTGCTGTGTGTGCTGACCGTCTGTGATATTCGCGGCGTGGGGCCAAGCACGTGGAACAACTGGAAAGCCGTACTGATCCGCGCGCTTTACCGCCAGACAAAACGTGCGCTGGAAACCGGTCTCGAAGATCTGAACCGCGAAAACCGTGGGGCAGAGGCCAAACGCGCATTGCGCGAAGTGCTCAGCGGGTGGTCGCGCAAAGACCTGCAGGCGGAAACGACGCGCCATTATGATCCGTATTGGCAGGGTTTGCACGTCACTGCGCATCAAGTCTTTGCCGAAATGCTGCGTCATATTGAAGAAGACGAAATCAAGATCGACTTGCATCCAGATGAGGACCGCGACGCCACGCGTGCCTGTTTTGTCATGCCAGACCATCCGGGTATTTTTGCACGGCTTGCGGGTGCTTTGGCGCTTGTGGGCGCCAATGTGGTTGATGCGCGCAGCTACACGACCAAAGACGGCATGATCACGGATGCCTATTGGATCCAAGACGCCGATGGCAATCCCTATGACGTGTCACGGTTGCCACGCTTGCGCAAAATGATCGAACGCACTTTGATGGGCGAAGTCGTCACCACCGAGGCCATGAAATCGCGAGACAAGGTCAAAAAGCGCGAACGCGCCTTTACGGTGCCCACGCATATCACCTTTGATAACGAAGGCTCGGAGATTTATACCATCATCGAAGTAGACACCCGCGACCGCCCGGGCCTGTTGCATGACCTGGCGCGCACCTTGGCGGATGCGAACGTATATATCGCCAATGCGGTCATTGCCACGTATGGCGAACAGGTTGTCGATACCTTCTATGTCAAAGACATGTTTGGGCTCAAATATTATTCGGAAAGCAAGCAACGCAGCTTGGAAAAACGTTTGCGCACCGCCATTGATCGCGGTGTTGAAAGGGCCAAAAGTTGAAACCCATTCGGCTGATGTCGGGTTTTTTCACAGTCGGTGGCTGGACGCTGCTAAGCCGTGTTTTGGGGTTTATTCGTGATGCGATGATCTTGGCTTACCTGGGTACAGGGCCAATGTATCAAGCCTATGTCGTCGCGTTCCGCCTGCCGAATATGTTCCGCCGTTTCTTTGCCGAAGGCGCGTTCAACATGGCCTTTGTGCCGATGTTTTCCAAAAAGCTGGAAGGCGGCGAAGACCCTGATGGGTTTGCCTCTGATGCGTTCGCAGGGCTTGCCACGATCCTGATTGGATTGACTGTGTTGGCAATGGCCACGATGCCTTGGTTTATCTATGCGATCGCGTCGGGTTTTGCGGGGCAGGAACAGTTTGAGCTTTCGGTAGAGTTCGGCCGTATCGTGTTTCCTTACATTCTTTTCATTTCACTGGCCGCTTTGCTTTCTGGCATGTTGAACGCCACAGGCCGGTTTGCAGCAGCTGCTGCTGCACCTGTGCTGCTGAATGTGTTGCTAATCATTGCCATGGTCGCTGCCGCGATGCTGTCAGGCGATGTTGCGCGCGCACTTGTCTGGGCCATTCCATTGGCTGGTGTGGCGCAACTGGGGCTACTGTGGCTGGCGGTCAAACGCGCTGGTTTTAAGATAACACCGCGACGGCCCCGCCTGACGCCGGAAATACGCAACCTGATCCGCGTTGCAATCCCTGCGGCCTTGGCAGGCGGTGTAGTGCAAGTAAACCTATTGGTGGGTCAACAGGTGGCCAGCTATTATGACAAGGCGATTGGCTGGCTTTTTGCGGCGGACAGGTTGTACCAATTGCCGTTAGGCGTTGTGGGCATTGCCATCGGTGTTGTGCTGCTGCCCGATCTGTCACGCAGGCTAAAGGCCAACGACGAGGTCGGATCTAAAACAGCGCTTAGCCGCGCGGGCGAGATCGCATTGGCTTTAACCATTCCATCTGCAGTGGCGCTGATAATCATTCCTTTGCCGCTTGTCTCGGTGCTGTTCGAACGGGGTGCTGCAACCGCACAGGACTCCGCAGCGATTGCGTTAGCAGTAGCCATTTATGGTTTGGGCTTGCCTGCTTTTGTGCTGCAAAAAGTCATGCAGCCTGTGTTTTTCGCCCGCGAAGATACGCGCAGACCCTTTCACTATGCCGTCGTGTCGATGGTCGTGAACGCCGTACTGGCGATTGCGCTCGCGCCTATTATCGGCTGGTTTGCACCGGCCATTGCCACAACGATTGCCGCTTGGGTCATGGTGGGTCTGCTATGGCGCGGGTCGGCCAGTTTTGGGAGCGTCGCGCGCTTCGATGACCGGTTTCATGCGCGCATATGGCGTATGGTTGCAGCCTCAGCTGTCATGGGGGTTGCGCTGTGGATCACTGCTGCAGTGCTTGCCCCGTTCCTGGGAATGGCTTGGATACGCGCGCTGGCCCTTGGCGCGCTGCTCGCTGTTGGGATTGTGACCTATTTTGGCGCAGGTCAGTTGTTGGGGGCGTTCCGCTTGTCTGAATTTAAATCGGCCCTGCGGCGCGGGTCTTAATCACGCCGCATATAATACAAGACGCGCGCAAGCCCACCTGGCACGAGAAAGATCGATGCGCCAAATCCAAAGACAAAGCCCGCGAGGTCCGCAACCCATTGCGTATTGGGCCCAAACAACGCGCCGAATAGCAACTGCAACCCCAAAAGCATAGCAATAAGGCTGAACGCACGCAGTTGCTGTTGCCCCGTCTCAGCCAGCCTTTGCCACATCAAAAAAGAATACCCCCCGATCAACGCATAGGCCGCAGGAAAACCACCAACCAACCACGCAGGGTCATTCAGCAACAGCGCATACACTAACGCCCCAAAGGCACTGCCGCCGAAAAACAATACAAGGATTGCCAGCTGCCCCATCGCCTCGCCTACCATTTTGCCGAGCGCCAACATCAAGACAGCCGCAAAAAGCGTGCCCGTAAATGAACTATGTACGAAACTATAGGTCACAAAACGCAAAAGATGTTCGGGCAACCAACGACCGTTTTGCAGCATCCAATCAAAGATATCTCCCGAAAACCCATATGTGTTTACCGCTTCCAAACGCCATCCGACGCCGTCTGCACCGCCCAGCAACCCCTGCGCGCCAAAGCTGAACAAAAGCTCTGGCAGTGAGATTGCAACAAAAAGCAACCACACAACGGGCGGCAACGGGTTCACAGGTGGCGCATTATAGGGGTCACTCATAAAACAGCCTTCCTTGACGATGTGGTGGGTCATGGGTAAGCCAGCCCATACCGCATTGCCAGCGAGAATGGAGCGTTTTTGATGACCAATTCAACCTTTGCCCCCCGTGTGTTTTCGGGCATCCAGCCTTCGGGCGGGCTGACCCTTGGGAATTACCTTGGTGCCATCAAACGCTTTGTCGCAATGCAGGACGAATACCCTTGCGTCTACTGTATGGTTGATCTGCACGCGATAACCGTCTGGCAGGACCCCAAAGACCTAGTGCACAACACCCGCGAATTGGCTGCAGGTTTTATCGCCAGCGGCATCAGCCCGGACAAATCCATTTTGATTAACCAAAGCCAAGTGCCTGAGCACGCGCAACTAGGGTGGATTTTTAACTGCGTCGCGCGCATGGGTTGGATGCAACGCATGACGCAATTCAAAGATAAGGCAGGTAAGAACGCGCAAAATGCCTCGCTTGGGCTGTTTGGCTATCCCGCGCTCATGGCCGCTGATATCTTGGTTTATCACGCGACCCACGTACCCGTCGGCGAAGACCAGAAACAACACCTTGAGCTGACCCGCGACATCGCCACCAAGTTTAACCACGACTACAGCGTTGATTTCTTCCCTATCACTGAACCCGTAATCGAAGGGGCCGCAACCCGCGTCATGTCCCTGCGTGATGGGTCGAAAAAGATGTCAAAGTCTGACCCATCAGATGCCAGCCGTATCAATATGACGGATGACACGGATGCAATCGCCAAGAAAATTCGCAAAGCGAAGACCGACCCGGATGCGCTACCGTCTGAGGCCGCTGGTCTGGCAGAACGGCCCGAGGCGCGCAATTTGGTGAACATCTATGCAGCCCTCAATGATCAAACCGTGGATGAGGTGCTGGCCGATGTCGGGGGTCAGCAGTTTGGTACGTTTAAACCGGCGCTCGCAGAACTTGCCGTATCCAAGCTATCCCCAATTTCCAGCGAAATGGCCCGGCTGATGGATGATCCCGCCGAAATTGACCGCCTGCTCGGAAAAGGGGCAGAACAAGCGCGTGAGATTACCGCGCCCATTCTGGCCAAAACCTACGAGATCATCGGGATGGTGCGCTAAGCGCCCCGGCATGGACAATTGCCGCGGGCTCGGTCACTTTCCGCGCTAAGCGGCAAGGAGACACGATCATGGCGACAGGGTTCTTTTGGGATGAAAAATGCTTTTGGCACGCGGGGGGCAACTATGCCTTCACCATTCCGCTGGGGGGGCATGTGCAACCCTTGGCCGCTGGCGGCTTGCCCGAAAACCCCGAGACAAAACGCCGTTTGAAAAATCTGATGGACGTTACCGGTCTGTCAAAAGACCTTGATCTGCGCTCTGCTGATGCGGCGACGCGCGAAGACCTGCTACGCGTTCATCCCCAAAGTTATCTGGATGCTTTCAAGGCCATGTCCGACGATCAGGGCGGCGAGCTTGGCCGTCGGACACCATTTGCAAAGGGCGGCTATGAGATCGCGGCTTTGTCCGCTGGTCTTGCAAAATCAGCAGTAGAGGCTGTGATGAACGGTGATCTGCAAAACGCTTATGCGCTGTCTCGGCCCCCCGGTCACCATTGTCTGCCTGATTTTCCAAACGGGTTTTGCCTAATGGCGAACATCGCCATCGCAATTGAAGCAGCCAAATCTCAAGGTATGGCGGGGCGCGTGGTTGTGCTGGATTGGGATGTGCACCATGGCAATGGCACAGAGCATATCTACTACAACCGCGACGACGTGCTCACGATTTCACTGCATCAAGAAGGCAACTACCCCCTCGATACCGGCGCTCTGGCGGATCGCGGCAAAGGCGTGGGTTTGGGCTATAACCTCAACTTACCACTACCTGCGGGCTCAGGGCATACCGCCTATCTCCATGCGATGGAAACAGTCGTTATCCCGCAAATCGAGGCATATAACCCCGATCTTATCATTGTCGCCTGCGGTTTTGACGCCAGTGCGGTGGACCCATTGGCGCGCATGCTGGCCACGGCTGATACGTTTCGCCAGATGACCTTGCACGTCAAAGCAGCCGCCGAAAAGCTCTGTGGTGGGCGGTTGGTTCTTGTCCACGAAGGCGGGTATTCCGAAGTATACGTGCCGTTTTGTGGCCATGCCACGCTTGAGGCGTTGTCCGGCAGTACCACCACAGTCGAAGACCCCATGGCACCTGCTTTGACGGTAAGACAGCCCACTGCGCGCTTTGATGCTTTTCTCAAGGCAGAGATTGATTATATGGCAAGTCAGCTGTGAACACTAAGGATCCTTATGCCTGACCCGAACCCCCAAGCGCTTGCGTTTTTGCGCACTCGCCGCTCGCGTCCCGCGAAAACACTGCAAGCACCTGCGCCCAGCCCAGGCGAACTGGCCCCCCTGCTCGAGGCTGCCGCACGCACGCCCGATCACGGCAAACTGGAGCCATGGCGGTTCATCGTGATCGAAAAAACTGCAATGGCGCGGTTGGCAGAGGTCGCGCAGAACCGAGGTGAGGCTTTGGCGCTGGACCCAGATCAGATCCAAAAAGGGCGTGGTCAGTTTGATCAGGGTCATCTTGCCGTGGCCGTCATCGAAAGCCCGAAAGCATCTGAAAAAATCCCAGCATTGGAGCAAACTTATTCTGCAGGTGCTGTGTGTCTTGCCCTGCTCAATGCCGCATTAGCAGCAGGTTGGGGTGCAAATTGGCTAAGCGGCTGGCCAAGCCACGACAGAGGATTCATGACTGATGCGTTGGCACTGGCGCCACATGAGCGCATCGCAGGATTTATCCATATTGCGACCGAAACCGCGACACCACCCGACCGACCGCGCCCCGATTTGGACGCCATCACCACTTGGATATCTTCATGATTTTAAGTGCGTTTTTTGCAGCCCTAGGGCAAATGCCTGATCCACGTTTTCGCAAAGTCTTGCTGACAGGTGTGGGGTTAACCCTTGCGCTACTGATCGGCGCATCTTTGGGGTTCGTTTGGCTTTTGGGGGGGCTTGTAGGCGACGAAGTACATTTACCCTTCATCGGTGAAGTCACTTGGCTAAATGATATTGTTGGCTGGGGTGCTGCCTTTGTTTTAGCGGTTTTGTCGACTTTCCTGATGATCCCTGTGGCCTCGGCGTTGACGTCGATGTTCCTCGATACCGTTGCCCAAGCCGTGGAGGACGAACACTTTCCCAAGTTGGGTGAGGCGCAGAAAATTCCGCTGACGGACGCGCTGCGTGACACCTTTAGCTTCTTGGGTGTTTTGATACTCGCCAATATCTTTGCGTTGGTGCTTTATATTCTATTGGCGCCTGCAGCCCCTTTGATCTTTTGGGGCTTGAACGGATTTTTGCTGGGCCGCGAATATTTTACCTTGGCCGCAATGCGCCGTGTTGGCCGTGCGCAGGCCAAAGTGCTGCGTGCGCGCCACATGCTCAAGATTTGGGCCGCTGGGTTTTTAATGGCGATCCCGCTGTCGATCCCGCTGTTAAACCTCGTGATCCCGATATTAGGTGCAGCGACCTTTACCCATCTGTTCCACCGGCTGGCACCTCAGCCTCCATACGGTCAAACCAATCCAAATCCCGAACGCTGATCACTTCGGACAAAATAATCGCCGAGATAATCGCCCATAGTATCAAGCTTAAGACGGTGGTGATTTTTGCCTTTTTACCGATGTCGTGCACTTCAGGGGCACCGGCATGAGTGCCAGGCACGATTTCTCCCAAGTCGCCTTGGGTTTTCACGCGGATCGGCAAGATGATCAAAAACATCAATGACCAAATCACCGCGAATAATACCAATGCAGATGTAACGCCCATAGTGCCGCCCCTTTTATACGTTTAAACCTGTTCTAGCTCGACCAAGCAGCCATTAAAGTCCTTGGGGTGCAGAAAAAGTACGGGCTTGCCATGCGCCCCGATCTTGGGTTCACCGGTGCCGAGAACGCGCGCGCCAGTTTCAACCAGATGGTCGCGTGCTTGCAAAATATCATCTACTTCGTAGCAAACATGGTGGATGCCACCAGACGGGTTTTTATCCAGAAACCCTTGGATTGGGCTGTTGTCGCCTAAAGGGTAAAGCAATTCGATTTTCGTGTTGGGCAGTTCGATAAATATCACAGTTACACCATGGTCAGGCTCGTCCTGCGGCGCGCCAACATTTGCGCCCAAAGCGGTACGATATTGGTTAGCTGCGGCCTCAAGGTCAGGTACCGCAATGGCCACGTGGTTCAAACGTCCGATCATGGAAAAGTCTCCGATGCAAATAGGTCGAGCCGGTTATGCTGCGGATGCAAAGGTAGCGCAAGAGACACCACGCCGCACGTCTTTGCCGGCATTAACGGCCTGTTATCCATATCTGCGCCATGGTGAGTCGCGTAACGAGTCACTTTTCAGGAGGTGAAGATGGACAAGAAGGACCCTTTTGCGGCGACGATCCCCACGGCAACAGCAACACGCCCGTTGCTGGGGCTGACGGTATTGGTCATCGAAGACAGTAGATTCGCCTGCGAGGCGATGCGGCTGTTATGCTTGCGCAGCGGCGCGCGCATCCGACGTGCCGATTGCATCCGATCTGCGCGCAGGCATTTGCAAGTCTATCGCCCTTCTGTGGTTGTGATTGATCTGGGTCTACCCGATGGCAATGGCGAAGATCTGATCAAAGAACTTATCGGGACAGACCCCCGCGTTGACGTCATTCTTGGAACATCTGGCGATATTGATGGCGAAACGGTAGCATTAGCAGCCGGTGCGGATGGTTTTTTAGCCAAGCCAATTACCTCGCTCGCAGCTTTTCAGCATGCTGTGCTATGTAACCTCCCGGCTGAACGCCAACCTACTGGTTTGCGCGAAGTACCCGACGAAACCATTCACCCTGATCCGATGGCATTCCAAGACGACATGGCCCATATCGCCGATGTTCTGTCTGATACTGAAGATGACAGCGCGCTTGATTATGTAGCGCAATTTCTAGGTGGCGTTGCGCGGTCAGCCAAAGACACAGGGCTGGAGCAAGCAGCCGAAGCATTGGCTAAAGCCCGCGCGTCTGGTGCTTCGGCACAAACTGAAACAGCCAAGCTTGTCGGTCTTGTTCAACAACGCCTGACCCAGAAGATGGCTATTTAGCACCTGATAGAATCGGATCGCTCGATACACGAATGGGTGCAGTTAATGCGCTCAGCGATTGACATTGTTGTCCCTCATTAAAGTTTTCTGGCGCGAGCCAGACCTTATAAGCATTTTGTAACGCGAGCCATTCGCGATCAATGGCGGCAAACCACGCCGTGTCCCGGTTTCGCCCCTTAACCACTACAGCTTGCCGAAAAATCCCTTCGAAACTGAACCCCAAACGCTGCGCTGCGCGCCGAGATGGCAGATTTAATCCGTTGCACTTCCATTCATATCGCCGGTATCCCGCATTAAACGCCCACTGCATCATCAGGAACATTGCTTCTGTACCCGCGCGCGTGCGCTGCAATGCTGGGCTATAGTTGATGTTACCAACTTCGATGGATCCACTTTGTGGGTCTATTCTGAGGTAGCTCGCTACCCCTTCCCAAGCATCTGTTTCCCTGTTTTTGATCGCGTAGAACAGTTGGCCTTTGGTTGATACAGATTTGTCCATCCATGTACGGTAGCCATCCAGATCATGAAAGGGACCATCGAACAAATAATCCCAAACCTGATCATGCCCTTGATATGCGGCAAACAGGGCTCGCGCATGCGCATTTGTATCAAGACGCACCAACTCGGCGTAGCGGCCGCGCAAAGCTATGCCGTCGGGCTCGGCAGGTGGGGTCCAATCTGAAACCACAAGACCCAAGGGCGGTTCATCTGATGTGCTGCGTGTCATCGTCAAATGCTACCCAGATCCAATGCAAGGTCCAAGGTTTAATAAGGGCCGCTGCGCGCGCAACGGCCCTTTTGCATCATGTTGGAAACAGATCAGTCTTGCGGAATGACCCGAAGGCCCAGCTCCATCAATTGATCGCTCATCGGTTCAGATGGCGCAGACATCATTAGGTCTTCGGCACGCTGGTTCATCGGAAACAAGATGACTTCGCGGATGCTGGATTCTTCGGCCAACAGCATGACGATACGGTCAATACCTGCCGCGCATCCCCCGTGGGGCGGTGCGCCATATTGGAACGCGTTCACCATGCCACCAAAGCGTTTGCGCACTTCGTCTTCGCCGTAGCCTGCAATTTCAAAGGCCTTGAACATAATCTCGGGCCGGTGATTCCGGATCGCTCCTGAGACAAGCTCGTATCCGTTACAAGCCAGATCATATTGGTACCCCAAGACTTCCAATGGATCGCCCTCCAGCGCCGCCATTCCACCCTGAGGCATGGAGAACGGGTTATGTTCGAAGTCGATTTTGCCCGTTTCTGCATCTTTTTCATAGATCGGAAAATCAACGATCCACGCAAAGGCGAACCGGTTTTCATCAGTCAAACCCAGTTCAGCACCGATCACATTACGCGCTTTTCCAGCGACGGCCTCAAAGGTTTTAGGCTTACCACCCAAGAAGAACGCAGCGTCTCCGACACCCAGACCCAGTTGCTGGCGAATAGCTTCTGTACGTTCAGGACCGATGTTTTTAGCCAAAGGCCCTGCGGCTTCCATCCCGCTGCCCTGATCGCGCCAAAAAATATAGCCCATGCCCGGAAGGCCTTCTTTTTGCGCAAAGGCATTCATCCGGTCACAGAATTTGCGGCTACCGCCGGTGGGCGCTGGGATCGCACGGATCTGCGTGCCTTCCTGCTCGAGCAGCTTGGCGAAAATCGCGAACCCTGAGCCTGCGAAATGTTCAGAGACGACCTGCATCTTTATCGGGTTACGCAGGTCTGGCTTGTCAGAACCATACCAAAGCGCGGCGTCCTTATACGAAATCTGCGGCCAATCCTGATCCACCGGTTTGCCGCCGCCGAATTCTTCGAACACACCAGTCAATACAGGCTGAATAGTGTCAAAAACGTCCTGTTGGGTGACAAAGCTCATCTCAAGGTCGAGTTGATAGAAATCAGTTGGAGAGCGGTCCGCGCGGGGGTCCTCATCGCGAAAGCAGGGCGCGATCTGAAAGTACTTGTCAAAGCCCGAAACCATCAGCAGCTGTTTGAATTGCTGCGGCGCTTGCGGCAGCGCATAAAATTTACCGGGATGCAGGCGCGACGGCACCAAGAAATCGCGGGCACCTTCCGGGCTGGAGGCCGTGATAATCGGCGTTTGATATTCGCGAAACTTGGCGTCCCACATGCGTTTGCGGATTGATGAGACAACGTCGGATCGCAACATCATGTTGGACTGCATCTTTTCGCGGCGCAGATCGAGGTACCGGTAGCGCAGGCGGGTTTCTTCGGGGTATTCCTGTTCGCCAAATACTTGAAGTGGCAATTCTTCAGAAGCACCCAACACCTCTAGATCGCGCACAAAGACTTCGATCTCGCCTGTGGGGATTTTGCCGTTTACAAGGCTTGCATCGCGGGCTTTGACGTTACCATCGATGCGGATGCACCATTCAGCGCGCACCTTTTCGACCTCGGCGAAAACCGGGCTGTCTGGGTCGCACAGTACTTGCGTCATGCCGTAGTGGTCACGCAGGTCGATGAACAAAACACCACCATGATCCCGCACCCGATGAACCCAGCCGGAAAGCCGGACGTTGTCACCAACATTTTTAGCGGTCAGGTCTGCGCAAGAGTGGCTGCGATAGGCGTGCATCTTTGTATCCCTTCGAGGGTCATAAATTCGGGTCAGATACACCTTTTGGCAGTGCAGAAGTCAAGGCGTGCCAGGCATGCAATTCATACAAAACAGCGCGTTTTGGCGCAGAATGTGTAATCCGCTGTTAAGGCATCAGCGCAATTGTATCGACACGTACATCCGGAGCGCTTGAGTTTTGCAAAACGAAGTCCGCATTGGGCAGGTCATTGCCTTCTGTTTTTGCAGTGGCTTCTGCGTCAGAAAATCCAAACCCACGCCACCGCTCCAGCAGCCTGATGCGCAAAATATCGCGCGGCACGTCCACTTGGATTGTCAAATCCCATAACGATTTCAAATCGCGCCATTGCGGTTTGTCCAATAAAAGGTAATTGCCTTCGACCAAGACAGTTTCACAGGTTTCACTGACCTCTCCCGCACCCGCAATTGACCGATCCGTAACGCGATCAAAAGTCGGGTAAATCGGGCGCTCTCCTGCTGCAAACCGGCGCAACAAATGCACAAGCCCTAAAGCATCAAAGCTATCCGGCGACCCTTTGCGCGCAAGCAGACCGCGCTTTTCCAACAAAGGGTTATCAAGGTGAAATCCGTCCATTGGTACGACAGAGACTGACGGATCATGGGCCGAAATGGCCTGAGCAAGCGTAGATTTCCCACTTGCCGGTGCCCCTACCAAAGCCACAATTCGAATTTTGTTGCGCGCAGGCGTTGCCGCAATACGCGCAATCAACGCATCCAGATGCATCAGGCCGCCATGTCCGGTTCTTTGGCGCCTGTCATAAAGGCCACGGCGTCCGACATTGAATAATCTTTGGGATCAATCACGCACAGGCGCTTGCCCAATCTGTGCACGTGGATGCGGTCTGCGATCTCGAAGACATGCGGCATGTTATGGCTAATCAGGATAATTGGAATGCCACGGCTGCGCACATCTTGGATCAACTCCAGCACCTTGCGACTTTCTTTTACGCCCAGCGCAGCCGTTGGTTCGTCCAAAATCACGACTTTGGATCCAAAGGCAGCCGCGCGTGCCACAGCAACGCCTTGACGCTGCCCACCAGACAGAGATTCAACCGCTTGATTGATGTTCTGGATAGTCGCAAGCCCCAATTCGCTCAGCTTATCACGGGCAAACTTTTCCATAGCCGGTTTGTCCAACTGGCGAAACACCTTACCCATGATGCCCGGTTTGCGCAGCTCACGCCCCATGAACATATTATCGGCAATCGACAACGCAGGTGACATCGCTAATTGCTGGTACACGGTTTCAATGCCGTAACTGCGCGCCTCAATCGGGGAACGGAATTTGACCTCCTTGCCCTCAAGCCAAACCTGCCCTTCATCCGGTATGGTCGCCCCAGAGACCGCCTTGATCATAGACGATTTCCCAGCGCCGTTATCCCCAATAACTGCCAGAATTTCACCCGGCATCAGGTCGAAATCAGCGTGGTCCATCGCGGTAACTTTGCCGTAGCGTTTTACCAGGCCACGTGCTTTTAGGATCGGTTCCATTATGCACTTACCTTTCTGATCCATTGGTCAACAGCAACCGCTGCAATGATCAACAAGCCGATCAGCATAAACGTCCACTGTGGGTCGGCGCCCGCCATGCGCAGGCCAAGTTCAAAAACGCCAACGATAAGCGCACCAAAAAGCGCACCAGCGATCGACCCGCGCCCGCCAAACAGCGAGATGCCTCCAATGACCACGGCCGTAATCGCCTGAATATTGCCGATTACCCCTGTTGTGGCTGATGGTGAGATCGATCCAAATCGCCCGATCATGACCCAGCCTGCTAGTGCGCAAATAAATCCTGCCGCCATGTAAACTGACATGTAGGTTTTGTGGACATCGACACCGGATAGCTCTGCTGCCTCGGGGTCATCCCCCACCGCATAGACGTGTCTTCCCCACGCTGTAGATCGCAGCGCATAGGCCAGCACGATGAACAGGCCAATCATCAAAATGACGCCAAACGTGAACGTTGCGCCTCCAAATTTCATCTGAGTGCCCAAAAGCTGAAGAAATGGCGCGTTAGCTTCAATATCCTGCGAACGGATCGTTTCATTAGCTGAATACAGGTAATTCGCCGCAAGCACGATCTGCCACATGCCCAAGGTGACGATAAACGGCGGCAGCTTCATGCGGCTGACAAGGTAGCCACTGATCGCACCCAAGGTGGTCCCCACGGCCAGTCCAATAGCGACTGAAACCGGGGCCGGAATACCATAGCTGAACGTGGCTTTGCCCATGACCACAGTGCACAAAACAGCGATCGCGCCGACACTTAGGTCGATACCTGCTGTCAAGATGATCAGCGTTTGGGCTGCCGCTAGCACACCCACAATCTGGACCTGCTGTAAGATGAGCGTCATCGCAAAAGGTGAGAAAAAGCGTGAGCCCAGCAAAACGCCGAACAGCACCACCGAAAAGACTAACACGATCAAAGGAACAAGCGACGGTGTTTGGTGCAACCGATGCTGAATCCGTCCAATAAGGCCCGTACGCGTGTCTTCAAATTGCGCAACTTTTCCGTCTGCCTGCGTCGCTGCGGTTTCGTAATTGTCAGATGGTGCCATGCGTGTGCCCTCTCAAAGCGGCGCAAAGGACGCGCAAACGCCTACCCTTCCACGACTTAAGTGTTTTATTACGTAAAGTGTTACCTGCCCTCAAATCGGGCAGGCAACATTGATCATTCAGAATAGTACGAGGCGTACCTTGTGCGTAGTGCCACAAGGTACCTTACCGTATTATCCCCAGCAGCGGTCCAGACCTTCGGCAACCGAAATGCTGTCGACACCGTCAACCGCCTGGTCGGTGACCAGCGAAACACCTGTGTCAAAGAAGTCTTTACCGTCAGATGCCTGTGGTTTCGTACCGTCTTTGGCCCACGCTGCAATCGCTTCGATACCGAGGGAGGCCATCAAAAGCGGGTACTGCTGTGATGTCGCGCCGATGACGCCATCAGCCACGTTTTGCACGCCTGGGCAGCCGCCATCGACAGACACGATCAAAACGTCATTTTCCCGGCCAATCGCCTTGAGCGCTTCATAAGCGCCGGCGGCAGCTGGTTCGTTGATTGTGTAGACAACGTTGATAAATGGGTCTTTGGCCAAGAGATTTTCCATCGCCCTGCGGCCACCCTCTTCGTTGCCAGCTGTGACATCGTTCCCAACAATGCGCGGGTCGTCTTCGTCACCCCATTTTCCAGGATCTTTCACGTCGATGCCAAAGCCTGTCAAAAAGCCTTGGTCGCGCAGAACGCCTACCGTGGGCTGGCTGATGGACAAATCAAGCATGCCGATTTTTGCGTCAGCAGCAGCGTCGCCAAGTGCAGCAGCAGCCCAAGCGCCAATCAACTCGCCAGCAAGAAAGTTATCAGTCGCAAATGTCATGTCCGCTGCATCAAGAGGTTCAAGCGGCGTGTCCAAAGCGATGACTAGCAGCCCTGCATCGCGCGCTTGCTGTACCACAGGTACAATTGATGATGTGTCCGAGGCTGCGAGCAAAATGCCGTTGGCACCATTTGCAATGCAGGTTTCAATCGCTTGGACTTGCGTTTCATGATCTCCGTCGACTTTGCCTGCGTAGCTGTTCAGAGAAATGCCTAGTTCTTCGGCCTTAGCTGCGGCACCTTCGCGCATTTTCACAAAGAACGGGTTTGTGTCTGTCTTCGTGATGAGACATGCGGAGACACTATGGCCATCTGCGGATGCTGTGCTCGCCATTGCAATCAGCCCGAGGGCCGTTCCTGCGATCAATTTTTTCATGTTGTCCTCCCAGACGTTTTGTCGAACGCTTCTTATGATGCGTTCCTGCGTCAATTGATCCCGCGATTCGGGAAATTTGTCAATTAATGCACGAACTTGGTGTGGTGCCTCTAAGCTGACCTGGCAGCATGTCTTAACCCATGCGTCTTTTCACCAGCCACCTTAGACAATTTTCTACCGATCGATTGCGTCGCGATTGCCACGATGCATATGGTTACAACATTGGCGGCCTATCGCGCCCTTTCAAAAGATTTAACTTATGCGGTCCTCATACTGGATTGACAAATCATAAGCGCCTGTCTTATATTTCTGTCATGACAGAAATTACTGATAAAAATAAATCTGAGTCGAAAGAACAATTCATCCTCTATTGGGGTGACATGGGCAGCCAATGGGGCGTCAATCGGTCCGTTGCTCAAATTCAGGCTTTGCTATTTCTCAGCGTGACGCCGCTAAATGCCGAACAAATATCAGCAGAATTAGGGATTGCGCGTTCCAATGTTTCAAACTCTCTAAAGGAACTCATTGGGTGGAAGCTTATTCATCGAGTGCCTGTTCAGGGCGACCGACGCGAGCACTATACCGCGGAAACCGACGTCTGGGAGATTGCAGTGCGCGTCGCCCAAGGTCGTAAAGAACGCGAGATTGACCCCGCAATGCGTGTGATTGAGGAATGCGTGGCAACCGCCAGGCAAGAAGATGCGCTAAACCCAGAAGTGCTGAGGCGGATGGAGGACATGCAAGAATTTTTGTCCACGGTCGATAAGTGGCACGGTCAGATGTTAGGCGTACCAAAAGAAAAACTGAATTTGTTGCTCAAGATGGGCAACAAAGTGATTTCCCTACTGTCCTTGGGTGGCAAAAAGACTGACTAAAAATTTGGGTATTGGTTTCTGTTTATACAGAAATAACAGTAAAAGAAATAAGGTGATGAAAATGCGTTTTGAGCAAATAGATTATCCTGTGCCGTATCTTGAAGATAACCGGTTTCGCGCGTTGTTAGGTTCGAAAAAGTGGAACCTCTTACCGCATGCAATCCAACATAGGTTTGGTAAGCGTGTCCAAGGTGGCGCCAGCGTAACATATCAAGGCATTGTCACCCGAATGCAGATGAACCTTGCGGGCCGTATTCTTTCTCAGCTTGCACGCGCTATTGGGGCTCCATTGCCGTTTGACCCCGCTTGCATTAACCGCCCCGCAGTTGTTGTTGTGACCGAGGATGCGGCCAGCGACGGGCAATTCTGGATCAGACAATACGGCCGTTCTATAGGCTTTCCGCAGATCGTACACAGTTCAAAACGGTTTGCAGGCCCCACCGGCCTTGAGGAACACATAGGCTACCGCATCGGCATGGCGTTAAGGGTGGATGCGAAAGAAAACGCATTGGTTTTTAAAAGCGACCACTATTTCCTGGCACTTGGTCACACGCGCATCCGCCTGCCGCGCATATTGGTCCCCGGTCAATTAGAAATAAGGCACGAGGATCTGGGCAACCATGAATTCAATTTTTCGCTCCGTCTGCACTCCAATTTGTTTGGTCTTTTGATCCGGCACGAGGCGGTGTTCAAGGATGCACAGGCATGAAACAGACAAGTAAACGCGCGATTTGGGTTTTTGATAGCAACTGCGCTTTGTGTGATGGCGGCGTTCACTATACATTACGCCATGAAAAGACGGACAGCATTCGCTTTGTGTCTATCCAATCAGAAACAGGGCGGGCACTTGCTCAAAAACATGGCATCGACCCTGATGATCCATTGAGTTTTCTGTTTATCGAACAGGGCATAGCACTTGAAAAGTCAGATGCTATCATGGCGCTCGCAGATCATCTCGACGGTCCTGCACGGGCGGCGCGGTTACTTCGTTTTATGCCAAAATGGCTGCGTGATGCTGGCTATGTGGTGCTGGCTAGAAACCGATATCGTGTGTTTGGCAAAACTGACCGTTGCATCATACCAACGCCCCAAAATGCAGATCGGTTCACTTTATGAAACGCGTGTTGATTATCGGAGCTACGGGCGTTTTTGGACAGCGGCTTGCCAAACATGTGTCGCGTTGGGGCGATGTTGTGCTGTTTGTTTCGTCACGCCGGATGCAAAAAGCAAAAAAGCTTGCGCAGCAGTTGCGTAAAGCTTGCAACACGCGGGCCATTCACGCCGTAGCTTTGGACCACACCAAAAACCTGAATGCGGTGCTTGAAGACATCAAACCATTCATCGTGGTGGATTGCTCAGGCCCCTTTCAAATGGCTGGGTTTGACACTGCAAAGGCCGCCATCCAGTCCGGCGCCCACTTTGTTGATCTGGCAGATGCCCGCAACTATCTTGCTGGGTTTGCTCCTGCGCTGCATCAGTCTGCGCGCAAGCGTGGGGTTGTTGCTTTGTCAGGTGCAAGTTCCACCCCTGCCCTTTCAGGCTGCGTGGTAGAAGCCCTGACCAAAGGCTGGCACCGCATCGACACAATAGATATTGCAATCACCCCGGGCGGCAAAAGCGACGTGGGCCGGTCAGTGATCGAAGCCATTCTAAGCTATGCAGGCCAAGAAATCCCAATATGGCAGAGCGGACAGTTACAGACCTGTGTGGGCTGGCGCGGTGGACACTGGATCGACATTGCACAGTTGGGCAAACGGCGCGCCGCCCATGTCGAGACGTTTGACGCTGAATACCTGGGCGCCAAACACAATGTTCAATCGCGCGTTTCCTTTTCCGCAGGGTTGGAATCTCCGATTGAACAATATGGTCTGGAGGCGCTCGCACGTCTTCGCCAATCGCGTTTGGCTCCGGCCTTGCAGAGAATCATCCCGCTTTTACTTCATATGCGAAGAATAACCCGGATCCCGACGTCCGATACTGGTGCAATGGTCGTGGACATCAGCGGCCTAGACGACGTCCACGCACATGCAAGAAAGCGGTGGACCTTGGTGGCGCGCCAAGGCCAAGGCCCTGCAGTTCCGATCCTGCCGGCCGCGGCACTTGTGCATCAGATCATGCATGGACCAGTCTTGCCCGGGGCGCGTCTTGCCGTGCAAGAATTAACGCTTGAAAAAATACTCCAACAAGCAGCGCCCTATGCAATTACATGCATGACAGACACCGCAAAGCCCGCAATCAGCTTACCTGAGGAGGCGTTGGAACCTGTGCAAGATGGTTGCGCTTGACCCAGACCTTAGCACCGTTCGGGCCCGCAGTGACGGAACACGATGTTCCCACCGGCAAGCGCAACCAAGATTGCTGTTCAAAATGCTCTTTTTCATCCACGAAACTACCCTCTAGCACTAAAACTTCCAGACCTTGTGCCGCGTCTAAAACCGCAGATACCCCGGGCGCCCACTGTTCTGTATACACCTCTTCCAAGGTGTCTTTATGCAATGCCATCCGACGAATTCCCTCAGCGATGGCAACATACCCGTCGCCTGTTGTATCAACGCTGAACTGCGTGCGGTCTTGCATATCGAATTGCCATAACTTGACGAAAATCACACACCCTTCTTCAGATCCTGGTGTGTGGCTGGTTGTCGGCGGATTGCGCACATAGGTGCCAGCCGGATAGTCGCCATGCTCATCTTGAAAGACGCCTTCAAGAACAAAGAACTCTTCTCCTCCTGTGTGGACGTGAGGGGAAAACCGGCTGCCGGGCGCGTAACGCACAATAGACGTCGCGCGCGCGACCTCGTCACCAAGACGGTCCAACATGCGCCGGTCCACACCTACCATCGGCGACGCAACCCAAGGGTTTTTCGCGGCGTGCACTGACACACGACTTTCAAAATTGGCATTCAATTCCATGCATCACCTTTTTGGCTTTTTGAACACTGGCAAGATGGCGATCCCTTGCAACCTCCGCAAGGAGACCTCGTACCAATGATTGCGATGACGTTAAGAAATCGCATCAATCGCTGCAGTTGCGACTTCGATATCCTGCTCTGCGGAACCAGACCCAACCCCGATGCCACCCACCAAATGACCGTTTATGACAATTGGCAACCCACCCCCCAGACGCGTAACGTCACCGCCTGTAGCCGCGGCAATCAACGGCCCAAAGTCTACCGGGACCGCATTAGAAGGCGCACCTATGCTGGCCGCTGTCCGCGCTTTGGATCGCGCGCTCTTCAGGCTGAGGTACTTCGCACCTGACATTCGCAGACTTCCAAGCGTTTCACCGCTTGCATCGACAATCACGATGCATTGTGGCTGCCCGATTTTGTCTGCACAGGCTGTTGCCGCCTCCAGCATTTTCAAAATAGCGTGGTGCGTCAATTTTAAACTAGTCTGCGTGAACATGCGCGTCCCTCCTCTGATTTTTATCTATTGCAGGGTGAAACCGTACAGACTTAGGAGCTTAAGAGCCACCGAAACTAAGACCAGATCAATCACGCCCGCTGCCCGGCTAAGAGTTCTTTAAATCTTTCCGCTTAACTAATGTAAGAAACCCGCGTGTTGACGGCATGCGGACCCCAAATTCAAAGTTAGTCACGGCCATGCAAAACAGTTTCCTTGGCATTCAAGGCGCGACGCCCGAGCAAGAAGATCGCGGCTTGTTCAAAACGTATGGCGGCCCAATGGAAGTTGAAATGGTCCCGCATGTTACGCGACCTAAAAAATTCCTTTTTCTGGCCAAGGCGTATTTTGAAACCAACACCGAAATTCTTGCTGTCTTCTCTGGCCGCAGAGCAACCGAAACAACGCCGCTTCGTCGACTGTTGAACGCAATGGAAAACAATGCGCGTCAACACGCGGTTGCGCGCCGTGCCCCACCACCCAATTTGGATTTGATCCGGCTACCTGTTCAAATCAAAGGATCATGGCAATATGAGTTCTACAGAAACGACGACGGGGAAGAGATCAAAGTCGTTCAATTGATCGTGGCGCGATGGGCGTTTTCAGATGCCACCGGCAAGCTGCACCAATTCGGTGAGGCGCCAGCCTATGACCTACAAACACGTCAACGAAACAAATCATACATTCTGCAAACACGTGATGTCGACGCGATCCCAAGAGATTCACGACTAGGTGCTCAGAAGGAATGAGTTGCAATAAAAATAGGCGAATAAATCCAAAATACTGTTTTCAATAAATTTATTTGATCAACCATACTAGGAATTCGGAACTGTCGCGGGTGGCTTAGCTCAAAACATCTTGAGCAGAGCATGAATTCACTTTTTCTGAACGATCAGAAGATATCACTCACTCATAATTTATTTTCGAGGGTATTTGAATGTCTAAGACGCGTCGTGGTTCAATTTCACAAATGATCAATAGATTGTCGTCAAAGATGATGATGGCAATTGCGCTGGGTTCGATGATCAGCATCTTTGCCATGCTCTTCGTTCTTTATAACACAAGCCAATTTCTAAACTTATCGCGCACGTCCGGTATGGCGGCTGAAGTATTGGAAGACGTGTTGGAAGCGCGATTAGATGCCTTTAAGTTCCGGGTTAGCGGTGAAACTGATATCTCAGAAAGCTTTACCGGTAACGTCGATGAAGTGTTCGAGGTCAATGACTTGATACGCAATGCCGGGGTGTTGGCCCCAGATGCTGCTGCAGCGCTGTCGTTGAGTGACGATCTGGTCGCGCAATATGCGGCAGCGTTCGAAAGAATTGCACAACTGCGCGCGCCCCGAAACGAACTAGTGGCTGAAATGGCCGACACAGGGCGCGACATCCGTCTCAACCTGACCAAGATTATGGAGACCGCGTCCCGCGACGGTGATCCAGTTGCCGCAACTTTAGCCGGTCGCGCACAAGAAAATCTGTTGTTAGGCAGATTATATACTGAGCGTTATCTACTTGATAATGTAGAAGAAGACTTCGCCCGAGCAAAAACTGCTTTCCAAGATGCATTGTCCGGTTTGGATGCCCTGTTGGTCGAATTAGACGACCCAACGCGTCGTCAATTGGTTGCAGATGCACAAGCAAGCATCGTGCAATTTGAAACCGCCAGTGAAGCCGCGCACCAAGTTATCTTAGAACGCAATGGGCATCGGGCGGACATGGACCGCATTGGGCCGGAACTTTTGTCAGCTGTAGAATTCGTAATGGACAGCATGACAACACAACAACAAGCTGTTGGTAACCAACTGAAGTTAATTGGATGGCTTGTCATTGCAGGGGTGGCTTTATCTTCTGCCGTAGTGCTGCTTCTGGCCCGCAAGAACAGCCAAAAGGCAGCCGCTTACATCAAAAACTCGATAGACAATTTTGTGACCGCCATGACTGAGGTCGCTAATGGAAACCTTGACGTGGATCTTGGGCGCAAACCAGACGAGGCAACCGAGATTGCTCGCATGGGAGACGCTTTGGAGATTTTCCAAAAGAACGCCAAAGAACGCATCGAATTACAAAACGCACAGGAACAACAAAAAGAACAACAAGAACGCGAACGTGAAGCTCAAAGGGTCCGAGAAGATAAAGCCAAGCAAGAGGCACAAAAGCGCATAGATGATGAACGCAACGCATTGCTTGAGCGCCTGGAACAGTCTGTGGGCGCAGTCGTCGACTTTGGAGCCAAAGGCGACTTTAGCCACCGGGTCAAAGTTGATTTCAACGAGGAAAGCCTGCGTCGGATGGCAGAGGGTATTAATACACTGCTGCAAAATGTAGACGACGGACTTAAGGCGACATCGCAAGTGCTTTTTGCCTTAAGCAATGGCGATCTCACTGAATTGATGGAAGGCGAGTATCAAGGTGCTTTTAAGGAACTTCAAAACAACACAAACGGTATGATCTCGGGGCTTCAAACACTTGTTGGTGAAATTAGCGGAAGCACCGTTAATCTTGCGTCATCTTCTAGTGAGTTGAGAGACACTTCGGATGCCTTGTCTAAACAAGCTGAGCAGAACGCAGCATCCCTGGAAGAGACTTCTGCGGCATTAGAAGAACTGACGGCAAGCATTAAACAAGTCAGTGAAAACGTGGCAGATGCCAGCTACAATGCGGGCGTGGCAAGTGACACGGCCAAATCTAGCAGCGAAGTTGCTGAAGGTGCCGCAGAAGCAATGAATCGAATTGCAGACGCTTCGACTGAAATTGCAAAAGTAGTCACCGTCATCAATGATATTGCCTTCCAGATCAATCTCCTTGCTTTGAATGCTGGGGTCGAAGCTGCCCGCGCGGGGGAAGCAGGCAGGGGCTTCTCGGTCGTTGCTTCTGAAGTCAGACAGCTTGCACAACGCGCCGGAGAGGCCGCAACTGAAATTGATGATGTGATTGCACGCAGCGACACGGCAGTCACAGATGGCGTTGCCAAGGTAACGGACGCTCGGGAGTCGTTGAATAAGATTTCCGACAGTGTTGTAGGCGTATCTCAGCGAATTGAAGAAATTTCCAGCGCTATTTCAGAGCAGGTAAATGGTATCGGTGAAATCAATTCTGCTGTGTCACAAATCGACGGGAACACTCAAAAACAAGCCGCGTCGTTCGAAGAAGTGACCGCCGCAAGCAGTTTGCTATCCAACGAAGCCGAAGCATTAAAACAGTCTACTGCTCGTTTCAAAACTGGCGGTGAAATCGTAGCGCTGAAGCCACAAAAAGCCCCAACTGCAGCTACTCCATCTGCGATTGCACCTCGCCTTGTAGATGACAACCTTGCCCGAGATCTTGATGGTTGGGATGAATTTTAAAATTGCGCAGGCAAAAAAGAGGCGGTCCGTTCGACAAGACAGGTAAGACAGCTTTTAAAGCATAAAATTTTTGAAATAAGCCAGTTTGGAAACTGGTTTATTTCGGAATGAGGTATGGCGAGACAGGAGCTTCTCGGGTCTTGGGCCAAAAGTCGACGTACACCAGTCATGCCGAAACCGGAAATTGGTCCATGCGGCCCATGTTCTTTGTTATCAAACAGGACATTTCAAATTTAACGTTGGTGCTGAGGATAAGTTTCCATTCCCAAAGATTACGTCCATGACATAGTGCATACTGCAAATTGTCACGCTTAAGATGCCGCCGATCTTATACTCGAACAAATCAGCCACGCTGGGCGCTATGAACAGGTGAGGCATTTGCATAGAAAAATGTGTATTGGGCCCACGCAAAGTTCTGCTCATATCACGCGCTGGCCCTTTAATCTTTCCCCCATCGCGCTTATTCTCTTTGTAGTAGTTGCTTTCACACAAAGGATACCTTCTATGAGAATGCTGTCTCTTATCGCTCTGGTATCGCTCTCGGGCCAAATTGTAATGGCAGATGAAAAAAGGCAACTGGACGCACATGAGCACGGAGTTGGTCAACTAAACATCGCATTTGATGGCGCACAAATAGCAATCGAGCTCCACGCGCCCGGATCCGACATTGTCGGCTTTGAATACCCAGCCCGTACGAATGAGGAACGGGACAAAGTGGCTATGGGGGTCGCAACTCTAGCGCGACCAATGGACCTTTTTACCTTTCCTGCCGCGGCGCAGTGCAGCGTAGTTCAAGCGAGCGCAGAGTTGGAAAAAGAAGAAGAACATAGCGATCATGACCACGCACATGAGGGGCATGACCACGGCGAAGAACATGACCACGCTCATGCTGATGACAACCATGCAGGTGACACACCTCATAGCGAATTCCACGCAGAGTATCTGTTGGAGTGTTCGGACCCAAACAGTGCGTCAGTCATTGAATTCGCCTATTTTGATGTATTTCCAAACGCTGAGAAGCTCGAAGTGCAGGTCATTTCAGACGCTGGTTCGAATGCATTTGATGTCACTCGCTCAGCACCGACGCTAGATCTGCGCGGAATGTTCTAGACCCTAGTTCGGGAATGGTGAACCGAGCCTCAATTTTTACGCTTAAGGATGTGCGATATACATGGCCTGCACCTACGGCTTTTGGCCTGGATATCGCTTTTTTCGATTTGGCAGTTGGCGAAACCGTGTTGCTTCTTGGTGAAAGTGGATCCGGCAAATCCACCTTACTGTCTCTGATTTGTGGAACCGTAGCAGCGGCATCTGGCCATATTGAAGTTGCGGGCACCGACATCACAACATTGTCTCCCGGCCGAAAAGACCGGTTTCGGGCGGAAAACATTGGGTTAATATTTCAACAGTTTAATCTCCTCCCTTATGCGACTGTACTAGATAATATCATGTTGCCGCTTCAGTTCGCTCCGGAACGGCGTGCCCGCGTTAAGCACCCGAAACAATCAGTCACCCAGCTATGCCTCGATCTTGGCTTGCCTCAATCGATGATAACCGCTCAAGCTGGCACCTTAAGTGTTGGGCAACAACAACGTGTTGCGGCAGCACGCGCTCTTATTGGCGCGCCGCCATTGATCATCGCTGACGAACCAACATCAGCGTTAGACGCCGGCACGCAAGCTACGTTTTTACAACTTCTGTTTACCCAGTGTCGCGCGCACAACAGTACACTATTGATGGTCAGCCACGATGAACGGCTCGCCGGTTATTTTGACAAAGTCGTACATCTGTCCGACGTGGCGCATATCCGCAAGGAGTATGCATGATACTGCGGCTTGCGATCGCGTCCATGACCGCACGTGCGATGACCATTGCCATGACAATCTTGGCAATTGCATTGTCAGTTGCGCTGTTTCTAGGAGTAGAAAAGGTAAGGACTGGCGCAAAAGCGAGCTTTGCAGACACTATTTCTGGCACAGATCTTATTGTCGGTGCGCGATCCGGATCGGTTCAGCTTCTTTTATACTCAGTATTTCGTATTGGGAACGCAACCAACAATATGACGTGGGAGAGTTATCAGGACATTGCTTCGCGTCCTGAAGTCGATTGGATCGTGCCAATCTCTTTGGGTGATAGCCACCGGCAATTTCGCGTCATGGGCACGACGAATGCTTTCTTTGATCGATACAAATATCGATCTGGGCGCGCGCTCGCGTTGGAATCTGGCACGACGATGGACGACCTTTTCGACACTGTAATCGGGGCGGATGTTGCACAAACCCTCAACTATTCGGTTGGAGATCCAATTGTTGTTGCACATGGCCTTGCTTCTTTTGTGAACCATGATGATCAGCCTTTTCAGGTCTCAGGTATTTTAGCAAAAACAGGCACACCGGTAGACCGAACCGTCATTGTAAGCTTGCGCGCGATAGAGGCTATACACGTTGACTGGCGCAGCGGTGCGCGCATTCCAGGCCAATCAACGCCCGCCGAAGTGATCCGGCAAATGGCCTTGGAACCTAAAGCTGTGACCGCGGCGTTAGTCGGCGTAAACAGTCGCTTACAAGTATTTGGCCTACAAAGAGCGATCAACGAATATCCTGAAGAGCCTCTGCTTGCTGTCTTACCGGGGGTTGCACTTCAAGAGCTTTGGCAAATCGTGGGTGTCGCTGAAACGGCGCTTGTTGCGGTTTCGGGCATGGTCGTCGTCACAGCGCTTATCGGCATGATGGCCACCATTTTCTCAAGCCTCAACGAGCGCCGGCGGGAAATGGCAATTTTCCGAGCGATGGGCGCGCGGCCGCGTGTGATCCTTGGTCTGCTTGTTTTTGAAGCAACGCTGATGGCCGCTTTGGGCGCCGCCTTTGGGCTAATGCTATTGTATATAGGCCTGACAATCACCCAGCCTTTGGTGGATGCCGCGTTTGGACTGTGGTTGCCGATAACCCCGCCGTCGTCACGCGAGCTTTGGGTTTTGTTGGGCGTCGTTGGTGCTGGCGCAATTGTGAGCATGCTCCCCGCATACAGAGCCTATCGAATGTCATTGGCAGATGGTATGCTGATCCGCGTTTAGTACAGGGTAAGGTCTGCACGCATGAAACTGTCCCGCCGATATTTTATTTCAGGCGTTGCCGCATCTACCATGATGCCCCACGCAGGCAGAGCGGCAACCCCGCTTATGGTCGCTTGGGATGACCTCATACCGCCCGGCGTGCCTTACGCAGAGATAATTGGGGATGGCGAAATTGACCCTGTGCGCGATACTTGGCTCCCTGTTTTTGACGACAATGCGACGAAACTGAACGATGCGCTGGATGGTGCGTACATCAAGATGCCCGGCTACATGCTACCCATTGATATGAGCGCGCAAGGCGTGACCAGCTTTATCATGGTGCCTTATGTCGGTGCGTGCATTCATGTGCCTCCGCCCCCCGCGAACCAACTGGTTTTTGTCGAATGCAAAACACCATGGCCCAGTGAAAGCATGTGGGACCCAGTTTGGGTAACAGGCCTGATGTCTCATGAACTACAATCTACAACCGTTGCGGATATTGGATATGCATTGGCGGCCGACAAAATCGAGGCCTTTGAATGGTAGCGGCAGATTTGAATCGCCGCATGTTCGTTTCAGCGCTCGCGACGGCGGTGTTGGCCGCCCGCCCCGGTCTGGCAGAAGATTACATTGATCTAAATTGGACAGATCTTATTCCCGAAGGGCAACTGGTTATTCCACCATCCATCCAAGGTTTGATTGACCATAGTGGCCCTAGTTTGTCGAACCAACAGCCGCCATCTGAGGGTGTTCGAACAGAATGGAATGGCCAGATCGTAAGGTTGCCCGGCTTTATTGTGCCGATTGATTACTCTGGTACCGGCGTAACGGCATTCATTCTGGTACCCTTCGTCGGGGCATGTGTGCATGTACCACCGCCGCCTGCGAACCAACTGGTTTTTGTAACGACTGCTACTCCGTTTGAGACAACTGGATTGTTCGAAGCAGTAAACGTAACCGGCATGTTTGGAACCGCGTCAATGTCTACGCAACTGGCTGATATTGCGTATGCGCTGTCAGCAGATCGCATTGAACGCTTCTACTAAACAAACAAATCAGCTTCGAAGTCTTAGGTCTTTATTTTCTATAACTCGGACTTATTCTGGCCAGCAACTGTACGTTGATGCATCCGTTGGGCTATGCAAGCGTCAGAAAAACCGAAAACCAGATGCAATTTTTTGCTCACAAATTCAATTACTTAAATAAACATTGCGCAATATACTAGTAGCTAGAAAGCTTGGCGACGTGAAAAGACCGTCGCCGTTCACTTCGTGTAAAACACTTCACGATACCAAAGTTTTACGAAAACCCGAACGGATCGAATTTTAAAGTGAGATAAGCAATGTCTACAGCCTCCCCAATTTCAAAACAGATTTCGTCAATCAGCGTGGTGCTCATTGCAGGGCTTCTGATATTGTCCGCCTTTGCGATTGCAACAACGCTTCTGATCAAATCTACATTTGTTGAATACCGTGGGACCGCACTAACGACGCTTACAGCCAACGCTATTTTTGAAGATGTCTTTGAAGCGCGCATGGCGGCTTTGAAATGGCGGCTTGGGGCTGATCAATCACACATTGACGAATTTCGTGACAACATCGAAGAACTCAAAACAGCACAAAGTGACCTTAGTGCAGGCAGTGCAGATCAGTCAGAACTTGCCCGGGCATTTCAAAACCTTGAGGCGGAACTGAGAGAATATGAGACACAGTTCGACGCCATGCTACTCGCCAGAGCTCAGTACGATTCAATCGAGGCAGAAATCACCCGTTCAGGCCTAGCAGGGCGCAAAGCTTTGACGACGATCATGACAACCGCTTACGAGGACGGTGACCCAGCAGCCGCATTCTATGCCGGCCGCGCACAAGAAGCTTTGATGCTAGGGCGTTACTATCTTGAACGGTTCCGCCGCACGGAAGCGGCTTCTGACTTGGACCGGTCCATTTCAGACATGAACGCTGCGACGAAAAACCTCGATATACTGTTGCCGGAACTACAAGACCCACGACGGCAGGAGCTGGCAAATCTGGCCATCGCTGAAATGAACAACTTTATCGATAATAAAGCCCTTTTGAGTGCCTCATTAGCAGCCCAGAAAGCCGCACGCGAAGTTCTTGATACTCTGGGGCCAAAAATCATCGCCGACGTTGAGGCGGTCATCGACAGCGCTACAGATCGGCAAAGTACTCTTGGCCCCCGAGGTCAAACCATATCTTTTTGGGCTGTTGTGTTGATATGTGTCAGCGCATTGATCGTTGTAACGATCGGTTGGCGCATATCAAAAACGCTTTCAACTCGCATTACAGATAGTATCGAGGATGCCGTTTCGACAATGTCGCAGATTGCTGACGGGGATCTCGAAGCTGAAGTGCGCAACTCGGAATATGAAAATGAAATCGGTAGGATGGCGAAGGCGCTAGAGGTGTTTAAAGCGAATGGCAAAGCCGCCATTGAATCTGCTGAACGCGAGAAGGCTGCGGAAATAGAGCGCCAGATAGCCGATGCGCAGATGAAAAAACAAAAAGAAGAACAGGACGAAGCCGCACGCGCACAAGCTGAAAGTGTGCGCAAACAGATGATTACGGACCTAAGCGCGTCGCTTGGAAAAGTCGTAAGCGCAGCATCAGATGGTGACTTTTCGCAGCGTGTCGATGCAAATTTCTCCGATCAGGAGTTATCCTCTTTAGCCGCAAACGTGAACCAGCTCGTGGAAAGCGTGGACAAGGGGATTACGGTGACAGGACAGTCAATGCAGCGTGTCGCTGAAGGCGATTTAACGCAATTGATGCAAGGCGAATTCAAAGGTGCGTTTAAAGGCCTCCAAGACAATACAAACAACATGATCAGATCACTGAAAACACTGATTGGTGACATCAGCGGCAGCACAGCAAATTTGTCGTCGTCATCAAACGAACTCAGAGACACGTCGGACGCACTGTCCAAGCAAGCCGAGCAAAATGCAGCGTCGCTCGAAGAAACCTCAGCCGCTTTGGAGCAACTGACAGCCAGTATCAAACAAATCAGCGAAAACGTGAAAGACGCAAACAAAAACGCGAGTACTGCCAGCGATACAGCGCAATCGAGCAGTGTAATTGCTGCTGATGCCGCAGGCGCCATGAACCGGATTTCGGACGCTTCAAAAGAGATCGCAAGAGTCGTGACAGTGATCAACGATATTGCATTCCAGATTAATCTGCTTGCATTGAACGCAGGTGTTGAAGCAGCGCGTGCTGGCGAAGCTGGGCGTGGGTTCTCTGTGGTGGCTTCAGAGGTTCGCCAGCTTGCCCAACGTGCAGGCGAGGCTGCCACCGAAATCGATGATGTCATTGCCCGCAGTGACAACGCGGTAACCGAAGGCGTTGCAAAAGTAAGTAATGCGCAGGAGTCGCTCGAACAGATTTCTCAGAGTGTTGTTGGGGTCTCACAGCGCATTGATCAAATTACAACTGCGATCAACGAACAGGTCAACGGCATAGGCGAAATAAATACAGCAGTCTCTCAAATTGATGGGAACACGCAAAAGCAAGCGGCTTCTTTCGAGGAAGTAACGGCAACAAGTGCTCTGCTTTCGAATGAGGCAGCAACTCTCAAAAACTCCACTTCGCGGTTCAAAACGGGATACGAAAATCATTCTGCGGCGACATCAACGCCCGTCCAAGTACCCAAGTCCAAAACAAACAAACGGTTAGTTCCAGCCATCTCCAGTAACCTAGCTGAAGATATCGACGGTTGGGATGAATTCTGAAACATCTTGCCATTTAAAACGACGCGTTGGTACTTATTCGCAAAAATACTGTTCAGTAACGACCAAAGTGGTTAAGGGCGATCGACAATAAAATCAGGTACAATACCAGATTGGGAAATTGCCATGTCAACGTCTTGGCCTGCAAAGAACCCAAAACCAGATACGAGAACAGATGCAATGTTTGCCGCTTGGGCACCAAGAACATCCGTGTGCAGACTGTCACCGACCATCACCACACGAGAGCGATCTGCTTCGGGCAGTTGTTGGAAAACAATGTCATATATATTTTCAAACGGCTTACCGAAGAACACAGGCGCTATGCCGGCTGTCTCGGCCAAATCATGCCCAAAAAAGCCTGGTTCGGATGACAACGCACCTACCCTCGGTGCTACAATGTCCGGGTTGGCAACGTAAACAGGCCGAGGCCGCTCATTCAACGTTTTGCGCAGTATTTCATGACGGTCCTGCGTCCACTCCCCGCTACCAAGCAAAAGAAAGCCTTTCACTTGGCTATACGTATCCGGGTCGTCTTCTAACAGCGACCATTTTACATCCCCAAAATCGCTCATTGATACACCTGACAGCCCCATGACTCCCCAATGGATGTCAGGGGCGGCCGAAACCGCAGCAATAGCTGCTTTGCGGCTTGTGATCACATCATCCCGCAAAAAACTATATCCAAGGCGCTTGTATTTGTTCAGCAAATCTTCGACCGGGACGCTGGCTGCGTTGGAAACCACAATTACGCGCTTACCCATAGCTTGCAGATCGCGGACCCTTTCCGGCGTACCTGGAATAGGCTGATCTCCGATATTCAGCACCCCGAAAGCATCAAGCAAAAAAACATCAAACGCGTCGGTCAAATCAGCCAATGTATTTACCCGCCGGGGAGACGGCTTGCCTACAATACCCTTTGGCATTCGGGATCGTGCCGCCTCATAGGCAATAAATGCCTCGGACGGGCTTAATTCGATCATATAATGGCACCGCGCACCTTTGCTGATACCCACTCGGAGATGACAACAGCTGCAAGGATTACAAGCAGAATGAGCGAAACCTGAGGCCACGCCAATACGTTCAGTGATGCAGAAAGCTGCAATCCGATACCGCCCGCCCCCACAAGACCAAGCACGGTGGACTCTCGGATGTTGATATCCCATCGGAACACCGCGATACCTGCAAAAGCTGGCAAAATTTGCGGAACAATTCCATATGCCATCACCTGCCATCGCGACGCGCCCGTGGCGGTGATGGCTTCTACTTGGGTTTCATCGATCTCTTCGATTGCCTCGTACAATAGCTTTGCGCAAAACCCGATCGAGCGGATTGCGATAGCGATAACCCCGGCGAAAACGCCAGGTCCGATGATAGCAATCAGCAGTAATGCCCAGATCAGCGAGTTGATAGAGCGGGTCGAGACAATCACCAAAAGCGCAAGTGGCCGAACGAAAAGTGCAGAGGGCGTGGTATTTCGCGCTGCTAAAAACGCCACAGGGACAGCAAGGATCAAGGCTATGATCGTGCCAAGTGTTGCTATATTCAACGTATCCCAAATTGGCGCGCCAAGCTGCGTGATGTATTCCCATTTTGGCGGTGTTGCGCGTGTCCATATATCATCGGCAATCCGCGGGGCATCCCAAACAAAAAACCACGTCGTCGCTTGCGAAATTTGTTGCCAGCAGTAGGCAAAAACTGCGACACCCAAGAGCCACAGAACCCAATGCCATAGGCTTTCGCGCCCTGTGCGCCGTTGCCAAAGTTTCTGGCTTTTTGTTTCCCGTACCGGCATTACTGCACCCGCGCCCGGATAACGCCAGAGAGATACTCCAAGGCCATGACAATAACGATGATCATGATGAGAATTGCTGCAGCGGTGTCGTATTCATATCTGTCAAAGGCAGTGTTCAATGTCGCACCGATACCGCCCGCGCCGACAAGCCCCAAGATCGCACTTTCACGAAAGTTGATATCGATCCGATACATCGACAACCCAATCAGGCGCGGCATAACCTGCGGCTGTACACCGTAGTTGATCCATTGCGTCCATCGCGCCCCGGATGCCTTAATCGCTTCGGCTTGCACTTTGTCCATGCTTTCAATGTCTTCAGCCAGCAGCTTTGAAAGAAAACCAATGGTCGCAAAGCTTAGCGTGAGAAATCCTGCGAGGGGGCCAAACCCAAAAATTGCGACCAACAAGATCGCAACGATAATCTCTTGCAACGCACGCGATACCGCGATGACGCCCCTACAAACCAGATAAACCGGCAAAGGGGCGACGTTGCGCGCAGCGCCCAACGCGATCGGGATGGATATCGCTATCCCAACAACTGATGCTGTCACCGTCATGATAATGCTTTCCAGCATGCCTTCGTAAATATCGCTGGAACGCGTTGTGAAATCAGGGTTTGTGAACGCCAGCACAAACTGCTTTCCGCGCTCAAGTCCTTCGTAGACACGGGACCAGTTAACCTCGATCGTCATGTAGGCGGCGATCAAATAGGCGATGAAGCCTAAAACAAGCGTCCACCGCAGCCAAGACCGTTGAACAAAGGGCGGCTTTTTCCATGGCTGCCCCAATCGGGTTTTCAAATCAAAGTCTCGGGCGTTCATTGTGCCGCCTCAATCTCATCTTCGTCATCAATTTTTTCGATGGTCGCTTCCCAGTCTTCCTCACCGTAAATCTCGGTAAGTTTATCAGGCGAAAGTCCATCAGGCGCACCATCATAAACCACAGCGCCAAAGCGCAGGCCAATAACACGCTGCACAAACATCTGTGCCAATGCCACATCATGAATATTAATGATTGCAGCCAATCCGCGTTCTTTGCATAGCTCACAGATCAAGCGCATAATCTGCCGAGACGTCTTGGGGTCAAGCGATGCGGTAGGCTCATCCACCAACAAAACTGCAGGGTTCTGAATAAGAGCACGACAAATACCAACGCGCTGGCGTTGACCCCCGGAAAGTTCGTCCGCACGTTTGTCAGCCATATGAGCAAGACCCACACGATCCAAAAGGCGAAAGGCTTCGTCCACGTCAGATTGTGGGAAACGGCGCAGAAAAGACCGCCAAAACCCGACATACCCCAGTCGGCCTGACAATACGTTTTCCATGACAGTCAGCCGTTCGACCAAAGCATATTCCTGAAAGATCATTCCCATACGCCGCCGTTCGCGTCGCAGCGCGCCTGATGACAAGCCAGATAGCTCAACATCTGCCAGATACACCTTTCCCGATGTTGGCTCTACCAAGCGATTGATGCACCGAATGAGGGTCGATTTACCCGCGCCAGATGGGCCAATAAGCGCCAGCACCTGTCCTTCGGGAATTTCCAAATCGACCGCCTTAAGAGCTTGGTCCCCGGTTTTGTAGGTTTTCACAAGCTTCTCAAGCCTCAGCATGAACGTGCCCCTCTTTGATTATAATTGGATCAGGCGGGCCCCAAGGACCCGCCCAGTCAGTTTTTTTATTCGCAGGCGTAGCTGACACCATTGGCCGCGTCGATTTTGCGGATCACATCCCAGAATTCTTGATAGGTCATCTCAAGGAACTGGCCCTCGTTGGATTTTTCGAACTCTGCTTGAAGCGAAGTGCCTTCCCATTCAAATGAGAAGAATGCATTGCGGATCTTTTCCTTTAGCTCGGGCTTGAGGTTGTAGACGGTGCCGAAGCCAGTAGTTGGAAAAGTCTGAGATTTATAGACAACTTTTACATCTTCCGCTTTGATCACATCACGGCTGATCATCCGTGATTTAACTGAATTCGCAATAGAGGCCGCAACGTAATCCTTGTTCGCAACCCCAAGAATTGAATTGTCGTGCTTGCCGGAAAAAACCGGTTCAAAATCACGCTCGGGCAACATGTCAAAGTCGCCTTTCAAAATTGCAGATGGAGCTTTGAAGCCTGAATTGGACGTAGGCGACGTAAAGGCGAGCGATTTGCCCTTGATGTCTTCTACGGTTTCAATGCCGGAACCTGGATAGGTGATGATTTCCATCTCGTAGCCAAAATTACCGTCCTTGGACGCCATAATCGTGAACGGATTAAAGCCCGCGCAATTCACTGCCAGAGGGTTGGACCCCGTGTTAAAGCCAGCAATATGAAGCCGGCCGGACCGCATAGCTTCGATTTGCGCTGCATTGTTTTGTACGGGGAAGAACACGACGTCCTTACCAGTTTCTGCTTCAAGGTGCGTCAGAAAATCGGACCATGCCGCTTTGTAAACAGCTGGGTCTTCTACCGGCGTATATGCAAAGATCAGCGTATCAGGATCAAGTTGTTCGGCAGGATCGGTTGGCGTATCGGCCAGCAGATCACCGTCAACATCGCAAAAACGCTTGTCCAAATCGCCGCGTGGACAGTCTTCGGCGGACGCGCTTGCCGAAAACGACATTAGACCAATCGCTGTTGCACCGAGCAGTAGTTTCAAATTTACTTTCATATTTTCCTCCCTAGGATTTTCACGTTTGGTAGTTTTTTTTGTGACGACTGATGGTCAGCGAGGGCACAGGCACCCAATCTAGGCCCCAGAAGGGGCGCCTACCAACCCTTAGTTTTTCTTATTTGTTTTGGCGCGTATTTGCGGCCGTGGCTGTCTCTACAGTTCCAACCAACTTTTCATACCATCCCCCCGCTTGGACCAATTCTTGTGATCTTTCTGTCTGATTTGCAATTATTTTGTTGCATAGGCTGCCACTCGGTGCTGAAACTTACCAAGCGATCGCCACGCAAAGGAAGAACTTGTACACTCAAACGCTCCAACTTTTCCGTCAACTCTGGCGCGCTATGGCAATTTCTATCCGCGCATGTTTCACATTCGCGACCGTACGTTACACACATACGAAACACACTGGACACAACGCTAAATAAACAAAAGCGTCGGGGTCGATGGGCGCAGACGCTGGCATCAGAACACGGGGAACACCCGGGTCACTTTGCTAAACCAAGCCGGAAAAACCGGTACTTTTGAACCACTGGGAGGAATGAACATGAAGAGAACTACAACCACAATCGCAGCATCAGTCGTTGCGATTTGCGCATCGATGACAGCAGCGCAGGCGGACAAGCTTACGTTTTATTGCAGCGCGCAAGAAGATTGGTGCCAGTTGATGGCCCGTAGTTTTGAAGATGCAACCGGGATTGACGTGAATATGACGCGTAAATCGTCCGGCGAGACTTTCGCACAGATCCGTGCAGAATCAGCAAACCCAAAGGGTGATGTCTGGTGGGGTGGCACCGGTGACCCACACCTTCAAGCTGCCGAAGAGGGGCTGACCATGGAATATGTATCGCCCATGCGCGACCAGCTTCATGATTGGGCAATCAGCCAGGCAGAAAGCGCCGGGAACAAAACGATTGGCATCTATTCAGGTGCGCTAGGTTACGGATTCAACACCGAGCTTTTGGCCGCAAACAACTTGCCTGAGCCTGCGTGTTGGGGCGATTTGTTAAAACCAGAATATAAGGGCCACGTACAGATGGCCAACCCGAACTCTTCTGGTACCGCATACACGACGCTGGCCTCTATGGTGCAAATCTTTGGCGAAGAGGAAGGTTTCGACTTTATGAAAGGGCTGCATGCGAACGTAAATCAATACACCAAGTCCGGCTCTGCCCCTATCAAAGCGGCGGGTCGCGGCGAAAACACAATTGGCATTGTGTTTATGCATGATGCAGTCAAGCAGGCAGTTTCCGGTTTTCCGATCAAAGTTGTGGCCCCGTGTGAAGGCACCGGCTACGAAATTGGGTCGATGTCCATCATTGATGGTGCACGCAATTTGGATGAGGCCAAGCAGTTCTATGACTGGGCATTAAGCACCGAGGCACAAAACCTTGCACTTGAAGTCAACGCCTTCCAAGTACCGTCGAACAAAGGCGCTCAGACATCAGCAAGCGCGCCGGACATGAGTACGATCAAGCTTATTGATTACGACTTTAAAAAGTACGGCTCCTCCGACGAACGCAAGCGGTTGCTGCAAAAGTGGGATGAAGACGTGTCGGTTCTCCCTCAGTAACGCGTGAAAACCACAACACCTGAACGCACCACTCATCCGGTTTTGACCTTCTGGGTCATTGCCGGGTGGGTCGGCTACTGCCTTTTACCATGGTATATGGTCGAGGACGGCTTGCTGTCGTTTGAATGGCTGGTCGATGGCTATCCGTTAAATGAAGATTATGCGCCAGCCGCGTTTCTGATCGGTCAGGGGGTCAAACTCTGGCTCGCACCGATAGTCATAGCACTTGTGCTTCCATTGTTTGCGCTACGTCGCCCCAAGTCTGATCCTTGGTTTGCACGTTTGCTGATCCTATCAGGCACTATAGGTTTTGGCTGGTTGATCGCGCAGGGTTTCAGCATTGGCATTCGCGGTTTTAACTTCGAATGGTTGCAAGCCTTGTTTGGTGATCTTGGGGATCGTCAGTTCGGGATGGGCTATGGCGCGATGATTACAGCATCCGCCTTTTTGTTCTTACTGACACAAGGGATCGCCGCTCGCGGCGCGATCAATGGTGACGTTTTCGTCGTCAGCGCCATTGGTGGTGTCATCACAATTGTCACTGCATTCGTGTTTTTTCCGATTGCGAAAATGCTGTTCGCTGCTTTTGTCACAGAAGACGGCGCCTATTCCATTTCAGTCTTTGCCGCTAAATTCTTTGATGACAGGCTGTGGGGTCTTGGGTGTTTGTGGGGCGCCAAATGCGGTGCTGCATGGAATTCGCTGTTCCTTGCCGTATTGGTTGGTTTTATCACGACCGCCTTGGGGCTTTGTTTCGCGCTTGTCGTGACTCGATCAGGCTTTCGGTACAAACGGGCAATCCGCGCACTGACAGTTTTACCCATTATTACCCCGCCTTTTGTTATTGGTCTTGCGCTTATTTTGCTCTTTGGATTGTCGGGATCGGTTACCGTTTTCATCGCTGAAATGTTCGGCGTGCAACCCACGCGGTGGCTCTACGGTATGCCCGGCGTGCTGATAGCGCAGACGCTCGCTTTTACGCCTATCGCATTTTTGGTTTTGATCGGTGTCGTTGAAGGGGTCAGCCCGTCGATGGAAGAAGCCGCGCAGACGTTGCGCGCAAACCGCTGGCAGACTTTCCGCACGGTATCCTTGCCCTTGATGCGCCCGGGGTTGGCCAACGCATTTCTTCTGGGCTTTATCGAAAGCATGGCAGATTTTGGCAACCCGCTGGTTCTGGGTGGTAATTTCGACGTCCTCTCAACCGAAATTTTCTTTGCCATCGTCGGCGCGCAGTACGACCAAGGCCGCGCTGCAGTTCTTGCGATGGTCTTGCTGTTTTTTACTCTGTCCGCATTTTACGCTCAACGCGCGTGGCTCGGTAAAAAAAGCTATACAACAGTTTCAGGCAAAGGCGACGCAGGCGTTCACCCCTTGATGCCGACAGGCCTCGCGGTCCCTGTGCTTGCTATTGCATTGGGTTGGGCCATTTTCACTGCGGTTGTCTACGGCATGATCATTTATGGCAGCATGGTAGAACTTTGGGGCGTCAACAATTCGCTGACGTTCAAACACTATGTGACAGCATTTTCTGTAAGATTTGAAGAAGAAGGCATCCGCTGGACCGGTGCTGCGTGGGATAGTTTTTGGACCACAATCACAATTGCGGCGATCGCAGCCCCCCTCACAGCAGCGGTTGGTTTGGTGACGGCTTACTTGCTGACACGACAAAACTTTGCAGGGAAGAACGCATTCGAATTCGGCACAATGCTGTCCTTTGCGATCCCGGGAACAGTCATTGGTGTAAGCTACATTCTTGCATTCAACGTGCCTCCGATCGAAATCACCGGCACCGGGGTCATCCTGATCGTGAGTTTCATTTTCCGCAATATGCCAGTCGGCGTGCGTGCTGGCATCGCCTCTATGAGCCAGCTGGACAAGTCTCTTGACGAAAGCTCTCTGACGCTTGGCGCGAATTCATGGCAGACGTTCAGACGTATCATTTTGCCATTGCTGCGCCCGGCTATTCTGGCCGCACTTGTCTATTCGTTTGTGCGGGCGATGACTGCGATCTCTGCTGTTATTTTCCTTGTTTCGGCAGAGTATGACATGGCTACAAGTTACATTATTGGGCGGGTTGAAAACAACGATTATGGCCTTGCCATTGCCTATTCGACGACATTGATTTTTGTGATGCTCACAGCTGTTGCAATTCTACAATTTCTGGTTGGCCGTGTCCAAATCGGTCGCCGAACCCAACTCAAAGCGGAGAAATAGACATGAGCGGAACGCAGCTAGGCAGCAAGGCAGCACCGGTACGCTTTGAGGGTGTGTCTAAGGTCTTTGGAAAAGACGTCGTCGCCGTCGACAAAATTGATCTGCATGTTGAGGCTGGTTCCCTCGTGACGCTTTTGGGTCCATCAGGATGCGGCAAAACGACGACCTTGCGCATGATTGCAGGGCTTGAGATGGCAAGTTCCGGACGCATTCTCATCGGTGATCAAGACGTCACGAAACTGCCAGCGACGGATCGCGATGTTTCTATGGTGTTTCAATCCTATGCGTTATTTCCGCATATGACTGTTCTTGAAAACGTGATGTACGGGCTGACATTTTCGGGTTTCGACAAACATGAAGCGCGATCACGTGCGTTGCATGGTCTGGATTTGGTCGGGCTAAAAGGGTTCGACACCAGGCTTCCCTCTGAATTGTCGGGGGGGCAACAGCAGCGCGTTGCCGTCGCGCGTGCCTTGGTCCTAGAGCCTCAAGTCTTACTTTTTGACGAACCGCTTTCAAATTTGGACGCCAAACTGCGTCGTCAGGTACGCGAAGACATCCGCGCAATTCAACAAGACCTTGGCCTTACTGTTATCTACGTTACCCATGATCAGGAAGAAGCACTTGCTGTTTCCGATCAAATCGTAGTTATGCGGAATGCCGCCATTGCTCAAATGGGCACGCCGCGACAATTGTATGACGCGCCAAATGATCGCTTCGTTGCTGATTTCATAGGTGAGGCGAACCTGATCCCTTGCACGATTACCGACGTTGAGCATGAAACTGCCACTATTGAAATCGAAGGATACAAGCACACTTTGCCGGCCCGCGGTTTATGCCAAGGCCCCGCAACTTTGGCCGTGCGGCCCTCTCGAATTGTTTTGGGCGATGCACAAGGCGTACCTGCAAAAATCGCAAAAGCGACTTATGTGGGCGTGCGAATGGAATACACACTTGAAGGTGCATTTGGGCAAGTTTTTGCGGTACAAGACGACGTTGATGCACCTCTCAAAGTAGGCACAGACTTGCGCATGTCCTTTGCGGAAAAGGGACCTGTCTTACTTCCCGAACGTGACTGACTGCGCCACCTACCGTCATGAATACTTGTGAAGTTACCGTAGACCCTGAACCCCCAGGGCCCTTTAAACAACGCCCAACACCGACTTGTCTGTTTTAGGTAAGAGACACGGCCAATCCTGCCTTTTAGATCACTCTGTACGTGACATATGGACGCCAGCGTTTCGATGCACTTATGTATGTCGATGACTTCTACAACACCATCCAAAGTAAACCCGGACCGGGTTCTTCTTGGCGTCTCATTGATGCTGGGCTTCTGTTTAACGGCCCCTTTGCTGGATGTGGCCGCCAAAGTAGCCTCTGAAACCATACCGGTAGGGCAAATCACAGCCGCACGATTTGTTATACAATGTTGTTTGATGGCACCTTTTATATGGGTTTTGAAGCTGTCTTTTCGCATCCCAATAGACCTGTGGCTGTCTGTGATCTTGCGCGCGGCATTTCTGTTAGTTGCCACCTTTTGCTTTATCGCTGCGATCCGCATTATGCCTCTTGCTGATGCGTTGGCAATTGTGTTTGTTGCGCCCTTCATTGTGTTATTGATTGGCAAATTCTATCTGAGCGAAGATGTTGGCGCCCGCCGCGTAGCTGCTGCAGTGGTGGGTTTTATAGGGGTTATGTTTGTTATTCAGCCAAGTTTTGTTGCATTCGGTGCAGTTGCTTTGTTTCCGCTCGGAACTGCTGTTGCGTTCGCATTTTATATTCTTGTCACCCGCGAATTATCACGCAAAACCCATCCAGTTACACTTCAATTCTACACGGGTTTGATTGCAAGTTTATGTTGCCTGCCTGTTTTAGCCTTTTCGCAAGGGAGCGGCTCTGGCCTTTTGGACCCCGTTTGGCCACGTGGGGCCTCATGGGTTTGGCTGTTTGGTGTGGGTTTTTTTGCAACAATTAGTCACATGATGATGACCTATGCTCTTTCATTTGCACCGTCTTCGACACTGGCGCCCCTTCAGTATTTTGAATTACCCGTCGCAACCCTTTTTGGATATTTGGTCTTTGGGGACTTCCCCAACCAACTTAGCCTGTTTGGCATTACGATCATCATTGGCACCGGGCTGTACATGATCCATCGTGAAAGGGTCACGGCCAAGATATTGGTAACTGAACGAGCTGCTCCTCCGATATGAGGTTTGACCGCCGCAGCTGTATTACCAATAAATATGGAATTTTGATTGCTTTAGTTTTAGAATTCCGCCCAACCAGCATCCCGCCCATCCTCAGGCTGCACAGATCGCGCGGCCGCCCCATCAAATCCTACTGATGGTGGTATTTTGCGGCCCTCTTTCAGGCGACTTGGATCTGACGACACTGCATGTATCGCCGCTGGCGCAGAACGCTCTTGATCACTATCAAAAGAAAACTGCGCCATTACCGTTTTCAGATTTTCGGACTGTTGCGCTAAAGACTGTGTAACAGCGTTGGTTTCTTCAAACATTGCTGCGTTTTGCTGGGTCACATTTTCAAGTTGCTGCATGGCATCATTCGTCTCAGAAATACTGAACGACTGCTCGTTTGCATTGGCTGCAATGACAGATACAAAATCGGATATCTCTTGGACTGACACATTGATGCTCTCTAAAGCTGCACCTGCCTTGTTGACCAGATGTACACCGCTGGAGACTTGGTCACTGCTGGAGTTAATAAGATCGCTAATTTCTTGCGCCGCTTCTGAAGACCTTTGTGCAAGCGCGCGGACCTCGGATGCAACGACAGAGAACCCGCGCCCAGCCTCGCCCGCGCGCGCCGCTTCTACGCCTGCGTTCAGCGCCAATAAGTTGGTTTGAAAAGCGATATCCTCAATCACACCCACAATCGTTGCAATTTGCGAAGATGATGCTTCAATTTCAGACATGGCACCGACCGCCGATTGAACAATCTCGCCGGAAGAAATGGCTTTTTCCTTTGCCTGTTCTGCGGCCTCGTTGGCTTGGGTCGCATTCTTTGCCGCTTCATTTGAGTTGTTTGCAATCTGTGAAATTGCTGCAGATGTTTCTTCCAGTGTTGACGCCTGCGATTCTGTACGTTGGGCCAGCATGTTGGCAGCTTGCTCAATCGAATTGACGTCCTCTGCAATTGTGGTCGACCGTTCATCTACCTGGGCCATCGCGCGGCTTAGCCCGCCCAGCGCGTTGTTAAAATCATGCCGCAGGTCCTCATATTGTTCTGGCAGCCCTGTCTCAATAGAACTGGATAGGTCACCTGCCGACAGGTTTTTAAGAGCAGCGCGCAAGACATCTAGCATCCGGTTTTGCTCAGCCTCTACCCGAGAACGGTTCAAACGCTCTTCTTCTTCCAATTCCAGTGCTTTGCGGTCCGCCGCAATCCCATTCGCGGTTTCTGCCTCAGCTTTCTCACGCGCGGCAAGGGCCTCTTGCTCTGCGACTTCGGCAGCTTTAAGAGCCGCTTGCATGTCTTTCTGCGCAGTCTTGGCCTGAAGCAACGCAGCGCTGGTCTGTTCGGATGCCGCCTCAATCTCACGGCTTTTCTGTGTACTTTCAAGGTGAGCATAGTTGCGCTGGCGAATTGCGGTCCAAAGGACGCCTGCCTCAATAATAACTATAACAGCGTGAATAGCCGTGCGTTGTAGATTGTCAGCCAGATTAGACGAAGGATACACTAAAGATGGCAGTGCCACCGACAGGCTAAGATGGTGCACAGCAATAACACCTGCCGCCGCCAATATTACAACAGGATCCGCCATCACCATGCATATAGCCAGCGCGGCGAAAAACGCCATATGACTATCCAGTTGCAACGGATGACCGGACAGCGCGCCGGTAATACAAATACATTGCCCAATGAGCCCAATGGCTACCATTATGCGGCCATGTTGATTTTTGAGTTTCGCACCGACAAAGCTCAACAAAGCGAAAGCTATAGCAAACCCACCGACGAGTAAGACGGAAGTTTGCGCCAAAAGTGCAGCACCCAAGACCACCGGAACAAACGCCGCAGTGCCAATTGCCAGTTTCTCGGCCGCCTGATTGGCAACCGCCTCCAAGGTGTCGTCGTTTATGTGTCCAATAAAGCTCATGTCTCAATTCCACACAAAGCCGCCATGCGGCGACCATCCAAAACAATCCAAACGCCTTGAGCGAGCAGTGCTGCGGCAAAACCGGGCTCTTCGCTGATGGCAAAAACGCCAAAACGTGAATACTCCGGCCCGAGCACCCGACCACCGATTTCATGCACTGAAATATGATGAGCAGCCGGATCAGGGCCAACAACAAGCACGATTTCACCCACTTGTGGCTTTGCATTTGCCAAAGCAAAAACAGGACCAGTTAACCCAACAAGCACAAACAAAAGAAAATAGGTGGCAAAACGCACGTCGTAAACTCCGGACTGAGGCTCTAATAACCCGCAAACCATTACAGAGTTCTAAAAAACGTCTGCATATCTTTTTGTATTGGAAGATTACTTGGTCATGCCAAAGGCAGCGGCAGTTTTAGCTGTTCCAAAGGCAACGTGGATCAATAGGGACTAAGTCCCTTTTTAAACTACCAATTTTTCTGAAACCGTTCGGCGTTACTGCGCCAAATGGCATGCAACCCGTGCTGCACCTATTTGGCGCAAAACAGGTCGATCTTGCTTGCAGATATCTTGTGCAATTGGACAGCGCGGGTGAAATGCACAGCCACTTGGCGGATTGATCGGATCAGGAATTTCGCCTTCGGGCAACTCAGCCTCTCGACCAAAGCCATCCATCTGCGGAGCCGCTTCCAGCAACATTTTAGTGTAGGGGTGTTTGGTGTTATTGAACAGCTCGTCCGGGGTGGCCTCTTCCACTAATCGGCCCAGGTAAAGCACTCCGATCACGTCGGACATATGCCGCACCACCGTCAGATCATGACTGATCAACACATACGTCAGACCAAAATTGTCCTTCAAATCGCTCATCAGGTTCAGCACCTGCGCCTGCACGGACACGTCCAACGCCGATGTCGGCTCGTCGCATACAATGAGCTTTGGTTCCGAAGACAACGCCCTTGCGATGCAAATCCGCTGTCTTTGCCCTCCCGAGAATTCATGCGGAAACTTGCCCGCATCTGCGGCCGCAAGCCCCACCTGTTCTAACAGCCTTTCAGCTAACCCTGTCGCGTCGCCTCCCCGTGCGACGACCGGTTCCACGATGATATCGCGGACCCGCCAGCGCGGATTGAGCGAGGCAAAAGGATCTTGAAAAATCATCTGAATGTCAGAGCGTACGTTGTCTACCTTGGCGGCATCCGTTTCCGTCGCAAGGTTTACGTCATTGATCTGAACGCTCCCCCCTGACGGCGTCAATAGCCCCACCAGCATACGCCCAATGGTCGATTTGCCAGACCCGCTTTCGCCGACAAGGCCGTAGGTACTGCGCGCGGCCACTTCAAAATCAACCTCAGATACAGCCGTCAGATACGACTTGCCGCGCCGTTCAATCAACCGGTTCAACCAAGGCTTGGACACGTCAAAAACACGCGTCAGGTCTTTCACAGAAATCAATGCCATTCCTAAACCTTCTCGGCGATCAACGGGAACCAACATGCAGCGTGCTGGTCCGATATCTGCGGCGCTGGGGCCGCGCGGCATTTGGCTTGTGCATAGGAGCAACGCGGATGAAACGGGCAGCCATCTGGCACATTGTCCAGCCGTGGCATCGCGCCTTCGATCTGGTGAAGCCGCGCCTTGCCCGCCGATGCAAGCGGGGTCGAAGCCATCAACCCGGCGGTATAAGGATGCTGAGGTTGTGTCAGAACATCACGCACACGGCCCAGTTCCGCCAAGCGGCCTGCATACATCACGGCCACCCGGTCAGCAGCTTCGGCGATGACACCCATATCATGCGTGATCAGCATAACGGCGGTTCCACGATCCCGACAAAGCCGTTTAAGCAGCGCGATGATCTGCGCCTGTACTGACACATCTAACGCCGTCGTAGGTTCATCGGCGATAATCAGCGAAGGTTCCGCGCAAAGTGCAAGTGCGATCACCACGCGCTGACGCATCCCCCCACTAAATTCATGCGGGTAGCTGCCAATTCGTTGGGCCGCACCGGGAATACCCACCTCTTCGAGAGCCGCAACCGCGCGTTTTTCCGCATCCGCTCTGCCAATCGGCAAATGCGTCAGCATCGTTTCAGTCAATTGATCACCGATCGACAACAGCGGATTGAGCGATGTCAGCGGGTCCTGAAACACCATCCCGATTTCTTTGCCACGCAGCCGGCGCATTTCTTCGCCCTTTAGCGCGTCAATGCGCCGCCCGTTTAACCAAATTTCGCCTTCGGAAATATGCGCGGGCGGGTTCAGCAATCCGATCACAGCATTGCCTGCCATGGACTTTCCTGCGCCACTTTCACCGACAACACCCAAAATCTCTCCGGCGGATACATCATAGCTGACGCGGTCCACCGGTTTCACAACACCCGTGCGCGTCGGGATTTCCACCGACAGGTTGCGGATCGACAAAACAGTCTCATGCATCAGCGCAACCTCGGGTTCAGTGCATCACGAAGCCAGTCGCCCAGCAGGTTTACACTCAGCGCAAGTGTCAGCAGAGTAAGCGCGGGAAACAGCAAAATCCACCATTCGCCCGAGAACAAAAATCCCTGACCGATCCGGATTAAAGTCCCAAGGCTAGGCTGCGTGGGCGGCGCACCAACCCCCAGAAAGCTCAGCGTTGCCTCGGCGATAATGGCCAAGGCCAATGATATCGTTGCAATTACCAGCACCGGAGACAGCACATTAGGCAAAATATGCCACAACATGATCGCGTACGGTTTTCGGCCAATCAGGCGCGCGGCCTCCACGTATTCTTTCCGCTTTTCTACCAAGGTGGCCCCACGGACTACGCGGGCAAATTGGACCCAATCACTCAGTCCGATCGCGATGATCAGGACCCAGATGGCCATTTGATCACGGTATTCAATAGGGGTGAAGCCTTTGGCAATCCCAAAGATCAGCATGGCCACAAGGATCGACGGAAAGGTCAGCTGTACGTCGGCAACACGCATGATAATGGTTTCGGTCCACCCCCCCACATAGCCCGAGATCAACCCAAGTGTAATCCCCAAGACCATCGCAAAAAGCACAGCCGCGACACCGACAAACAACGAAACCCGCATCCCATACAGGATAGTTGAGAACACATCACGACCTTGGTCATCGGTGCCTAGAACAAAGCTTTCACCAGTGAAAGCGTTAGGCGTCATTGGGGCTGTAAATCCGTTCATCAGGTTAAGAGAGGCAGGGTTAAAAGGGTTCGTAGGTGCAATCAGTGGCGCAAATATCGCCGACAGAACAAGGATTGCCACCACCACGGTTGAGACAACCGCAATGGGCGAACGTCGAAAGGTGTAAAAGATATCACTGTCCAGAAAAACACGCAGCCGGGATTTCTCTGCAACAATTGGCGGGCTTTGCTGATCTGAAGGATTGGTCATCAGTGCCCCCCCGCTTGGTCGGCGCGCAAACGCGGATCGATAAAGAAATAAAGCATATCAACGATCAGGTTGATGCCCACGAACATGACAGAGATTAGCATCAAATAGGCGGCCATCACTGGAATATCTACGAATTGGATTGCATTGATAAACAGCAAGCCAACGCCCGGCCATTGAAAAACTGTTTCCGTAATGATGGCAAAAGCGATGATGGCGCCCAACTGCAAGCCGATCACAGTAATGACCGGTACCATCGTATTTTTGAGCGCATGGCGAAAGTTAATCACCCTGCTTTTGAGGCCTCGCGCACGGGCAAAGCGGATATAGTCTTGTCGTAACACTTCAAGCATCTCAGACCGCACCAGCCGCATGATCAACGTCATTTGGTACAATCCCAGCGTGATAGAAGGTAAAATCAGCGCCTGTAGCCCCGAAGATGTCAAGAAACCCGTTGTCCAATTACCAATCAGGACCGTTTCGCCACGCCCGAAACTGGGCAACCAACCCAATTCGACCGAGAAGATATAGATAAGCAGAATCCCGATCAAGAACGTCGGCAATGACACCCCGATAAGCGACGCTGACATGATAAAATTGGCAACAAAACCATCGCGCCGGATAGCTGTAAAGACGCCAAACGTAATTCCTAAGATAATAGCCAACACGGCCGAGACTGCAGCGAGTTCCAGCGTTGCCGGTGCGCGCTCCATCAGTATTTCTGCAACCGGGCGCCCTTGCCTGTAACTCACACCAAAGTTGCCTTGAACGGCGCCTTCGAGAAATTTGTAGTACTGGACAGCAAAAGACTGGTTCAGGCCAAGTTGGTCGCGCAGCCGTTCGATGTCTTCAACTGTACGTTCCTGCCCCAACATGTTTTCAACCGGATCGCCTACAAAACGAAACATCGAAAACGCAACCAGACCCACAACCAGCAAAACAAGCGCAGATTGTGCGACGCGGCGAATAGTATATGCCAGCATTACGAGATTGTCCTAAAAAGCCCCGGCTTTGGGGAAAAGCGACGCGCCCACAAAACAGGCGCGTCGCAGCATAAGATCAGTTCATAGTGAAATATTTGATCTTTGGCTGATCTTCTGGGTCCACTTCGATACCGACACGGTCGGCCATGCCCCAGTTCAACACTTGGTGGTGGATCGGAATGTAAAGCTGTTCATCCTGGATGACCCGCCAGATGCTTGCGATATCTGCATTTCGCGACGCAAGGTCGGTGTTAGACGCCAGCGATTTGATTTTTGCATCCAAATCGTCATTGTCAAAACCGGTGCCGTTCCATGTACCGATATCGCTTTCGCGGCCGTGCACAAGGAAGTTGAAAATATATTCGCTATCATACGTTGGAACACCCCAACCGAGCATGTAGAAATCGGTCTTGCCGTCAGTGATCAACGGGAAGTGCTGCGCCTTTGGTTTTGCATCTAGGTTCACCGTGATCCCAATTTGGCCCATCATACCGACAGCGGCCTGACAGATGCCTTCGTCGTTGACATAGCGGTCATTGGGGCAATCAAGCCGGATTGAAAAACCATCGGCATAACCTGCCTCAGCCAAAAGTGCTTTTGCGCCCTCGATATCGGTTGAAGATTCCGCATCCATTTCGGCAGTCCAGCCGTTCACAAAAGGTGGCGCGATCATACCTGCGGGTTGGCTTTGACCGCGCATGACGACCTGACGGATCGCATCGCGGTTAATCGCCATCGACATGGCTTTGCGCACGCGTACATCCGCAAGTGGGTTTTTGCCATCAATGTTGTCACCCTCAATGTCATCAGCCCCTTGGTTCATACCGAAAAAGATAACACGGTTTTGTGGTGCTTGTTTCACAACCAGGCCATCTGCTGCGTTCACACGCTCCAGATCCTGCACCGGCATGTCTTGCAGAAAATCAATCTCGCCCGACAGCATCGCGGCGACCCGGGTCGCTGCATTCTGGATAGGGGTGTAAACGATCTCGGTCACTTCCATAGGGAATTGATCGATGCCCCAATACGCGTCGTTGCGCACCATTACTGTTTTGACATCAGGCTCGCGGCTTTGCAGCACATAAGCGCCGGTGCCATTTGCGTTCGTCGTGGCAAACGTAATCTCGCCCCCTTCGAAATCCTGCACGGAAACTGTATTGTTCGCCTCGGTCCAGTCTTTGTCCATGATGAACAGATTGGTGAGGTTAGACGGCAAGATGGGGTTTGGGCCATCGGTCACGATCTCGATCGTGTAGTCGCCGACGGCACGTACTTCGGTGATGGAGCCGATGAGCTCTTTCATATCGGAATTTGGCTGTTTGGCACGCTCAAAGCTGAAAACAACGTCTTCGGCGGTAAAGGCCGCGCCATCGTGAAAGGTGACACCTTCACGCAAATTGAAGACCCAAACATTGGGGTCATCAGCGGATGGCGCCCAGTCAGTGGCCAAGGCCGGTTCAAACGCGCCTGTGACATCGCGAATGATCAGCGGCTCGTACATTTGGTGACGAATTGTATGTGTTGGGCCCTCGTTTTGCGCGTGCGGATCAAGTGTGAGCGCGTCGCCCGAACGCGCCCAACGCAGCGTTTCTGCAGTCAACGGTGCAGCTGTGGCCATCAATGCGGCGACAAGAGTTAATGCTGATGCTGGTCTCATGTGGTTTCCCCTGTTTTAAACCCTTCGATTCACGAAGGTTGTCGCAATTGTCCCTAATTGCTGGGGAATGGCAAGAAGTGTCGTTCACAAGCCACTTAAGCTCGCGCCACAACCGCCTGTGCGCAAAGCTATTGGCACGATTGCAAAAAGAAATCACAATCGGATCGTGCCCTTGGTGTTTTCTGACGGGTGGGCCTGATCGGCTCTTGGCAAATCGTGATTGCTAAATCAGTACATCGAACTGCGGGAGCGTTCTGACCCTTATGTCATCTCTCGCGGAAAGAGCCCTTTAGCGTCGCATCAATTGGTTTGAGGAAATACGCAAGGACGGTTTGTTCTCCAGTCACGATCTCTGCAACCACGGTCATGCCAGTACGCAACGGACGTTCCATATTGCCTTGCCCGATATAGTTTTGATCCAAACCTATTGCAGCCCGAAAATAGTGTTCACCCGTGACCTGATCCGTCAAAGGAACCGGTGATAATGATAAAAGTTGACCAGTTAGCTTTCCAAAGCGACGGGAGTCAAACGTGTCGACACCAATAGAGACTGACTGCGTGTCATCCACATGGCCAATATCGCCGCTGGGGATACGTGCTTCAATGACCAGTCCACGTTGCATCGGTACGATTTCAAAAAGTGTCTCACCTGGTTCGATCACTTCACCAAGATTAGGCATCGCGACGGACTGTATAACCCCAGCCTCAGGCGCAACAATCGAAAGATCAGTACGTCGCGCATTTGCCTCAAGCAATTCTGCAGACAAATCGACCAAGGCAATACGCGTCTCGTGAATTTCGGAAAGCGTCTTTTCCTGTAAATCGAGGCGCGCGCGATCCCGGTCTGTTTTCATGCGGATGAGTTCGCTGCGCGCTTCAGCGAGATCAACTCGGGCAGTGTTTGCAGCTGTTCGAAGCCCATTCAATTGGTCTTCTTCAACTTGATGTTGTCTCGCTGTAATCAGGCCTTGGTCACGCAAAATCTGAGTATTATCCATCCGTTCCAGTCTATTGCTTACTCTTTCATTGCTAAAGGCAAGTGCGGCAGCAAGGATTTTGAGGGTCTCAGAGTGTCTTTCAATCGCCATCGCGCTGGATCGCTGGGTTTGTACATATAGTTCAAGTTGGTCAGCTGCATCTGTCAATCCTGCGCGATGCAGACCCTCCACAGTTTGATTTGTTGGCGGGGTTCTTTCCGCCAAAGCCGCGCGCAGAGCATCCAAATTCTCAAGTCGAGTTTGCTCGTTGTCGTGTTGCATTCGAAGCGTGCCAATCCGCCTTTGCAAATCTGGTTGCTTCAAATCCAGCAATGGCGCGCCTGCCTCGACAACCTGCCCTTCGACAACGTGAATGGCGTCCACAATGCCGCCTTCCAGCGTTTCTACTTGGCTGTAGTTGCCATTCGGCAGGATTTCACCTGAAGCACGGGTCACATTTGGTATGTTCGTTTTTGCCGCAAGCACAATTAATCCAATGACCATTGCACACAGACTAAGTGCAATCCGGCTCGCAAGTTTTGGTTGGCGGGCTATTTCTGCATCCTTCGCGCGGCTCAATGCGCCTTGTGTCGAATTTGCTTGGCTGTTCATGACTGCTCCTCATGGTTTTGCAATGCCGCCGTAATTTTCTTGAGGCCTTGCGCACCGGTATCGTTCACGACAAGTCTGCCCTCGTCCAAAAACAGAAAGCGGTCCGCCAACTGCAAGAATGATCGATCAGAAGTTGCTAGATAGATGGTACAGCTGCCTTTTTGTTCTTTCAGCCAACCCTTGAAGGTGTCGCGGCTGCGGCCATTCAGACCGTTGGTTGGATCAGAAAACAGGTGAATTGGGGCGCTACGCGCGATGCTGCGCGCCAAAGACAGCGCCTTGAGCCGATGCTTTGGCAACACATTTGCAGCATCATCGCGAAGACGGGTGTCAAGCCCGTCTGGCAACTCATCTATCTGACCGTCCAAACCTACATGTGCCAACGCCTCAACTATTTGGTCATCCGTCAGCGTTGGCGCACATAGTCGAAAGTTCTGCGCCACTGTGCCATAAAAGAAAGCGCTGTCCTGCCGGGATGCCGTAATCGCAGTTCGTAGTTCATCACGCGCAATTTGGCGAATGTCGACAGTGTCATGTTCGATCGTACCAACCTGCGGGACGAACAGACCACCCACAAGATCAAGCAAAGCCGCGCGCCCTGCAACACTGCCCATAACAACAACGAACTCGCCAGGCTTACTGCTAAAACTGACTTGATTAAGGAGCGGGTTGGTGAGTGGATCTGGACGAAAAGTAACTCCCGAGAAACGTATGGAACCACGCAATGTCCTCTGATGCGAGTTCGCTTGCCCCAACTCAAATTCCTCGGTCAAGGCAAGAACGCGATTGGCTTGCTTCTTACTTTTTAGAAAAGCAAGTATTTGCGGAATATTCGCATGAATAGCATGCAGCGGAGCGATAACCTTTGACACCAATGCGATGACTGCAATCAATCCACCAAAGCTGAGATCTCCAGCGAGTGCTGCGCGTGCACTCAAGACTATCGCTGCAATACTCGCTACTGCTGTCGCGGTTTGACCTAACGATTGCATAGACGTTTGGAAGGCATGCGCCCTGCGTGTTGCACGCTCAGCCGCCTCAGCCAAAGGTTCGCTCCGCAAACGCCATGTTTCAGCAAGGCCAAGATTGACCATAACACTTTGATGCTTGATGGCATCTTGAAGCACTGCGCGACTGGCCTCGTTGGCTGTATTTGCCTGTGCATCCAAGCGTTGTTGTACCGGAATGATGATACAACTCAACACAATGAAAAACAGAACTACGCCCAAGGTCAGCAAACCCACTTGCGGTGCAATATACATCAAAACAGCAAGAAAAATCAGTGCAAAGGGAAGATCCAAAAGGCTGCTCATCACTTGTCCTGTGAATACATCCCTCAGCGCTTCAAACTGCCGAAACCGTGCCATTTGCTGATTGACGTCAGACTTTTGCACTTGCTGCAACGGTAACGCCATGAATTTCCGAAAGAGTGCGATGGACAACCTGTGTTCAACATTTCGACCAACGTATGCAATCGCCGCGCTGCGCGCAGTGCGCAGGCTTAAATCTGTGGCCAGTATAACGCAGACGCCTATCGCCAGTGAAATCAAAAGGTCAACTGAACCTGTTGGAATAACGCGGTCGTATATCGCCATGATCAAAAGCGGCGTCAGCAACCCTAAGCAATTGGTCAAGAACGACGCCAATATGAGCCAAGGCAGCATCGGGCGTAGGCTAACTAGTGTTTCGGCGACATTCGTTGCGTGCTGCTTTGTATTGCGGCGCTGGTGCGCCTCGATACGAAGCACTTGCACCATGCCACGTGTTGCAACTCGATTTTGCTGCCCTGCAATACCAACTTGTTCCGTGACCAAGCCTTCGGCTGTATGTTCCAGCACCACGTAGACCGGACCGTTATCAGGCAGCACCAAGGCGGGGCATTCTGCTTGCGTGATCTCGTTTTCACGGCAACGCACTTCGGACAAAGGAATGCTCAAATTCTCTAGTGTTCTACGCAGATCCGAAGGGTGAAGTTCTTGCGTAAAATGAGGCAAGGCCTCCAAAATGGTGGCATCACTGCTGCGCCACCCCCCTGCCATTAACAGCGTATGCAATAACGAACTGGCATGTTGTACGTTTATACTGGTCACGCGACACCCTTTGTCAAAATCAGTTGGGCTTGCACATCTGCGTCCGCATCTGCCTGCCATTCGGCCATTGTATCTTTGTTGGACGACACAATCGGTAAGACTTCGTCCGCCAACCGCTTCATCCGCGGATCGGGGCTTGCCATGATGATTGTTGGGCGCGGTGACAAATCACTCAGGCATTTTGTAAGAGCTTCCCGCTCGGCCGTCTCCAAGACACTGGTTGGTTCGTGCATCAAAATGATCTTTGGTTGCATCGCCAGCACCCGGACAAGCGCGATCAATTGCTGATTAACCTGATCTTTTTCGAAAACACTGTTGGTGTTCAGCTCCGTAAGGTATCCAGAAGGCAGCCTAAATACACGCCGCTCTAAGCCGAGAACTCGCGCAAAGTGTATGGCGCGCTCTACCTGCTGAGCGTCTCCAAAAGCGCTAATGTTATCTAGGACGGTACCGGTGAAGAGTGCGGGCGAACGCTCAAGAACCACAAGCCCTAACGCCCCGCGCTCTGTCATGCGGTCTTCTGGCATAAGCCCGTCAATAAGAATACTGCCGCTTTTCAGCGAAACCTGCCCACTCAATGCATCAATCAGGGCAGGCATGGCCCAATCAAAGTCACTGTCTACCAATATAGTTTTGCCGGAGGAGATCACTTTAGAAACCGGTACAGTGTGCACAGTATTAGCCAGCACGGCTTTCCGAAGAACGATTTCACCGCGCATCGGCTGTATTGGGTCCCGATTTTCATATCTGGGTTTCAGCACTTCCATCTCGCTCAGTTTGCGGCGCGAAACGGACAGCATTTCAGCCTGTACCCAAAGCGTGATGAGCCGGGTAAGCGGCTGAATGATCCGGCCATTCAGCATCATACACGCGGCCAACTCGGCCATCCCGATAGCCCCGGCAATAACAAGGTATGCGCCAAACAGACCAATTCCTGCGATCGAAAATTGCGAAACGATTGATCCAAAACTTTGAGCAAAACCGGATAGCAAAATAAGCTTGTGGCTGGTCACAACAGTCTGATCTTGCAACAGCTCAAAACGACGCGTCATCTGCCGTTCCATGGTGTTGGATTTGACCGTCGCGATCTTTGAAAGGACTTCTGACAGAAACGCGTACCGTCGTTCATCATAGGTTTTGCGTTTATCGAAAATCGTCCCTTGCGCCGATTTCATGACGGCGGCAAATGCGACGACAGCCAACAAACAAACAAGCGGAACCACCACCAGCCAGCCACCAATAAAGCCGATCATCAAAAAGAACACAGCTGTAAATGGGATATCAATCGCTAGCGCTTGATTCTGCCCCGAAAAATGGTCACGCAGGCGCCCAACCGCACCATAATGTTCAAAGTGAAGCGTCGGAGGAGATTTGGCAAACTCCCGAACATTTGCCGAGGTCACAAGGTTAAGAAAGCGCATGTGATTGTGAACAGCCGCCCGTTCGGCCGCTACGTTCAAAACCGTTGATCGTGTCCAACGCAACACCAATTCCATGCCAGCGGCAACACACAGCAAGAGAGTGAGCAAAGTCAGCGTATCAAAAGACTGGAACGGGATCACCCGATCAAAAATTAAAAGAATGGCGAGCGGCGTGAGCAACGACAATAAATTCAGCGTTAGAGACGCAGCAAGAATCGGTCCGTCTATCGCTAGACCGGTATTTCGCCCTTTCCAGAAACCCTTACTCATAACATACACATACTCTATATAGGTGGTCTGGGGTTAGCAGAGCGCGGCTTTCATATAAGTAAACGAGCTTTGGAAAAGTATGTTAAATTTCAAATAATTGCAGTCAATTTCGAAAACCATTGAGCAACCAATTAGTGATACAGATCGCTCTGCAACTAGTGCATGGAAGCGAGAACCGGTATGGCTCAGAAATTTGAAGACGATAGTGCTGAAGGGTACGTAGACCCAAACGATCGCGATGAAAAAGAAAAGCTAGCCGAGGCATTTTCAAGTTCCAAAGTTGTTTCAGAAGTAGACGAAACGCGCAGCTCACTACACTACGGCAGTGATGAAACCGGGGATGTGAGCGAGCGCGATCAATCGCAGGCGACCGTCGATGCGCCGGATGCCCCGTCAGACAAAAACCCAGACATGCCACCTGATGAAGCGCGTGACACTGATGTATCCTTTAGCAACGGATCAACAACTTCTACTCCAGGATTTTATCAAGAAGACTCAATCGCAGATGCTGCGATGGCAATCCAAGTCGAGACACAACCCAATCCCGCAAGCGACTCGCGCATTGCCGATACGCAGCAAGTAACAAGCGTGAACGCACCGGTACCGTCTGCTGGCATCGAAACCGCCCCTCTGATGCTGTCTCCTGATATGCAAGAACCACGGGATGCCGCTCTCGACATGTCGCCGGAAGAAGTCGCAAACCGTGCGCCAGAGCAACTTGAGCTGAGCGCAACAGCTATCGCTGAAAATGCCAGCGGCGCAGTAGTTGGAACTTTGTCCTTTGTCGATCCAGACGCCGGGGACAGCCACAGTTTTACAGTGTCTGACGACCGCTTCGAGGTCGTGGAAGGCGCGCTGCAGTTGAAGGCGGGTATCAGTTTGGATCACGACGATGCTGCACAGATCAACGTTGAGGTCACTGTGACAGACAACGCTGGCGCAACATTTACTGAAACCTTTGATATCTCTGTTGTCGAGATGCCAGACGTGGGCGTTTCGGCCGGGTTTAGGGCGGAATATTTCGACGTAAATCACAGCCTTTCACGGCTGGACGATATCGACTGGAACGCCGATCCCACCCATCAAGAAGTAACGTCAGAGATTAACTACGCAAACGGACGCGGATCTTTTTGGGAGGGCGGGTCAACAGATACATTCGGCGCCCGAGTTACCGGCAATGTCGAAGTTGACGAAGGCGGCACCTTCCAATTTTTACTGGGCGGAGACGATGGCGCAATCTTGTTCATCAATGGTGTACAGGTGATCGATAATGATGGTGTACACGGGTTTAGGACACGAACCAGCGAGGTGGAACTAGAACCCGGCACGCACGTTGTCGAAGTGCGCTACTTTGAAAACACCGGTAGCGCGGGGTTAAAACTGGAATGGGAGGGGCCGGGCCTAGATGGCCGGGAGCTTGTCGCCGCGCCAGATCAGGACACGCTGCAAACCGTGGGCGGTATCCCTTTGACCATCGATCTTGATGTTGACCCGTCGGCTTTCGGGTTGGAGGATACCCTCACGCTGACTGATTTGCCCGAAGGCACGGTTATAACTGCAGGAAACGATCAGATAACGGTCGATGACGCGGGGTCTGCCGATATTACCGGATGGGACATCGACACCCTTTCCATCACTCCTCCTTCAGATTTTACAGGCTCTGTAGAGGCTGGTGTCACGGTCCAAATACATGATGCATCGGGACAATCTGTTGAGGCCACGCATCCTCTTACCTTTGAGGTGAACACTGCCCATACAATTCCACCCGAAGCACAGATGGTAGGTGGTTTTAAGGCAAGCTATTTTGATGTCGATCATCGTTTGCGTGAGATAGATGACATAGACTGGAACATGGATCCGACCCATCAAGATTTCGTGCAGGATATTAACTATAAAAATAGCGGCGAGTCCTTTTGGGAAGGCGGATCCAAAGACACATTTGGCGCAAAGCTTGAGGGTCAAATCACCGTCGAAGAAGGCGGTGAATATACATTTTTTGCAGGTGGTGATGACGGCGTAATCTTGTACATCGATGGCGAACCCGTGATCGACAACGATGGCTTGCACGGGTTCAGAACACGCAGTGGCGACATCGAACTTGAGCCCGGCACATACAACATCGAAGTCAAGTACTTTGAGAATTACGGCCATGCAGGGCTAAAACTGGAATGGGACGGACCAGACACAGACGGGCGCGAGCTCGTGAAATCTGATCTAAACAACCACGTTCAAGAAAATGGTACATTTGAAGCGGGTTTGGAAATCACGCAGGCAAGTGCTGATGCAACAGTAATGTTAGAAGGCTTACCCGCTCATTCAATTTTGCACGTGGGCGAAACCTCTATTGTGTCCGATGGCGGCGCTGTCGATGTGACCGGGTTGGATACCAGCATGTTGGAAATCTCGCCCCCTCCTGGATTCGAAGGTGTGATCGATGGCCAAATCGAAGTAACCGATGTGGCCTTTAATGGGGCAGAAGTGGTTTCGCACACGCCCTTTACAATCTCCGTGGGAGATGTGGAAATAGGTTCCGATCCACAAGAATTTGATGAAGCACTAACATCACTTTCGGAATCAAATACCGACGCTTGGAATGCTGACCCAGATCCTAGCGAGGGAGAGTTTGCGGAAGATGATGTTTTATCCGAGCCTATTCCAATACATCAAAGCGATGAAGGTATCCCATCAAATACAGACACTTACGAGCGCGTCGATTGGTAAAAAGCCATTTGCCCCAGAAAGGTCGCGCATATACCACGACCAGCAGTAGAGCGCGTACAAAAATTCGGGGCGCCTATGCGGTAAGGAAAAATAGCTAAACTCGCTTTTCACAGGTTATCGGCGGTAATTGAGTTAACCGTTTGGGGGAGTATCCGAAACTCTGTGTATGAGGCTTAGCCCATGCGGTTTCGACAGGTCATTTTATGGAACCGGTCTGGATATAGGATAGCGAACTGATTTCGAGCGTCCACACATTGTCTGACACACTTACCAGCCTTCTCGAAGCTGCGGATCGCCAGATAGATCAGCTTGGTTGCGGCATCGTCGGTTGGAAAGCTCCCGCGTTTTTTGGTAGTTTTTCGGATGGCGCGGTTCAGGCTTTTAATAGCGTTCGTCGTATAGATGATTTTGCGCACGGCTGGCGGGAAAGCGAAGAACGGGATGAACTCCTGCCATGCGCGCCGCCAGCTTGGGGCGATTGATGGGTGTTTATGCCCCCATTCAGCTTCGAAATCTGCGAGCGTTTTCTCGGCCTTGGTATCATCGGTGGCTTGATAAATGCGCTTGAGGTCCTTGGCGACCGCGGCGATTGACCGTGTCGAGCCCATTGTGTTGAAAAACTCCATTTTTGGGGCTTGGTCGGCGGGTTTTCTCGACATACAGACCGATTAATCTAGGATGGCGAAAAGGATCGGCCAATTGCTCCTTTCGGCGCTAGGGGGCAGCCACCCGGCGTCTCACGAGCAATCCCTTCCAGTTTTCACGCTTATTAATGTTTTGTCGAAAAAAATCGATTTTCGGAATTTTCAACGCAATCAGCCCAAAATAACAGATGTTGCGCTTGCCACGAACGGGTGCTGTCTGTGCGTTGCCAACACCCGTTTAGGAAATCATATCGCCTGAGATGCAAACGGCTATACAAGCACTAGCCAAGACAAAAGCGCGATGACGAACACAGTGATCGCTTGCTTGGCAGAGCAAACCCAGGTTTCAAAGCACCACAGTGTGCGGCTATGCAACGCAAAATCTCCGAGGCTCAGTGCTCTTGAGATCGCCGGTGCACATTCTGCTTCCAACGGGAGGCGTAGTCCTGAAGCAAAGCGGTTTTTTCAGCATAGATGCGCGTTGGATCGTCATGAACAGGTGGAGACAATGCGGTACCTGCCGCAAGCATCGCAGCACCTGCACTTGTTCCGGTCGTTCCTGTGGCCGAGTGGACAGCAGAACCCGATGTTATGGCTAGCATCTCAAGGTAAAGCCGATTGCTGGCAAACGGGCCTTCGACAATGATCTTGCCGTCATGGCCGATATTGGAAAGACACTCTGCGGTCACAAGAGCAAGATAAAGAGCAACCGCCGCCCCACGCGCGCGCGTACCAACGTCGGGCTCTGCCCCCACCCAACCGCCATTGTGTCCTTTGAAAGGGCCTGTCTCGGAGGCGAAGGAGGGCAGCAGCATGATTTGGTTCGACAGAATGTGTTCAACATCCTCCAACGTTGGCTCTGGATAAGAACCACCGGTCAATAGGTCATGTTCTCTGCCTCCCATGAACCGTGCCGAAGGGGCAGGATGACCAAGAGCCGTCACGTTCATCAGTGTGTCAAGATCAGGATTTAACGGAACCGGCCTGCCGTCAATTGACATTGCGATCACCCATGTCCCCGTCGAGATAACGCTAAAGGGTGACGTTCCGCTAAGCACGTAAGGAAGAAGGGACGCATTGGAATCGTGTATGCCGCAATGAACTTTTGTGTTCTCCGGCAGGCCCGTTTGCATTGCGATTTCCGGCAGAATGGTGCCCAGCACATCTGAGGGTTTGCGCACCGGGGCGAGCTTGTTCGTTATATCCAGCGCACCCGCAAGAGACGAGAAGCCCCCAGCATGCGGGTTCCAAAGGTCTGTGTGGCATCCAAGCGATGTGACATCCATCGCCGTCACACCCGTCAGCTTTGCGCCCCAGAATTGCGGGTACGTGACGATCTGGTGCGTTCTGTCTTTCAAACCTGGATCGGCTTGGAACTGCCAGAATAACTGAGCACCGATGTTCAGCCCTCCGGCCAATCGCGGCGATCCTGTTTCGGAAAACGGGGGGCGAATGGCATTGTACTGCGCCGCAACCGCATCCGGCCCGGCGCATTCGTAATCCAGGATGGGCGCGGCGAGCTGCCCCTTGCGGTCAAGCAAGGCGGCACAGGCGCCATGGGTCGTGATCGATATGGCGTCAATGCCGTGTTCGGCATGGAAATCGCGTAGCCCGTCCAGCAAGAATGCCCAATGGCCTTCGACATCGAAATGCGGCCACGGAGGGCCGGGCAAAACCTTGTTTGGGCGCGTGATTACTGCAACCTCGGTCAGTCTCTCCCGATCCACCAACACGAGTTTCGCATTGGTTTTCCCAATGTCTATGACGGCGATATGCTGCGTCATGGCATGTGAAAAACGGTTTCGAGAGGTATGGCGATAGGTTCGTTGCTGGGCCGCGTGTCCATGATATCGGCCATATGCGCCCACCATTTCTGCATGATCGGATGATCCGGCAGATCGTCCATGCTATGCCCATCTGTGCGCCAGAGAACGCCAAACAATGTGTTTGTGTCAGCATCCAGATGGATTGAATAGTCCGAGACGCCTGCGTCTTTCAGCAGCGCTACCAGTTCTGGCCAGATCTCATCATGGCGTTTAAGGTACTCCCCCCGGCACCCGGGGTTCAGACGCATTTTGAAAGCATATTTTTCCATCAGCGCGACCGCCACATGGACCACAAGCGCGGCAGGGCGATGACGCCGATCAGAAGCGCGCCAATGACGATGGACATCACAATGCCCGGCACGTTCAACAAACCCAGCCCAAAGGTCACAAGGCCCATGACAAAAGCCGCAATAACGACCCCGACAATCGTGCCAGACCCACCCAGAATGCTGACCCCGCCAAGCACCACCATCGTCACAATTTCAAGCTCCCACCCCGTGGCGATAGATGGACGGGTGGAGCCCAACCGCGCTGTAAGGCAGATCGCTGCAACACCGGACATGAGGCCCGTCAGCAGGAACAGAATAAATTTTACACGCTGCACGCGGATGCCAGAGAACATCGCGCCCGTGGCATTGTTGCCAATCGTGTAAACCGCACGGCCAAAGTTGGTCTTATGCAGCAGTACCGCGTAGATCACTGCGATGATCGCGAAAAGCACGAACTCGAACGAGATGACCCACCAGACGTACCCCTGTCCGAACCAGGAAAAGCTTTCCGGATAGCCGCGGAACGCCTGATCGCCCAGCACGATATAGCTGATGCCGCGAAAGAGGCTCATGGTGCCGATGGTGACAACGATGGACGGCAACCCCATGCGGGTGACCAACACTCCATTGAAGGCCCCGCACAGCAAGCCCACACCAAGACCGATCAATACCAGCCCAGGTGTGCCCACACCCATTTGAACCGCAGCACCCATCGCTGTCGACGCCAGCGCAATGATTGAAGCAACTGACAGATCGATCTCGCCAGAGATGATCAATAACGCCATTGCA
>JBGCDB010000017.1:0-98047 GCA_045104955.1 Roseobacter sp.
GTTGATCCATCGAATGAACCAAACCGCCCACATATCTCTTCAGATATTCATCAATTTCAAAGAGCGTAGAGACAAAAGTGACTGGATGCGCCCTAACTTCTTTGGCGCGCCCCGCCTCGTTTACCTCTGATTTTATTCTTGCGTCTCGTTTCGGTCTGTTGCGTTTCCGCTCCGTCCCGCCCGTCTGGCGCCCCGTTGGTGCATCTCTGCGCCGCCGGTGAGGTGGGTTCTACGGTTAGTGGCCGGTACCCGCAACCCCTTTTTTCATGAAACTCCATTTTTTTTGCTTTTTTCTTAAATATTGTTTATTATCAACTACTTGAGAGATGTTTTTTCTTTTCAATTACCCAGTGCTTCTCTGAATATCTGTTAATCATGCCAGCTGCACGGGGAATGAATCGCTATATGTTGGGGTATCCACAGGCTTATCCCCAAGTCAGCGCGATTCATTTACCAAATCACCCGTGAATCGCTATCCGACTCTTGTGAATCGCTCACTAAAAAAACTGCGATTCCTATTTCTGATTCTGATTCACGTCCAAGCGAGTCGCTCAAATCGAGGAATCGTAAGCCTTTTGCCCATGCGACTGTTCATAGAGTGCCCGGAAAACAAGCAAACCCGTCTAGGTCGCCTGCTTGCGGTGGCGTGTTGGCATCCGTAGCGCCAACAACGCGAGAATGACGGCCAAATATAGCATTGGTTCAAGCTGCCATGTCTTCGTCAGCATTACGAAATGCACAGCCCCCAAAACCACAGCTATATATACTAGTCGGTGAAGCTTGCGCCACGTGGGCCCTAACTTGCGTACCGACCAGTTGTTGGACGTCACTGCTAAGGGGATCATCAATACAAATCCAAGCATGCCAATCGTGATGTATGGCCGTTTGAGAATATCCGTCCAGATTTGGCTAAGAATACCCACATCTAGAACGAGCCAGACCAGCAGATGGAGTAACACATATATAAAGGCCAGAAGTCCGATCATCCGCCGAAACTTAATCAGGTTAATACCTAAGTGCCGGCGGAGCGGTGTAATTGCCAAACCCACGACTAAAAGTTGCAAAGCGATCTCGCCCAGTTCGTGCTCAAGCGCTTTGATTGGTTCGCGCCCAAGCCCGCCCGTCTGGCCCAAATACAACAACCACGGCACAGGCAGCAGACATAATATATATAGAGGCCATGTCGGGACGCGCCGGGCAACCAAGTTGACACGATCTTGCCACGTCTCTTTGGATACGGGTGTCATCGCAAACCTCTGTTCATGTGGATAGCCAAGGAATGGCTCATGTCTTTCGCACCACTATATGAATCCCACTGGATCATTGTTACCCATGCGTTTGCGGCGTTTGCAGCGCTCGCGCTTGGCGCCTTGCAGATAATGTTGGCGAAGGGCGGAGTTCGGCATCGCATGGTGGGGTATATATGGATCACCTTAATGGCTGGCGTTGCGGGTTCCAGTTTCTGGATTCATGATCTGCGTCAGTTTGGGCCATTCAGCCTGATCCACCTTCTATCTATCATCACGCTGTATAGTCTTGTCTATGCGATATGGTCTGCCCGCCAAGGCAACATCTCGGCCCATGAAAAAACGATGCGGTCACTCTTTTTTCTAGCGTTGATTGGCGCGGGCGCGTTTACGCTGGTGCCCGGACGTATCATGCATCAAGTTTTCTTTGGTCAGTAGAATTTGGTCAGATCCATACCTTTATACATGTCAGCGACCTCTTCACCGTAACCGTTAAACATCAACGTCGGGATACGAGGTTGAAAAAGTCCGCCGCCGATCACGCGTTCGGTCGCTTGCGTCCACCGTGGGTGATCGACGTTCGGGTTCACGTTGGCGTAAAATCCGTATTCGTTCGGCAGGATCTGTTGCCATGTATTCACTGGCTCTTCGTCCGTCAGTGTTATCCGCACAATCGACTTGATGGATTTGAACCCATACTTCCACGGCACGACCAACCGGAGCGGCGCACCATTCTGGTTGGGAATGTCCCGCCCGTAAATGCCAGTCGCCATTATTGTAAGCGGGTGCATGGCCTCGTCCATACGCAACCCTTCAACGTAGGGCCAGTCGATCCATGCGTTGCGCTGACCTCGAAACTCCGATGGGCGATATAGTGTCTCAAAACGCACGTATTTCGCACCTTCCTGCACACCCGCTAAGTTCAGCAGGTCGGCAAGCTCGAACCCGTTCCACGGCACAACCATCGACCAGGCTTCGACGCATCGCAAACGGTAGATGCGTTCTTCCACTGTCATCTTGGCCATGATGTCTTCAAACGCGTAATCGGCTGGGCGATCAACCATACCGTCAATCTTGACGGTCCAAGGTGTTGTGGTCAGTTCATCGGCATAAGCCACAGGATCGCCCTTGCCGGTGCCAAACTCATAGAAGTTATTATATTGTGTGATGTCTTCCCAAGTATTGGGCACCAATTCCTCTTCTGCAGCAACCGCAGTACCGGACGCGGCCAAACCAAGACCGGCCGCAGCAGCCCCCATCAACTGACGACGATTCAAAAAGAGCGCCTCATCCGTGACGTCACGGTCTTTGTGGGTATTTTTCCAGCGATATGCCATTTTGCGCTCCGTTTGCTGCCGTATTGACTACGATGTAGGAGACGATACGCCATGTGCCAAACTAAATTGGCAAACATTACAGTCAGATCACTGGAACGTTGGAAGACGAAATTTCTGCTTTGCGCGGCTATAGGCCAAGCAAAGCGGGCAAGTCTTCCATTTTGTAAAACAGCTGGTGGCAAATAGGACGTAGCCGTTCCGGGTCCGTTTCTGCAGCAAAACCAAAACATGTCATCCCTGCAGCGATGCCCGCCCGCGCCCCGCTTGGGCTGTCTTCTATGACCACGCAACGTTCAGGTGGCACGCCCGCATCCCAAGCTGCTTTCAGATATAGGTCCGGCGCCGGTTTTGGGTTGGGCACATCTTCTCGCGAATAGACTTTACCGCGCAACCGACTGATCAAGCCCGTCCGGGCCAAGGTTATATCCATTTTGCGATGCGGGCCATTTGATCCGACGGCATAAGGAATGCCAGCTTTGTCCAGCGCATCCAAAATGTCTGCTGCGCCGCAAATGGGTTCCACATCTTTGGCCAGGGCATCGAACACTTCTATATAAGTGTCATCAACCCATGTGTCGGGCAGCGCCGCGCCAAGTGCTTGGGCTTGATCGTATACGCCCATCATGGTGCCCCCCAAGAACATCTCTGACAGCTCATCGCGTGTGATCGGCAACCCATGCCGGGCAAGATTTTCACAAAGGACATCAGCGGTGAGCGTTTCGCTATCGACCAACACGCCATCGCAGTCGAACAAAACCAAATCTGGGGGCATTAACATGTTTCGACTTGTGCCCGCCTCAGGTCCGCGGGTCAATCAAAACAACCCCCAAACGCTTATCGTTTCACATCTGCGGATCACGACATCTGACAGTTTTGTTATTGGAAATAAAAAGTGCCCGAAGCTTAGGCGGATCCGAAGGCAGATCAAGGACAGATTCAGACAAAACGGCCTGATCCAAGACGACACTTTGTACGTCTCTTTCACAATGCCAAGCACGGCAGACATCAATGTAGCAATCCTAAAGGAGACACACATGCTTCGTAAAACAGTTTTCGCCCTGACAGCCGCAACAGCGTTGGCGGGCACCGCAGTATTCGCTGGCAGCTATGGCGCCAAAAAAGACATCGTCGACACAGCCGTGAACGCGGGTACGTTTGAGACGCTCGTAGCCGCCGTCAGTGCAGCTGATCTGGTCGAGACGCTGAAAAGCGAAGGCCCGTTTACAGTTTTCGCACCAACAGATGAAGCATTCGCCGCTTTGCCTGCCGGTACAGTCGAAAACCTGCTGAAACCAGAGAACAAAGACCAGCTGGTAGCGATTCTGACGTACCACGTCGTACCTGGCAAAGTGATGTCCACGGACTTGTCCGACGACATGACAGCAGCAACGGTTCAAGGTGACAATATCACCATTGATCTGGATAATGGCGTGATGATCAACCAAGCATCTGTCACAGCAGCAGATATTGAAACATCCAATGGCGTCATCCACGTAATCGATGCCGTCATTCTGCCGCCCCAAAGCTAAAGGCCAGTTCAGGAAGTAATCAGGCCCGGCAGAGTAATCCGCCGGGCCTTTTGCGTTTAATGGACAACAGCGTCGTCCGGTTTGGGCCTGTTGCTTGCAGCAACGCGGTCACCGATGATCAACCCATCGCTGCCTGCACTGACCGCAACGGTATCGCCATCTTTCACATCCCCGGCCAACAGCATCTCTGCCAGCGGGTTTTGCAATGCGCGCTGGATCACGCGCTTTAATGGTCGCGCCCCAAAGACAGGGTCATAGCCTTCATCGGCTAACCATTTGCGTGCACCTTCATCCAGATCGAGTGTGATCTTGCGACCCGCCAATCGTTTGAGCAGACGCGCCATCTGAATATCGACGATTCCGTCCATGTCGTTGCGGCCCAAACGGTCAAAGATGATCGTTTCGTCCAAACGGTTTAGAAATTCTGGCCGAAAATGCGAGCGCACTGCGTCCATCACATCGCGTTTTGCGTCAGCCGCATCCGCACCATCAGGCAACTGACTAAGCGACTGCGCCCCAAGATTGGACGTGAGGATAATCAGCGTCTGCTTAAAATCGACAGTGCGCCCCTGACCGTCCGTCAATACGCCATCATCCAAAACCTGCAACAATACATTGAACACGTCCGGATGCGCTTTTTCCACCTCGTCAAACAAAACGACTTGGTAAGGCCTACGCCGCACGCTTTCGGTCAAGACACCACCCTCGTCGTATCCGACATATCCGGGGGGAGCCCCAATCAGACGGGCCACAGCGTGTTTTTCCATAAACTCTGACATATCGATGCGCACCATCGCATTGTCGTCATCAAAGAGAAATTCGGCCACGGCTTTTGTCAGCTCAGTTTTACCAACGCCTGTCGGGCCAAGAAACAAGAAAGAACCCAAAGGTCGATTTTCGTCGTTTAACCCAGCTCGTGCCCGGCGCACAGCGTTGGACAACGCACGCACCGCAGTTTTTTGGCCAATTACACGGTCGTGCAGCTGGTCTTCCATCCGCAACAGCTTGTCGCGTTCGCCTTCCAGCATCTTGCCGGCTGGAATACCCGTCCACCGCTCAACCACACTGGCGATCTGATCAGGGCGCACAGCCTCTTCGACCATCACATCACTGTCATCGCGACCCTCGGCATCTTCCAGCTGTTTTTCAAGCTGCGGGATCACGCCGTAGGAAAGCTCACCTGCCTTGGCCAGGTTACTTTCGCGTTTTGCGATCTCAAGTTCCGCCCGCGCTTGGTCAAGCTGCTCTTTGATGTCGCGCGCACCGGCCAACTTGTCCCGCTCAGACTGCCAGCGCGCTGTCATCTGTGCGCTCTCATCCATCAAGTCGGATAACTCTTTTTCAAGCGTGGCCAAGCGGTCTTTTGAACCCGCGTCATCCTCTTTCTTAAGCGCCTCCGCTTCGATTTGCAGCTGCATAATCTGACGGTCCAACGCGTCCAACTCTTCGGGCTTGCTGTCGACTTCCATCCGCAACCGCGATGCAGCCTCATCCATAAGGTCGATGGCTTTATCAGGTAAAAACCGGTCTGTTATATATCTGTGGCTTAGGGTTGCTGCCGAGACTAGGGCACTGTCGGAAATCCGCACACCGTGGTGCAGCTCGTACTTCTCTTTGATTCCGCGCAAAATAGATATGGTGTCTTCGACAGTAGGTTCCTGCACCACAACAGGTTGGAACCGGCGGGCCAAAGCTGCGTCTTTTTCAACGTATTTGCGGTATTCATCCAGCGTCGTCGCACCGACACAATGCAATTCGCCCCGCGCCAACGCAGGCTTGATGAGGTTTGCCGCATCCATAGCACCATCTGCCTTACCGGCACCCACCAGCGTGTGCATCTCATCAATGAACAAGATGACTTCACCCGCAGCCTCGGTCACTTCGGTCAAAACGGCTTTTAGCCGCTCTTCGAACTCACCGCGGAATTTTGCGCCAGCAATCAATGCGCCCATGTCCAACGACAAAAGCTTTTTGTTTCGCAGCGATTCAGGCACATCACCGTTGACGATGCGTAGGGCCAAACCCTCGGCAATCGCTGTTTTCCCAACGCCTGGTTCCCCAATCAGCACCGGATTGTTTTTAGTCCGGCGGCTGAGAACTTGCATCGCGCGGCGGATTTCCTCATCGCGCCCGATAATCGGATCGATTTTGCCTGCCTCGGCGCGCTCCGTAAGATCCAGCGTGTACTTCCTTAGCGCGTCATAACCTTCCTCGGCCGTGGCTGTATCGGCAGTGCGCCCTTTGCGCACATCGTTGATGGCGGTATTCAAACCTTGCGCCGTCACTTTTCCCGCATCCAGCGCAGTCTTTGCGCCAGATTTGATCATGCACAGCGCCATTAAAACACGCTCAACTGGAACAAAGCTGTCGCCTGCTTTTTTTGCAAGAGCTTCGGCTTCAGCCAGCACTTTTGTCGTGGTTCCATCCACATAAACCTGTGCTGCGTCACCCGTCACCTTGGGCATTTTGCCCAAGGCCATGTCGAGCGTCTGCTTTACCTGTGCCGGAGTCCCACCGGCCGCAGAAATCAGGTTGCTCGCAAGCCCCTGATCATCATCCATCAACGCTTTTAGTAAATGTTCCGGCGCCAGCCGTTGGTGGCTGTCCCGTGTGGCGATCGTTTGCGCGGCTTGAATGAACCCGCGTGACCGCTCCGTGAACTTCGATAAGTCCATGGCTCTCTCCTTTTGTTAAGCGCCCCTTTCGCGTTGCGCCCGACTTGGCGGCACGTCAACTTTTTGGGCCTCAGGGTTAATTTGGGATGAACGCCCCGCTGCTTCAAGAGGCAACGCTCAATCCTTGCACCACTCTAATCCATCTACACCCCGAATGCCCTGACCTGTGTCAAACATCGGGTGGGAACGGCGCGCCGCTATTCCCCGTTACGAAATGACACCTAAAAGGTACACCTGTGTTCAAGAGGGTGGGATGGCGAGTGTTTTTGGTAAATCGTGCTCCTCTGGTAAAAAGTTGGCATTTTTCGCCTTACAATATCGCCCGCAATTGTTCGTACGGGCATCATCGTCAGGCTGCGGCTTTTTCTTCGCGCCATCGCGACACGGCGCGCCTTCCCCAGGTGCAACGCCCTACCCGCGACAAAAGCAGCCTGACGACTTTTACTGCCCAGATGCCTTTGCCAGCATCTGGGTTTTTTACAGTTGAAGCATAGCGCACAATGGACACAGACGCCGTGTCCACCTAAAGCAACCCTTACATTATAAGGAATGCTCAAATGGCTGATGACCGTCTTATCGTTGCTCTAGATGTCCAACATGCAGTTGCTGGCGCTGAACTCGCTGCTAAAATTGGGGACGCGGTCAGCTTTTACAAAATTGGTCTCGGCATGTTGACGGGCGGCGGGTTGGCATTGGCCAACGAACTCAAGCAAGAACACGGCAAACGCATTTTTCTGGACATGAAACTGTTCGACATCGGTGCCACGGTCGAGGCCGCAGTGCGCGGGTTGGCCCAGTTCGATCTTGATTTTCTGACAGTGCATGGGGACCCTCACGTTGTACGGGCGGCAAAACAGGGCGCAGCCGGATCAGATATGAAGATACTTGCGGTCACAGTCCTTACTTCGCTGGACCGTGCGGATTTAGATGACTGTTTGATCCAAAAAGGCGATATCCCTGATCTGGTGCAAATGCGCGCAGGCCGCGCGTTTGAGGCAGGGGCCGATGGAGTCATCGCTTCGCCACAAGAAGCCGGCCTTATCCGCCAGTTGCCAGAGGCGGCACACCGTTTGATCGTAACCCCTGGCGTCAGGCCTGCAGGCGCGGCACTTGGTGATCAAAAACGAGTCGCAACACCTGCACGTGCGATTGCAGATGGCGCAGACCATATTGTCGTTGGGCGTCCAGTTTGGAAATCAGATAACCCGCGCGCGGCTGCTTTGGCCATACAACAAGAGCTTGCAAGCCTTTAAATCCACAGCTCAAAGCGCTGATTAAACAACGGAATTAGCACATATCCACAACCTTAAGGCGATCCACATAAAGCGTAGGTCACCCGCAATAGACTGTGGCTGAAGCACAACAGACAACACTATGTAGCGCAATTGGGCCAAACTTTCTTTGGTGAGTTCCCGCCCTAGTGGTACGGTCCAGGTGAAAGATACTCCCCGACGAACCGTGTCTTCCTGAGGTTCGTTACCTCCCCCCGCTCAGATGCAGCGGGGGGTTTTTGCGCTCTAGGTTCAAGCTCTATTGCATCCAACCCATGTTCATTATCGCTTAAAACGCCTAAGGTTCTCCGAGCCACCAAAACCGATAGATCCGATGCCCAGCCTTTGTCGCGACTGCTTTACCGCCTTCTCTGATGCGCGCCGCTGCCCAACCTGTGGCGGCCCACGCGTCGTCAGCCATCCTGAACTAAACTCTCTTTCAATCGCGCATATGGATTGCGATGCTTTCTACGCGTCGGTTGAAAAACGAGACAACCCGCAGCTTGAAGGCAAGCCTGTCATCATTGGCGGTGGCCGGCGCGGGGTTGTCTCAACTGCGTGCTATGTCGCACGGATCAGAGGCGTCAGATCCGCCATGCCGATGTTCCAAGCGCTCAAGCTATGCCCTGATGCAGAAATCATAAAACCGCGCATGGATGCCTATGTCGAAGCATCCCGCGCGATCCGTGCACTGATGGAAAAACTAACACCAGACATTGAACCTTTGTCACTAGACGAAGCGTTTATGGATTTATCCGGCACCGCAAGGCTGCACGGGGCACCGCCGGTTGTTATGCTGGCCCGGCTGGTGAAGTCCATGCAAAATGAATTGGGTCTGACGGGCTCTATTGGGTTGTCACATAACAAGTTTCTGGCCAAAGTCGCTTCAGACCTCGACAAACCGCATGGGTTTTCCATCATTGGAAAAGCCGAAACTGACGATTTCTTACGGGACAAACCTGTGCGGATGATTTGGGGCGTTGGGGCTGCGGCGCAAGCGTCGCTTGATAAGGCGGGCATCCGGACGTTTTCCGATTTGTTGCGGTGGGACAGAACAGAATTGATCGCCCGTTTTGGATCAATGGGTGACCGGTTGTGGCATCTGGCGCGTGGCCAAGATCACCGGCGCGTCTCAGCACATGCACCAATGAAATCCATCTCGAATGAGACAACATTTTACGAAGATACTTCAGACACAGACTTGTTGGATGGCCACCTGTGGCGGATGGCCGAAAAAGTATCTGACCGGGCCAAAGCAAAACAATTGGCTGGGCGCGTCGTGACCCTAAAGTTAAAGCGATCAGATCATTCGCTGTTATCGCGTCGGATCAGTTTGCGGGATGGCACCCAGCTAGCTGATACCATCTATCGCACGGCGCGTGGGCTTTTCGACCAAGTTGGGGACACTGGCCCGTATAGGCTTCTAGGATGCGGTTTGTCTGATCTAATCGCCGAAGATCAAGCCGACTTATCAGGTGATTTGTTGGACCCAAAGGCGCGCCAACGTTCCGCTGCAGAACGCGCAACCGACAGTATTCGCGATAAATATGGGGCAGATGCGATTCTAAAGGGGCGGTCTTTGCGTTAGCAGCCTATTCGGCGGCAAGTGGGACACGTTCTTGTCCAATGCATGCGATCTCTGCGACTGCGGCACCAATCGCGCGACTGACGGCGGCAAAATTTGCATTTGGCGCCACGCGCTTTTCATCCATGTAAAGCGCACGGTCCAATTCAACTTGAACCGCGTGCTGACCACGCGAAGGCTTACCGTAAGCTTGCGTAATATACGCTCCTGCAAAGGGTGCATTCCGCGCAACCGTAAACCCTTGCGCTTTGAATGCCGCTTCAACACGGTCCACTACATCGCCTGCCGCAGCTGCACCAAATCGATCGCCCAAGACAATATCAGGGCGGCGCACGCCAGCGCGCACAACGTTTTCTACAGCTTCATGCGGCATCGAATGGCAATCAATCAATACGGTCTGGCCGTGGTATGCGATTGCACTGTCCAAAAGGGACTGCAGAGCATGATGGTAGGGATGCCAATACCGGTCCAACCGTTCTTGCGCTTCGCTCATCCTGATTTTGCCGCGGTAAATCGCACGGCCGTTGGCAACGACTCTCGGAATAACGCCAAGACCCGACGCCACACGGGGGTTGTGCCCCTGCCGACGTGCCCCTTCGATCAAGGCCGGGTCCAGTTCATCTGGGCTTCGGTTCAGATCAACATAAGCGCGCGGCATGATCGCTTTGATAAATCGTGCGCCGTGTACTGGCGCACAGCCAAACAGCCTGTCAACAAAAGCATCCTCGGATGACCGGATCAACTGGTCATTCAGCACGGTTCGGTGCATCAAGTCGTGCGGATAAAATGACCCACTATGCGGCGATGCAAACACGACGCAGGAATGATCTTTTTCCGGTATCTCGGTGTGGAACGCAGTGTCGAACATCTTTAATCCTTTGAACTGATAATAGCGCAGAAAATACAAAAGCCAAAAGGCCTTGATCCCTTGCGCGACTCCTTTTATAGACCCCGGACAACGGCGCGTATTTTCGCGCCCCATTTTTGTTTGGGGCAAAGGAATCGTGACGACATAGTGGGTGATTAGCTCAGCGGTAGAGCACTTCGTTGACATCGAAGGGGTCACTGGTTCGATCCCAGTATCGCCCACCATCTAATTCACTGGCCTACGAAAGTGGGCTGCCCGTAACCCGGCGCTGGCCCGCGCCACGACATGAGGAGAACGACCATGAAGGTTCGCAATTCGCTCCGCTCGCTCAAGAATCGGCATCGTGATTGCCGCGTTGTGCGTCGCAAAGGCCGCGTTTACGTGATCAACAAAACGCAACGCCGGTTTAAAGCCCGCCAAGGCTAAGCACCTGCTGATACCAAACAGAAAGCCGCTCCGTTCAGGGCGGCTTTTTTGTTTCTATTTAGGCCACAAGTATGCGCGGCCCTATCTGAAAATCTAAGGACGGTCGCCTTTGACAAGTGCGCAAGCTGCGCGTGGTCAGTGAATACACGGCTGGGATATACGGCCAAGACTAAACACTTCGGCACCGACCAAGCACAGCAAATTGATTACCCCACCCTTGTTCGAAGCACGCAGCAGGTTACCTGACAATCCAATAACACCACAAATGAAAGATGACTGATGAGCGATTACACTCCCCCCAAGGTCTGGACATGGGAAACCGAAAGCGGCGGCACCTTTGCCAGCATCAACCGTCCGATTGCAGGCCCTACGCACAACAAAGACCTTCCTGTCGGCAAACATCCGTTCCAACTGTATTCGCTGGCCACTCCCAATGGCGTAAAGGTCACCGTATTGCTGGAAGAGCTATTGGAGCTTGGCATCACGGACGCTGAGTATGACGCATGGCTGATCAAGATTGGCGATGGCGATCAGTTCGGAAGCGGTTTTGTCGAGGTGAATCCCAATTCCAAAATTCCAGCACTTATGGACCGATCCGGGGACACGCCGGTGCGTATTTTCGAATCTGGCGCGATCTTGCTGCATTTGGCTGAGAAATTCGAAAAGTTCCTCCCAACAGATCCAGCAATGCGCGCCGAAATGCTGTCATGGCTCTTTTGGCAAATGGGATCAGCGCCATATCTGGGAGGCGGTTTTGGTCACTTTTATGCTTATGCACCGGAGAAATTCGAATACCCGATCAATCGTTTCGCGATGGAAACCAAGCGGCAACTCGACGTCCTGGAACGCCGGTTGATCGAGCACCCTTTTATCGCGGGGTCTGAATACACAATCGCCGATATCGCCATCTGGTCGTGGTATGGGCAACTGGTGTTGGGGCGGCTCTATAACGCAGCAGAGTTTTTGGACGTCGAAAGCTATACGAATGTCATGCGGTGGGCAAAAACAATTGATGCACGCCCCGCTGTTCAACGTGGCCGGATGGTAAACCGCACGTTCGGCGAACCCGAGCTACAATTGCATGAGCGACACAGCGCCAGCGACTTTGCGACGCAGACTCAGGATAAAATCGGCACAACAGACTGATTACACTACGGTTTAAGGCGGGCGCTGCGCTTGGTCCATAAGCGAGCGCCCCTTTTCAAAGTTTTTTTGTCAGGAATATCTTGCGATTCGTTCTGACATATGTTTCTGATTGTTTTAGTCGGGAATTATTTCCCTTTCTTACAACAATAATATGGACATCTTTATGACGTACTCTCGCATCCTCGCCGCTACTTTGGCCGCCAGCTGCGCTGTCCCCGCCTATGCAAACGGCGAACTGAACCTTTATTCGTCGCGCCATTACGATACAGATGAGCGGCTGTATTCGGATTTCACCGAAGCTACGGGGATCACCATCAACCGTATTGAAGGCAAAGCAGACGAACTGTTGACCCGCATGCAAGCGGAGGGTGCCAATAGCCCTGCCGATATTCTGATGACCGTAGACACGTCTCGTCTGGCACGCGCCAAAGACATGGGGCTGCTACAATCAGTTGACAGTGAGCTGTTGGAAAAACGCGTGCCTGCGTATCTTCAAGACGATGATAACCAGTGGTTTGGCTTCTCTCAGCGCGCGCGCATCTTCTTTTATAACAAGACCGAGGTTGAGAACCCGCCGCTGGACTACGTCTCTTTGGCTGATCCTGCATACGAAGGCATGATCTGCCACCGATCTTCGTCAAATGTTTATTCACAAACCCTGTTGGCTGCAGTCATCGAAAACCACGGCGAGGAAGCCGCGACCGCTTGGGCGAAAGGCGTTGTTGATAACTTTGCACGTGCGCCACAAGGCGGTGACACAGACCAACTGCGCGGTCTTGTATCTGGTGAATGCGCGATTTCGATCTCAAACACTTATTACTTTGCCCGCGCATTGCGCAAAGACGTAAAAGGCTTGGACGGAGATGCGATGGATGACATCGGATGGGTTTTCCCGGCGCAAGGTGCTGAGGGCGCGCATATGAACCTGTCTGGTGGCGGCATTGCAACCCATGCGCCAAATCGTGAAAACGCAGTGCTATTCCTTGAGTATTTGGCGTCTGATCAGGCGCAGCAGTATTTCTCGGCGGGCAATGATGAATACCCGGCAGTACCCGGTGTGGCTTTGTCGCCATCTGTCGCGGCCTTGGGTTTTTTCCAAACAGATGACGTGAACCTGTCAGAGGTGGCGCAAAACGTCCCTGCAGCACAGCGCATCTTTAATCAAGTCGGTTGGGAATAAGGCGGTCTCGCACCCGCATCCTAATTGACTTGCAACAGGCCGTACCGACAGACGTGTTGGTGCGGCCTTTTTTGTGCAAAACACTGCATTTTATCGGCGTTGCCGCCCCACTTGTCGGCAGATCAAAACAACCGGCAAAAGCCCAATCGCAACAATTACAAGACTGGGCACTGCCGCCCCTTCCAGCCGTTCGTCACTGGCCAGCCTATACGCCTGAACAGCTAACGTGTCGTAGTTGAAGGGTCGCATGATCAGTGTAGCCGGCAGTTCCTTCATCACATCGACGAAGACGATCAAAAGCGCCGTCAAAAGACTCGGGGCCAAGATGGGCAAATGTACGCGACGCAGCGTACCAGCTGGCGTTTGGCCCAAAGACCGCGCGGCGGCGTCCATATTCGCAGGCACCAGGGCCTGACCGCCTTCGTAGGCACCCAGCGCGGCGGCCAAGAAGCGAACCATATAGGCCGCAACCAGCAGCCAGATCGAACCAGTAATCAGCAACCCGGTTGAGATATCGAATGTGGATCGCATAAAGCTGTCAAGCGCGTTGTCGAAGGCCGCAAATGGCACCAACAACCCCACGGCAATGACGCCGCCTGGCACCGCATACCCTAGCCGTGACACATAGGCCGCGCCACTGGACCGGCGCCCAGGCAGCAAGCGTTGATAAAAGCCGATCGCAACAGCCGCAGCAACGGTCAACACCGCCGCAACAGACGCCAACGTGAGCGAATTCTGAATGAACCCAAGATAGCGTGGGCTTAGCAGATTTTGCTCTGACCCAAGACCCATGCTGAGCAATACGAACACTGGTAAAACCGCGCCAAACAACACCGGAATACCACATAGCGCCATCGCCAAAGTGGCCTGTTTGCTGGACAGTTTCGCAGGTTCCATTGATTGGTGCCGTCGCGATGGGTCATGGTATTTTGCGCCACCACGTTGGGCACGTTCTAGCATGGCCAAAAGCAGTGCAAAGCTTAACAGACACAGCGCTAACTGTGCCGCTCCTGCCCGGTCCGCCATCGAGAACCAGCTGGTATAGATGCCGGTCGCAAAGGTCTGCACCCCAAAATAGGCGACTGTTCCAAAATCAGCGATAGTTTCCATCACAGCCAAGAGCACGCCACCGGCAATCGCCGGGCGAGCAAGTGGCAAGCTAATTTTGAAAAATGCCGCCCACGCGCTGGATCCAAGCGCGCGCGCTGCCAAGAATGTCGTGGCACTTTGCTGGAGAAATGCCGCCCGCGCGAGCAAATATACATATGGATAAAGCACCAAAACCAGCATTGCTGCTGCACCACCCAAGCTGCGAATTTCGGGGAACCAATAGTCGCGCGGGCCCCACCCCGTCACATCCCGCAAAACCGTTTGAACGATACCGGGGTGATCCAAGACATGGGTGTAGGCATAGGCCAGCACATAAGCCGGAAAGGCCAGTGGCAGCACCAATGCGATCTCAAAAAACCGCACACCGGGGAAACGGGTCATGGTGACAAGCCACGCGGACCCGACGCCAATTGCAAAGGTCCCCAATGAAACCAGTAAAACTAGCAAAAGAGTTGTACTGACGTAGCGGCCCAGCACTGTTTCGGCCAAATGCGATATTGTATCAGTCCCCCCGCTTAACGCGGCGATAACGACAGCAAGCATAGGCAAAGCGCACACAGCCGCTGCACATAGCGCGATACGCGGCAGCCAAGTGCCTGTTGCAAATGTATTGCGGTGGCGCTTGGCCCGGTGCGGAAGGGGTACGTCGGTCATGGTTCTTTTTTGACTGATTTACTCAGAATTACCACCCCCGGTGACTGCGACGCAATTACAGGTGTGTATTCTCGGCACCGTCACGATGCGGGACCCGGCCTTCGAAATGATCCAAAATATCGTCGAACGCGGGCTTATGGCTTAGAAACAACAAATGACCTTGGCCGGGATAGCTTGTAATCGGCGCATTCCCCAGCTTTCGCGCAAAGGCTCTGGTTTGGGTTGGTGAAAACACCGGATCTTTAGAGCCAACAAAAAATCGCAAAGCGCCTTTGGGCAGTTCAAGGTTTTGCGGCAAACGCCATCGGCTTAGGTCATGCGTATGGGCACGAGGTTTACCACCGTCTGGCAACACAATATCAGAACGATGCGCCGCGATCATGGCGTCGGCTTGGGCTGCTAAATCAGCGTTGGTCAAAACATCCGGCCCAAATAACAAAACCCGGTAGTATTCTAACCAAATTTTGTCGCGCCGCATCGAGCGTACGCGCGCCATTGACTTCACAATATCCAACAAGCCCGTAAACCCGGTGCGTAGTCCACCACCGCGTTCGACGGCCGGTGACATTGCAGCTACCCTGACATCGCGATTCAATTGCGCGGCAGCCGTTAATACGATTGGGCCACCAGTTGAATACCCAAGCAAGCGCAATGGCTTGTCGGGGAAGGCTTTGCCAAGCGCGACAATCTCGGCCGCGGCCTCAGCGATATTGAGTTTTGGTGATACTTCACGGCCATCCATGCCGGGAAACCGGTATGTCGCGAGGCCATATCCCAAATCCTGCCATTTCAAAGCCGGTTCAAAAATGCGCACACTGGACAAGGCCCCCGGCACCATCACAGCAATCGCGCGTGCGGAAGCAAGCTTTTCAGGGTCATAAATCAGGTGGGACACGTCAGTCGTATTGGCGCTGATCGTCGATGACCAACCCATCTTTGGGCAGAGTTCCAGGTGCGACCACCTCGATGATCCCTTTCAGCTTTAGAGTATCCGCGACCGTACTCGCGTATATTCCGCCATCACCGCCACTAGCTTCAACTTGTACCGTCATCGCGTCTTGCTCGCCGATACGCGTTACGACAACGCGTGCTTTGAGCACCTCGTCATGATGCGCGACAAAAGATGCAACCTGTTCAGGGCGCACAAACATGCCCTTAATTTTGGCGGTTTGGTCGGCGCGGCCCATCCAGCCTTTGATCCGCATATTGGTACGGCCACAGGGGCTTTGACCCGGGAGGATTGCGCTCAGATCGCCGGTCGCAAAACGGATCAGCGGATAATCTGGGTTTAAAGTTGTTACGACCACTTCGCCGACCTCGCCTGGGGCGACCGGATCTCCTGTGCCAGGGGTTACAATTTCAACGATGACGTGTTCGTCAATGATCAAACCGTCCATGGCAGATGTTTCGTAGGCTATGTTGCCCAAGTCAGCAGTGGCATAGCATTGCAGACACGTGATGCCACGTTCAGCATACTCAGCCCGCAGGGACGGGAATAGCGCACCACCCCCGACCGCCGCCTTAGTGATTTTAAGCGCAACACCCATTTCTGAGGCCTTATCAAGGATGACTTTCAAATAGTCTGGCGTGCCTGCATAGGCCGTGCTGCCCACATCCCGTGCGGCAGTGACCTGCAATTCCGTTTGCCCTGTTCCGGCAGGTAAAACAACCGCACTGACCGCGCGGGCGCCGCTCTCAAAGATCGCACCTGCAGGGGTCAGGTGATATCCAAAGCAATTCTGAACAACGTCATCTTTGCCAATACCGACTGCGTGCAAAAATCGGCCCATCCGCCACCAGTCATTCTTGGTGCTGGAAGGCTCATAGATAGGCCCCGGCGATTGAAAGACATGGCTGAATTCTGACAAAGGGCGCGCCGTCAAACCACCAAAAGGCGCAGTGCGTTCTTGTGCTTGAACCAAATCTGATTTGCGAAGCACCGGTAGACGCGCCAGTTGCGCAGGGCTGGTGATATTTGATGAGTCAAACCCATCCAAAAGACCGCCGTATCCTGCCAGCTTTTGGGCACGTGCAATTTGCTTGGGCAGCTGGATGGCGGCAGCATCTGCGCGCTCTTGATCGCTTCTGGTCTCCAATGCGTCAAAAAATATCGCGTCTGCCATTTCAAATCACTTTCTGTCTTTTGACAGCCCTGTGAAAAACAGGGACCAATTACTTAGCTCAGCCAGCGTTTACGCCGGCGATAGCTCCGTACATCACGAAAGGATTTACGACCCTCTTCCGACATACCCAAATAGAACTCCTTAACGTCCGGGTTTTCCCGCAATTCTGCGGCTGGCCCGTCCATAACAACACGACCTGATTCCAAAATATACCCGTAATGAGCGAAACGCAGTGCAACATTTGTATTCTGCTCAGCAAGTAAGAAGGTAACGCCTTCATTTTCATTGACTGAACGCACAATTTCAAAAATTTGTTCAACCAATTGAGGCGCAAGACCCATGGACGGCTCGTCCAGCAAAATCGTTTCCGGCCGGGACATCAATGCGCGGCCAATCGCCGTCATCTGTTGTTCACCGCCCGAGGTGTAGCCCGCTTGTGACTTGCGCCGTTCTTTCAGGCGCGGAAAATAAGTATAAACCATTTCAAGATCTGCATTGATGGCAGCCTTGCCGTCGCGCCGTGTGTAAGCGCCCGTCAGCAGGTTTTCTTCAACCGTGAGATGCTCAAAACAGTGGCGGCCTTCCATGACCTGCACGACGCCACTTTTGACGATTTCGGCAGGATCTTGGTGTTGAATGACATCGCCCCGGTATTTGATCGACCCTTTTGTCACCTCGCCGCGCTCGGATGCCAAAAGCCCCGAAATCGCCTTAAGCGTTGTCGTCTTGCCTGCACCATTGCCACCCAACAAAGCGGTAATACCACCTTTGGGGACATTCAAACTGACGCCTTTCAACACGAGGATCACATGGTTGTAGATCACTTCGATGTTGTTGACCTCAAGAACCGTGTTCTGAGCCGTTGCCGAGGCAGCTTTATCGTCCAGCATTGAGTTCACCTGTCAAATTCTAAAATCCCGGCGACAGATACCTGCCGCCGGGAGAACCGCGCTTAGTTGCAGCCCGGTGTGATGTTGTTCTCGGCTGCAAAGGCTGCCGCATCTTCTGCGATCAATGCGGAAATCACGTCCTGATCTGACTGGTTGTACTCGTTGATCAGGGTCCACGTCTGAGCAGAAGCATCCCACTGCGACACGGCACCAAAGCCGTTACCACCATGGTTTTCACACGACACAGTAAATTCAGGACCAAAATTTGGCAGGCCAAGCGCCGCCATTTTTGCTTCTGTGATCTCCAAAGCTTCCATACCATCGCGCATCATCATGGGCGTAATATCTGCAACGCCATGTATTTCTTGCGCCGTCTTGGCAGCTTCTGCGGCCAGCATGGCAGCATAAAGACCACGGTTGTACAGGACCGTACCCACTTGGTCGCCTGCGCCAGCTGCTTTGCCCGCATCGACAACGTACTGCTGAATATCAGCAAACAGTGGGAAGTCACTGCCCGCTGCGTGCATCGCCAAGGCTTTGTACCCGTTTGCCGCAGCGCCTACGGGCTCCACGTCATTCTCGGACCCGGACCACCAGATGCCAATGAAGTTTTCCATCGGAAAGCGGATGTTTGCGGCTTCCTGAATGGCAACCTGGTTCATGACACCCCAGCCCCACATCAGCACATAGTCAGGGCGTTCGCGGCGAATCTGCAGCCACTGGGATTTTTGCTCCTGACCGGGATGGTCAACCGCCAGAAGTGTCAGGTCAAATCCATGCTTTGCCCCAAGCTGCTCAAGCGTCCGGATTGGTTCTTTGCCATAGGCCGAGTTGTGATAGACAAGGGCAACTGTCTTGCCGCTCAAGTCTCCGCCATTCTCGTCCAGCAGGTGGTTGATCGCGATTGACGCGCCATCCCAGTAGTTAGCCGGGTAGTTAAAGATATTGCGGAACACTGTGCCGTCTTTGGCTGACGTGCGTCCATATCCCATCGAATGCACGGGGATGCCATCGGCAGTTGCCTTGGGGATCAACTGATATGTGATACCTGTCGACAGGGGTTGATATACCAACGACCCTTCGCCTTTCGTCGCCTCATAGCATTCCACACCCTTTTCGGTGTTGTATCCTGTTTCGCATTCCAGAACGCGCACGGGCACGCCACCGATGCCGCCATCGCGTTCATTCAGCAACGTAAAGTAATCGGCATACCCATCTGCGAACGGAATGCCGTTTGCGGCGTAGGGGCCGGTGCGGTAGCTCAGTGATGGGAATACAAGGTCCGCCATCACTGGGCTTGCCGCCATCAAAGCCGCTGTGGCCCAAGTTGCTAGTTTATATTTCATCGGTATACCTCCCTTGGTTTTTCTCCGATGCGCCGGTTGCCCGGCCCAATGTGGCGGGTTGTCCCACCTTGTTTTCGCAGCATTCCCTAGTGCGGGAACGGCCACAGTCTCAATTTCTCTTTGGCTACGCGCCATAGCTGCGTCAGCCCATGTGGTTCGGCAATTAGGAACACAACGATCAATCCGCCAACGATGACAAGGTTTAAATGGGCCACGATATCCGTAGGCCACCCCAGCCAATCCACACCAATCACTTTAAGCAGCACCGGCAAAAGCACAAGGAACGCCGCCCCCGCAAAAGATCCAAAGATCGACCCCAGACCACCAATGATGATCATAAACAGCACAAGAAAAGACTTGGTGATGCCAAACACTTCGCCCACTTCTACAGCACCCAGATAAACCGCAAAGAACAGCGCGCCTGAAATGCCCACAAAGAACGATGAGACGGCAAATGCTGTCAGTTTGGCTTTGAGCGGATTAACCCCAATAATCTCTGCCGCGATATCCATATCGCGAATGGCCATCCACTGCCGTCCCAGTGCCCCGCGCGTTAGATTACGTGCAATCACCGCAGACAGGATCGTAAAGAACAGACAGAATAAATAGACAGCCCAAGGTTCAGTGTTGGGCCCCGTGATCAGGATACCGAAGGTGTCACGTTCGGGCGCGTTAATCTGACCTGACGCCGAATAGTTGTAAAACCATGACACGCGATTGAACAACCACACCAAGAAGAACTGAGCGGCAAGGGTGGCCACAGCTAGATAAAACCCTTTGATCCGCAAGGACGGCAAACCGAATAGCACCCCGACCGCGGCTGTGATCACACCCGCCAGGATCACATGCACGAACATGCTGACATCCGGAAACGCAGTCATCAGCTTGTAGCAGGCATAAGCGCCCACAGCCATGAATCCGCCAGTCCCGAGGCTGACCTGTCCACAATATCCCACCAGAATGTTCAGACCAATTGCCGCAATTGCGTAAATCAAAAACGGCATAAATATCGAATTGACCCAATAATCATTGATCATAAACGGTATGACAAAGATCGCGACAAACAGCACAACATAATAGCGCCAACGGTCAAATCGGATCGGGAACGTTTGACTGTCTTCAGGGTAAGTGGTGCTGAAATCGCCCGCTTCACGATAGAGCATTCACGGCGCTCCTTTTGATCTGGATTGAAAATAACGAGACCCACAGCACGAACGTTTTGCGAGTGTTAACTACGTCACAATTTTTCACGCGAATTCCCAAATTTGCCCTATTTCGCCCGGCATGTTGCGCCGTGGGGGCAGAAGTGGGTGTCATGACTGCAATATTGAACGAACTGCGCGCGTTGGATGACCGCTTTAAACGGGGCGAGTTGTCACGCGACGAATATAGCTTCCGTCGCGAGGCCGTTCTGCAGTCTGTTGAAACCGCTGAAACAGAATTTGCGGCGAGTCCCCCACCGATACCGCGCGATAAAAAGCCAAACGGGTCGTCCGCTTTGACGCTTGGTATAGTGACCTGCCTTGGCGTCATGGGCTTGTCGATCGGCCTGATATTACTTTTTCTACCTGATTTAAATTTGGCGTTGACCCTTGGCGTGACGGTGCTTGCAGCGCTTAGCGTCGCACTCTTGCGAGACCCGGAAGGGTGAGCAATCGAACCGTTGCAACACCATGCAGTGGCCAAGCCTTTTGACGGGCTCAAAAGCTCCCCCGGAGCTTTTGCAAGACGCCCCCATCCCGGGGCTACGCCCTTTGACGGGCTCAAAAGCTCCCCCGGAGCTTTTGCAAGACGCCCGTCAAACCCTTTCAATGATCTTCTCCCCGAACAGGCCTTGGGGGCGGAACAACAAAAATACCAGCGCAAGCATATAAGCGAACCAGTTTTCCGTTGCCCCACCAAGATAGGGTAACCCGATCAAAAACTCGAAAAGCTTTTCGCCCACGCCAATAATCAAGCCACCCACAATAGCACCCGGGATGGACGTGAACCCGCCCAGCATCAAAACCGGCAATGCTTTCAGCGCGATCAGCGACAGTGAAAATTGTACGCCGGATTTTGCGCCCCACATGATGCCCGCAACTAAAGCGACAAAGCCAGCCAGCGACCACACCAAAATCCAGATGAAGTTCAGCGAAACACCGACAGACAAGGCCGCTTGGTGGTCATCCGCCACCGCCCGCATCGCGCGACCCTGTTTGGTATACTGCGCAAAAAGCACCAGTGCCGCCACAAGGATCACGGCCACAACAGACGCAACGATATCGAGGTTATCGATGAAGAATCCATAGCCGAACATATCAAATGTCACGCGGTCGATGGTCTCGTTGATGCCCTGTGGCAAGCCAACTTCTAGCGTCTTGATGTCCGACCCCCACATCAGATCACCCACGCCCTCAAGGAAATACGCAAGCCCAATGGTCGCCATGAACAAAATGATCGGTTCTTGCCCGACAAGGTATCTGAATATGAAACGCTGCACGAGATAGCTGAACAGAATCATCACCCCGACGGTCAGCACAATCGCGGCAAGCGCTGGTACATTCCAACCAAAGTAATGAATCTCCGTTCCGAATATGGCATTGATTAAATGCGCAAACGGCACCAACCCATTCATAATCCCATACAGCGTCATAGCTGCAAAAAGCGCCATAACTCCTTGGGCAAAATTGAAAATACCCGAGGCTTTATAGATCAACACAAAACCCAACGCGACCAGTGCATAAAGCACCCCCGCCATAAGGCCATTCAGAAAGACCTCCATGGCCCAAAGCACTTGATCAGGCATTGCGTGCCTCCCACATCCAAAAGTTGCTCAAGGCATCAATCATGGCTCACCCCCAAATAGGCATCAATCACGTCTTGATTGTTACGCACCTCGGTTGGCGTGCCGTCACCGATCTTTTTGCCATAATCCATCACCACAACACGGTCAGACAAATCCATCACTACGCCCATATCATGTTCAATTAGCGCAATGGTGGTGCCAAATTCATCGTTCACATCAAGAATAAAGCGGCTCATATCCTCTTTTTCTTCGACGTTCATGCCGGCCATGGGTTCATCCAATAACAACAAAGACGGTTCAGCAGCTAAGGCGCGCGCCAGCTCAACGCGCTTTTTCAAACCATAAGGCAGGCGGGCTACAGGCGTTTTGCGGATGGCCTGAATTTCCAAGAAATCAATGATTTTTTCTGCCACTTCACGGTTGGCTGTCTCTTCAGTCTCTGCTTTACCGCGCCATAATGCTTGCCGCCACAAGCTGGTTTTCATATGCGTTAAACGGCCGGTCATGACGTTATCCAGAACAGACATACCCTCGAACAAAGCAATGTTCTGAAAAGTCCGCGCGATCCCTTGCCGGGCAACCTGATATGGTTTCATCGGTGGGCGCGGCGCACCTTTGTAGAAAACTTCGCCTTCTTGAGGGATGTAGAAACCCGAAATAACATTCAGCATCGAAGACTTACCCGCACCATTCGGGCCGATTATCGCGCGGATCTCACCCTCGCGAATATCAAAAGAGATGTCCTTGATCGCCTCAACACCGCCAAACCGCAGCGTAATGTTTTTCATTTCCATGACCACACCACCGATCTTGCGACCATCCGCTGTAGTGTAGCCTTCAGACTGATCCAACATCAGACATCCTTCCTCACAGGCTGGGTTTCGGGATGGCGGGCGGGGCGTCTTCGCAGAAGCGCGTCGTCCATCATTCCGCCGCCATCTTTTGGGCGGGCTCTACCGTCGCTGCACTGCGCACTTCCAGCGTGGCCGATATGGACCCCTTGCGCCCATCTTCATAAGTCACTTCTGTCACTGTGCTCACTGACGTTGATCCATCGTAAAGCGCAGCAATAATATCGGCATATTTCTCTTCGATAATCCGGCGGCGCACCTTACGGGTGCGCGTTAATTCCCCGTCATCCGCATCAAGCTCTTTATGCAAGACAACAAAACGATGGACCTGACAGCCCGACAACATTTTATCTTCTGCAACAGAGGCATTCACTTCTTCTACATGAGATTGGATCGTATCCATCACCTGCGGGTGGCGCGCCAATTCCTGATACGACGCATACCCAATATTGTTGCGTTCTGCCCAATTCCCAACAGCGGTCAAATCAATATTGATAAACGCTGTGCACTCATCGCGACTGTTGCCAAAGACAACAGTCTCCAGAATATTCGGAAAGAACTTCAGTTTGTTTTCAACATACTTCGGCGCAAAGAGCGATCCATCCGCCATTTGCCCAACGTCCTTGGCACGGTCGATGATGCGCAAATGCCCCGTTCCATCTTCGATGAATCCGGCATCACCCGTTGCAACCCATCCTTCGGCATCTTTGGTATCTGCTGTGCTTTCAGGGTTCTTGTAGTATTCGACAAAAACACCCGGAGAACGATAAAACACCTCGCCGTTCTCTGCGATCTTCAGCTCCACCCCAGGGCACGTCACGCCGACTGTATCTGATCGCACCTCACCATCTGGCTGCGCTGTAATAAAGACAGTGGCCTCCGTTTGGCCGTAAAGCTGTTTCAGGTTGATCCCCAAAGCGCGATAGAAATCAAAAATCTCCGGGCCGATTGCTTCGCCAGCGGTATAGCCCACACGGATACGGCTGAAGCCAAGCGTATTCTTGAGCGGGCCATAAATACACAACTCACCCAAATTGTATTTAAACCTGTCCCATTGACTAACCTGCTGGCCATCCAGAATACCCGGGCCCACACGGCGGGCATGATCCATAAAGTAATCAAATAACCACTTTTTAAAGCGCCCTGCATCTTCCATGCGGATCATGACGTTGGTCAATTGTGTCTCGAACACACGCGGTGGGGCAAAATAATATGTCGGCCCGATCTCACGCAGGTCTGTGTGCATTGTATCGGGGCTTTCCGGGCAGTTTGTGCAAAACCCGGTCCACAGCGCCTGACCCACCGAAAAAATAAAATCACCAACCCAAGCCATCGGCAAATAGGCCAAAATGGAATCCGACTGGCGCAGATCATCAAATTCCGATGATGACTTAGAGGTCTCAATGACGTTGCGGTTACTCAAAACGACGCCTTTTGGCTTGCCCGTCGTGCCCGAAGTATACAGCATCACGCAGGTGCTGTCGTAGTCCAGCTTTGCCTGCCGCCTCGTAATCTCGGGCAGCAATTCGTCCCGCTTGGCACGGCCTGCTTCCTGTACATGGCTGTATTGATGCAACTTAGCGTGGTCATATTTGCGCAAGCCACGCGGATCAAGGTACAGCATTTCTTCAAAATTTGGCAATTGGTCTTGAATTTCGATGACCTTATCGACTTGCTCTTGGTCACCAGCGATGACGAACCGCGCACCACAATGGCCCAACACATACGCCATCTCTTCTGCCACAGCATCTTGGTACAGCGGGACCGGCACTGCCCCCACCATTTCAGCGGCAATCATTGACCAGTAAAGCCGTGGACGGTTACGCCCGATAACGGCGATGAAATCACCCTCCTGCACGCCCAGATCTGTCAGACCAAGCGCTAACGCTTCTACTTCTTCCAGCGTCTCGGCCCATGTCCAAGACTGCCAAATTCCATATTCTTTCTCACGGTACGCAGGTGCGTCCGCGAATTCAGTCGCATTGCGGTGCAATAGCGCTGGAACGGACTTCGGCCCGTCAGCGCTCTGGATCAGAGTGCCCAAGTTTTTGTTCCTCCCAGGTTGCGCTCCAAAGGGGCGCATGCGGTCATTGCCAGCCGGTTCAGAATAACGAGGAAGATCGGGCTATCAAGGTCAAACTGCTATGAAGTTCACGGCACAAGCGAAATGATATCGACAGCGCGGGCCATCACTTGCAGCCCCAAGGCTAAATCTGTTTCACTGGTATCTTCTTCGAAGGCATGACTGATCCCCTTGATGGACGGCACAAAAAGCATTGCAACCGGCATAAGACGGGACACGTTCGTCGCATCATGCAGTGCGCCAGATGGCATGCGACGCCACGCTGACGGCACAATTTCCTTAGCGGCTTGTTGCAATGCCTGTGACAGGACAACATCCATTTGAACAGGCTCCAATCCTAGCATCGGTCCAAAGGTGACCCGCAATTGAGCAGACTGCGCCGCTTCCTGCGCCGTATCCCGGATGATCTGCTCCATCCGTGCGAGGCGGTCGGCATCTCCATCGCGCCACTGCATCGAAAATACCGCCCGGCCCGGCACAATAGATGACGCATTCGGGTGTAAGCTGATATGTCCAATGGTCCACACCGTTTGCGGCGTTACCACGTTGCGCAGCCGGTCATTTAGGGCTGCGTTAAAGGCCGCGAAACCTTGAAACGCATCCCTTCGCAAGTGCATTGGCGTTGTCCCCGCATGGTTTTGCTGACCGTCGAATGTGATCTTCATGTCGCGGATGCCTACAATCTCGGTTACCACACCGATCTTATCGCCTGACGTGTCCAATGCGGGCCCTTGTTCGATGTGCATCTCGATAAACCCAGTGAATTGAGCAGGGTCAACTGCACCGGTTACCATATGCGTCATCGCTTGCCGAGCATGCCCCAAACTGACCCCAGTATGATCCTGCATGGCATCCGCCGTATCCTGCGATACCTGCCCAGACCAGACCGCAGAACCTGTCGTGACGCCAAACCGACCTTCTTCGTCTTGAAAAGAAACCACTGATACAGCAGGGCCACCCACCTCTATTGAACTGCGCGCGATTTCTAATGCTGCGATCACGCCAAGCGCGCCGTCCAACCAGCCCCCTTCGGGCTGACTGTCGCTATGCGAGCCCAGCAACAAAGAAGGGCCCTCGGCAAGACCAAACAAGTTACCCATCTCATCCACTTCGACCCGCAGCCCGGCATCCCGCATCTGGTCAGCCAACCACACCCGCGCGGCCACATCACTGTCTGTATACGCCGGGCGCACCACGCCTTTGCCGACACCACTGGCCCCAAATGCACGCAATCTATGCAGATCAGCTAGAAAACGGTCTGAATTTGGCATGTTTGTCCCCCGGAACGGTTCGAGGCCAATCAACCAGCATTTGAGGGGGAATGAAACCTGATGGTGACAACAGATGACAACATGTGCCTTTACGCTCCTGTCAGACCAAGGAGACATCTATGATCAAATATTATTATCCCGATGGCACCCATTGCTATCGCGCGTTGCATACTGCGCACGCAGTTTTTCAGGGGCCAGATGGCAAACTTATTGCGCGTGCAGAAAAGCCTGATCGGTCAGACATGTATGAGTTTGAAATTACCGGGTTCGAATTGGTCGAACCCGGTGTGCTCTGTACCTAGCGCCGCTTATTCTGCCGCGACCTGATGAGCCGCCTTTTCCACCCTCACGGCAGAAAATTTGAATTCCGGTATCTTTCCGTAAGGGTCGACCGCAGAATTGGTCAGGATATTTGCCGCCGCTTCGACATAGGCAAAAGGCAGGAATACCATATCTGGTGATACTGCACGATCTTCGCGTGCCATGATAGAAATGCTGCCCCGTTTCGTGGTCAACTTTACATGTTCACCCGGTGCCACATCCAGTTTCCGCAAAGTAGACGGGTGCAAAGAACAATTCGCCTCAGGCTCCAACCCGTCCAGCACATTTGACCGCCGCGTCATTGACCCTGTGTGCCAATGTTCCAACTGGCGCCCCGTGGTCAGTACCATTGGGAATTCCGCATCTGGCACATCGTCGGGCGCAATCACAGAAGCAGGTGTAAAGCGTGCTCGCCCATCGGGCCGGGGAAAGCCATCGCCGAAAACGATAGGTTGACCGGGGTCTTCCGGGCTCAGCGACGGATAGGTCACGGCATTTTGCGCTTCCAGCCGGTCCCATGTAATGTTTTCCAAGCTGCGCATGTTTTGCTTCATCTCGGCAAAGACATCTGCTGGGCTTTCATATGTCCAGCCAAGACCAAGACGTTTGGCCAATTCCACCTCGATCCACCAGTCTTCGCGTGCGTCACCGGGGGGCGCAATGGCCGGGCGGCCCATTTGCACCTGACGGTTTGTGTTGGTCACAGTGCCCGACTTTTCCGCAAAAGCACTGGCAGGCAGGATGACATCCGCGTAATTGGCCGTCTCGGTGATGAATATGTCCTGCACTACAAGGTGATCTAGCTTGGCCAGTGCATCGCGGGCATGCTCAACATCGGGGTCGGACATCGCCGGGTTTTCGCCCAGTACATACATGCCTTTGATCTTACCCTCGTGCACAGCGTCCATAATCTCGGTCACGGTGAGGCCGCGTTCATTCGAGAAATCAGCAGAACCCCAGACCTTGGTAAAGGCAGACCGCACACCGTCGTCGGTAACAGGTTGGTAATCGGGCAAGAACATCGGGATCAGCCCCGCATCAGACGCACCTTGCACGTTGTTTTGGCCGCGCAGCGGATGAAGCCCCGCACCGGGACGCCCCACTTGGCCAGTCATCAGTGCAAGGCTGATCAGGCAGCGCGAGTTATCCGTGCCATGAATGTGCTGACTGACACCCATACCCCAGAAAATCATCGCCGCGTTGGCGCCTGCAAAGGTGCGCGCAACGTCTTTCAGTGTCTCGGCAGGGATGCCGCAAATACCTTCCATTGCTTCTGGGCTGAAATCAGCCAGATGCGTTTTCTCGGCTTCCCAGTTTTCTGTGTAAGCATCGATGTATTGCTGATCGTAGAGGTTCTCCTCGACGATCGTATGCATGATTGCATTCAGCATCGAAACGTCGGCACCGGGGCGGAATTGCAGCATATGGCTGGCAAAGCGTTTCAGTGCTTGGCCCCGTGGGTCCATCACGATCAGCTTGCCACCTCGTTTAGTAAATTGCTTAAAGAAAGTCGCCGCGACAGGATGGTTTTCGATCGGATTGGCACCAATCACGATCGCTACATCGGCATTTTCGATCTGGTTAAAGGTCGCAGTCACCGCACCAGAACCCACGTTTTCCATCAACGCTGCCACCGAAGACGCGTGGCACAGACGCGTGCAGTGATCGACATTGTTGTGACCAAATCCCTGACGAATGAGCTTTTGAAAAAGGTAGGCTTCTTCGTTGGTGCATTTGGCTGACCCAAAGCCCGCAATTTCACGCCCACGCCCCTTCATGCCTGCGGCGGCGAAATCCAGTGCTTCGTCCCATGTCGCTTCGCGGAAATGGGTCTGCCAGTTTCCGGGGTCCACGTTCAGTCCCTTGGCCGGGGCATCACTGCGCCGGATCAAAGGTTTCGTCAAGCGGTGGTCGTGGTGGATATAGTCAAAGCCAAAGCGGCCTTTGACACATAAGCGCCCTTCGTTTGCGGGACCGTTGATGCCCTCGACATATTTCACTTTGCCATCTTTTACTTTGAGCGAGACCTGGCAGCCAACACCACAAAAAGGGCATATGCTTTCGACTTCTTTGTCAAAATCCGCACTATCGCCGACTTGGTCATCATCAACTACGGTTGCGGGCATCAATGCACCAGTTGGACAGGCTTGCACACATTCACCACAAGCCACGCAGGTGCTGTCGCCCATCGGGTCTGCCATATCAAACGTTGGATAGCTGTCATGCCCGCGCCCTGCCATGCCAATCACATCGTTTACCTGCACTTCGCGACAGGCGCGTACGCACAAGCCACATTGAATGCAGGCATCCAGATTTACCGACATCGCCACATGACTGTCATCCAACAGCGGGATGCGGCCTTCTTCAAGCTTGGGAAAACGGCTTTCTGAAACGCCGTTTAGTTCAGCCATATCCCACAGGTGGCTGGATTTATCATGTGCAACTGCCTGATCGGGTTGGTCAGCGATCAGCATTTCGACCACCATCTTGCGGGCATTTTCGGCGCGCGCGGAATTGGTCGTTACAACCATGCCTTCACCCGGCTCGCGGATACAAGAGGCGGCGAGTGTGCGCTCACCTTCGATTTCAACCATGCAGGCGCGGCAGTTGCCATCGGGGCGGTAGCCGGGGGCCGGTTTATGGCAAAGATGCGGGATCACCAGACCACGACCGTTGGCAACCTCCCAGATGGTCATGCCAGGCTCTGCCTGCACTTGCGCGCCATCCAAGGTGAATGTGATCTTGTCGCTCATTGCGCCCTACTCCCGCCGATTTCGGATGAGTATAGGAAAAACTTGCGGTTGCGGGGACTCCCATTCCCGACACACAACATCAGATTTGCGCCACGCCGTTTCCGATAGGCGACGGCTGTTGCCTTCCCGGAACCGGCCTGCGGTCTATATCTGCACTTTCAACCAAAACACCTGTCGCCTAGTAAGAACAGCACACGCCAACAAACTGAAAGTCGCAATGTCCCACATTACCCTGATCCGCCACGGCCAAGCCAACTCTGCCGCCACTGACGAGGCAAGCTATGACAAGCTCAGCGATCTGGGCCACCAGCAAGCCGCATGGTTAGGCACGCATCTGCGTGCACATGCACAACACCACACACGCCTTTATACAGGGACACTGACACGTCACATTGAGACGGCAGCCGCAATGGACATGGGATTGGAACCAATCCGCGACGCGCGACTTAACGAGCTTGAATACATGACGCTGGCCCGCGCGATGGAGGCAGAAAGCAACGTGCCCTTTCCGCTGGATCATTCCGCGTTTACCACGCATCTGCCAATGCTGTTCGCCGCATGGCAAAGGGATGAAATCGCTGGTGCACCAGAGCGGTTTGCAGATTTTGAGGCGCGTATTTCAGGCGTGATAACCGAGATCGCAGCAGGCGACGGCCCAGCACTGGTTGTCACGTCCGGCGGTTTGATTTCTTGCGTGATGCGGCAGGTACTGCGGTTGGATATCGCGGCGATGGCGCATCTTGCGCTGGCGATTTACAACACGTCGCAACATCGGCTGTTCCCCATTGGCGGCACCTTGTCGCCCACAATGTTCAACGCGATCCCGCACCTTGAAGACCCCACGCGCCACTACGCCCAAACCCACGTTTGAAGGGACCTGACATGCGTCTTTATTATGCACCCGGTACGATTGCCGTGGCCGTTGCCATCGCCTTGCACGAAGCCGGCCTCCCGTTTGAGCCCGTACGCGTCAGCTTCAAAGATGCCGACCAGACCAAACCCGCGTATCTGGCAGTCAATCCCAAGGGCCGCGTGCCCACCCTTGAGGTAGGAGATGTGCGCATGACCGAAGCAGGCGCTTTGTTGGATTTCGTAGCGTCTGTAGCACCAGACGAAAATTTAGTGCCAACCGACCCAATAGAAGCCGCCCGCATGCGGAGCGTCATGTATTATCTGGCCTCGACCATGCATGTGAACCACGCGCACGGCCTACGCGGCATGCGTTGGGCTGACCTCCCTGAAAGCCATGCGGATATGGCGGCCAAAGTACCGCAAACCATGGCCGACAGTGCACGATTTATCGAAGACCATTGCTTGCGCGGACCCTTCATCATGGGTGAGACATTCTCCTTGGCAGATCCGTACACCTTTGTTGTTTGCGGTTGGCTGCCCGGCGACGGCGTAGATATGGGCCAGTTTCCAGCCCTCGCCCAATACCTAGACCGAATGCGTGCGCGTGCATCGGTGCAAAAAGTGATCGCAGAAGGGATGCTACCGTCATGACACATTTATGGATCCGCGCAGAGCAACGCGACAATGAAACCCGCGTCGGGTTAACGCCTTCGGGGGCCGCGCAATTACGAGCCCAAGGTGTGGCCGTAACGGTTGAGCAAAGCGCCAGCCGCGTGATCCCGGATGCGGCTTACCGTGATGCAGGTTGCACCATGGCCACTGCGCATAGCTGGCCAGATGCACCGCGCGATGCTGTGATCTTTGGGTTAAAAGAGCTGCCCGAGGATGGCACTCCCTTGCCGCATCAGCATATCATGTTTGGACATGCGTTCAAAGGCCAACCCGCTGGACTGCGCCTGTTGCAGCGGTTCAAAGAAGGCGGCGGGACACTACTTGATCTAGAGTACTTGACGGATGAAAACGGGCGGCGGGTGGCTGCTTTTGGATATTGGGCGGGCTATGCGGGTGCTGCGGTTGCTTTGAAATGCTGGGCAGCACAACAATCAGGCGGCGTTTTGGGTGCTGTTGGCGCCTATGACAGCTCAACGCATCTACTGAACGATCTGCAAAGCGACCTGATCGCGACCGGCGCGCACCGGCCAACGGCGTTGATCGTAGGGGCGCTTGGCCGCGTCGGGACAGGTGTGGCGGACTTGTGTACCGCGATGGGTGTTGGCTGTACGAAATGGGACATGGCTGAAACCGCCGGCGGCGGGCCTTTTCCCAAAGTTCTGACGCATGATTTGTTCTTCAACTGCGTTCTCGCCCGCCCGGGTACGCCTGTGTTTGTCGCCGCGAATGCAGGGACGGCACCGCGAAAACTCAGCGTTATTGGCGATATCGCGTGCGACCCCGACAGCGATTTTTCCCCGATCAAGGTCTACCGTGAAGCGACCAGTTGGGCGGAACCTGCGCGGCGCGTGCATGATGCGCCACCATTGGATGTGACTGCAATTGATAACCTGCCTTCCATGCTGCCTTTGGAAAGTAGCGAAGACTATGCAGAGCAACTGCTGCCGACGCTTTTGACGCTAACAAATGATGGACCCGTTTGGCAGCGCGCTGCGGCGGAATACGCCCGGCACCGCGACCGGCTTTAAGAGAAAATCCGGTAGTACAGCCAGTCAGGCAGAAACTGGCTACCACGAAAAACCCAAGAGAACACTCGCGGAAAGCTCACCTTGAACCGATTGCTGTTCATCTGCTTGAACATCTGTTCGGCAGCCTCTTCAGGTGTCATGATAAAGGGCATGTTAAAGTCGTTCTTGTCAGTCAATTGCGTCTTGATAAAGCCAGGGTTGGATACCTGAACGTCGACCCCTGTGCCCCGCAGATCAGCATACATACACTCTGCCAAAGACATGGTGCCCGCTTTGGATGCTGTATACCCTATGGATCCGGGCAACCCACGAAAGCCCGACAGGCTGCCGGTGATGACAATATGACCTGCATCTCGGGTGACAAACTGCGGCACGACGCACCCCATGACCCGCACCAGACCGGTAAAGTTGATATCGGCCATCGCTGTCGCTTGTTGAGCGTTCCAGTCTTGCGCACCAAACGGCCAGTAAACGCCCGCCAGAAATACCACGCCGTCCAATTGCCCTATGGCTTCGGCCGCCGCAACAACGCTGGTGTTGTCTGATACGTCGACCGTCTGCACGCTGCCTTCGCCCGGCAGGCTATCTACGACGGTTTGCAGCTTTTCGGCAGAACGCGCAGATACAATCACATGTGCGCCGGCTTTGCTGAGACGACGCGCCAAGGCCGCACCCAAGCCATCACTGGCCCCAACAAGCCAATACCGCTTACCCGTCCACTGTCTCATCAGGCCTCCTTGGGACGCATTGTGGCGACTAGCTCAGCCACCTTTATCCCAAATTTACGAAACTGCGAGCGGTTCATGATCGTGCCGTTAGGGGTCATGTACATCCAGTCGATTGTGTTCAGTACATGCCCACCCGATGCCTCTGGCAGCCGGATGTTATAGCGCAGCAACACCGATGAGCCCGATTGCCGCCCTTCGCCTTCGCCCACCACATCGGGGGCTGTCGCGCGGATTTTGCCATTGCCCGTCAAAGTCAGCCGCCATTCGCGTTCCTGAACCGACCCATCATCGTATTCAAAGCGTTCTTTCATAATGCCGGTATCGCCGTCCCATGACGCGTCAAAATCAGCCACAAAACGGCTGCTCACCCGACCCAAAGGCCCATAAATTACGCCTTCGCACAGAATGGGGCCGTTAAGATGCTTACGCACATCGAATGACGGGTTTTCGTCTTCATAGTCTTCGGGTTTTTGTGCCGCAAAGTCCCACAATACAGACCGCATCCACACCAAGCCAAAAGCAATCACAACCCCGACAAGGATATATATCCAAGCGCTCATTTCTCAGGCCTCTTTCAGGTCAGTCATCGCCAAAAGTGCGATGGCAATAAGTTTCAAAGCACACGGCACCGCCGCGTATAGAGTGGTCAGTAGCGCTAAGGCTTCGGGCGGGTTTGATAGCGACCCGCTTTGGAAACCCGACCTTTCCAGCAGCGGCAGCAAGCTTACCGCGGCAAAGGCCAGCGTTAGTTTCGAGACAAACGACCAAAGTCCAAACCCTTCGGACGCCGATGGCGATATCCGCGCCATGCGGGATGCAAAGATGGCTGGCAACAGGGTCAAATCTGCCCCCAATGTCGCGCCAGACGCCACACAAATAACTGCAAAAAGCAGCCAGTCTCCGGGTCCAAGTGTTAACGTAAGCCCAAAAGCACCAATGGCCAGTAACATCGCGCTCAAAAGTACGTTTCTAGGCCCAAAGCGTTCCGCAAGCGCGCCCCAAAAAGGCGCAGCAACTGCCGCTGACAAAAAGAAGATCAGCAAAAGGGGACCTTCGAAACCGGGGGCTTGCAGCCCGCTTTCCACGAAAAACAAAAACAGCGTTGAACTGACTGCCACAGGTGCTGCATTGACCATTGCGATCAGCAGCAAACGACGTGCCAACGGGTCAGACAACACAGCACCAAAACCCGTCGAAGGCGCTAGACCCTTCGTGCTCCATTCCGGTTTCATGGCCCAAAGTGCAGCCAGCGCCAGCACACAAAATCCAACTGCAAACCCGGCAAAAGGGCGGTCCAATGCGGCGCCCAATGCGACAGGTGCGACGGATGCAGCACAGACACCCGCCAGCGCACCACTTTCGCGCCAGCGCGCTAGTCGTAAATGCCCTTGACCAGACAGCGCCGCAGCCTTCACCACGCCCTGCGCATAAAAGTTAATGGTCAAAAAACTAAAAGCTGAAAAGACCAGCGTCAGACATACAGCAAACCAGATCACAGGCGGCAGAAATGGCGGGATCGCAAACAGCGCCAGCATCGCGAAGGCCATGATGCTGACACCGACGGCTACCGCAACAGCGCGTTTGTCACGTGTGTATTCCGCCAAACGCCCTAGCAACGGATCTTGGACCACATCCAGCAGCCTAAGGCCAAACAGCACAGCCCCAAGCACGGCAAGCGATACGCCATATTCGTCGACATAAAACTTGGGCGCGTGAATGTATATCGGCAGTCCCGCCGCCGCCAAGAGGGCTGCGAACAAAGAATAAGACGGCAAACGTGCGCCGGCCTGCGTCATCGTGATACTTCTTCAGAGGGTGGTTTCGGCCGCACGCGATACAGCGCCCCTTTGATCCAGAGCTTAAGCGCCTGCCAATGAATAAGAGCCAAAACGCGGCGCGCACCGAAGGGCCTGCGGAAGACAGCGCGCAGGATCGACCGGTTCGTTAGCGGTTTACGCGGACCGGTCAGGGTCGCGATCAAGCCCCCGTCGGGACGGGTGTAATCGATCCAGATGCCTATGCGGTCGTTCGTGATGTCGAACCGGAAAGTGTACCCGCCCGTCACCGGCTGAAACGGCGATACATGGAAAATCTTGGTCGCATTCAGCGTGTCTTGCGGTTCAATGGGCCGTTGATCTGGATGCGCGCACAGATAGCTGTGGCGGTCCCCAAATGTGTTTGAAACCTCGGCGATGACAGTGATCAACGCATCATCAGCACGACGGCACAGCCAAAAGCTGACAGGATTAAAAACATGACCCAGAACGCGCGGCTGCGCCAATAATTCAACCTTGTCTATGTCACGTATTTGGTGCTGCTCCAGCACGTCACGTACCCAAGCGGCCCCACGTCCCTCACCCGGCGCGCCGCCGTGGTCGGTATCGCGCAGACCGGTTAGCGCACGGCTGTTTCTACCAAAAAGCCAAGGCGCTTGTACGTCGGCTTCGGCATCCAGCAAGACATAATCTACCGAATATCGAAAAGCATTCGTTACAGCACCTTTGCGCCCATGATAGGTCAGCCCCGCGATATGATCTATCGTCGTTGTCATTCAGCGGCCATCCGGGCATGTTCAGCACTGCGCAGCGCACGCACCACGTCGACCGCGCTGGACAGACCATCTTCGTGGAAGCCATTTTTCATCCAAGCACCGCAGAACCATGTATTATTGGCCCCATTGAAAGTAGCGATATCTTTTTGCGCAGCCAATGCACCAAGATCATAAACGGGATGGCGCAAAGTGACTTGGTCGTAAATCAATTCTTCGCGGATCGTACGCTTTGTGTTCAGCGTGACAAAATGCGGATCGTCCTTTGGGATCGGCTGCAGCGAATTCATCCAATAGGTCAGGTCAATACGGTCAGACTGCGCCACCTTATCTTCGGTGTATACCCAGCTGGCCCATGTTTTGCGGCTTTTGGGCATGATGTCTTCATCTGCGTGCAAGACAATATCGTTTGGTTGATAGGCAATCGCACCAAGCGCCATTTGTTCTTGCGCGCTCGGGTCACTTAAAAGCGCCAATGAGTCGTCCGAATGCGTGGCCATGATTACCTGATCAAATGTCTCTTCTTCACCGCCCCACGCACGAACAAATACTCTTCCTGCTGCGCGGCGAATGGATTGCACCGGAGATTTGAGCCGAATATCTGCCCCCATCTGGCGCAAAGATGCTTCAAGCCGCTCCACGTATTGTGTTGATCCGCCCTCCACCGTGTACCATTGGTGTTGTCCGGTCGTGTTAAGCAACGCATGGTTCTCGAAAAAACGGATCATGGCATAGGCGGGAAAATCCATAATCTTTTCTGTCGGTGTAGACCAAATCGCCCCGGACAACGGCAGAAGGTAGTAGTCGCGGAACCAATCGCCTGTGCCGAGCTTGTCCAAAAATGCAGCCAGACTTAGGCTTTGATCTTGTGCAAGACGCAGGGCGTGTTTGTTAAACTTCAAAATGTCCCGGACCATGCCCAAAAATGCGGGCGTCACTGCGTTGCGGCGCTGTGCGAACAGCGCATCCAGCGAGGTCAGAGCATATTCCAATTCACCCCCATTGATCGACGCACCAAAACTCATGTTGGATTTCACAACCGGTACGTTCAATTGGTCAAAAAGAGCCGCCATGTAAGGGTAATTGGCGTAGTTAAATACGATAAACCCCGTGTCCACGGGCTGATCGCCGTTCTTGCCCGCCATCTTTGTTCGCGCATGCCCTCCTAACCGGGGTTCAGACTCGAAAATTGTCACGTTATGCGTTTTGCCCAGCATATGGGCCGCGCCCATCCCTGTGATGCCTCCTCCGATGATGGCGACTTTCGTAGCATTTGGCGGGGGGGTGTGAGCGGGCAAGTCACCCAGCGTGATCGCTTCGAACGGCATGTCTTTTATTCCAAGGCATTAGTTAGATTTGTTTGATATACGTCAAAATCAGGCGAATGGATGCATGGCAAAAAAAACAATGTTTTTTTGATCCATTTATGCAACCGCACCGTAGCTTCTGTATGAGTGCGAATTTAAACATAGAGCTACAGTCCGCGTCTGCGACGTCGCCTGTGAATTTGGCGCCCTTTCAGGGCATGAGAATGGCGAATGCAGGACGTAAGATAGTGACGGCAAGCGACGGATCCAAACGTATGTTGTGGGTGTCCCACATGGCGCGCATCCGCGATCACAAAGACCGCGCGGCCTTTGCCGAATTGTTTGATCACTTTGCTCCGCGAGTGAAGGGTTTTTTAATGAAATCCGGCGCGGACGCTACTTTGGCAGAAGAATGCACACAGGATGTGATGGCAGCACTTTGGCATAAGTCGCATCAGTTCGACGCATCACGCGCATCAGTCGCGACGTGGATTTTCACGATCGCCCGAAACCGGAAAATTGATATTTTGCGGCGGCAGCGCCGGCCCGAACCTGAAGAATTACCGTGGGGCCCCGAGGCTGAACCTGACCAAGCTGACGTGGTGAACCTGCAACAAGAAACTGAAAAACTAGGCAGCGCTTTGAACGATCTGCCGCCAGCTCAACGGGAGCTTATCGACAAGGCGTACTTTGGGGATCTTACCCATAGCGAAATCGCCGCAGAAACCGGTCTGCCACTTGGTACGATCAAATCCAGAATACGTTTGGCGCTGGAACGCTTGCGCCGGGAAATGAAGTAGAAAACGATGTCAGAACATATCAAGCACCACCTCAACGACGCCATTTTGATGGCTTACTCTGCTGGAACGCTTCCTGAGGCCTTTAATTTGATGGTCGCCACCCATTTGTCGCTTTGCGATACATGCCGCGCGCAAGCGGCCACCTTCGAAGCATTGGGCGGCGAGCTTTTAGAGCAAGACGATATCGTTAACGTGACCGGGTCCAGTTTTGACAGCACGATGGCCTTGATTGACGGCGGCGATATTCTTGCGCCAGAGGCGTCAACCAGCACGGCTGGCGTCCTGCCAAAACCCTTGCAAGACTACGTTGGCGGCGATTTGGACGCCATCAAGTGGAAGTCAATCGGGATGGGTGTTAAACAAGCCATCCTGCACACATCAAAAGATGCCTCGGCGCGGTTGTTGCTGATCCCGGCAGGTACTGCCATGCCGGATCATGGCCACCATGGCACGGAAATGACGATGGTGCTCAAAGGTGCATTTCAAGATGATGATGACTACTTTGCACGTGGCGATGTAGAAATCGCAGATAGTGATCTGCATCATACACCTGTGGCCGACATCCATGAAGACTGCGTGTGCCTGGCTGTTGCAGATGCGCCGTTGCACTTCGACAGGCTTTTGCCGAAAATCGCCCAGCGCTTCTTACGGATTTAAGTGCCGAACAAAACTTCGAATGGCTTTAGGCGTGGCCAATCAAAGGTCACGCCTGTTCCTGTTTCATTTGGGGACACAGCCCGCCCGTTTTCGATCACCAAGGGACGTGTCGTATAGCGATCAATCGGAAAGCTATGCACTTCAACCCACCCACCATGCGGTTGCGACGAGACAAGACTAACGTGTAGCTCTTGCATCCCGTGCGAGCAAATCTCGATACCTGTGTCACGGGTCAATTCAGCCACTTGCAGCCACCCCGTGATCCCACCACAATTTGATGCATCGGGCTGAATACAGCCCAGCGCGGACTGCGCAACCGCCATTTCAAATTCATGGATGGTGTGCAGGTTTTCGCCTTGGGCAACAGGCATCTCAGTGGCCTTGGTAATTATCGCATATCCTTTATAGTTATCGGGGATGATCGGTTCTTCAAACCAAAGGATGTTTTGGTCTTTGACTGCATTGGCCAACACAATCGCCTGATCGACCTCAAGCGAATAATTCGCATCGATCATGAACCCGGTATCCGGCCCTATCTGCGCGCGCACGGCTTTGATGCGGGCAATGTCATCTGCCATATCCGGTTGGCCAACCTTGATCTTTACCGCATTGAGGCCCGCATCAAGATAGCCCTGCACGTGATCCAAAAGTTTAGGTAATGGAAAGGCCAGATCAATACCTCCTCCATAGGCTTTGCAGGTTCGGCCCGCCTTGCCCGCGCGTTGCCACAGCGGAAGATTTTCCGTTTTGCACCGGATGTCCCAAAGCGCGATATCCACAGCCGAGATGGCAAAGCTTACGATACCGCCGCGCCCCACATAGTGCATGTGCCACTGCATCGCTTCATACAAAGCTTCGACATCATCCGCGTTTTGCCCCACCAAAAAAGGCGCAAGATCATGCGTGATCATAGCGGCCGTCGCGTGCCCACCGCGCCCACCATTGTAAGTATACCCAGTCCCCACGCGTCCATCTTCCAGCGTGACCGTTGCAGTGATCAAGTGAAAATGGCTGTGGCTCCCATGTTTGGCGTCCACCAGCACTTCGTCCAAAGGTACGTTAAACAGACGCGCCTCGACCGATTTGATCACACTCATCTGCTTACATATCCGCGCATTCCGGAACCGGGCTGATGACTGACCCTTCGCCGACATGTTTCAGCAAGTTGTCTACGGTCAAAGCGCCCATCGCGGCACGCGTTTCAACTGTTCCGCTGCCAACGTGAGGCAAAAGCACGACATTAGACAACGCGCGAAGATCTTCCGGAACCTTGGGTTCGGCCTCGAACACGTCAAGACCCGCCCAACCCAGACGCCCTTCTTGCAAAGCCGCAATCATCGCTGTTTCATCCACAACCGACCCACGGCTGACATTGATCAATGTACCATCAGGCCCCAATGCATCCATGACATCCCGGTTGACGATCTTGTTAGTCGAAGGTCCGCCGGGCGTGATGCAGATCAGGCAATCCACATCACCTGCCATTTCAGTGAGGTTGCCATAGTATTTGTAGTCGACATCCTTGGGACTGCGGGAGTGATAGACAATCGTGGTGCCGAAGGGGGCCAGTTTATCTGCAATGGCCTGCCCGATACGGCCCAAGCCCAAAATCCCGACCGTTTGGTTATCAACAGATCGCGTCAAAGGGGCATTGCCTTTGGCTTCCCAGTTGCCAGATCGCACCCATGCGTCATCGCGCAAAATCTCACGGTAGCAGGCCATCATCAGCATTATGGCCGTTGTTGCGACCTCTGCGTTTAGAACATTAGGCGTATGTGTCACCATGATACCGCGCGCTTTCGCCGCCGCGACATCAATCGCGTCATAGCCAACACCGTAACAGCTGATCATTTTTAAGTTGGGCAGACCTGCCATCACATCCGCAGGAACACCATCGTGGCCGTTGGTAGCCACATGGGTGATCGCTTCTGCCGGATAGCTCTCATCACTCAGTTTGTGGATAGAAAACGCGGCCTCCAGTCGCTCACGCATGGTGTCGGTAACACCACCTATTTGCAAAAGATCTGGCATTATACGTCCTCCTGGACATCTTGACGCTGCTGGCCCAAGCCTTCGATCCAAAGCTCCATCACATCGCCTTTTTTCAAATAAATAGGTTCGGGCTTCATCCCCATGCCAACACCCGGAGGCGTCCCCGTTGAAATCACGTCACCGGGATGCAACGTCATCAAGCCCGACAGATGTTCAATGATTTCGGCGACAGTAAAGATCATGGTGTTGGTGTTGCCGGTTTGCATACGCTTGCCGTTCACATCAAGCCACATTGACAGGTTTTGCACGTCTGCCACTTCGTCTTTAGTGACAAGCCATGGTCCGGTAGGGCCAAAGGTATCGCAGGATTTGCCCTTGGTCCACGTGCCCGTCAGATTGTTCTGGAAATGCCGTTCTGACACATCATTCACAACGCAATAGCCCGCGACATAGTCCAACGCGTCTTCTTTGCTAACATATTTGGCAGGCTTGCCGATCACGACACCTAGTTCGACTTCCCAGTCGGTGCTGGTCGACCCACGCGGCATAAAGACATCATCATTGGGGCCCACAACGGCAGAGTTTGCTTTCATGAACAAAACAGGGTGGTCGGGGAAAGGATTGCCCGTTTCAATCGCATGGTCTTTGTAGTTGAGACCGATGCACATGAATTTGCCGATGTTGCCAACACAGGCCCCCATGCGCGGGTCGCCCTCCACCACGGGCAAGCTTGCAGGATCAATCGCGCGCAGTTTGTCCAAGCCTGCCTCAGACAGGACATCACCCGCAATATCATCTACATGCGCCGATAAATCGCGCAGGACACCATCTGCGTCGACCATGCCAGGTTTTTCTGCGCCCACGGCGCCGTAACGTACAAGTTTCATCGATCTCTCCCTTTGATCGTAGGGTGTGCTTTCAGCGCACCTTGCTTTAGTGATTGTCGCGCGGCATGTGCTTGCGCGAAATGTCTTGATATTTATCCGCATCTTCAAGGATCATCCCCTCGTCGAAGCGGCCCACTTTTTCTCGGAAATACTGCTGCCACGGTGATTGGCTTTCGGGCGCATCATAGCCGCCACGCGCCTCGAATTCACGCGCACGATCCGCCAAAACATCCAGCGGAACCAACATATCGGCGGTGCATTTGTTCAGGTCAATCCGTACGGTGTCACCGGTTTCTAGCAACGCAAGCCCCCCACCTGCAGCAGCTTCTGGTGAGGCGTTCAATATGGACGGACTGCCCGACGTGCCGGATTGCCGACCGTCCCCCACGCAAGGCAACGCCTCAACACCTTTTTTCAATAAATAAGACGGTGGGCGCATATTCACGACTTCGGCCCCACCGGGATACCCTTTGGGCCCTGCACCGCGCATGAATAGCACGCAGTTTTCATCAATATTCTCGGACGGGTCATCAATCCGGTGGTGGAAGTCTTCTGGCCCGTCAAAGACGACAGCGCGCCCCTCAAAGGCATTCAAGTCGTCAGGGTTCGAAAGATACTGCGCGCGAAAATTATCGCTGATGACGCTGGTTTTCATGATCGCACTATCAAAGAGATTGCCGGTTAGGTTGATAAACCCAGCTTGCGTTTTCAACGGCGCGGCAACCGGCTTTATGACATTCGTGTCCTCGCTGCGTGTGTCCGCGCAGTTATCCCCCATGGTTTTGCCATTTACGGTAATGGCGTCTGGATGGGGCAACACACCAGCCTCGAGTAATTCGCCCACTACGGCGGGGACACCCCCCGCGTGGCAATAGTCTTCGCCAAGGTATTCCCCTGCAGGCTGCAGATTCACCAAAAGCGGCACGTCATGGCCCAGTTTTTGCCAGTCATTGTTGTCTAGTGGCACGCCAAGGTGGCGCGCTATCCCGTTGAGGTGAATGGGCGCATTTGTCGACCCGCCAATGGCAGAATTGATGACGATGGCGTTCTCAAACGCCTCACGTGTCATAATCTGCGACGGGCGCAGGTCTTCCCAAACCATCCCGACGATACGCTTGCCAGTCTCATAGCTGATCTGGCCTCGTTCACGATACGGCGCAGGAATGGCAGCCGAGCCGGGTAATTGCATACCTAACGCCTCAGCCAGCGAGTTCATTGTCGTGGCCGTACCCATGGTGTTGCAATACCCAACCGATGGTGCCGACGATGCAACAAGCTCCATAAAGCCATCGTCGTCTATTTCACCTGCGGCGAGCATTTCGCGTGCTTTCCAAACGATCGTACCCGACCCCGTGCGTTCGCCCCGAAACCACCCGTTCAGCATCGGCCCAACAGACAGTGCGATGGCCGGAATGTTTACTGTTGCAGCCGCCATCAACAAAGCAGGTGTTGTCTTGTCACAACCGATGTTCAGCACCACGCCATCCAGCGGATACCCAAAAAGCGTCTCGACCAAGGATAAATACGCAAGGTTCCGGTCCAGCATGGCCGTCGGACGCTTGCCCGTTTCCTGAATAGGATGCACGGGTACCTCTATACAAGTACCCCCGGCTGCGATGATCCCGTCACGCACACGCTTGGTCAGTTCCAGATGATGGCGGTTGCAGGGGCTGAGGTCACTGCCAGTTTGTGCAATACCTATGATCGGCTTGCCCGATTGCAGCTCGGCCCGCGTCAGCCCGTAATTAAGATAGCGTTCCAGATAAAGTGCGGTCATTTCCGGATTATCAGGGTTCATGAACCATTTGCGCGACCGCAAGTCTTCGATCCCGATTTTCTTTGTTCCAGTGTAGGTCATTGGCCTGACCACCCTCCGTCAATTATATGTGGGTGCCCTGTGGTAAAGGCGCTTTCGTCGCTCGCGAGGTAGACAACAAGGGCTGCAATTTCTTCGGCAGATGCGACGCGTCCCATAGGTTGGCGTGATACGAATTGCTGCATGGCCTCTTCTTGGCTGCCCAACTGTTCACCCAAGGCCTCAACCCGGGCATGCCAACTCGGGCTTTCCACGGTCCCAGGACAAATCGCATTGCAGCGAATGCCTTGCGAGATGTAGTCCAGCGCGACCGATTTTGTCAGCCCGATCACCGCCGCTTTTGTCGTGCCATAGATAAACCGGTTTGGTGCACCAATCACTGACGAACAGGCAGAGGACATGTTCACAATCGACCCGCCGCCGCGTTCGATCATTCCGGGCAAAGCGGCTTGGATTGTGCGCATCATGGAACGGACGTTCAGATTGAATGCAAAGTCCCATTCGTCCTCTGTGGCATCCAGAACGGTGCCGTGATGCACAAAGCCTGCACAGTTGAACAAAATATCTGGATTTGCACGGGCGACCCCTGCTTGAACGTCATCTGCGTCCAAAGCGTTAAGTTCGAAAATTTCAATATTTTCGGGATTCGCCTCCCGAATCGATGAAAGCGCATCAAGGCTAATATCGGTTGCAAATACCTTTGCCCCTTCGGCCGCCATTGCAATCGCACTGGCACGACCGATCCCCTGACCCGCCGCTGTCACCAACGCGCGCTTCCCCTTAAGCCTTTGACCTGACATGTTTTTCTCCCTTAACCAGCTTTTGTGTCTTTAGCAAAACAGTCAAAAAAAGAACCTGCTTTGCGCACAAATTTCGCTGACTTCATCAAAAAACCACCGGACGGGCTGGTCCAATGGCTGGTTTGCGTTAGCGTAAGACAGCGCGGCGGCTTTGACCACCGCTTAGAAATGCGACTTGCTCAGAAGGGGCGAAAATTATGGCACACTCTCGTAAAATCACGCTGATCGGGACCGGGCTGATGGGTATCCCGATGTCGCGGAACCTGTTGAAGGCGGGGCATGACCTAACCGTTTGGAACCGCACGATCGCGCGCGCGGAACCTCTGGCCGCCGATGGGGCACGGATTGCCAGCGATGAAGTGGACGCCGTAACCGGGGCTGAATTTGTTATCACGATGCTGTCGGACGGGTTCGCCTCAGGCGCATTGATCGACGACCCAAAGGTGCAGGCAGCACTGGCACCCGGCGCCGTTTGGATCGATATGTCTAGCGCCAAACCAGAACACGCCCGCGACCAAGCCAAGACCCTAACTGCGCTGGGTTTTGGGCATCTGGACGCACCTGTTTCTGGCGGCACAAAAGGCGCTGAAGCAGCTAGCTTAGCGATCATGGTCGGCGGCAATGAAGACACATTTGAGGCGGCTCGCCCTGTGTTTGAGGCGATGGGCCGCCCGGTACACGTGGGCCCCTCCGGCGCGGGCCAGCTCTCAAAGCTCGCCAATCAGACAATTGTCGCTGTCACTATTTCTGCCGTCGCCGAAGCCATGCTGCTTGCTGAACAGGGTGGTGCAAACCCACAAGCGGTGCGCGCAGCTCTGAAAGGCGGATTTGCAGACAGCATCATTCTACAACAGCATGGCGCCCGGATGACCAACGGCGATTTTGAACCCGGAGGGCTAACTAAATTTCAGATCAAGGACCTGAACAATACGCTGGATGAAGCCGCAGGCTTGGGGCTGAAATTGCCCGCCACAGAAAGTGTACGGGACCGGTTTCAGCATTTCAGCGATGAAATGGGCGGCGCAGAAAAAGATCATTCGGGCCTTTATCTGGAGCTTAAAGCGCGCAATGGGTTGCCGACATGAGCCACGCCCTGATCATTGGCGGCGGCGGCATGGTCGGCCAGAAACTGGCACACCGCCTAGCTGCAACGGGCCTGAGCGGCGCACCTATCGAGCATGTCACACTTTTCGATATGGGCTTTGGCGCCCAAAGTGCGCCGGGCAGTCAAGTGACCGCCAACATCACCGATCCACAGCAAATTCAACAACTCGCCTCACAACGCTTTGACGTCATTTTCCATTTGGCGGCAATTGTGTCTGGTGAGGCAGAAGCTGATTTCGACAAAGGCTGGGCGGTTAATATGATGTCCATGTGGACATTGCTGGAGGCCTTGCGCGCGGAACATGACATGAGCGGTGGGACCTATGTGCCGCGGATTGTGTTCACATCTTCGATCGCAGTGTTCGGCGGCCCCTATCCCAGCCGAATTGACGATACCTTCTTGTGCGCACCGCAAACGAGTTATGGGGCGCAAAAAGCAACATGCGAACTGATGCTATCAGACTTTAGCCGCAAGGGGTTTGTCGATGGAATATCGCTGCGACTGCCGACGATTTGCGTACGTCCCGGTAAACCAAACTTGGCAGCTTCGTCATTCTTTTCGGGCATCATCCGTGAACCCTTGAACGGACAAGAGGCGCTCTTGCCCGTCCCGGACACGGTGCGTCACTGGCACGCTTCACCAAAATCTGCTGCACAGTTTTTGACCCATGCAGCCGAACTCGACACTCAACTGTTGGAGGGGCGGCGCGCTTTAAATCTACCTGGGGTCAGTTGCACCGTTGCAGAACAGATCGAAGCCTTACGCAGCGTCGCCGGGCAAGATGTTGTTGATCTGATCGTATCGAAACCAGACACGCATATCATGAAGATGGTCAGCGGCTGGCCACGTGATTTTGCGCCAGAACGGGCTTTGGCCTTGGGTTTCACGGCAGACGACAGCTTTGAATCTATTATCGAAACCTACATTGCCGAAGACTTAGCGCGCTGAGGTGTTTGTGTCCGGTTGGAGGGGTCTAGATGGCGCGCCAGATGGTCATGCACTTTTTGACGCGCCAAAGATGCGTCACCGTCTAACGCCGCTACCATAATTTCATGGTGCTGTTCGATATTCTTAGAGATAAAATCAAAACTTCTATCAGCCACCATCAGCTGCTGTCGAAAGCGGCGATAGACCTCAAGGTGCATAGATTTCAGCGTGTCAGATTGGCAGGCTGAAATCAGCGTTTGGTGAAATTCAAGCTCTGCCGCGAACCACAACCCCACCAGCGGCGACGGATCAGAGACAGCGTGAATGCGCTTTTCGATATGGCTCAGTTGGTGGTGCGCGGCGGTCAACCGGGCCTCCCATGCGACGCCGCCATACTTGATAGACAGCGCTGTTCCTTCGGCCTCGAGCAGGATTCGCATATGCGCCAGTTCCGCCAAAAGGTCGGCCGACATCTCGGGCACACGAAAACCGCGCTGTTCCTGAAAATCAACTAACCCTACGGTAGATAAACGAAATAGTGCCTCACGAACAGTGCTGGCAGAACAATCATAATCGTGCTTTAGTTGCTCGGCGCGCAATTTGGTGCTGTGACCAAAGTCATTTGACACCAATCGGTGCTGCAGATCTGCATAGATGTCGACGTCTTGGATCATGGTAGTAGCAGCGTAACAGCAAAAATTCGTTATTCCACCATAATCTCAAAATTATAAAAAATATAAAAATTTTGTTGCGAGACAGCCTGACCGCGCATAACGTCTACACAGCGTAAGTAAAGTTGCGGCCAAAAGGCTGCTTTAGAAAACCACGCTTCAACGTCTGGGAGGACAACATGACATTTTTGAAAAAAGCGGCCAGCGTGGCCGCAGTTGCTGCTTTGGCCGCAACGACGGCCATGACGGCTTCCGCGCAGACAACCAATCTGCGTATCCAAACACACTTCTCGCCTGAACAACTTTCCGGCCAATTGGCTGCGAAATTCATCGACGACGTGACAACGATGTCGAACGGCGAAATTCAGATCGAGATGTTCTATAGCTCATCTGTCGTGAAATCCGTTGAAACATTCGACGCGGCTGCCACCGGCATTCTTGACTGCGACATGACAGGCGGCGCTTACCAGACAGGTAAAAACCCTGCGTTCCAATTCGCAGGTGACCTGATGGGTGGCTATCAGAACCCTTATCAGCAAATGGCCTGGTTGCTCCACGGCAACGGCAAGGAAGCCCTGAATGAGCTTTATAACCCATATGGTATGGAATTCATCGGCTGGTGGATCCCGGGCCCGGAATCGCTGTCCTCGACCAAGCCAATCCGCAACGTTGGCGATTTCAAAGACTGGAAGTTCCGTTCCCCCCCTGGCCTTGCAACAAAGGTTTTCGCGAACCTTGGCGCGTCGCCCATCGTGATGGACTTCACCGAAATCTTCACAGCACTTGAAACCGGGATCATCGACGGTGCAGACGCGGCGAACCTGACCAACAACGTGGGTCTGGGTCTCTATGACATCGCAGAGCACACGAACTTTCCCGGCTTCCACTCGATGCCTGCCGACCACCTTGCATGCCGCAAGGACGTTTGGGACGCGATGCCAGCGCATCACCGCAAAATCATGGAAGTCGCAATGGACAGCCTTGCGCTGCACAACGCGACAATCAACGAAGTCAACAATGCGCAAACCGCAAAAGACCTTCGTGCCAAAGGTGTGAACCTGTATGAATGGTCAGCAGAAGACCTGCAGGTTTATCGTGACGCCGTTCAGAAAGGCTGGACAGAGTTCGCGACAACACCTGAAGCCAAAGCGCTGCTGGAAAGCCATATCAGCTTCCTGCAAGACATGGGCGCAATGAAGTAAACTGCGCAATCAGCGCAGAGAAAACGGTGGCAGGGCTAGAAATGGCCCTGCCGCTTTTCCCTTAGGCACCCGGTTCATGAAAATCACCCGCATCACCAGCCATGTATTGCAGTATGAAATGCCCGAGGTGCTTGGGTATTCGCAGCAGTATTACAACATGCGCACGGCTCACTTGGTCGAAGTCGAAACGGATGAGGGCGTGACCGGATGGGGGGAATGCTTTGGTCCCGGCAACATCGCTTTGGCCAACAAGGGCATTGTTGAAAAGGTCATCCAGCCGATGGTGCTAGGCATGGACCCGCTGGACCGCGATGTCATCTGGCACAAAGTTTATAATCTCATGCGTGACCACGGACAAAAGGGCATGCCGATGCAGTCCCTGTCTGGTGTTGATATCGCGCTCTGGGATATTGCGGGTAAAGTTGCAAACCAACCGCTGCACAAATTGATTGGCGGCGCGCATCGCACGTCGGTGCCTTGTTACGGATATGGCATGATGCTCCGGGATGAACCCGTAGAAGCACTTGCCGCACGCTTCAAAGACGAGGCTGCCGAGATCAAAGACATGGGGTTCACGGCCACAAAGATGAAGACCGGTTTTGGTCCCAAACCTGACGTGCAACTGTGCGAGGCTGTACGACAAGGCGTTGGTGATAATTTCAGGTTCATGGTGGACGCAAACCACGCCTACACCACGTCAGATGCCTTTTACGTAGGCCGCGCATTGGAAGAGTTGGACGCCTATTGGTTCGAAGAACCTATCGCCCCCGAGGATTTGGACGGCTACGCCGAACTGCGCAAAGGTTTGCGTGTGAATATCTCAGGCGGCGAGGCAGAGTTTGGCCGCTGGGGTTGGCGCGCACTTCTTGAAAACCGCGGCGTGGATATCGCCCAACCCGAGGTCTGTGCTCTGGGCGGGGTCAGCGAATACCTTCGGGTGTTGGCGCTGTGTCATGCGCATTTTACGCCCGTGGTGAACCACGTTTGGGGGTCTGCAATTGCCGTGGCCACGAACCTGCAATTGTTGGCTGCGATGCCGCCGATGCCCGGCGGGCTGCACCCGTGGGAACCCATGCTCGAATTCGACACTACTGACAATAAATTCCGCGACAACCTGCTGGCCGACCCTTTGGACATCCAAGGCCAAGTAAAAGCCAACGCAGGTCGCGTCGCCATCCCAACAGGCCCCGGTATCGGGGTCAAACCAGACAGAGATTTCATCGCCCACTACGCCGTGGATGCGTGAGCAACGCCAGACGAAGGAGACAGATGATGCAACGAACTTCAGGCAGCCTGATTGAATGGCTGATCCCGCTGGGCTTTATCCTGTGCGGTGGGTGGGCCATCTGGCACATCCCCGTCTATCTGCTGACATGGTTCCCACACGAGAATGAATCGATGCTGGCACAAGTCACGGCGATCTCCGACCGGAATGACGTGACGCCCAATCTTGCGCCGCTCTTTGGCAAGATCGACATTATCGATCTGATCGCCATCGTGATGCTGCCCATTCTGTTCATCATAGGCTGCAAAACCGTGCGTCGCGCAAATATGGAATTTGCCGATTGGCGCGCTGTGGACCGGGGCGCCATGTTCATCGGCCGCGTTACGATGATGATGATCATCCTGATGACCGGCGTCATGCTGTATGAGGTTTTTCTGCGCTATGTGTTGGAACGGCCAACGCTTTGGGCCAATGAACTATCGCTCTGGCTGGCAGGGTTCATCTTTCTGATGGCCGGGCTATACGCCATGCAACAACGCAGCCACATCCGTATCTTTCTGCTGTATGATGTCTGCCCCAGATGGCTGCAGCGAACGTTTGATTGCATCAACACCGGGTTGATTGTGCTTTTTGCGTTCTTCCTCGTGTACGGCAGTTACAAACAGGTTTTTGAAAACAAACTCTATAAATGGGAAACCTTCGGCACCGCGTTTGATCCGCCCATTCCCGCGACCCTGCAACCGCTTGTGTTGATCATCATCACGCTGGTTGCGATGCAAGCCGTGCTCAACCTGATCTCTGATTGGAACGCAGAGCCTGAAATTCACGATGACACACCCGACGAAGACGAAATCGAAGCCCTGAAACGCGCGGTAGGACAAGACTGATGGATATTGGAACGATCTCTTTGGTGCTGATGCTGGCGCTGATTTTGCTGCTGGCCATCGGTATGCCGCTTGGTTTGGCTTCTGCGTCGCTGGCGGTTCTTGTACTGGTCATGAAGTTTGAACCGACACTTTTGTCCAACCCGATGTCCTTTGGAGAAGGGATTTTGACATCACGTCCAGGGACGGGACCGTTATATATTCTAACGCAGAAGATATACGGGCTTTTGACGGACTACGTGCTCATATCAATTCCGCTATTTATCTTTATGGCGGCTTTGCTGGAACGTTCGGGCGTGGCCAAGGACATGTACTCATCGCTAAACGTGTGGCTGTCTGGGACGCGCGGGGGCATCGCGATTGTAACGTCGATCATGGCGGTGATCATGGCCGCAATGTCAGGGATTATCGGGGGCGAGGTTGTTTTGTTGGGCCTGATTGCCCTGCCGCAAATGCTTAGGCTTGGGTATAATCAAAACCTTGCCATCGGGGTAATCTGTGCCTCGGGCAGTTTGGGCACGATGATCCCGCCTTCGATTGTTCTGATCATTTATGGCTTGATCACTGAGACTTCGATCAAAGCGCTGTTTACCGCATCTTTCTTGCCGGGCTTTATGCTGGCGTCTTTCATCATCATCTACATCATCGTGCGTACACAGCTGCACCCCGAAGACGCCCCCCTGCCCGATCCCATCCCGGGAGAGCCGCAAGGCCGCGAAAAAGGCAAGCTGTTTATGGCGTTTCTTGCCGTGGTCACGGCTGGGTTCTCGGTCGCACTTTTCTTGCGCGCGGCGTTCTTTGAATTCTCAGGCTCCAACGCTGCGAACGAAGGCGATCCTTATGCCTTCGGGACCGCCGATTGGCTCCCGTGGTTTGGCGGGACGTTCATTTTGATGTTGGGGCTGATGTATTTCTACTTTGGCATGAAGAACACCAAAACCGGTTGGAACATGGGCAAAGGCCTTGTCGCCCCTATCGTTGTGATCGGTGTTGTGATGGGGTCAATCTATGGCGGCATTACGGGCATTACAGAAGCCGCCGGCATGGGCGCTTTCGCGGTTCTGGTCATTGCTATTATGCGCGGCGAAGCATCATGGGACCTGATTTGGGACAGCCTGATGCGGACACTGAAATCTACCGGGACCATCATTTGGGTGACCATCGGTGCTGCGGCGTTGGCAGGGGCGTATACAATTGCAGGTGGCCCAACCTATGTGGCCGACTTCATTGTGGGCACCGATTTGCCCACGATGGGAATTATCCTTGCGATGATGCTGATCCTGCTGTTTATGGGCGCATTCATGGATTGGGTCGGTATCGTGCTGCTGATCATACCGGTGTTCTTGCCAATTGTGATGCGTCTGCCCATCGAAGAGATCGGCTTTATCGGTCAGCTTGAACCACAGCACATCGCGATCTGGTTCGGGGTTGTGTTTTGTATGAACATGCAAGTGAGCTTTCTGTCGCCACCTTTTGGTCCAGCGGCGTTCTACCTCAAATCAGTTGCGCCACCGCACATCAGCCTGACGGATATCTTCAAAGGGTTCCTTCCCTTTATCGGTATCCAACTCTGTGCACTATCCGTGCTGCTGATCTGGCCGAACATCGTGACTCTGCTTTTGTAAAGGGCGTTTGATTTGTTGACCGCAACACAAATCCATCAGTTCGAGACAGACGGCTATTTGGTGGTGCCGGATGTCATCCCGCAGGATGTATTGGATCGGGTCCGCAGTGAATATGCCGGGCTGATTGACGGACTATATGACGGTTGGTTTGCGCAAGGGCGGGTGAAAACCCCGCCCGAGCACCTCGATTTCTGGGGCAAACTGCTTGAGGCTTACAAAGCCAAATGCGACTGGTTCCAACCGATGGACATCAGCTTGCCCGGCGATGAAATCCAACCCGATACGCCGTTTCACTTTGGCCCTGCCGTCTTTGACCTTTTGACAGAACCGCGCCTTTTGGACATAGCAGAAAGCCTGCTGGGACCCGAATTAACGTCTAACCCGATCCAGCATGTACGCCTGAAACCACCCGCGACCGATCTGCAATCAGATGAAATCCGCGCCCATATCACTGCGACTGATTGGCATCAGGATCGTGCCGTCGCCTTGGCGGAAGCCGACAAGACGCAGATGGTGACAGCGTGGATTGCCGTAACCGATGCCACGATCGAAAACGGATGCTTGCAGGTGCAAGCGCAGACACCGGATCAAGATATACTGCCCCATTGCGCACGCACCCAAACAGGTATCGCTGAAGGGTTCGTTGACCAGACCGCAGCCATTCCACTGCCCGTGAAAGCTGGTGGCGTCGTGCTTTTTCATCCTCTAACCCCGCATGCGTCTCTGACCAATCAAACGGATCAATTCCGTTGGTCATTCGACATTCGCTATAATGTCACAGGCGAGCCGACAGGCCGCAGTCATTTCCCCGATTTCATTGCCCGGTCCCATCTGAACCCTGACAGCGTGTTGCAGGATTGGAAGGCGTGGAAAACCATGTGGGAAGAAGCACGCACCCGCCTGTCACATTCGCCACACATCCCCATTCACCGTTGGACGTCTGACGCCCCGTTCTGCGCGTAAGGAATTACCATGGACACTGTTCGCCTTGATCCCTCCGATAATGTCGTGACCGCAACACGCGCTTTGGAAGTCGGTGTTGCTGTCGCAGACACTCACACCCGTGCACTTATCCCATCTGGGCACAAGATCGCCACACAGGCGATAGCCAAGGGTGACGCAGTGCGCAAATACGCGCAAATCATCGGATACGCAGCGGAAGATATCGCTGCAGGCGATCACGTACACACACAGAACGTTGAATTTCGCAATACGGATGCAGCCTACGAATTTTCTACCGATCTGCGGCCCGTCGCACCCGTGCCTGAACCTGAACGTGACACCTTTATGGGGTATCGCCGGGCCAATGGCCAAGTCGGCACCCGAAATTACATCGCGATCGTCACGTCGGTCAATTGCTCGGCCACCGCGGCCCGTATGATCGCTAACCATTTCACCCCAGATGTGTTGGCTGCCTATCCAAATGTCGACGGCGTGGCAGCCTTTGTGCACGGTACGGGCTGCGGCATGGCCGACAGCGGCGACGGGTTCGAAGCATTGCAACGCGTGATGTGGGGCTATGCGCGCCACCCCAACCATGCAGGCGTCTTGATGGTCGGTCTGGGGTGCGAGATGAACCAGATTGATTGGTTGCTCGAAGCCTATGGCCTGCAGCAAGGGCCCACGTTCCAAGTCATGAACATCCAGTCCGTCGCGGGCCTGCGCAAAACCGTTGAGATGGGTATCCAAAAAATCGAAGCGATGCTGCCTATCGCCAACAAAGCTGTGCGCGAACCCTGCCCTGCCTCAGAATTAATGGTGGCGTTGCAATGCGGTGGGTCAGATGCGTGGTCAGGGATCACAGCGAACCCCGCACTAGGCTATGCTTGCGATTTACTGGCAGCGCAGGGCGGGACGGGCGTTTTAGCTGAAACGCCCGAAATCTACGGCGCGGAACACCTCTTGACGCGGCGCGCCGCGGACCAAGCAACAGGCGACCGGCTTATCAGTCTGATCAAATGGTGGGAAGACTACACCCTGCGCAACAAAGGTTCGATGGATAACAACCCATCTCCCGGCAACAAAGCGGGCGGGCTGACCACCATTTTGGAAAAATCTTTGGGTGCTGCAGCCAAAGGCGGCACGTCACCGCTGATGGGCGTTTACAAATACGCAGAACCCGTCCGAGCCCGCGGCTTTACCTTTATGGACAGCCCCGGATATGATCCCGCAAGCGTTACTGGGCAAATCGCAGGGGGGTGCAATCTGGTGTGCTTCACCACCGGGCGCGGGTCGGCGTTTGGGTCAAAGCCCAGCCCGACGATTAAGGTCGCGACCAACTCTGCCATGGCAAAGCGTATGTCTGAAGACATGGACGTCGACGCAGGTACGATCCTGACAGAAGGCGTCAGCGTCGAGGAAAAGGGCCGTGAGATTTACGAGATGTTTCTGCGTGTGGCCTCAGGCGAGGCGACCAAATCAGAGGCGCAGGGTCTTGGCGATTACGAATTCGTGCCCTGGCAAATCGGAGCGGTGATGTGAAACACATTCTGGTAGCTGGAGGGGGGTTGATCGGCGCACGGCACGTGCAAGCCGTTCAGGCACACACAGACTGCCAGCTTATGGGCCTGGTCGATCCAAACCCAAATGTACCAACACCGCCAGGTGTGACCCGATATACAGATATGACCGAGGTCACAGCACAAGTTGACGGGATCATCCTCGCCACGCCCACGCATCTGCATGGTGAACAGGGTGAATATGCAGCCTCACGCGGTTGGCATATGCTCATTGAAAAGCCAGTGGCAGGCGACCTTGGTGCCGCTGAAGCGTTGAAACGCGCGGTGGCTGCTGCGCATGTTGGGTCCTTAGTCGGGCATCATAGACGGTATCACGCCAGTGTTGGACAACTCAAAGCGCTGATCACTGAGGGGCAGATCGGCACACCTATATCCGCCAATCTGATCTGGGCAATGCGTAAGCCAGACACCTATTTTGAAGGGAACTGGCGCACTGACGGTGGCAGCCCTGTGATGATCAACCTTGTGCACGACATTGACCTTTTGCGTTTCGTGCTGGGTGAGATCGCCACAGTCACCGCGCTGCGCGGTAAAGGCCAACGCGGTCATGACCGCATCGAATCTGGCGCGATTGCTTTGGCTTTTGAAAACGGTGCGACGGGCACAATCAGCTTTGCCGATACGACGCCTAGTCCATGGGGATTTGAAGCAGCCACTGGCGAGAACCCCAACATCGGCACCACTGGGCAAGACATGATGTGGATCATGGGCACCAAAGGGGCTATCAGTTTTCCGTCGCTTACCCTGTGGGCTGGACAGGAATGGGGCACCGCCGCCGAAAAGGTATCTTTGGCGAAACATGACAACACACAGACACCGCTTGATGCACAGTTAGATCACTTCTTGGATGTGATGGCGGGGGCAACACCTTTGATCGATGTTGCAGACGCCACTCGGACGCTTGAAATTGCGCTGCAGATCGAGACCCAATTGGCGCGCCAAACACAAGGAGAGTATCATGCCCGACGTGCTCTCGCCTGATCAAATTGAACAGTACAACGAGACCGGATACCTGGTGCTGGAAAACCAGATCCCCCCTGAATGGATTAGCAAGATCCGGGCCGAGATTGCCCGTTTTGAGAGGGAGGCGGCCACCATGACTGCCTCCAACGACCGGCTGGATCTTGAGGATACTCACACGCAGCAAGACCCGCGTTTGCGCCGGGTAAAGCTGCCGCATTTGATCTCTGATGTGGTACGCGAGTTGATGTACTCGGATCACGTACTTGGCCCTGCGCGTGATCTTATTGGCCCTGATCTGCGCCTGCATACAACCAAGCTGAACATGAAATCAGCGGGCTATGGGGCCGCAGTTGAATGGCATCAAGACTATGCGTTCTACCCGCATACCAATGACGATATCCTCGCCATCGGCGTTTTGATCGATGACATGGCAGCCGAAAATGGGCCACTTATGGTCTACCCCGGCAGCCACAAGGGGCCGGTTTTTGACCACCATGTGGACGGGGTATTTGCCGGCGCCATGCTGCCGCAAGACAACGGGCTTGACCCCACCGATGCGGTGCAACTGACCGGTCCCTCAGGGTCCATCAGTATACACCACGGACGCATCGTGCATGGGTCCGCGTTAAATACATCCGACCGCGCGCGGCGCATTTTGTTTTACGAAATGATGGCGGCAGACGCGTTTCCGATTATGGGATCAATGACGCGCTGGGACGGAATAAAAGACTATGACACGCGGATGCTGTGCGGCAGGTCGACGATCAACCCGCGTCTTAAGGATATTCCCGTACGCATTCCACAGCCGCAACCGGATGTCCCAATTTCAATCTACGAAATTCAAAAAGGCCTGAAAAAACGCGCCTTTGATACAGCAAAATAGGAGAAAACGCATGTCGAAACCAACAATAGGCTTTATCGGGCTGGGTCTTATGGGCGGTGCAATGGTCGGTCGTTTACAAGATCAGGGCTATAGCTTGACCGTTTTGGGCAACCGCGACCGCACGTATCTGGACGCAGCCATCGCCCGCGGCGCCACCGAGGCCACAAACGCAAAGGCCGTGGCCGAAGCAAGCGACATCGTAATGCTGTGCATGGGCACATCTGATCATGTCGAAGGTCGCATGCGCGGGGATGACGGCGTCATTGCCGGGTTGTCTGCCGGGTCAGTTGTCATCGACTTTGGCACATCGCTTCCCGGTAGCACGCGCCGTTTGGGGGCAGAGGTCGCAGCCGCCGGAGGAGCCTATTTGGATGCACCACTGGGGCGCACGCCAAGCCACGCAGTCGACGGATTACTGAACATCATGGCGTCAGGCGACAAAGCGGCCTTTGATAAGGTCGAACCAGTTCTGAAAGACTTGGGCGAAAACGTCTTTCACCTTGGCGCTTTGGGGTCAGGGCATACAATCAAGCTGATCAACAACTTCTTTGGCATGACCGTCGCAAATGCCATGGCAGAAGCCTTTGCCATGGCGGACGTCGCAGGCGTGAACCGTGACGAGATGTACAAGGTCATGGCCGCAGGCCCGCTGCATTCCGGCATGATGGATTTCGTCAAAGGCTACGGTGTTGATGGCGATCCCAGCCAACTGGCCTTTGCGATCAAAAACGCAGCGAAAGACGTCGGGTATTATTCCCAAATGGCCAGCGACGCGGGCGTGGACAGCATCATGTCTAAGTGCGCTCTGGCGGCTTTGACCGAAGCGCGCGACACAGGGCGCGCGGACGATATGGTCAGCCAGATGGTTGACTTCTACGCTGCAAAATTTGGCAAGTAGCCGTGGCGCTTGCCGCGGCAGCCATAGAGGACAAACCGCAGCTTGGCATCATGATGATGTTGGCTGCGTGGTTCTTGTTTTCTGTGGTCGATGTATCGGCGAAGTGGTTAGTGCTTGCAGGGCTACCCGCCCTGCAGCTTGCCTTTATGCGCTATGCGGGGCATTTCGTGATCTCTGTCAGCCTTTTTGTTGCGCGAGGCGCAAATATCGATGACTTGAAAACACAGCACCTGTGGCAGGTTCTAAGCCGCGCCATGCTTTTGATTTCGGCCACAGTCGGCAACTTCATTGCACTGAATTACCTGCCGCTTACTGTGATCTCGGCCATCATGTTCTCAAGCCCGATTATCGTGTGTTTTTTGTCGATGACGGTCCTGAAAGAGCAAATCGGCCCCTGGCGCTGGGGCGCTATTTTGCTCGGATTTGCAGGGGTTTTGGTGGTGATCAGACCATTTGGAGAGGCGTTTCACCCCGCGATGATCCTGCCGCTTTATAATGCGACTGCTTTAGCGCTTTATTCGCTGATGACCCGCAGGCTTGCCGGGATCGTCTCGGTGGATACGCAGCAGTTTTATCTGGGTGGGCTGGGGACGTTTCTACTCTTGCCAATAGCACTTTGGGTATGGGAACCGCCGGCCAATACGGTTGATCTGTTGCTGATGCTTTGTCTTGGTGCCGGAGGCTGGGCGGGGCACCAGTTTTTGACCAATGCGCACCGCTATGCGCCCGCGAACACGCTTATGCCCTACACCTATTCATTCATGATTTACATTGCTGGGTTCAGCTGGCTTGTCTTTGGGCATTTGCCGGATGTGTGGGTTATTGCCGGTGCGCTCATTATTGTCATGTCCGGGCTGATCATTTGGAAAAGGGAGCAACACACATGACCGCCATAGCTGCCATCGGCGAAGCGATGATTGAGCTTTCAACCAGCAACGGGCAGGCACAAGTCGGCGTTGCAGGCGATACGCTGAATACTGCCATATATCTTAAACGCGCGGCACCTGACTTGGTCGTCGATTATGTGACCTGTTTGGGCGATGATCCTTTTTCAGACCAGATCGAAGACTTTATCGCAGGCCACCATATCGGGACACAGACAATCAATAGGTTGCCTGACATGTCGCCAGGACTTTATGCGATCACAACAACAGATGATGGTGAAAGATCTTTCACCTATTGGCGCAGCGCTTCGGCCGCGCGCAGGATGTTCCAAACCGACGATGGATACAACTTTGATGCGCTTGCATCCTATGACGTGCTGTACCTATCGGGCATTACCCTTGCGATACTACCATCCGATGCCCGAGGCGGCTTGCTTGACTGGCTGAACCGCTCCTCTATCCGGCTTGCATATGACAGCAACTACCGCCCTCGGCTTTGGGAAGATTTACAAACCGCACAGCGCGTCACATCCGCATTTTGGGATCGCGCCGACATTTGTTTGCCTTCTATCGATGATGAAATGGCACTTTTTGGAGAATCCGCCCAAGCAGTCGAAGCTCGTTTTGTCGCTTTAGGGAGAACTGGCGCACTTAAACGCGGCGCGACAGGGCCTGTTTCTCTTGGGTCAACCGTTGCAGCAAACTACGCGCCGGCCCCGCGGGTCGTCGATACCACGGCCGCAGGTGACAGTTTTAACGGCGGGTATCTGGGCTGTCTTTTGTCGGGCGGCACCCAATCCGATGCCTTGATTGCAGGTCACAACTGTGCGGCTCATGTGGTGCAGTATGCCGGCGCAATTGTCCCTGAAGCTGACAAATGAAACGCGCCGTGCTCATCGGACTTGGGATGGTAGCCGACACACATGTTGCAGCCCTCGGCAATGCTAAAAACACAAAACTCGTCGGAGTTCTCGGCAGCTCACATGACAAAACACATGCCTTTGCTGCAAAAGCAGCAAACACCCTCGGACACAGCGTTTTAGCTTATAAAGATTTGGAAAGCGTAGCCCAAGATCAGTGCGTTGATTTTGTCATACTTGCCACGCCCCCAAACGCCCGAACACACATTATCGACACGCTGGTTGCAGCAAAGATACCGATCCTGTCGGAAAAGCCTATAGAACGGACTTTGAATGCAGCACTCAAAATTGTTGAAACTTGCGCGCAAGCACGCGTCCCCTTGGGCGTGGTGTTTCAACATCGTGCACGTGAGGCATCACTTGCGTTGAAAAGAGTATTAGACGCAGGCGATCTAGGTAAAATCGCAACTGTTGATCTACGTGTCCCATGGTGGCGCGACCAGTCTTATTATGATGCACCCGGCCGGGGGTCTTACGATCGAGACGGCGGTGGCGTTCTGATAAATCAAGCCATCCATACGCTGGATCTTGCCCTTTGGCTGCTGGGTCCGGTTGCATCTGTGCAGGCACTGACATGTCAGACTCCGCTACACCGTCTAGAAGCCGAAGACTGGGCCAGCGCACTATTCGTTATGCAATCTGGCGCTGTCGGTACATTGATGGCAAGCACTGCGGCTTTTCCCGGCGGTGCCGAAAGCATCACGATATACGGAACCCGCGCCTGTGCGCACCTAGAAGCGGGCGTTTTAAAAATCACGCATAAAGATGGCAGCGAAAAGACTTATGGCGAAGTCGGCACGACGGGCGGGGGCGCCGACCCTATGGCTTTTACCCATGACTGGCATCAAACCCTAATCGAAGACTTTGCAACATCAATCGACGAACGGCGCGACCCTATGATCAGCGGCCGCGATGCATTGCGTGCACATGCCTTTATCACGGCGATGGAGGACGCAAACCGGACGGGTCACCGCACAGAGGTTCCAAACACATGACGATAGAGTTTGTGGCTTTAGGGCTAGATCACCGACATATCTACGGCATGGTAGAAAACATGCAGGCTGTTGGTGGCAAATGCTTGGGTTTCTGGACGATTGGCACGCCCAACACGCTCGACGGTTTTCAAAGACGCTTTCCCAACATTGCACGTTTTCCGACATTAGAGGCCGCATTGAATACAGGAGCAGATCTAGCCTTAATCTCTGCCATCCCCAACGACCGCAGCGACTTGGCAATCAAAAGCATACGCCATGGTATGGATGTAATGACAGACAAACCGGGCTGTATCAGCAGAATGCAGTTAGATCAGATAAAGGAGGCCGTTGCTGAAACTGGGCGCATTTGGTCGGTTAACTTTTCTGAAAGGTTCGAAGTCCCAGCGGTGACAAAAGCAACGCAATTGGTGCGGGCTGGCGCCATTGGACGGGTTTTGCACACAGCGGGTTTGGGCCCGCACCGGCTTAACAAATCCACGCGGCCAGATTGGTTTTTTCAAAGAGACAAATACGGTGGAATTTTGGTCGATATTGCGTCGCATCAGATTGATCAGTTCATGCATTTCACACAATCCGCCGAGGCAGAGATTACCCACGCGTTCGTCGCAAACTATGCGAACCCGGACTCATCCGGCTTGCAAGACTTTGGAGAGATTTCGCTGCGCAGCAAACATGCAACCGGTTCGATCCGCGTCGATTGGTTCACACCACACGCGCTGCCCACTTGGGGGGATGGTCGTCTGACAATACTGGGGACTGATGGGTATATTGAGCTGCGGAAGTATACCGACGTTGGGGGCTGTGCAGGCACCGACCATCTGATCTTGGTCAATGAAACGCGCTGCGAGAAAATTGACGCATCAGGCGCGGGCCTACCCTACTTTGAAGCGCTTGCCTCAGACATACGTAATCGTACGGAAACGGCGATGTCGCAGGAGTATTGCTTTAAAGTTATGGAACTTGCCCTGTCTGCACAACAGCAGGCAGAGGCTCAGTTGTCATGATCCGGGTAGCAATCTTGGGCGCAGGTATTGGTGCTCAACACCTTGCCGCATATCGTGAACTGCAAACAGTTTTCAAGGTTGCGCTTGTTGTTGATCAAGACGTAGTACGCGCGCGGAACTTGCAGAATGTCGATGATGAATTCACTGTGTCCCCTGATATCAAAGATGCGCTTGGCGCCAATGATATTGACCTAATCGACATTTGCCTTCCGCCACACCTTCATGCGGGCACGACCATCTCAGCATTGAAAGCTGGCAAGGATGTCATCTGCGAAAAACCTTTAGCGACATCATTAAAGGACGCTCATGCCATTCAATCCTGTGTTTCTGAAACCGGGAAATCCGTTTTTCCTGTGTTCCAATATCGGTGGGGCACACCGCTTGCACAGTTAAAGCATTTGATTGATGCGGGCATCGCGGGGCAACCGCAAATAGCTTCTCTTGAAACGCATTGGTCCAGAGACGCTGAATACTACGCTGTGCCATGGCGTGGGACATGGGCGGGCGAACAAGGCGGCGCAGTTTTGGGTCACGCTATTCATAGTCATGATCTTTTGCAGCTGTTTATGGGCCCAGTGGCATCTGTTGGTGCGCATTTAACGACCCGGATCAATGATATCGAAACCGAGGACTGTGCAGCAGTTACCTTTGAGATGCAGAATGGGGCCTTGGCGACCAGCAATATTACGCTGGGTGCGGCGGGTAACGAAACACGGCTAAGGTTTGTTTTTGAAAATTTGACGGCGACATCAGGCCTGTCGCCCTATTCGCCTGGTTCCGAAAGTTGGTCACTTAAAGCGCGCGTTCCCAACACACAATCCACCATTGATGCAGAACTGCGGCAGTGTCCCGCACAACACGTGGGATTTAGGGGGTTTCTGAAAAGCGTTGCGCAAGACATTATTCATGCCAGCGGTTGCTCAGTTTCTGTGAACGACGGCGTCGCATCAATCGAATTGGTAAGCGCGATATATGCTGCCACGCGTAGTGGAAAACGGGTGACACTGCCCTTGGGTCGAGACCACATGTTATATAAAGGATGGCAACCATGAAACAGTGTTGGCGCTGGTTTGGTCCTGCAGATACAATTAAGTTGGAAACTCTACATCAGGCAGGTGTTGAAGGCATCGTTACAGCCTTGCACCACATTCCACCGGGACATATTTGGACCGACGGCGACATTCGCATGCGTATTGAATTACTCGCTGCGGCTGGCTTTACTTGGGACGTCGTTGAAAGCTTGCCAGTTTCAGAGGCGATCAAGACTCAAAGTACTGATTGCCATGCACATCTGGCTGCGTACAAACAAAGTCTACGCAACTTGGCTGCGCGCGGCATAGGAACAGTATGTTACAATTTTATGCCCATTTTGGATTGGACGCGCACGGAACTGCAGACACCACAACCGCACGGCGGTACAGCAATGACCTTTCGTCTGCTGGATTTTAGCGTCTTTGATATTCATCTTTTGAAACGTCGTGGCGCTGCTGATGACTACTCTCAGGCACAACAAGACGCCGCACAAGAACGTTTTCAAAAACTGAGTAGCGCAGACAAACGCAGCCTGCAAAACAACATCGTCGCGGGCCTACCGGGCGCAAACGACAATTGGACGGTCGATGACGTTTTGGCACAGCTTGGGACGTATAGGAATATTGACGCCAACCGGTTGCGGCAAAACCTTATCGACTTTCTTGCTGAAATTTGCCCGCTTGCCCAAGACCTTGGCATTCGACTGTGTTGTCACCCTGATGATCCACCCTTTGGCCTGTTGGGGCTGCCGCGCGTGATGTCATCACAGGCAGACTACGCAACCATCATGAATGCCGTACCTATGCCGACAAATGGAATTACTTTTTGTACCGGATCATTAGGTGTTGCGCCAGAGTTTGACCCTGTTGCGTTCGTCTCAGAGCTTGGGTCGCATATTCATTTCGTTCATCTTCGAAATACCAAACGACTTACAAGCACCGACTATGCGCGGCCTGATTTTTTTGAAGCTGCCCATTTGGAGGGCGACACAGACATGGTCGCAACAATCAAAGCTTTGACGACCGAGCAATCCAGACGTAGAACCCAAGGCCGCACGGACTGTGTCATCCCAATGCGCCCTGACCACGGACAAGAGCTTTTGACAGATTTAGAAGCGAACAGTATGCCGGGATACCCGCTTGTTGGTCGCATGCGCGGCCTTGCCGAGCTTCGCGGAATAATGACGGCGGTCGCGCACAAGGATTAGGTCTAGCCCTCTGAACGTGTCAGTGGCAACACTTTGGCGTCGTCGTCTTCAAGTTCTTCGAAATCAAAGTTATCCAACCTTGTGGCGCGCTTTCCTGCGCGTTCCGCCGCCGTGCTTATCTCATGCACGTCACGTTGAGCTTGACGAAAATGCGTGTCCAATTTGCCAACGCGTTCCACAACCAGTTCCACGTCGCGATGCAGTTGCTTAAGCGTTTTGCGGATTGCACCTGCCTGCTCGCGCATGCGGGCATCCTTCAGTATGGCGCGCATCGTATTCAGCGTTGCCATGCAGGTGGTCGGCGACACGATCCAAACACGCGCGTCAAAGCCCTTGCGCACAAGCTCGGGGAAATTGGCGTGCAGTTCGGCATAGACGGCTTCTGACGGTAGAAACATCAACGCCCCATCTGCAGTCTCACCTTCCAGAATGTACTTTTCAGAGATATCATTGATGTGCTTGGTCACGGCCGTTTTCATTTTGGCCACAGCATCTTTGAGCTCCCACTCTGTTTCGGACGCACGCAACGCCTCATACGCTTCCAAGGGGAATTTGCTGTCGATGACGATGGGACCAGGTGGGTTCGGCAAATGCACGAGGCAATCGGCACGCTTTCCGTTACTGAGCGTGTGCTGCATCGCGTAGCTGTCTGACGGTAATGCTTTGGATACAATATCGCGGAGTTGAATCTCGCCAAAAGCACCACGTGTTTGTTTGTTACTCAGGATATCCTGTAGGGACAGCACATCACCAGACAGCTTTGTGATGTTGTCCTGTGCTTTGTCGATCGCTGCAAGGCGTTCCTGCAGTTGCGTCAAAGATGTCGTTGTCTGCTTGCTAGATCCATGCAGGGTTTCCTTCATCCGATCTTGCATCTCTGTCAGTGCGCGCTGGGATCGTAACGCGTTGTCTGCAAGCCTGTCTTGCATCTGCTGTTGGACAGTCGACAGGCGCGCCTCTACGGTTTGAATGACCTGTGCTTGCGCATTAGCTTGAGTGTCCGAGACGGTTTGCAAGCCGCCACGTAGCTGTTCTTGACCGGCGCCAAGTTGCTGAACGTTCTGCCCCAAAACACCCAACTGTTGTGCCAAAGGCGCCGCCAGCTTTGCAGATTGTCCCGCAGATCGGACGGCCATAACAAGCAGCACCAAAATCAACAGCAAAACGGCAATACCACCCAGTGCAATCTGCACCAAAGGGTCGTTCAAAGAGTAAAATGCGCCATCTATTTCAATCATGTGCGGCCAAAAAGCCTTTCGATGTCAGAAAGCTTAAGCTCAACATATGTAGGGCGACCATGATTGCACTGACCTGAATGCGGTGTGGCTTCCATCTCGCGGAGGAGTGCGTTCATTTCCTCAGGTCGCATGCGCCGACCAGACCGGATAGAGCCGTGGCAGGCAACGCGGCTGAGGATCGCCTCAATACGGTACTGTATGGAGTGAGAGCTGCCCATATCGGTGAGTTCATCCAAGACATCAAGCATCAGTGCACGCGCATCTACGACCCCAAGAATTGCAGGCGTTTCACGCACTGCAATCGCACTGCCCCCGAATGGTTCAATCACTAAACCAAATTTTGCAAGATCACCCGACAGATCGAGTAGCCGCGCACAATCAGCATCGGAAAGGTCAATAATTTCGGGAATCAACAAGGCCTGAGAGGTCACACCGTTCTCGGCCATTTGTTGCTTGAGCTTTTCATAGACCAGCCGTTCGTGCGCAGCGTGCTGGTCAACAAGAACCATACCCGTTGCAGTTTGCGCAATGATATAGTTTTCGTGCACTTGGCCGCGGGCTGTGCCAAGCGGGAACTCCTGTTCCTGTTCCGCCTCTGGTGTTGGTGTCACTTGTCCAAACGGGGCGGCAACCTCTTGGAACGCTGTTGGTTGAGGCGGTACAGCAAAGCCGCTTGGCCCGCGCGACGGTCGGTCCATTTGATACACGCGCGCCGTCGTCACCTCGGGTGTCATCGCACCCAAAGTGGCGTCAGCAACAGTGGTGGATGCGCGGTGCCCTGCGTCGGCTAATGCGTGACGCAAGGCAGAAACAATAAGACCGCGCGCCAGGCCGGGTTCGCGAAAGCGGACCTCAGATTTTGCTGGGTGGACGTTCACATCGACAAGTGACGGGTCACAGTCAATGAATAGAGCGGCAACCGGATGCCGATCCCGGCTGAGGAAGTCAAAATATGCCCCTCGCAATGCGCCAACCAATAGCTTGTCGCGGACAGGACGGCCATTCACGAAAAGGTACTGTGCCACAGCCGAGCCGCGTGAATATGTGGGCAAAGCAGCAAACCCTGTAAGGTGCAACCCTTCGCGTTCTGCGTCAATCGGGAGTGCGTTTTCTGCAAACTCGCGCCCCAACACGCGCGACAGCCTACCATGAAGCGCACCAAACAGATCACCCTGTTCTGCATCAGCACGAAATACTTCGCGCCCCTCACCGTCACCGGAGACATCGCGCAAAACGAACTGCACAAAAGGTTCGGCCATCGCAAGCCTTTTGACCACATCAGCAATCGCTTGTGCTTCTGCGCGGTCGGTCCGCAAAAACTTTAGACGCGCGGGTGTTGCAAAAAACAAATCCCGCAACGTAACCGTTGTCCCAGTGTTGCAGGCAGATGGCTTCAAAGCCGTTGGCGTGCCGCCGGATACTGTAACTTCGACACCATCTTGACCCAATGCCCGCGTCGAGATCGTAAGGCGTCCCACAGCACCTAAAGAGGGCAAAGCTTCGCCCCGAAAACCAAAGGTGTGGATGTTCAAAAGGTCCGTACCATCAATTTTGGAGGTCGCATGGCGGGACAGTGCAAGCGGAAGGTCATCCGCCGTCATACCACAGCCATCGTCATAAACCCGGATCAGTGTTTTGCCACCATCGGCATATTCGACGGCTATTTTCCGCGCGCCCGCATCTATGGCATTTTCCAACAGTTCTTTCACTGCGGATGCAGGGCGTTCGACCACCTCACCCGCGGCAATGCGGTTTACCGCGCCTTCGTCGAGTTGACGAATAATCGGGCGCATATCGCTTATGTTGGGGTTTGCGGAAGCCATAGCGCAATACTTAGCATGCTATACTCCGATTCTGAAACCTGTTTCATGGCTCTTTTCAGATTGCCACAGGTGCGCCAAGGCGCACCTTACCCAGTCCTGTCAGCCAGAGGTTGCCGCGAGATACCATGTCACGATCTGCGCGCGCTCTGCTTGCGAGATGTAGGACAGATTGGCCGGCGGCATGGCGTGGCTGACACCGGCTTGCAAATAGATAGCCCGGGCGTGACGTGCAATTTGGCTTTCTGTCTCAAGTTTAACGGCCTTGGGTGCCCAACGCAGCCCGTCCCACACAGGTTCTGCTGCATGACACATTGAACAGCGGCCCAATACGATATCTTGAACTTGTTCGAACCCTTCCGCTTGGGCGAAACGCAATTCAGCACCGGTGGCTTGATCCGTTTCGTCAGCATCATACATGGGCGCAGTGGACAGCCAGACGATGACTAGAAAAATAATCGTTGTGGCCGCCCATGTCCAATTGGGTTGACCTTGCCGCGCATGCATCGAGTTGAAGTAATGCCGGATCGTGACACCCATTAGGAACACGAGGCTCGCAATTACCCATGTGTACTGGGTCGCAAAAGCCAGCGGGTAGTGATTGGACAGCATCAAAAAGATCACTGGCAGCGTAAGATAGTTATTATGCGTGCTGCGCTGCTTTGCGATTTTCCCATATTTCGCATCGGGCGTGCGTCCGGCCATTAGATCCGCGACGACGATTTTTTGGTTCGGAATGATAATCATGAATACGTTCGCGCTCATGATCGTGGCGGTAAAAGCCCCTAGATGAAGCATCGCCGCACGCCCTGAAAAAACTGAGGCATAGAAGTACGACATACCCACGAGCACCAGAAATAGCGCGATCATCAGCGTTGTTTGGTTCGCATCCACAAAGACTTTGCAAAGGGTGGTATAAATGGCCCATCCAAACGCCAATGACAAAATCGAAATACCGATAGCCTGCCATGCAGCAAGCTCCATGACAGCAGGGTCAATCAGATAAAACTCTGCCCCTAAATAATAGACGAGGACGAGTAGGATGAACCCACTTATCCACGTCCAGTAGCTTTGCCATTTGTGCCAGATAAGACCATCTGGCATGTGTTCAGGTGCGACAAGGTACTTCTGAATATGGTAAAAGCCGCCCCCATGCACCTGCCATTCTTCGCCGTCAGCGCCGGATTTCAAGTTGCGGTCCCTGTGCAGGCCAAGGTCAAGCGCGATAAAATAAAACGATGATCCAATCCATGCGATGGCTGTAATGACATGCAACCACCGCACGGCAAATTCGATCCAAGCTCCCATAGCGGCAAGATCGTACATCGGGTCGCTCCTTTATCAGTGGTGCACAGGTATTATACCTCGTCTGGTAAGACCACGTTCAACACAATGGCGACCAGGGCTGTCGGTGCAACCGCGGAAGTGGCCAGCGTTTTGACAACACCAGGCAAGTACTGAACAGCCGATGGAACAAGGTTCAAGCCCAACCCTGCGGCAAGCGACACTGCAATGATCACCATATTGCGACGGTTCATCTTCACTTCGCTGAGCACGTTCAAACCTGCAGCAGCCACCATGCCGAACATCACAATGACGCCGCCACCCAGCACCGGCAGCGGCATTGAGGCAATAACAGCACCAATCTTGGGTACGAGCCCACATAAGATCAGCACGATTGCGCCAATCGTCACCACGTGGCGGCTCATGATGCCTGTCATCCCGACGATGCCCACGTTTTGGCTAAAGGAAGTGTTGGGCAGGCCCCCGAAAACACCGGCAACAGCGGTGCCCAGACCGTCCGCATATGTCGCACCTGAAATTTCAGCATCGGTCGCTTCGCGGCCAGCGCCTGCCTTGGTTGTGGCAGATGCATCCCCAACCGTTTCAATAGCTGACACGATAGACACAAGCGTGACCGCAATAACCGCCCCTAGTGAGAACTCGAACCCGTAAGGCAGCGGTGTGATCGCCGTCAACCAGCTGGCATTCGCAACAGGCGCAAAGCTGACCATCCCCAACACCAATGCAAGCACATACCCCACGACCAAACCTACCAAAATCGCAGCGTTGGAAAGCATGCCCTTAGTAAAAAACTTTAGCACCAGCGCGACGATGACAACCGAGAGGGCAACCGACCAATGCTTGAGCGAGCCAAAGCTTTCAGCCTCCATCTGGAAAGATGCAGCCCCGCCCGCGGCATATTTTATCGCCACTGGGATCAAATACAGACCAATAGCCAGAATGACCAAACCGGTCACCAGTGGTGGAAAAAGCCAACGCAAATGGCGGATAAAACTGCCCAACACAAAATGCAGACAGCCCCCAATGATACAGGCAGAAAGCGCCACACTCAGCCCTTGAGTCGCGGCAACGCCCGCCAAAACACCCACAAAAGCAAAACTGGTCCCTTGCATGATCGGTAAACGCGCGCCAACTGGGCCTATACCAATTGTCTGAAACAACGTGGCTATCCCTGCAAAAAGCATCGCCATTTGAATAAGATAAACCTGCTCTGGTCCGCCAAAGGCCAACCCAGCGGCCCCGGCTACAATAATGGAGGGTGTCACGTTAGAGGCAAACATAGCCAAAACGTGCTGCAACCCCAACGGCACAGCCTGCGCCAATGGCGGCGTAATGTTCGGGTCGGCATACGCAGAAGCGTTGGTATCAGTCATCAGAATGTCCCTGTCGTTGTTTAGTATGCGGATTCTTCCGCTAATTTTTTATGCGACCACGCGGTATGGCGGATCAACTAAAACCTCTTCTAAATTCGCAGATATGCCAATGCGGTCAATAACTGCAAATAATCCGGGCTTTGCCAAAGGCGTCAGAACCCCGTGCCACGTACCTTTGTGAAAATTGATGCCTTGGTGCGGTTTGGTCAAAAAGGCCAAGGGCTGGCCGGGTTTTCCATTCACATCCGGAGCCACAATTACAAGAAACGGATGCTCAGTCATTGGAACAAACGCCTGACTACCTTCGGGGTGCCGTTCCAGGAGTGTCAGCATATAGGGCAATTGCCGCGCTTGGGCTTGAAACATACTTATGCCAGCACGTCCTTCTGTACCAAATTCAAGGCGTGCCAGATCATGGTAGCGGCCACAAAACCCATCATTAATCAGCTTGTCCGGATCGCCTGTGGCTTCGAGCACATCACCAAAGGGGCGAAAGGCTTCTGCGGTCAAAGGCTGGCATTGGATATCTTGGTTCACAGCAGTACATGACGGTTCACGTCTTTGTACAAAAGATAGCGAAACGGCTCGGAGCCTGTTGCGATGCAAGCCTGCGGGCAAAACGCGCGCAGCCACATGAAATCGCCCGGTCCCACAGTGACCCAATCTTTGTTCAACAGGTATTCTGCTGTGCCCTGCAGCACATAAAGCCCGTGCTCCATCACATGGGTTTCCGCAAAAGGAATGCGGGCACCGGGCAAGAAGTTTACGATGTTGATGTGAAAATCGTGGTTCAAGTCAAAGGGGTCCATAAAGCGCTGCGTGGCCCATGTTCCGTTGCAATCAGGCATTGAGGCTGGCTGCACCTCGCTTTCATGGGTTACGAAAGCTTCCGGCACGGCCAAACCCGGTGCAGGCACAAAGCGTTTTCTAATCCAGTGGAACTGAAAAACCTCCTCGGTTTTGTTCCATAGGGTCCATACCGCAGAGGGGGGCAAATAAACAAAACTACCCGGTCGCAATTCGTAAACATCATGACCTAGTGTTAATCGCGCGGTCCCGCGGGCAACAAAGATAACAGTTTGCGCGTCTTTGTCTGGCTCAGGCTCTGCACTGCCACCTTCTGGGGCCAATTCTACCGCGTATTGCGCGAAACTTTCCGCAAAGCCTGACAGCGGCCGCGCGAGGATCCACGCCCGCGCACTCTGCCATCCGGGCAGAAAACTTGTCACGATGTCACACTGCGTTTTTGCAGGTAAAACCGCATAACACTCTGTAAAAACTGCCGTGCCTTCTGGGCTTTCCGACTGTGGCGGCAAGCCTCCGGGTGGGAATGCATAGCTCACAAAATACTCTCCAACCGCAGGCGCGCGATACGCTCAACCTGCTGGCATGCTGTGGTGAATTCCACAGGTGTTTCTTGGGCTAGACGGCGTTCGAATGCCCGCAAAATCCCTGCTTTGTCGTGGTCTTTGACCGCAATGATAAACGGAAAACCGTGCTTTTGCACGTAGGCTGTATTGTGGTCTTGAAACAGCGCCCGCTCTGTGTCGGTTAGTGCATCCAGGCCGGCACTTGCTTGTTCGGCTGTACTGTCTGCAGTAAGGCGTTTGGCTGCGGCAAACTTACCTGCAAGATCAGGGTGGGCACGCAACACGCCCAACCGTTCCGCTTCGGAGGCGGACCGAAACACCCGTGCCAAGGCTGAATGTAGACCGGCCGCACTGTCATGGGCGGGTCCAAGCTCTGTCTCGAATGCGCGTTCTGCGATCCATGCTGAATGCTCAAATATCCCGCCAAAACGTTCAACAAATTCATCGCGTGGCATATCTGATGGGTGTATTTTAGCGACGGGAGGATGCGTTGCACGCCAATGTGCTGCAATCTCGATCCGTTTTGGGCACCAGACCCCTTCGAACCCTTGGATATAGTCAATAAACCGTTTGAGCGCCTGAATGCGGCCCGGCCTGCCGATCAACCTGCAATGCAGCCCAACGGACATCATTTTTGCAGCCCCCGCAGCGCCTTCGGCATACAGGCAGTCGAATGTATCACGTAAATAACTGTAAAACTGATCGCCTGCATTAAAACCCTGCGGCGTGGCAAATCGCATGTCGTTGCAATCGAGCGTATACGGAATGATTAATTGCTCGCGCCCTTCGACTGATGTCCAATACGGCAGATCATCATCATAGGTGTCCGAGATATAATCGAACTGACCCGTTTGAGCGGCCAGAGCGACAGTATTTTCTGAACAGCGCCCGGTATACCAACCTTTTGGTGCCATGCCTGTGACTTCGGTATGAAGCCGGATTGCCTCGGCCATATCCGCCGCCTCTGCTTCGGGCGAGTGGTCTTTGTAATCAATCCATTTTAACCCATGGCTGGCAATTTCCCAATTGGCGGCGCGCATCGCCTCAACCTGTTCGGGCGCACGGGCCAGTGCAGAGGCCACACCATAGACTGTGACTGGGATACCTGCGCCCGAAAACAAACGGTGCAAACGCCAAAAACCAGCGCGCGCACCGTAGTCGTAGATTGATTCCATGTTCCAATGACGCTGGCCCGGCCACGGCTGCGCGCCTACGATTTCGGACAAGAACGCCTCGGACGCGGCATCACCGTGCAGCAGGCAGTTTTCGCCGCCCTCTTCGTAATTCAACACGAACTGAACAGCGATCCGCGCGCCCTTAGGCCATGCGGCATCCGGTGGGGTTGCACCATATCCGGTGAAGTTACGAGGGTAGCGTTTCACAAAGGTCTCCAAAGTTGTCGACTGGCATTGAATACCTCTGCGGCGCGCGTTGCAATTCAGAACTGAGGCAGGCAGTCTGATATCAACGTCCAATCAAGGAGACACACATGCCCGATGGCTATTTGACCACACATGTACTGGATACCGCACGCGGGCAACCCGCTGGCGGCATGACTGTTTCCCTGTTTCAGATCCATGGCGATGAACCCAGCCTGATTGCTCAGATGACCACAAACGCCGATGGACGCACGGATGCGCCAATGCTGGCGCAAGCCGAATTCAAAACAGGCACCTTTGAGTTGGTGTTTGAAGCTGGAGCTTATTTTGACGGTTTGTGCATTCCGCGCGAAGATCCTAGGTTCTTGGACATTATCCCCATTCGATTTGGTATATCAGATGTCGACAGCCACTATCATGTGCCGCTTTTAGTTTCGCCGTTTGGGTATTCGACCTATCGCGGCAGCTAGCCACCCCGAGCCGCACCAGCGCGTAGACGATGCGGGCCCCAAAGTGCGGTGCCAGCCAGAATAACACCCGACACTGTGGCGATCATACCCGCTGCTGAAACCGACGAGTCATACCCAAACCACAACGGGCCGTATCCTGCGATGACATAGCCCACAACAGCGGCCAACACAGCAAATGCAACAGACCAGGCAATTTGGTGTTCTAGACGATTCGTCATAAGGCGCGCAGCAGATGGCGGGCATATGAACATCGCGATCACAATGATACTTCCTACCGCATCAAATGCGGCAACAGCTGCGATAGCCGATACAATCACAAGTGCCAGCCCCAAAGGCCGGGTTCGCATTCCCAAGGTTTGGGCAAATCCTTCGTCAAATGTCGATATCTTCAAGGGCCGCCAAAATAGCGCAATGAAAAGGGCTACGGCCACAAGCGTAACGCCCATGCGGGGCAGTTCCACCGGCAAACCTGCAAGCGCTTGAGGATCCAGCAAGGATGACCACCCGGTCGCATCCAGCCAGATCAGACTTTCAAGGTTCCCAAACAGTGCGTGTTCAACATCCAAGTGCACAGAGGACGTATCAGATTGCTCAAGCAGCAGCACGCCGCCTGCAAACATCGTCGTAAAGATGACACCCATTGCGGCGCCCGGCTCAATCCGACCTAAGCGGCGCACAGCTTCGATGGCAGCAACAGCAATGACAGCAGCACCAGCAGCCCCAAGCAGCATGGGCCACGTAGAAATGGCGCCAGTCACTAGAAATGCCACAACAATACCGGGCAACACCACATGGCTGATCGCGTCACCAATCAAAGCCTGCCGCCTCAGCACTAAAAAGTTGCCCGGCAACGCACAGGCAACGGCCACAAAAATCCCGATCAAAAGCGGGGTCAGAGAAAGTGGAACAAACTCTTCGCCCATCATGCTGGCACCCCTTGGGGGTGGGGAAGGCGCGTGTCAATTTCCGTGATCTGATCAGGCGTCAGGACGCTTTCAATCGATGTCAGGCCATCGTAGTGGGCAGCTGCGGCCTCGAACAGCGGATCACGGCGCACCAATTGCCAACGGGTTTCATCCAACAAAGCTTTGCTTGCACGGCCTTTGCCCTCGGGGGTGGCTACACCGTCGCGGCGCGCCCACCCTTTGCGCCGCAACAGGCGTAGCGTGAGCCGCTCATAGATCGGTTGCCCTTGCGCTAAAGCCAACAGACCCTGGCGCAAGTGTACCTGTTGCTGAAACCGCCGATGGCCCAGGTAGGCCGCCAAGACGCCCCGTTTGGGCGCAAATAGCAAAGATGCAAGAAACAGTCCGAATCCGACAAGCACGATGATTGGGCCAGTAGGCATATCCGGCAGAGCAGCAGAAACAGACGCGCCGACATAAGCTGCGATCCCACCGACTGCACCCGATATCAGCACAACACGGTCCGTGCGTTCGGTCCAGAAACGCGCCGTGACAGGTGGGATGATCAAAAGCGCTACAATCAGAATAAGCCCGACAATCTTTAGCCCAACAACAGTAACAGCCAACACAATACCCATCATCGCAAGGTCAGTTCTGCCAACGTTTTGCCCCGTTGAAAGCGCATATTCAGGGTCGAATGACGCAAGGGTCAACGGCCTGCGCAGCAATAAAACCAGCGTCAGCGTCAGTGCCGCAGATATGGCTATAATGATCGCATCACTGCGCAACATACCCGCAGTCGAGCCCAGCAAGAAGCCTTCAAGCCCGGCTTGCTGGCCTACGTTCATCGACTGGATCACCGTCAAAAGCACAATGCCAAAGCCAAAGAAAACAGACAAAACAGCGCCAATGGCAGCATCTTCGGCGAGCCGCGTTCGCGTACTGAGCCAATTGACGATCAGCAAGCCAAACCCCGCTGACACCGCAGCGCCGCCCAGCAGCCCAATCAGATTGCGACCGTCACCACCAAAGGACACCATGACCATAAAGGCGATACCAATGCCGGGAAGCGTTGCATGCGATATGGCATCACTGACAAGGGCTCGTTTGCGAAGGAATAAAAAAGTACCCCCGACGCCCGCAGCCATTCCCAACAGTGTGGCACCCAGTGTCACAAGGGTCGCGTTGTACCCAAGCTGCAAAAACAGTGCGTCGGCGATCATATCAGGCCAAAGATGCGTTCAATTGGTCCATCTGGGCTGTTGCCAAACGCCCACCGTAGGCCGCTTGTAGATTTTCCGTTGTATAGGCTTCTTGCACCGTGCCAGCAGCGACCTTGCGCGTGTTGATCATAAACACATGGTCAAAGTAGTCCTGCACAGTGCTCAAATCGTGATGTACGGCAACCACAGTTTTACCCGCATCCCGTAAGGATTTCAAAACGGTGATAATCGCCTTTTCGGTCGCTGCATCTACACCTGCAAAAGGTTCATCCAAGAGGTATAGTTCAGCATCTTGCGCCAAAGCACGCGCAAGAAAAACGCGCTGCTGTTGTCCCCCTGACAGCTCACCAATCTGGCGGTCTGCGAAGTCTTTCATGCCCACACGTTCCAAACATGCCACTGCGGTTGCGCGATGGCTACCACGCACCCGGCCCAGCAAACCAAGTTTTGGGTATAGGCCCATCAGCACAACGTCGATGGCGCGTGTCGGGAAATCCCAATCCACGCTTGCGCGCTGAGGCACATAAGCAATGCGGTCACGCATCTGGTGCAACCGTTGCCCAAAGAATGAAACCTGACCTGAAAGCGGCGACAGAATCCCCAGCGCCGCCTTCAAGAGGGTAGATTTACCTGCACCATTTGGACCGATAATCGCCATCATCGCGCCCGCAGGCACAGTCATATCTACTGAGAACACCGCAGGCTTCTGGCCATAGGATACAGTCAAACCAGTAACGTTCAGTGCGGGCGTCTCTGCCACCACAGGGGATGCATCAGCACCATCTTTTGTTGCCAGAGCCAGTCCCATATTAGCTGCTCACCGCCAGTTTTCCTAATCGCCCACCAGTGGGTACGTCCGCGCCTAAAGCACGCGCAATTGTCGTGACGTTATGATCGATCATACCTAGATAAGTGCCTTCGTAGGTGCCTTCGGCGCCCATCGCATCACTAAAGAGCGATCCGCCAATGCTGACTTGATGACCGCGTGCGGCGGCCCCTTCAATCAAAGCACGCATGTTGCGATCTGACACTGACGTTTCGACAAACACAGCACGAATATCGCGTTCGACCAAAGTGTCTACCAGCTCAGAAATCCGGTTCAGGCCTGCTTCACTTTCGGTGGAGATGCCCTGCACACCCAGAACTTCGAAATCATACGCTGCGCCAAAATATCCAAAGGCGTCATGCGCCGTGACCAGAACACGTTGTTCGGGCGTCAATTTTTCCAACGATGCACGCGTATACGCATCCAAAGCTGTCAGTTCTACTTTATAAGCCGCTGCATTTGCAGCAAAGGTTTCGGCCAAGTCTGGCCGCGCGGTGGACATCGCTTGTTCGACGGCATCGATTACTTTGGCCCACAAGGTCGCGTCCATCCATACGTGCGGGTCAAAGCGACCTTCATAATCTTCGTGACCCAATAAAGTTTCAGCAGGCAATCCATCAGCCACGGCAACAACGTCGCGCTTGCGTCCAAGATCCGCAAAGAAATCTTCCATCTGCGCCTCAAGGTACAGACCGTGCCACAGCACAAGATCAGCGCGGGTCATGGCTACAATGTCCGTGCGCGTCTGGCGATAGGCATGCGGATCGACGCCGGCGCCCATTAGCCCTTTTACAGTCACCATATCGCCACCCACACTGCGCGCGGCGTCCGCGATCATGCCGGTCGTCGCCACAATCTCAAGCTGGCCCACGGCCATACCACGCGATGCGGTCGAAAGAATGAAAACAGAAGCCGAAAGGCCAGCAAGCAAGCCGCGGCGCGAAACGTTTGGAAAGGATGCTGTATGTGTCATGCGTTTGAATATGAGAGTCATTCGCAAAAAGTCAACTAAACTGCGAATAATTCGCAAGAGCATCTAGGAAATTCCGCAAATTGATTGAAATTTCAGCAAAAGTCTTGCCATCCATTGAAGTTCTAGGCGCATTTGATGCACGATTTGCGCCTTTAGGCCTGCGTCACAGCGCCGAACCATGGTTGCCAAGACCCAGAGGCCGTGCGAATTTAAGCCTTGATTGGCCAAAGGATGGGCAGGATGCAGACCCAAACCCCCACAGACAACCCGCAAGGCATAGCGCATCAACTGCCGCAAGTGACTGAGCCGCGCAATCCCGGAACCGACTTGGACATGGATTGGGTGCTTGGCCTACAAGCGAACACCTCAGCCATTGAAAGACGCGCGGCATCTCTGCCTGCACGGCGGTCCGTCAAAAAAGCGCATCAAGCCGCATGGTTGTTGCGTGCGGTGTCCTGCATTGATCTGACCACCCTGTCAGGTGACGATACCGAAAACCGCGTGGCGCGTCTGTGCGCCAAAGCGCGCCAGCCTGTGTCGCGCGATGTCTTAAGCGCATTGGGCATGTCTGATCTGAGCACGGGTGCCGTTTGCGTCTATCACGAGATGATCCCAGCAGCGGTGCGCGCATTGCAAGGCTCGGGTATCCCGGTTGCAGCAGTCAGTACTGGTTTTCCTGCCGGGCTCTCTCCCTTGCACCTGCGCATCGCCGAGATCGAAGAAAGCGTCAAAGCGGGCGCGTCCGAAATAGATATCGTCATTTCACGACGCCATGTGCTTACCGGCAACTGGCAGGCTTTGTACGATGAAATGCGCGCGTTTCGTGCCGCGTGCGGGGATGCGCATGTCAAAGCGATCCTCGCCACGGGGGAATTGGGCAGCCTACGCAACGTCGCGCGGGCTTCTGTTGTGTGCATGATGGCAGGTGCTGACTTCATCAAGACATCGACAGGCAAGGAAAGCGTCAATGCCACCCTGCCCGTCACACTGGTGATGATCCGCGCCATTCGCGACTTTTATGACCGGACGGGATATCGGGTGGGCTACAAGCCTGCAGGTGGAATCTCCAAAGCCAAAGATGCGATCACGTATCTTGCCTTGATGAAAGAAGAGCTTGGCGATCGTTGGCTACGGCCTGATCTGTTCAGGTTCGGCGCATCATCGCTTTTGAATGATATTGAACGACAGCTCGAACATCACGTGACAGGCCATTATTCTGCCGGATACCGCCATGCCACAAGCTAAGCCTGCAAATTTTCTTAAAAGGACTGCCCAATGACCGTTTCTGAAGTATTCGAGACGATGGAATATGGTGCCGCCCCAGAAAACAGCACCGACGCCTTGGCGTGGATCGCACAATACAAAGGGCGGTTCGGGCATTTCATTGATGGCGCTTTTACGAAACACGCCAAAGGTTTTGAAACGCGTAATCCCGCGACAGGTGTCGTGCTGGCCGAAATTGCGCAAGGCGGCCAAGCGGATGTCGACAAAGCCGTTGCAGCGGCGCGGCGGGCACATCCTAAGTGGACAAAACTCTCTTGTCATGAACGCGCAAAATACTTGTATGCGTTGGCGCGACTATTGCAAAAACACAGCCGCCTATTTGCCGTGCTTGAGACTCTGGATAATGGCAAGCCCATCCGCGAGGCGCGCGATATTGATGTACCGCTAGCACAGCGCCATTTTTACTATCACGCCGGTATGGCGCAGCTCATGCAGAACGAGCTGCCTAACCGCGAGGCCCTTGGTGTCTGTGGACAGGTCATTCCATGGAACTTTCCGCTGCTTATGCTTGCGTGGAAAATCGCACCCGCACTGGCGATGGGCAACACCGTTGTTTTAAAACCCGCCGAATACACGCCGCTGACTGCCCTGCTATTTGCAGATATCTGTCAGCAAGCGGGTCTGCCCAAAGGTGTCGTGAATATCGTAACCGGTGACGGGCAAACGGGCGAAATGATCGTCGCTTCGGACGTCGACAAAGTCGCCTTTACCGGATCTACCGCCGTTGGGCGGCGCATTCGCGAAGCGACCGCAGGCACCGGCAAGGCACTTAGCCTAGAGCTGGGGGGTAAATCCCCCTATATCATTTTTGACGATGCCGATCTGGATAGCGCCGTTGAAGGCCTCGTGGATGCAATTTGGTTCAATCAAGGCCAGGTATGCTGTGCCGGTTCCAGACTGTTGGTGCATGAACCCGTTGCCGAAGTGTTGTACACAAAACTACGGGCGCGGATGGACAAACTGCGCGTCGGGGATCCACTGGACAAAAGCATCGACGTTGGCGCGATCGTGGACCCAAAGCAATTGGAAACTATCCAGCGACTGGTGTCTGAGAATACGGCAGGGGACATGCATGTCGCGGCCACTCCCTTGCCTGAAACCGGATGCTATTACCCCCCCACATTGATCACCGGCCTGCATCCTGCCGATGTTTTGATGCAAGAGGAGATTTTTGGACCGGTTCTTGTCGCGACGACGTTCCGCACACCAGCCGAGGCCGTGCAACTGGCCAACAACACAAAATACGGTCTTGCCGCGACGGTATGGAGCGAGAACATCAATCTTGCATTAGACCTTGCCCCAAAACTGGCGGCTGGGATTGTCTGGATCAATGGGACCAACATGATGGATGCTGCGGCAGGCTTTGGCGGTGTGCGCGAAAGCGGGTTTGGCCGGGAAGGCGGTTGGGAAGGATTGGCCGGATACACCAAGCCCAAAGGCAAACCGAAACCTCTCAAGACAGTGGCGGCGTTTGGCGCAGGGACATCACCTACTGAAACCATAGATCGCACAGCCAAGCTATACATTGCTGGGAAACAGGCGCGGCCAGACAGTGGATATTCGCGCGCCATCTGGAGCAAATCCGGTACATTGCTGGGTCACGTGTCCCTCGCGAACCGCAAGGATGTACGCAACGCCGTTGAAGCGGCGCAGGCCGCCAAGGGGTGGTCGAAAACGACCGGTCACTTGCGAGCGCAAATTCTGTATTACATCGCAGAGAACTTGGCCGCACGTGGTGATGAATTCGCTAGACGCCTCGATGATCTACAAGGCAGCAAGACAGGCGCGGCAGAGGTTGAAGCTGCGATTGCGCGGCTGTTCACCTACGCAGCCTGGGCCGATAAATACGATGGTCAAATACACGGTGTCCCGATCAGAGGCGTCGCTTTGGCAATGAAGGAACCGGTTGGTGTGATCGGTGCCCTATGTCCGAACGAAGCGCCCCTGCTGGGGCTTGTATCTTGCATGGCACCTGCAATCGCGATGGGCAACCGGGTAATCCTAGCCGCGTCTGAACCCTTCCCGCTTTCTGCCACTGACTTTATCCAAGTGCTTGAAACATCTGACGTACCGCCAGGCGTTGTTAATATTCTGACAGGCGATCACACCGAGGTCGCTAAACCTTTGGCAGGTCACATGGATGTCGATGCTGTATGGAGTTTCAGCGCCACAGCCAATTCAGCAGTGGTAGAGCACGCGTCCGCCAGCAACCTTAAACGCACGTGGGTTAATCACGGAGCATCGCGTGACTGGATGGGAACGCAGGGGTACGGTCGCGACTTTCTAGACGCCGCAACCGAAGTCAAAAACATCTGGGTTCCATACGGAGAATGAAACCAGCCCGCTATCGGACCAGTCCCGTCTAGTTCCCCACGGTGCTTTCTAAGCCGACAGGTTCCCCCACCACGATAAAATGCAGGCCATCCGGGTCTAAAAGCTCGCCGGCGACACGTTTTACGCCCTCGAGCGTGACAGCATCAACGCGATCATTACGGGTTGGGATGTAATCGATAGGAAGACCGATAAGCTGCATGCCCACCATAATGTTTGCAATCGGGCCATTCCCGTTAAACCGCAGCGGGTAAGCACCTGTCAGGTAGGTCTTCGCGTTTTCGACCTCTTCCGCAGTAACGCCGTTTAAAGCGGCTTTTGCCCATTCGTCTTTGATGACAGCAACCGCTTCGGCAATCCGGTCGTTGGCAGAACTCACCCCGCCTGCATATAAATCGGCAAGGTCTTTATTGGCGATGTAGGAATACACGCCGTACGTCAGACCACGTTTTGCGCGCACCTCGTCCATCAGACGGCTTTCGAACGATCCGCCGCCTAACACGTGATTCAATACGATCGCGGTAAAGTAATCCGGGTGGTCCTGAGCGATCCCTTTCTGGATGAAACGCGCCACAGATTGCGGAGTGTCAAACGGCACAACAGTGATACCGCCGTCGAAATCCACAACTGCTTCGGGTGGCATGGGGGCGCCCGTTGCAGGCAAGGGGCCCAGTAGATCGTCAAGCAAAGCGGCAAGCTCGGCTTCGGTGATATCGCCCACAGCACCGATATAGATACGGTCCCGCGCAAGAACTTTGGCATGCGCATCGACCAGGTCTTGCCGGGTCAGGGCAGCAACCGATTCCGCTGTGCCGCTCAACGACGTCGCATAGGGGTGGTCACCGAATGCAATTTTATCCATCGCACGGCTGGCCAATTCGTCTGGGTCTTTCGCGTCCGATGCAATACCCGTCAGCACTTGTTGACGCACGCGGGTGATTGCGTCTTCATCAAAGCGCGGCTCTTGCAACGCTGCGCGCAGTAGTGCGACTGCCTCGTCACGGTTTTCAGATAAAAATCGCGCTGATACAGATAGTGCATCATCGCCAACGCTGAAACCGATTGAAGCGGCGAGGCCTTCCACCTCACGCGCAAAGGTCCGCGCGTCCATGTCGTCTGCACCTTCTTCTAAAAGGCCGGTCATCAGATTGATCGCGCCTCGCTTGCCGGGCGCATCCAATGACGCCCCCCCCCTGAACCGGATCTCAAGCGCCATGAAAGGGATTGAATGATCCTCAACCAACCATGCAGTAAGGCCACCCGGTGTTTTCACCTCTTTGATATCCACTGCGGCTGACGCAGGACCCACAAGGCAAACAAGGGCAAAGATCGTTGTCAGAAATCGTTTCATTGTGTCACCTCTTCGCGCATAATCCAGCCGGTTACAGATGCCCGCTTGTCCAGTATATCCCGCGCGGCCGCCATAATGTCTTCTGCCGTTACGGCTTGCAGGACGTCTGGCCATGCTTGAATATCTTCCACAGTCAGCCCTGATGTGAGCGCTTGCCCATAGCGGTTGCCGATCCGGTCCACATCATCGCGCGCGTAAACTTGATCTGCGCGGATTTGGAACTTGATCCGGTCTAATTGTTCAGGGTCGACCCCGGTTTCCATGAACTTGGCAACAGCGGCATCCAAGGCTTCTTCGGCTTCTTGCAGTGAGACATCCGGTTTGGGCACAATGATCATGCTAAAGCTGGTGTCATCTAAAGACACTGACCGATAGAAGGCGCCAACATAGGTTGCAAGCTGGCTGTCAAATTGCAGCTCTTCCGCCAGAAATGACGTGGTGCCTCCCCCTAAAATCTCGGCAAGGAAAACCAAAGCGGCGGCTGTCTCTTGATCTCCACTGTCGCGCTCAGGTGCCAAATAGGCGCGACGCACATAGGGCTGTGCCACACGCGCATCGCGGTAAATCAAACGCCGTTCGGCTGTATGTGGCGGCTCTTCGGTGCGTAAACGTGCAGGCAATTCAGGGTTTGCTGGAATGACGCCATAGTGTTCCTCGGCCAGAGTACGCACTTGGTCCGGCGTGACATCACCCGTCACGACCAGCACAGCATTGTTCGGAGAATAATAGATGTCATAGAAGTCCAACGCATCTTGCATATCAAGCGTTTCCATCTCGTGCATCCAGCCGATGATCGGCACGCCGTAACGGTGGTTGATATACAAAGCAGCGTTCATCTGTTCGCCAAACAATGCACCGGGGTTGTTTTCAACGCGCTGATTGCGTTCTTCAATGATGACATTGCGTTCGGCCAAGATGTTTTCTTCAGTCAGGCGGATATTTTTCATCCGGTCCGCTTCCATTTGCATCATCAGGCCCAACCGATCCGATGCCACACGTTGGAAATAGGCCGTGTAGTCATAAGAGGTAAAGGCGTTGTCACGCCCGCCATTGCGCGCCACCGTAGCTGACAGTTCGCCCTCTTCCAGAGTGTCGGTAGCTTTGAACAACAAATGTTCGAGAAAATGCGCGACACCAGATGACCCTTTCGGCTCATCTGCAGATCCGGCGCGGTACCAGACCATGTGCTGCACTACAGGTGCGCGGCTGTCTTCGACAACTACGACCTGCATCCCGTTATCCAGCATGAAGGTGGTGACAGCTTCGTCATTGGCTGCGCCAATACTAGGCAACAGGGTAAGAAGCGCCGCGAATGCAGACAATCGGAACATGAGCTTTCCTTCTGAAAGATTTCATCAAGTCTCTTTGCACACAGAAGTACGCTGCAAAAGCGATGGTTCAAGATGCGCTGTCAGGAAAGTGAGTAGGCCTGTCCGATTAATCTCGCGTTAACTGGGCGGAAAACTTGGGGTCCGCACACCCAACCTGCGCCACGCACGCGCAGTTTCGGTCGCATCAAGGATCTCTCTGCGGTAGGCCTGATTGTAGCGATCTTCTGGAAAAAGTTGGTACTGCGTAAAACGCGACTGCTTGCGCCGAAACTCCGAATCAGTTGCGGCCAAGGTTTCACGAATATCTTCTGTGACGCCAAATCGGCTCGCAGCTGTCACTAGTGCACCGTCCGAACTTGGGATTGGCGCGTTGGCATCACTGGGACGTCCGCCCAAAGCCACGACGACTTCGTCCAAAGGAGACTTGTCCGTCAGATTTGCGCCGCCCGGGGTCGGCGCTGGTAAGGCCGCTAAATCATCCGGGATCACCAATTCGGCTTTGGGTTCGACGATAAATTCATCCGGGCCGGGAGAATTAGACGTAATCGTGCGCAGCCCTTGATTTGAACAAGCACTCACAATCATCACACCCATGATAAGAGCCAAAGTCAGGCGCATGTCATATCTCCTTGCGGTTAAGGTCTAATATGCCAGACCAGAGGGTATTGTCACTGGCCTTTTTTTGCATCGGCCTTGCTGTCTGGTGCCAGAAACACCAATCCGATGGCCCCAGCGAAAATAAACACATCCGCAAGGTTAAATACAAACGGGTTATCAATGCCGCAACATGACATGTTTAGGAAATCGAGTACGTAGCCATACAGCAGTCTGTCCAACACGTTGGCCAAAGCGCCGCCGATTAAAAACCCTGCCGAGGCATAACAAGGTTGGCTCATTTCCGTGCGCTTTGCCCAAACGAAGACTGCAACACAAATCGAGATGGCCAGAGCAATCAAGACCCAACGCGCAGTTTCTGGTGCACCATCCAGCAGACCAAAGTTGATGCCACGGTTTTCGCCATAGCGGAAATTCAATATTGGCGGCACCACGTCAATCGACCGGATACGCCACAGCTCCATCACATGGATCACAAGATACTTGCTGATCTGATCGATCAAAAAGGCCGCAGCAAGGGACCAGTACAGCAAACGCATCGGGGTGTCCTTTGTTAATGGCGGAAATGGCGCATGCCGGTAAAGACCATGGCAAGGCCTGCCTCGTCTGCGGCTGCGATCACCTCGTCATCACGCATGGACCCGCCGGGTTGAATAAGCGCAGTTGCACCTGCCTCGGCTGCCGTGATCAGCCCGTCAGCAAATGGGAAAAACGCATCAGACGCCACAACCGACCCTTGCGTCAGCGGTGTCGCCAACCCCATAGTTTCAGCCATGTCTTGAGCTTTGCGGGCGGCAATGCGCGTACTGTCTACGCGGCTCATCTGGCCTGCACCAACGCCGACGGTTGCACGGTCTTTGACGTATATAATCGCGTTGGATTTCACATGTTTGGCAACGGTCCAAGCAAACAACATATCTTCAAGCTCTTGTTCGGATGGCGCACGTTTGGTGACGACTTTCAGATCGGCGCGGCTAATGCGACCCACATCTTTGTCTTGGACCAAATAGCCACCCGAAACTTGCCGCATGGACAAAGCTGCCACTGACGGATCTGCCAAACCATCGGTTGTCAGCAAACGTAAGTTTTTCTTTTTCGCAAACACGGCTCGGGCTGCGTCATCGGCCCCGGGGGCAATGACGACTTCGGTGAAAATGCCTGCAATTTCTTCGGCAGTCGGGCCATCCAGTGGCTGGTTGAGCGCAATGATACCACCAAACGCAGATGTACGATCACAATCAAAAGCGCGGGAGTAGGCATCCGCTAGGGATGCGCCACGGGCCACCCCACAAGGATTGGCATGTTTGATGATCGCACAGGCCGGACCATGGGCTGGGTCAAACTCGCTGACCAGCTCAAATGCCGCGTCTGTGTCGTTGATATTATTGTAGGACAGCTCTTTGCCCTGATGCTGTTGCGCTGTTGCGACACCGGGGCGAGCAGACCCATCCGTGTAGAACGCTGCCTGTTGATGCGGGTTTTCCCCATAGCGCAAAGACTGTGCCAGCTGCCCACCAAATGTCCGGCGTCGCGGGGTGTCGCCAACTTGGGCTGCCATCCATGTGCTGACCGCGGTGTCATAAGCTGCCGTGCGCGCATAAGCAGTCTGCGCCAAGCGCTGGCGAAGCGCGTAGGTTGTCTTGCCATCGTTGCCATCCAGTTCTGCGATCACTGCATTGTAGTCTTCGACATCGACAACAACCGTCACAAAACCATGATTTTTCGCAGCAGACCTGATCATTGCAGGCCCGCCAATATCTATGTTTTCGATGACTTCATCGTAGGCTGCCCCTTTGGCAACTGTCTGTTCAAACGGGTAGAGGTTCACAACGACCAGATCGATGGCACCAATGCCGTGTTCAGTCATTGACCCAACATGTGCGTCGTTATCGCGCAATGCCAACAACCCACCATGCACAACCGGATGCAAAGTCTTGACCCGTCCGTCCATCATTTCAGGAAACCCTGTTACGTCGGCCACGTCCTTGACCGCCAACCCCGCGTCCCGCAGAGTTTTGGCCGTGCCGCCGGTCGACAACAGCTCAACCCCGCGAGCAGCCAATGCCTGCCCCAGTTCTACCAGCCCGGTTTTGTCAGATACGGAAAGAAGGGCGCGGCGCAGCGGGGCGAGGTCGGTCATGGTTGGGTCCTTATAGGTCTATTCGGTCAGATCAAGAATATCACGGTTCAGATCGCGGACTCCAAATGCAGTTTCCTGCGCTTTGGACAGCGACCACCGGATACGCGTGGCGTATGACATAGCCCGACCGGAAAGAACAATCTGATTTGACGCGCGTGGCTTTAAACGGCCAGTCTCTAGATAGACCGACGGCTCTAAGCGCAAATTTTGCCCACCATCGTGCCGAAATACCCAAATCTCGCCGCTTTTGAGCGCCATTGAGACGGCAGCGCCCCCCAAATCAATGGTTGCATCGATTTCCGGATGTAAGTGAAACCGAATGTCAAAGGCGATGCCTGCAAGTTGGGTGGCATCTACCGCCAGGTCAAATCGCCGTTTTTCACCGTCTTTAAGCGCCAGCAGCATGTCTTCACCTGCTATACCGCGGCCATCAAAGGTCATTTCTAGTGTCCGCGCATGGGTCAGGCCATGGGTCGGGACAAACCCGTCATGCCCGCCTTGAAAGTGCACCCCGTCCGAGGCCTGTCCGATCTCTATCGGCACGTGTTTGGGGCCTTCGATTAATTCTTCACGCCCAGTGGCTTGGTCGATCGGGGCAAGGCGCGCGCTGGAATATCCATTCAAAGATAGTGTGGAGTGAGAGGGCGTTGCCCGCCCGGCCCGGCGCCAGTCAGGCCCAAATGTACGACCTGACCCACAATTAACAATAAGGGGGCGACGGCCAGAGGTGACCTCGAATGCCAACGTTGACGCATGCGCGTTGAAAGACGCACGCCCTGAAGGTGGCACGCTGGCATCCACGATGACACTTGTCCGCCCTGCTGAAAGGCGCGCAAACCCCATAGAAAGCCCATCCGGCTGCCGGGTTTTAACTTGCGCTTGGGCCAGTGCGTGATCTAGCCAGCCTTCTGTTCCACGCCCCCCGCCATGAAAACGCGCCAGTCCCCCATCGGCGTGGCGCAAAGTCCGTAAGGTCGGCGCGATGCGTTCAATCGCTTCGAGGTGTTCCGCCGGTGGTGTATATCCTGCATCCGACAACGCCGCAGCAGCCCATGTCAGAAGGGTGAACACCTCTAACAGATCTTCGGGGTTACGCGAACCAAGGCCGCCTTCGACGTCTATTTGCGTTCGGCATTCGCGCGCAAGCGCCTTTACCGCGGGCGCTGCCATCGGCTGCATCCCCTCCAACGACAGGGCGGCGTATATCAATCCGGTTAGTGCTTCAAAGCGCGGCAGGCCATTGGCGGCCCCGCTCCATCTCCGGGCTAGAAAATGCGTTTGCCGATACAAGCTGGTATAGAATTTGTCGCTGTCGGGGCCTTCGCTGCCGCGCAGCATGAAAATTGCGTGGTTGATCCAGCGGATCAGCCGCCGCCCTGTCAAATCGGGTGTCCAGCCCAACCCGCGCCCCGCACCGTAGATTTCAATCCAGCGCCAAAGCCAAGCTTGAGCTGTGGCACGTGCCGCCACATCACCGACAGCAGCAAGATCATCCAACCATGCAAAACCATGCAGTTCGATGGCAAAATCTGAGGTAGGCGCTGGCAAATCCCAGATATTCGCGTCTTTCTTTTCAAGCAGATGTCCCGCGAACAAAAAATTCCCGGCGAGCAATTGGCGCCCCTTGGCAAAGCTGCCAATCGTCCGAGGCTCGGGCGCCGAAACAAAACCCACTGCGCGCGCTTGCATACGACCCACCCGGGCGGCCTGCCAACGGTTGAGAAAATGCACCTTGCGGGCGGCAAAACTCTTGCTGTGGGACATATTCTTCTCTGCCTGGCGCGCTCTGTCGGCGCTTTGGCTGTACAATAGCGCGCAGGCACGGTTGAGTCACCGCCCTTTGTGCGATCCTGCCCGTCAGCCTGCGTTGGTCAGGCGGATTTGCGCAGACATGCCATATAAAATCCATCCAGGCCGCCCTTATCGAGCCAAAAATCAGGTCTGATCCGCACCCCACCTTCGGAACTGCGCCATGCCGGGTCGATTTCTGGCAAAAGCGCCTCGCTTGGCTCAACAGTCATATCGCTATGGCGCTCCAAGGCTTCATCGACTTGAACCTCGCCCTCGTCAGGCAACAGCGAACACGTGCAAAACAAAAGCCGCCCACCGGGTTTAACCAGCGACCACGCGTGGTCGATCAATTGCGATTGCAGTTCAATCAGGTCACCAAATTCTGACCCGTCTTTTGCATGTGGCAGATCCGGGTGACGGCGAATCGTTCCTGTGGCAGAGCATGGCGCATCCAGCATGACCGCATCAAACATGCCCTCAGTCTCCAAGGCATCTTGGACCATCAGCTTGGCTTTCAACCCGGTTCTGGTCAAATTTTCGCGCACACGTTTCATCCGCGATGGGGAATCGTCCACCGCTGTGACCCGTGCGCCTGCAGCCGCCAACTGCATGGTTTTACCCCCAGGGGCCGCACATAAATCCAGGATCTCCTCATCTGACTGTGGTGCCAACATACGCACAGGCAAGGCGGCCGCAGCATCCTGCACCCACCACGCGCCCTCATCAAACCCCGGCATGGCCGAAACCTGACCGGCATTTTCGATACGAACCGATCCCGTCGGCAACAAAACACCACCGGTATCACGCGCCACGGCGTCAGGGTCAGATTTCGCTGTCAGATCAAGCGGAGCCCCTTTGAAATGCGCAATTTCCATCGCCACCATCTCTTCATTGCCCCACGCCTGCGCTAAAGGCCCTCGTAGCCATTTTGGCAATCGCGGCGCGCGCAAGGCTTGCCACGCCTCAGGTCCGTCGGCTGCAACTTTGCGCAACACAGCGTTGGTCAAACCCTTCAAGTGAGATAAGTGTTTGTGCCGCGACACCAATTCGACCATCGCGTTCACCACGCCATGTGCCGCCGCCCCATTACACAGCTCAACCGTTCCCACACGCAAGGCATTGCGCACATGCAGCGGCGGATATTTTGAAAGGTGTTTTTGCAAAATACGGTCAGCACGCTCCATCCCGCGCAAGGTGTCTTGCGCCAAACGTGCCGCGCGCGCGCGATCATCCGGTGCCAGTTGATCCAATACCCCGGCCCCCAGCAACTCTGACATCAGACGTCCTTCTCCCAAAACCTGATCCAGCAAGTAAACGGCGCTTTTTCGCGCAGGCAGGCCAGTGTCTGACATAGGATTTAAACGCTCCAATAGGGTCTGGCGGCTTGTCTGCGCTAGGTTGGGACGTATATCAAGACCAAAGACAAAGGATGGTACGATATGACCGACACCGCAGAGGACGCTCCCGAACCCAAGCAACTTCCCCCAGCAGCCCAACGCGCGCTAGCCGAGGCCGAAGCACGCAGAAAAGCTGCGAAGGACGTTGACCTGCCACCCGAACTCGGTGGACGCGACGGACCCGAGCCCGTGCGCTTTGGTGATTGGGAGAAAAAGGGCATCGCCGTCGATTTCTAACTCAGACGGCATATCCGCACGCCAATTGCCCGCAGGGCACAAAATAGAATGCGCGCCCAAGCGCGCGCCTTTGGATCACGACTGCTCAGCGCAAACGAAACTCAGCAGAATCGCCTGCGCCGCGGTCTGACGTAAACCGGATGCGGTTACCTGTGACCTGCACTTCTTGGCAGTTATAGCCCAGTGCGTCCCCGCCCCAAAATAAATCCCGGCAGAAATACCCATCATTCCACGTCCAGTTTCCTTCAACAGGCCAAGCAGCTCCGCGGCCCGTAATCTCGCCGTCCGGCAGCACTTCTAGATTTACAAAAGGACGCTTCAGCTCTTTGCCTTTGACTAGCGACACGAAGGTCTCTTGATCCACAACTTGCGAGAATTCCGCAAAAGCGGGGGACGCACAGATAAGTGTGGCAACAGTGATTAGTGTCATCGAATTCAAGCGCATCTATCGGGCCTCCAGTTGGGTCCTTAGGACCATTACGTTCCGAGGTGGCGACTGGATCACTTTGTACCCAATATTTCTTATGACCCGTCTTTCAGACCCAAGACATCCAACATATCGTAGGCCCCCGGCGCGCGCGCCCGCGTCCACAGCGCGGCCTTGAGCGCCCCGCGCGCGAACACCGACCTGTCAGAAGCCACATGACGCAACGTGATCCGCTCGCCTTGGGCTGCAAACATTACATCATGTTCCCCCACAATATCACCACCACGCACCGCGACAAATCCGATATCCCCGCGTTTCCGTACTCCGGTTATGCCGTCGCGCGCGCGGTCGGAAACTTCGTCCAGCGGCACACCGCGCCCCTCTGCTGCGGCCTGCCCCAGCATCAATGCAGTCCCTGACGGCGCATCTACTTTTTGATTGTGATGTGATTCAATCACCTCGATATCGTAGTCTTCGTCCAATGCTGCAGCGACGCGCTTGGTTAATTGGACCAGCAGGTTCACACCAAGGCTCATGTTGCCCGCACGGACGATGGCTATTTGCTTTGCGGGCGTACAAAGATGCGCGATCTCATCAGCGGTCATACCCGTGGTTCCAATCACATGCGCTGTGCCGGTTTGCGCTGCAACACGTGCAAACTCAATTGTGGCTGCAGGTGCTGTGAAATCAATCACAACGTCGCATTTTGAGAAGGCGGCGGCACTGTTGTCTGTTACCTCAATTCCACGATCCGGCGCGCCCATACATGTACCTAAATCACGGCCGACCCAGTCGTGGCCTGTGCGTTCAATTGCTGCGGTAAGAACGGCACTATCGGACGCATCAATCGTTTCAACCAACATCCGTCCCATCCGTCCGGATACGCCAGTGATAGCGATTTTAAGTGGCGAGTTCATGCAATGGTCCTCTTGGTAGGTTTAACGCTGCGTCTTAACGCGACACGCTGCGCTTGGCAAAGGGTGTCTGACGGCTTAGATGAGGATCATGGGTAAGAACAAGTTCCACGATGGGCCCGGCCCGTCCCAAAGACAACTCCGCGTCGGCGAAACAATCCGCCGCGCCTTGTCGGATGTATTGGCGCGAGGCGATGTGCATGACACCGACCTCAACCGCTTGTCGATTACTGTCGGCGAAGTGCGCACCTCCCCCGACCTAAAAATCGCAACCGCTTATGTCTTGCCCTTGGGGGGTCGCGGTCAAGATGAGGTGATCGCCCTGCTTGCACGCAACAAAGGCGAATTACGCAGGCAGGTCGCTAAAAAACTGACGCTGAAATTTGCACCTGATTTGCGCTTTCAACTGGACGAGACCTTTGACCGGATGGACGAAACCCGCGATATGCTAAGCCGTGACGAAGTCATGCGCGACACGCAGAACCAAGCCGCTGAGGAGCGCGGCACCGAATGATCCGTATGGCGTTGATCGCTGCGTTGTCCGTAGCCGCGTCGGTTGCGGGGGCGGTTACGTGTGAAACGGTGTCTCATCGCGGTGATCGCTATACTATCTGCACGGTTGAAGCAGCGACCGAAACGCTGGACTTGTTTTTGCGCGACGCACAGGGCGAGATTTACGGACAGTTTTCCACCATCGATCGCGCTCTTGCGTCAGAGGGTCAAAAACTAGCCTTTGCGATGAATGCGGGCATGTATCACGACGACCGCGCACCTGTGGGTCATTATATAGAAGACGGGCGGGAGATCATGCGCGTGATCCCAAACGCCGGTCCCGGTAACTTTGGGCTGTTACCCAACGGGGTGTTCTGCCTGCGCCCCGGGCGCGCGGACGTGATTGAAACGCTACAATACATTGATCAAAAACCTGCTTGCAAAGACGCGACGCAATCTGGCCCGATGCTAGTAATTGACGGCGCGCTGCACCCGCGCTTTTTGTCGGACGGCACATCAAAGTACATTCGCAATGGGGTTGGGACGTCAAAAGATGGGCGCACCGCGATTTTTGCAATTTCAGACGAGCCGGTAAACTTTTACAGTTTCGCCACCCTGTTTCGGGATGTTCTGGCACTACCCAATGCGCTCTATTTTGATGGCAATATCTCAAGACTATATGCCCCACAGCTGGGCCGCAGCGACTTTGGCTTTGCGCTTGGCCCGATTGTGGGCGTTACAGTCCCGGTTTCCCAATAAAAAACAGGCTTGGGGCTGGGCACTGCGCGCGCAGACAGGTAAGAGCGCGCCGCAAGCAAAGATGAGGAACGCATGGGACGCAGACGCAATGGCCGCGACATTTCAGGATGGCTAGTGGTGGACAAACCCGCAGGTCTGACATCAACCGCTGTCGTGAACAAAGTCCGCTGGGCGTTGGATGCGAAAAAGGCAGGCCATGCAGGAACACTTGATCCCGAAGCAACAGGCGTTTTAGCAGTCGCTTTGGGAGAGGCGACCAAAACAGTACCCTACATAACAGATGCCCTAAAAGCATATGAGTTCACGGTGCGTTTGGGTCAATCGACAAACACCGACGACGCCGAAGGCGAGATTATCGACCAAAGCGATGTGCGCCCCAGCGATGATGACATCAAAGCAGCCTTGGGCCCGTTCGTCGGCGACATCGATCAGGTTCCACCACAGTTTTCCGCCGTCAAGATTGACGGGGAGCGTGCGTATAAACGCGCCCGTGACGGCGAAACCATGGAAATCGCAGCGCGCCCGCTGTATGTCGACAGCCTATTATTGATCGACCGCCCAGATGTAGACCACGTCACACTTGAAATGATCTGCGGCAAAGGCGGCTATGTCCGGTCGATCGCGCGCGACCTCGGCGCCGCCTTGGGGTGCTTTGGCCATGTCCGAGAACTCCGCCGGATCTGGTCAGGGCCTTTCAATGTCCAAGACGGGCTTTCTTTGGAAGACATCGATAGCATGGCAAAGTCACCCGACCTTGATGCCCATCTTCAACCTCTCGAAATAGCCCTGTCAGATCTGCCCGAAGTCAAAGTCACGCCCGAAGGGGCCACTCGGCTACGCAATGGCAACCCAGGCATGGTTTTCGCCAGTGACGTTGAGTACGGCGAGACATGTTGGGCGTCCTTTGAGGGGAAAGCCTTGGCCATCGGCCGCTACAAATCGGGCGAGGTACACCCAGTACGCGTGATCAACCACCCCACTTAACGGACTAATTGTTTCAAAGCGTTGCAATCCTCTCCTGCGCGTGTTCGGAAAAGGTGATTTGTTACAGGGTTTATTACAAAAAGAACCGGTTTAGTCAGGGCTGCGTGAAGCCCCTCCTCGTCTGTGACAGCAGCTGCCATATGGATGTCAGAACACAACGACACACATCCAGAAAGAGGCAGTCATATGAAACAGACAGCATTCACAATTCTCGCCGCCGGCGCCTTCGCCACAATTGCTTTCGACGTTTTCGGTCAGGCCCTTAGCCCACTATTTGGCTATGCTAAACTGGCACCTGTCGGGCTGGCTGGTGCAACATTGAAAAACGTATTTGGCACGAACCCTGCCGGGGCGGCTTACCTTTTGCACAGCTTAACGGGCCTGCTGTTTTATGTCATTGGCTACGTTGCCATCGCACGGCCCGTGCAGCGCGCAATACTGCCGCAGCTTCACTGGAGCATCACCGCTGCGATCTATGGCGTAGCACTTTGGGTCTTTGCGCTTTATGGCATGGCGCATCTGGTTGCGGGCATGAAACCATTCTTAGGCTTTACCGGAATTACTTGGGTCGCGCTGTGGGGGCACGTTGTTTACGCGCTGGTTGCGGCGGCTGTGCTCGAAACACGCGGCGTGGTCATGGATTTGCCAACCCGCCGGATCGCAGTTACCGCATAGTCCTTCTCTCAATAAATCAAAAGGCCGCCCTTTCCCTAAGGTGGCCTTTTTACTGTCTTGCATGTGTAAAACCGCGCTGGCATCAGACACAGATGGAAATCCGGCACCACAAGACAGGCAACACGACTTCCGAGGCACATTTTTCGCCCTGTGGCCGCTACCGTTACTTGCTGTCGCGACACTGGCAAACAACTGGTCACTCCGTAAATTTCATTATGCTCAACCCATCGGTGGCGGATGAATTTGCCAATGACCCAACTGTTGAACGCTGCGAAAGACGCGCCCGCGCCATGGGCTTTGCAGGGTTCAGCGTTACAAATATTTTTGCGTGGCGCGACACGGACCCAAAAGCAATGCGGCGTGCAAAGAAACCTATAGGTCCCTTAAATGAATTGACTGTGCTGCAAACTGCGCAAAATGCAGGACAGGCGATAGCGGCGTGGGGTGTGCATGGGGCACACACCAACCAAGGCCCCCATATTGCGCGCATACTGGATGAGGCAGGAGTTAAGCTGTTTCACTTAGGCCTGACAAAGGATGGGCACCCCCGCCATCCATTGTACGTTCCCTATTCAATAAAACCTAAAATTTGGCACGTTTCTTAGCAGTTAACCTGCTGGTTATACTTTGAATATAGACACCCGGATGTTGAGTGTTTTCTTGGTAGTTTATAGGTGAGGTCGCGCATGCTTTGGTTAGCTGGTTTAATGGGTATTGCTGGTGTGGGCGCGGCCTCTCTTATCACTTTTCCGCCGGACGATGAACCCGAAGAAGATACGCCGATGGCGGATGACATAATCCAAACCGGCCACGATTTGTTAGACGAAATAGACGCCCAATATCCCACCTCGGCAGCACAACCTGATATTTTTGAGCTTGTCGCTGAAGATATTCAAGCTGAGCTTGGCACGACTGAAATGCCTGATACTTTGGCCCCCGTTGAAACACTTCTAATAGCCATTGAGGACGAGGTTTTTGAAACTGAATCAGAAGAGGTCTTGGTCGGGGATTGGGTCTCTCAGGGCGAGCCGTCTGAGGTCATATCATATCGCGCTGAAACCGAATCTTTGATGCTGGTGTGGGATGATATGGCGACGTCCGCCAAAGAACCGGACGTCGATGTAGCGCCTGACCCTGATGATGAGGATGTGATGCACGTTTTGATGAATGATCGAAGCGTCGCAGAAGTCTATGGCGACCCAGATCTGACGGCAGCGGATGTCACTTTGATCCCTTTAAGTTCTGCATTGATCGTGGGGCTGGAACCTTCGATGGAAACCGCCTGAGCTGATTTCCGATTCAATGTTTGCCATTGTCGAGAATCCCGCATATACGCGCGCATCGCTTGGCAGAATCTAACTGTCAGGCGTGAACTCCATGGGCCTGAGCTGGACGACATCCCGGCCTGCGCCATTTCTGAAACCTTTTAAAAAGGAGACCCCGATGTCGATTACTGCAGAAGACAAAGCGCGTATCATGAAAGAATTCGCAACCAAAGAAGGCGACACAGGTTCGCCAGAAGTACAGGTTGCTATCCTTTCTTCGCGCATTGCAACGCTCACAGAGCACTTTAAAACGCATAAAAAAGACAACCACGGTCGCCGTGGCTTGCTCAAGATGGTTGCGACACGTCGTAAGCTTTTGGACTATACGAAAGCGAAAGACGAAGCACGTTACCAAGACCTGATCAAGCGTCTGGGCCTGCGTCGCTAAGACCAAAGGCACGACACGAAACGAACAAACCGCGCCAAAATCGGCGCGGTTTTTTTTCGCCTTGTTGGATGAACCGACGTATCAGCATTTTCGAGGGTATCTCTGTCGGGCCCAATCCACAGCCCCCTAATGACTGCGATGACAGTGTGTGGTTGGCAATCAATTCAGACATCATAAACATAAACGCGGAATAACTAGGCATCCCTTAAGCTTGAGCCTCAAAATTCAACCTTCTGGAACTCACACGCTATATTTCCGCCCAATGTCGTTTTTGTTATATTTGTCGCTTTCAGACTTTGTAGCCTACGATAGTAAGTAGAACTGCAAACAATTCCCATGAATGGCGGAGAAACTCGTTTCCGCTCTCGTCCTTCAATGACAAAAAAAGGGGTTACAAATGTTTCGACACACCGCCAACCATCCCGCTGCGCATGCTTACGCACAGGAGGTGCGCGAGGGCACTCTGTCACGCAGAGAGTTTCTAACGCGTGCGACATCTTTGGGCTTAAGCGCAGCTGCCGCCTATGGACTGATCGGGCTGAGCAAGCCGGTGCATGCAGCTGGACATGTACAAACCGGCGGCACACTGCGTATTGAATCAACGGTAAAGGCACTGAAAGACCCACGCACCTACGACTGGCCACAGATGTCGAATTATACCCGCGGATACCTAGAGTACCTCGTCGAATACCAAATTGATGGTAGCTTCAGCCCGATGCTGCTTTCCGGCTGGGAAGTAAACGACGATGCAACGGAGTATGTGCTGACCGTAAGATCCGGCGTGACTTGGAGCAATGGAGACCCGTTCACCGCACAAGACGTTGCATTCAATATCGCGCGGTGGTGCGAGAGGGATGTAGAGGGCAATTCCATGGCCTCGCGCATGGGTTCTTTGGTGGATGAAGCCACAGGCCGTGCCGTCGAAGGTTCAATAGAGGTTGTCGACCCAACGACCGTGCGCCTGAACCTTGCGCAGCCCGACATTACGCTAATTGCTGGGTTTTCTGACTATCCAGCAGCCATTGTGCACCCCAGCTTTAATGGCGACCCGCTCGACAATCCTATCGGCACCGGCCCCTATTTGCCGGGAGAATTCGAAGTCGGTGTAAAGGCAGTATTGGTCAAGAATACCGATCATAATTGGTGGGGCGAAGGCGCGTATCTTGACCGGATCGAATATATAGATTTTGGCACAGAGCAGTCGTCGATTATCGCGGCTGTCGATGCTGATGAAGTCGACATGATCTACGAGTCTATCGGCGATTTCATTTTTCTTCTTGATGATATCGGGTGGTCAAAATCAGAGGCTGTGACCGCGAATACAGTCGTCATCCGCCCAAATCAGGTCGCCGAGATCGATGGTATACAGCCCTATGCGGATGCACGCGTACGCAGAGCCCTTGCAATGGCGATGGACAACGCTGTGCTTCTTGAGTTGGGATTTGCAAGCAACGGACGCGTTGGGGAGAACCACCACGTTTCACCCATTCACCCCGAATACGCTGAGCTACCAGCACCTGTATTTGACCCAGTCGCCGCCAAGGCTTTGTTAGAAGAAGCAGGTATGGCTGACTTTGAGCATGACCTTATTTCTATCGACGACACATGGCGCAAAGATACAAGCGACGCCGCGGCAGCAATGCTGCGCGATGCGGGCATCCCAGTCAAACGCACCGTGTTGCCGGGGTCGACGTTTTGGAATGACTGGGCGAAATACCCTTTCTCTTGCACGGATTGGGCGCAACGTCCTTTGGGTGTCCAAGTCTTGGCATTGGCCTACAGATCGGGCGAGCCTTGGAACGAGTCTGCTTTTGCGAATGCTGAATTCGACACCTTGCTGGCAGAGGCCATGTCAATTGCAGATGCCGATCAGCGACGCGAAGTCATGGCAAAACTGCAAAAGATCATGCAGGACGAGGGCGTTGTCATTCAACCTTATTGGCGTTCGATTTATCGCCATCACAAGGCGAATGTTATCGGTGCCGACATGCATCCTACGTTCGAGATACACGTCACGAAACTGGGGTTCGCGAGTTAGCATTTGCATGTTTGAACAGGGGCTGGCGCTATTTTGCGCCAGCTCGAACTAGGTAATGCTCAAGGCTTATGCGTTTTGCGCAAGGTGGACTTTGGGAGCTTCCAGAAATGGTTGGTCTTGACTATTTGTGGTGGTGGCCAAATCTGGCAGTTACAGCAATATGCAAAGCTTCGAGCAACCATCAACACTTAGGTCTTCGTGTATAATGTCGGAAACGTGCACGCCATGCTTAACCAAAGAGCAAAATCCGGGGCCAGCGGCAAGAGTGTCCGGGATGCGATTGACAAACATCGAGCAGGTATTGATGCGCGTTAGCCCCAAATCCGGCTCTGTTTTAATCCACCAAAGGTCTGTGTCTAATCCAATTTCGCGGGGCGCGCGTTATAGCAGCTGCGCCGAATGAGACCGCCAAACCCTTGGCAATCGCGGCTTACGGCCTTGCGCAATCGAAAGCCAATCCTCATAGAAGAATGGTTTCCTCTTCGATTGAGGCAGCATTGAAGCCCTTGGTCAGGCAGGCCTCAAAATGCGGGCGCATCGTGGAAAAGTAGCTTTCCCCCGCACGCAACCGCGATGTCCGGCCCACGCGATAGTAGCGCGTTTACATCCCTTTCAACATGCGCGACTGAGGTATGTCCAAGACCGGCAACATCCCTAACTGCGCCCCCAACTTTGGAAGGCCTGCACCCAAGTCCTAGACACCAACATGGGTTCCGCAGAACGAGCTGCCTGTCAGCAGGCAACCTGACGGCCGTAGGCTTCGCCGTTATACCAGCGCAAGGATGATGCAATCTTCATCTGGCCACTAAGGTCCACAGATAAATGACGTGGCTGGTACCGCCGCAGGTTAGGCACAAATCTGTCACCTCAGCATGAAACCTGGCGGCCATCTCTGTAAGTCCCTCGTGGCCAATAGAAGGTTCACCGTGATTGATTTTGATCTACTGCTCGGCGTGTGAAATGCCCCAACGCGATGGGGCTTTTTTGAATTGCATGCTTGTGTGTAGCGGCATGCAAGATCATCTAACTCTCTTTGTGTAAGGGTCATAAATCCCGCTTGGCTCATAGATGAAACGCACTTTTCGGAAACCTGAAAGCGAAAAGCTGCTCTTCGAACAACACAGGCTAACACGAAACGTGTCAACATAATCGGCGCATAGAAACTGCCTACTCTTGCAGCGCGTCATCGCACCTGTTTGAGTATACCCAATGCTTATTTTTGCGACTGCCGTCTTTTTCCTGATCATCACCCCAGGGCCCGGTGTTTTATCCACCGCAGGCGTCGGTGCTGCCTTTGGCGCGCAGGCGGGTTCCCGATACGTGGCAGGTCTTTTTATTGGCACCAATCTGGTATGCTTGGCCGTGGTGAGCGGTCTGACAGCGGTGCTGTTCGCGGACCCCCGTATGCGAACCGTGCTTTTTGTCGCGTCGATTTGCTATCTGGCATATCTCGCGCTGCGTATTGCGCTTGCGGGCAGCAAAGTGGCCTTTATCGAACGCCAACATCCACCCGGCATCTGGGGTGGCATTACGCTTCAGGCGATCAACCCCAAGGCCTATGCGGTCAACACAGCGCTGTTCACTGGGTTTGGATTTATGCCGCAAAACTATCCGTTGGAAATCATCCTGAAATTCGTGATCGTCAATGCAATCTGGATCCCTATCCATTTTGCTTGGCTTTGGCTTGGGATTACGGTGCAGCGCATGAACTTACCTCACCGTACGCAGCGGGCCATTAACATTGTGATGGCACTTTCGATGTTGGCAGTGGTGGCGCTTGCGGCGTGGTCTCAAAGTTGACGGTACAGCAGCAATTTCACGCCAAGGTCAGATTAAAAACACCATTGCAGCGACGCCAATGACCAGCATCAACGATCCCTTTTCAAATGCCCGTATCTCGTGTACGTACGCGCAATCTGAAACAGGCGCCCGGACCTCAGCGCCTTATTAAAAGATACCGGGGTCAGAGGGAATTCGCCCTCTATGAAATGGCCAATGGGCCAACACAGGAAACGTAGATGTTTAACGAAACGAAAAAATCGATGCAGTGGGGCGAAGAAACGCTCACACTGGAAACAGGAAAAGTAGCCCGTCAAGCGGACGGGTCGGTGATTGCAACGCTTGGTGAGACCAGCGTCATGGCAAACGTCACCTTTGCCAAAAAACAAAAACCCGGTCAGGATTTCTTTCCGCTGACCGTG
>JBGCDB010000018.1:0-29416 GCA_045104955.1 Roseobacter sp.
TCACCTTCGAGCGCAATCGCTACAGCGTGCCTGCCAGTTTTGCCAACCGGCGCGTCAGCTTGCATGTTTATCCAGAACGGCTGGTCATAGTGGCCGAGGGACAAACCGTTTGCACACATGAGCGCATCATAGATCGATCACACCGTAAACCTGGTCGGGTTATCTACGACTGGCGGCACTACCTCGCTGTAATCCAACGCAAACCCGGTGCCCTGCGCAACGGCGCACCGTTCATTGAGATGCCAGATGCCTTCCGCAGCCTGCAAGGTCACATGCACCGCAGAGAAGGCGGTGACCGCGAGATGGTCGATATCTTGTCATTGGTTCTGCACCACGATGAGGATGCCGTTTTGTGTGCCGTAGAATTAGCGTTGGAAGCTGGCGTGCCGACCAAAACCCACATTCTGAACTTGCTGCACCGGCTGATCGACGGAACACATACTGATCTTCCAGAGGTCGACCCACCCGATGCACTGGCGTTGGAAACAGCGCCAAAGGCAAACGTGGGCCGTTATGATGATCTGAGACCGGCTGGGGGCAAGCGCCATGCGTCATGACCCAGCAGGAGCCTCAATTGTAATCATGCTGCGCAGCCTCAAGCTCTATGGTATGGCGAACGCGGTGGAAGATCTGGTTGCCCAAGGTGGCCCAGCTTTTGACGCCGCAACACCGATGTTGTCCCAACTGCTCAAAGCCGAGATCGCTGAACGGGAAGTGCGTTCAATCGCATATCAAACAAAGGTGGCCCGCTTCCCGTCGTACAAGGACCTTGCTGGCTTTGACTTCAAATCCAGCGACATCAATGAAGCCACTGTCCGGCAGTTACACCGATGCGAGTTCATGGAGAATGCTGAGAACGTCGTGCTCATCGGTGGACCTGGAACGGGCAAGAGCCATGTCGCGACGGCCATCGGCGTTCAGGCCATTGAGCACCATCGGCGTAAGGTTCGCTTCTACTCAACCGTCGAACTGGTCAACGCATTGGAACAGGAAAAAGTGCTCGGCAAGACCGGAAAGATGGCAGAGATGATGACCAAAATCGATCTCGTGATTTTGGATGAACTTGGCTATCTCCCGTTCAGTCCATCCGGCGGCGCACTGCTGTTCCATCTGCTGAGCAAACTCTACGAGCGCACCAGCGTCATCATAACCACCAACCTCAGCTTCTCAGAATGGGCTCAGGTCTTCGGAGATGCAAAGATGACTACCGCGCTTCTGGATCGCCTCACACATCGCTGCCACATCCTCGAGACCGGCAACGACAGCTACCGCTTCAGGGCCAGCTCTGAGGCCGCAAAGAAAGACCGAAAGGAGACGCCAACATTGACCAACGCATAACTGTGGATACATAAACAAGGGTGGGTCAAATCTCGGTGAAAATACCGGGTCAGTTCTCAACGCAAATCAACAGCCTAAGTCTCAGAATGAAAAAACCCTCCAAGGCTTTGACCTTAAAGGGTTTATTATGGCTCCGGCGGTAGGGATCGAACCTACGACCAATTGATTAACAGTCAACTGCTCTACCGCTGAGCTACGCCGGAACGGTTTGGGCGATATAGCAGTGGCAAATTCACGCGTCCAGAGGGATTTGACCAAATTGAGCAATTTATTGCAAAGAATTGCCGGTCAGGCGGAATTCGCCTGCTGGGTTCAAGTCTTTTACCGCTGAAACCTGTTTTTTATTTTTCAAATCAATGAGATGCGCAAGAACGTTTCGCTCGGCGGCGGGTAGAAGCTGTGCAGGGGCGTCCGTATAAATCTGCTGGGCCAAAGCCGCAGCCGACGCGGGACCATAGGTTAATGCGTCCAATATCGACGCCTCGCGCGACAAACGGTGTGCAATAAGCCAATCTAACCGTTCGCGCGGTGCGGTAATGGGCGCCCCGTGCCCGGGGTAAAAGATACGCCATGCGAATGTGTTTAACCGATGGCAGGAGTCCATAAAATCGGTCAAATCCCCATCGGGAGGCGACACAAGGGAACTTGCCCACCCCATAACATGATCGGCGGTAAAGCACCTGTCTTCCCAAGCCAGACAGATGTGATTGCCCATATGGCCGGGCGTATGCATCACCCTAAGGGTCCAACCAGCGCCTACGATGCTTTGACCATCTGCCAGCAGCCGATCTGGCGCAAAATTCGCATCAACGCCTTCGCCTCCGCCCGCATAACCGAGTTTTGCGAGGTTTTGCATGGTTTGAGATCGCCCGGCCTGCGCATCACCAAACGCAAGAACAGGCGCGCCTGTCAGCTCGGACAAAGGGCGCGCAAGCGGTGAATGATCCCGGTGACTGTGGGTGACGATAATCTGTGCGATCCGCTGACCGGTGCTGACGGCAGAAAGGATTGCATCCAAATGGGCATCACTTGCCGGGCCGGGGTCAATCACTGCCAGGTCTTTGTGTCCCAAAAGATATGTATTTGTTCCACGGTACGTCATGGGCGATGGATTGGGGGCTACGATGCGGCGCAGGCCATCTTCAAGCTCTTGCGCGATGCCGATAGGCGGGTCGAAATCATCCGGCAGGTCCATTGGTTTTGCCTCTTTCTAAAGAACGATCACGCAGATAGGTTTGGTGTATGAACTTTGACTGGCTCAAACATTACATGCCCCGAAGCCTTTATGCACGGGCCGTTTTAATCCTGCTTTTGCCGATCATTGTGCTGCAGCTCGTTGTGACGATCCTGTTTGTGACGCGCCATTTTGAAGATGTGACGCTGCAGATGTCGAATACGGTCGCGCGCGAATTGCAACTGGTGCTGGATATTGCAGATGCCGCCCCGGATGCAGGATCCGTGCCCACTGCAGTAATCGAGCAAGCCGGGCAACTGGCCTTGACGGCGTTACCAGTGGAGGCTGGCGATGTGCCTCAGGGCATGCAGCGCACGTGGTATGATTTTTCCGGTCGCGTGATTATTGCGAACCTGCCGCAACGGTTAGACCGAGTACGCGCGATTGACCTGCTGGATGATCGACGTGTGCACGTCTATGCAAACTCGCGCCACGGGCCGATGAAACTCAGCTTTGATCGGCCGCGTATCTCTGCCTCTAACCCACACCAATTATTTGTAAATATGCTGTTTTTTGGCGGGTTGGTCACCGTAATTGCGATTTTGTATCTGCGCAATCAATTGCGACCTATAAAACGGTTGGCCCGTGCGGCAGAGGCCTTTGGGCGCGGACGCCACGAACCCTATTCACCTGCCGGTGCCATCGAAGTGCGCGCGGCAGGCAGTGCCTTTCTGGATATGCGCAACCGGATCGAACGCCAGATCGAACAGCGCACCTTGATGCTGTCCGGGGTCAGCCACGACTTGCGCACGCCATTGACCCGCATGCGTTTGGGTTTGTCGATGTTGGAAGACGAAGACCGAATGCCGCTCGAAGAAGATGTCAATGACATGCAGCGGATGCTTGATGCGTTCCTGAACTTTGTCAAAGGCGCCAGTGAGGGCGAACCGGAGCCTGTGGACCCGCGCGAAATGGTGGCTTCTATGGTTAACGCTGAACAGCGCGCAGGCCGCGACGTGATACTGCATGCACAAGAAGGGGATGGCACTGGCATGGTGAACCTGAACCTTGTGGCCATGAAACGGGCCGTTGATAATCTGATCTCAAACGCTGTGCGTTATGGGGGCAAGGCCGAAGTGTCGGTGATGCTCAGTGACAAATCCTTGCGTATTCGCGTCGAAGACGACGGCCCCGGTATTCCCGAACACCGGAGGGTTGAGGCGACGCGCCCATTCTCGCGTCTTGATCCAGCACGCAACCAAGACAAAGGTGGAAGCGTGGGGTTGGGACTTGCCATTGCGACCGACATCGCCCGCGCGCACGGCGGTATCTTGCGACTTGGCGCGTCGGACCGTTTGGGCGGACTATGCGCGGATATCGTCATCGCGCGGTAAACATATGCGGGAAAAACATGGTAGGCCCGGCAGGACTTGAACCCGCAACCAAAGCGTTATGAGCGCTCTGCTCTAACCAATTGAGCTACAGGCCCGCCATATCGGTTGCCTAAGGTGCGTAGCGCGCGCCGTCAAGTACCCGTATGCGTGCGCAATGCGTTGCAGTTACCGTTCAGATCATTTAACCCGCAGTCAAGCGATCCACGTGCAGGAGTAGGCACCATGACTTTGCCCAAAAACGGCATCACCTATGCGGATGCAGGTGTCGACATTGACGCGGGAAACGCGCTGGTTGATCGGATCAAACCTGCAGCTAAACGCACCAACAGATCAGGTGTAATGGCAGGCCTTGGCGGGTTTGGCGCGCTATTTGATCTTAAGGATGCGGGCTACACGGACCCGATTTTGGTCGCGGCAACGGATGGTGTTGGGACGAAACTGCGTATTGCCATTGATACCGGCCACGTCGACGGTGTGGGCGTTGATCTGGTGGCCATGTGCGTCAACGATCTGGTTTGCCAAGGCGCTGAGCCGCTGTTTTTTCTGGACTATTTCGCCACGGGCGCGCTGGAAACAGACAAGGCCGCGCGCATCATCGAGGGTATCGCCTTGGGCTGCGAAAAGGCAGGTTGTGCATTAATCGGGGGGGAAACCGCCGAAATGCCGGGCATGTACCCGCCCGGCGATTTTGACTTGGCTGGTTTTTCCGTTGGCGCAATGGAACGGGGCCATGACCTGCCTGCAGATGTTGCGGTGGGGGATGTGCTTTTGGGGTTGGCGTCAGATGGCGTGCATTCCAATGGCTACAGCCTCGTGCGCAAATTGGTCGACATGTCGGGGCTAAGCTGGAGCGATTCCTGCCCGTGGTCCGATGCGTCGCTTGGGGCAGAATTACTGACACCCACGCGGCTTTATGTGCGCCAAGCGCTGGCCGCGATCAGGGCAGGGGGCGTGCATGCACTTGCCCACATCACCGGAGGCGGTTTGACTGAAAACCTGCCGCGGGTTTTGCCTGACGACATGGGAGCCACGATTGATTTGGACACATGGGATTTGCCACCCGTCTTTCGGTGGATGGCAGAAACTGGCGGCATGACTGAGACCGAACTGCTCAAGACTTTCAACTGCGGTATGGGCATGATCCTCGCGGTTGACGCGGATCGTGCAGACGCGCTTAAGACGCTGCTGACAGATATGGGCGAAGACGTCACCACACTTGGCACGGTTACAGACACCGGCGGCATGTCCTACAAAGGTGCGCTTTTGTGACAAAACGCGTTGCGATATTTATCTCGGGTGGGGGGTCCAACATGGTCAAACTGCTCGACAGTATGACCGGCGATCACCCCGCGCGGGCTTGCGTGGTGCTGTCAAATGATCCCATGGCGGGCGGGCTTGATCTGGCCGAAGAGCGCGGCGTCCCGACCGAGGTTGTGCGCCATCAGCCCTTCAAAGGGGATAGATCAGCCTTTGAGCATGCTATTCTGGGGGCCATTTCCGAACACGCCCCGGATATCATCTGCCTTGCTGGTTTCATGCGCAAACTGACGGCTGAATTCGTCAACCCATGGCGTGGGCACATGCTGAACATCCACCCGTCGCTGTTGCCCAAGTACCGCGGGCTGCACACCCATGCACGTGCGCTCGAAGCGGGCGATACTGTCCATGGCTGCACGGTGCATGAAGTAACGCCGCAACTTGATGATGGGCCAATCTTGGGGCAGGCACGGATCCCCGTGCTGGCCGGGGACACGCCTGACAGCTTGGCTGCACGGGTTCTGGTGCAGGAACACATCCTTTACCCGTCTGTCTTGCGCCGCTTTGTCAGTGGGGACCGCACGCCTATACTATTGGAGAGCTAAGGTAATTTCAGCGTCTTCTGGCCAATCGACGCGTGGTGGTGTAACAGATTACGTACTGGGTGAAATAGACACAACAAACACAAAAGAAATGCCCGAATGAAGACGATCACGACCACCAAAGAGTTGTCCGAGTTTTGCCGCGATGCGGCGCAGTGTGATTTTGTTACGGTCGATACTGAGTTTCTTCGGGAACGCACGTATTATTCCAAGCTGTGTCTGATTCAATTGGCGATGCCCGGCGAAGAAGACGGCAATGCGTGTCTGGTTGATCCATTGGCGCAAGGCATATCGCTGGACCCTCTGTATGATCTGTTTCGTGATACATCCGTGGTCAAAGTCTTTCATGCCGCACGTCAGGACCTTGAGATTTTCTACGTCGACGCGCAGGTCTTTCCAGAACCTCTTTTTGACACGCAGGTGGCGGCGATGGTTTGCGGGTTTGGCGAACAGGTCGGATACGAGACATTGGTGCGCCGCATCGCCAAGCAACCGCTTGATAAAACGTCGCGGTTTACTGACTGGTCTCGTCGCCCTTTGACAGATGCTCAAAAGACCTATGCGTTAGCCGATGTCACGCACCTGCGTCAGATTTACGAATTTCTCGCTGACAAGCTTGAGGAAACGGGCCGCAGCCGTTGGGTGCGCGAAGAGTTGACCGTTCTGACGAGCCCGGAAACCTATGTCATTCCGCCGCAAGAGGCATGGCGCCGGGTCAAGACCCGCACAAACTCGCCTAAATTCTTGGCGATTGTGCGCGAACTGGCTGCCTTTCGCGAAACCTATGCCCAAGAACGCAACATACCGCGCAACCGGGTGTACAAAGACGATGCGCTTGTGGAATTGGCGTCAAACAAACCAAAAACACACGAAGAATTAGGCCGCGCCCGGCTTTTGCTGCGCGAAGCGCGGCGGGGTGATATCGCCGACGGTATCCTTAAGGCTGTGGCTGCAGGCGTTTCCTGCCCGGCTGATAAGATGCCGAAACCAGATCGGTCGCGCGACAAATTGCAAGTGAACCCTGCGCTTGCGGACCTATTGCGCGTCTTGCTCAAGGCCAAGACAGAAAGCGCAGGTGTAGCGGCCAAGCTGATTGCGCCTGCAGCGGATCTGGATGCGATCGCAGCGGGAATGCGCGACGTGCCAGCACTGCGTGGATGGCGCAAAGAAGTCTTTGGCGATGATGCAATGCGGCTATGTGAAGGACGCATCGCGCTGACGGCCAAAGGGGCCGAGGTGAAAATCGTCCCCCTTGACGATTAGCGTGGCCTAGCGGCGGCGCACTTCCACTGCGTTCTGAACGGCAACCACACGGATGATCGTCGTATCAGAGAGTTCCTGATCGGTCAGCTGGCGCCCCACAATCACCCGACGCGATGCCTCAGATCCCTGAGGCGCGCTGGCCTCTCCACGTACCGCCTCCAACCTGTAGGTCAGAACGCCATCAACAGGCAATTCCTCTACATTTTCGGGCGTCAGTTGTGGTTCAAAATAGCCTTGAGTGTCTGTCAAACCAGTTGCCGTTATGATGACCCCACCGGGCACGCGCTCTAGCTTTACATCTGAAACCACTGCAATCGGTGCGCCTTTGTACCGGGCACGTTCCGCACGCGTTGCTTCAAAAACGCTTGTGTTCTGCGGGATCAGCGGGTTGACCTCGTCGGGGTTCACAGGCGCTGTGGCTGTTGGCTCATCGTTGCCAAACCAGTTGAAAGGGTTGACGCGGCTGTCTCTGACAGTGCTGCACCCGGACACCACAAGTACCGATACCAAAAGGGCTGAGACTGAAATCCGCATGAGGCCTGCCGTCTTTTTTACTATTGTTCACCGTTGGCTCAGAAGTAGACTATCTATGCGCTGTTGAAAAGCATCCTTCACGAGGGGCTGGACCTTTCAGTCCGCGCGACTTACCTAAATGCCAAATCACGAGGAAAAGACATGGCACAGGCAGCCTTTGAAGAACTAGTCGAGGATTTTGAGTTTCTTGACGATTGGGAAGACCGCTACCGTTTGGTCATCGAAGAGGGCAAAGCGATGACGCCTCTGGATGACGCGCTCAAAGTGCCCGCGACCAAGGTCGATGGTTGCGCGTCTCAGGTGTGGCTGCATGTAACGCCCGAGGACGGCGTGATGCAGTTTGAAGGCGAAAGCGACGCGATGATCGTGAATGGTCTGATCGCTGTTTTGCGCAAGCTCTATAATGGTGTGCCACTGGCTGAGATTGCTGGTGTTGATTCCCGATCCGAAATGGCGCGGTTGGGATTAAATGATCACCTGTCGGCACAGCGCTCCAACGGACTGCGCGCAATGATCGAACGCATCCGCCATGTCGCCGCAAATGCGGGTTAAGTTCAGCTAAAGCTTTGCCAGAGCAACCGACAGGTCGCCGTATCCCGTCATGCGGCGCTCAAATGACAGGCCAAGCCTGTCTGCGCACTCCTTTGCCTTTGCGGTCAATACGGGGTCGTCTGTTTGCGCTTGATAAACCAGCTTGGTGTAGTGGGCGAAATACATGTCGCGCAGCTCGGGATGCCGGTCCAACCCCATGGGTTTAATCACAAAAGCATCAAACTGCCGCACCAGAAAGTCCGTCAGGTAAAAGGTTGCGATCTCCTCTGCGCTGGTTTTTTCGAACCGGTCGTTGCCTTCAAAAAAGCTGTAACAATGGGGTCCCGCGATCATCTCAACGCCCATTTCAACGCAGGCGGCTTGCAACAAACCGCCCGTGCCGCAATCCGCATAGGCCACGAAGATCGTATCATACGCATCCGTATATTTCGCCACAGCGCTGCGCACGGCATCCGTGATCTTTTCGGGATAAAGATGCAGGTTCGCGGGCAGGCAGGTCAGGTCTAAATGGTCCCAGCCATTTGCCGTTTTCAGGTCGATTATCTCACGGGCAAGCGCCCCGCAGGCGATGATCAGCACGCGGCCGGTTTGGTGGGACAGCGGCAGACCCGCTTGGGTCAATCTGTCATCAGAAATGCGCATCATAAGCGTCTTTCATGAAAAAGGCCCGCTTCGGTATCCCGAAACAGGCCTGAAATCAGACGGGTCTCAGGGCCGTTCAGGCAGTGCGTTGATTGTGCTTGCGACCGACCCATTCTTTTGCCGTTTCAACTGCAACAGCTGCGTCACGGCAATAGGCATCGGCACCGATGGCGCGGCCAAACTCTTCGTTCAGCGGCGCGCCACCGACCAAGACGATGTAATCATCGCGAATGCCTTGTTCGACCATCGTGTCGATCACAACCTTCATGTAAGGCATTGTCGTGGTCAGCAGGGCAGACATGCCCAGAATTTCGGGTTTTTCGGTTTCCAGCGCTTCGAGGTATTTCTCAACCGCGTTATTGATGCCCAAATCCACCACTTCAAAGCCTGCACCTTCCATCATCATGCCGACAAGGTTCTTGCCGATATCGTGGATGTCGCCCTTGACCGTGCCGATCACCATCTTGCCCACGCGCGGAGCACCAGTTTCGGCGAGCAGTGGTTTCAGGATGGCCATGCCGCCCTTCATCGCGTTCGCAGCCAGCAAGACCTCGGGAACAAACAAGATACCGTCGCGGAAATCAGCGCCAACGATGGTCATACCGCCGACCAGCGCTTTGGTCAGAATGTCGTAGGGTTCCCAGCCGCGGTCCAGCAAGATGTGCACGGCTTCCTCAATCTCTTCCTTGAGGCCGTCATACAGGTCGTCAAACATCTGTTGGACAAGTTCTTCGTCATCCAGTTCAGAGAGAATGATATCGTCTTCGTCTGACATGAAATTTCCTTCGCTTAAGCTAAACGCGGTCTTGCTTTAAAATCATCTTTCGCTGGAACACTCATTTTGCACTGTCCGAAATGCGACACGGATGTAACGGAGTGCGACGCAAACGATGAATTGTGCACAGGTTTTTAGGCATTTAAGGGTCTGAGATTGGGGTTCAATCATAAGTTGTTGGCGTGCCCGCGCCAGGTCAACTGGTGCGTTTTCGGCGCCTCGATGTGCGGCGGCTGCTTTCATCCTGCGGTTCGGTTCCATCCACCAAAGAAGAAAACGCCCCCAATTTGTCCACAATCTCTTCGAGCGACGGGGGGGCTATCATCTCGCGTTTATCGAGTGCATCGCGCATATGTCGCAAATGATCCGGTTGTGTGCCACAGCAACCGCCGATTATCGTGGCCCCGCAGGCGCGTGCCATGATCGCGTAATCGGCCATCAGTTCTGGCGTACCGTCATAGTGGATATGGCCGTCAACATATTTTGGAATGCCTGCATTCCCTTTGGCGATGATGGGTCGGTCAGGGCCTTGGGACGCAAAGCCCAAGATCGTGCGCAACAAATCCGACGCACCTGTTCCGCAGTTTGCGCCAAAGGCCAGCGGGGCTTGATCGTCAAGGTCAACGACCATCTTGACCATATCCGCACTGGTCAGCCCCATCATCGTGCGGCCCGCAGTATCAAAGCTCATCGTGCCGCACCATTCCAAACCGGCCAAGGCGAATCCTTCTGCGGCAGCACGGTATTCTTCGGGGGCGCTGATCGTCTCAAGCCAACCCACATCTGCGCCGCCTTCTTTCAAGCCATCCGCCGTCTCATGAAACATCTCGACCGCGACCGCATGGCTCAGCGTGCCAACCGGTTCCATGATTTCACCTGTGGGCCCAACGGACCCCGCGACAATCACACGACGCCCCGAAGTATCTGCAACCTCGCGGCCAATTTCAGCAGAAACACGGCTCAGTTCATGCGCGCGTTTTTCTGCGCCGTGCAGTTTTAACCTTGAGGCATTCGCCCCAAAAGAGTTCGTCAGGAAGATGTCGCTGCCCGCATCCACAGCGCCTTTGTACAGTGCTGTGATGTTTTGGGGTTTTTCTGTATTCCACATCTCGGGTGCGTCCCCAGACATCAGCCCCATGTTAAATAGGTTCGTGCCGGTGGCGCCGTCCGCTAAAAGGGTGCCTTTTTCGCGCAGCAGTTCTATCAAAAGGTTGGCCATCTGGTGCTCCGGCGTTGTTTGACTGTGCCATGTCACGTCAGCAGGCATGAGGCAAATTCATAATTTTCATCATTTATATGAATTGGTCGCTAAAGGATCGCAAGGACGATCTGAAATACGTAAAAACCGCGCAGGCCAGGCCCACGCGGTTGAGTGTATTTTCTGCAGTTTTAGGGTCGCTTTATTCGGCGTTCATCAATTGCTGTTTGGCTTCAGCCATCAAAGATACCATTTTGCTGCGGATTGTTGCTTCGTCCGCGCGATCACCCAAATCACCTGACACTTTGCGGTAAACGTCTTCGTCACCGGCCTCTTCAAAATCGGATTTTACGACTTCTTTTGCATAAGCGTCAGCATCATCGCCGGTTTTGCCCAAAAGGTCCGCAGCCCACAGACCCAATAATTTGTTGCGCCGTGCTTCGGCCTTGAACTGCATCTCCGCATCATGTGCGTATTTGTTTTCAAAGGCGTTTTTCGCGATCGTCGAATGTTGTCATGGGGTCGTCTCCTGTGGAAGTAGCTGCCGTTGTATAAGATATGCGAGTTTGCGCGCCGTTGTGCAAGTGGCGCTGGCTTGCAGCAGGACGGGGCTTGCACTAAGAGAGGCGCAACATACGCCCCTTTGGGGGCCCTGTCGCGAAAGGACGCCCATGGCCCGGCGCAAGAAAATCTACGAAGGCAAAGCAAAGATCCTGTACGAAGGCCCAGAGCCGGGCACAATCGTTCAGTATTTCAAAGACGATGCCACCGCATTCAACGCCGAGAAAAAGGCCGTCATCGAAGGCAAAGGCGTGCTCAACAACCGATTGTCGGAATATTTCATGACCGGCCTGGCGCAGATCGGCGTGCCGACGCATTTCATTAAGCGTCTGAATATGCGCGAACAATTGGTGCGCAGCGTAGATATCGTGCCGTTGGAAGTCATCGTACGCAATTACGCCGCAGGCACCATGTCCAAGCGGTTGGGCATCGAAGAAGGCACGCAATTGCCGCGCCCTATCGTTGAATATTGCCTCAAGGACGACAAGCTTGGTGATCCGCTTGTAACCGAAGAACACATCGCAGCTTTTGGCTGGGCCAGTCAGCAAGATATGGACGATATCCTTAGCCTTGCGCTGCGGGTCAATGATTTCCTGTCTGGTCTGATGATGGGCGTGGGAATCAGGTTGGTTGATTTTAAAATCGAAGTGGGCCGCGTTTATGATGGCGACTTTCAGCGTTTGGTCATCGCCGACGAGATCAGCCCGGACAGCTGCCGCTTGTGGGACATCGAGACAGGCCGCAAGCTCGACAAGGACGTGTTCCGCCGCGATCTGGGTGATCTGGCCGATGCCTACACCGAAGTGGCGCGCCGGCTGGGTGTGATGCCCAAAACCTCTACCCCGATCACCAAACCAACGCTTATCAACTAAGCGCTTTCCAGCCTAAGGAATGATCCATGAAAGCTCGAGTACATGTAATGCTGAAAAACGGCGTGTTGGACCCGCAGGGCGAGGCCGTGCGCCACGCTTTGGGTGCGATGGGGTTTGACGGTGTGAACGGCGTGCGCCAAGGCAAAGTGGTTGAATTGGACCTTGCTGACGGCGCGACCGAGGCAGACGTCACTGCCATGTGCGAAAAGCTGCTCGCCAATACGGTGATCGAATCCTACACCGTCGAGATGTTGGCGGAGGCAGGCTGATGCACGCAGCGGTCGTCGTATTTCCCGGCTCAAACTGTGACCGCGATCTTGCCGTGGCGTTCGAGGCATCCGGCGCCAAGGTCAGCAGGGTTTGGCACAAAGACACGCAAATGCCGCAGGGCGTCGATATCATCGGTATTCCGGGCGGGTTTTCGTTTGGCGACTACCTGCGCTGCGGGGCAATTGCGGCGAACTCTCCGATCTGTAAATCCGTCGCGGCCCATGCTGAACGCGGCGGCTATGTGATTGGGATTTGCAACGGCTTTCAGGTGCTGACGGAAACCGGTCTTTTGCCGGGGGCGTTGCTGCGCAATGCCGGGCTGAAATACATCTGCAAAACGGTAGGGCTCAAGGTGGAAACCTCTGCATCTGCCTATACCGAAGGATACAATGCGGGCGATACGATCAACATTCCGATCGCCCACCATGATGGCAATTATTTCGCAGACGACGACACCATCGCGCGGCTGCAAGGCGAAGACCGCGTGGCCTTTAGCTATACAGACAATCCCAATGGGGCCAAAGGCGACATCGCGGGTATCTTTTCGGAAAACCGCCGGGTGTTGGGAATGATGCCGCACCCCGAACGCGCAGCAGATATCAACCATGGCGGCACAGACGGGCAGGCGCTCTTTCGCGCATTGTCGGGGGCGCTGACGTCTGTATGACTTGAGCCTCAAGCGCGCTTTGGCGTAGTCTTGACCCATGAGCGATAGCCAACCTTCCAGACCGTTTCTTGTCAGCAGCGCGTGGCGTATGCGCATGGCGGTTGGCATCTTGCTGGTCATTGCGGTGATCGTCGTCTCGGTCACCAACAAGCTTTTGACCGACAGGTTCACCGACAGCACCCGCGACCGTGCTGAATTGCGATTGGCGCTATATAGCGGGAACCTGCTGGCCGAATTGCGCCAAAGCGCGATTGTTCCGCAGTTATTGGCCCGCGATGCAGAGCTGATCGGCGCGCTGGACTCTGCGGATTATACGGCCTCGACCCGGCGCTTGATTTCTTTTGTGGAAGAGATTGGCGCGGCCTCTCTTGTTTTGCTCGATATTGATGGGCGCACCGTGGCGGCAACCGATAGAAACCGCTTGGGCAGCAGCCATAGGTCCGAGGCGTTCTTTGTCGACGCAATCCGTTCAAACGCCACGATCTTTACCGTGGCCCAGCTCGAGACAGGCGCCTATGCGTTTTATTATTCGCGGCGCGTGCAATCGGGCTCGGATGTGTTGGGCGTCATCGCGGTCGAAGTCGATTTGCAGAAATTTGGCCGCGCTTGGGCGGGGATCTCGGACGCGGTTATCGTCACGGACAGCACCGGTACGATCATCCTGACAACGGAACCCCGCTGGCGCGGCCGCACCGAAGAAGAGGCTCTCGCCCGCCAGACCCCGCAAAACGCAATCCAACGTGCGATCCAGGCCACTGCCGATTGGACGGCACTGCCCCCCGATGCCTATCTGCAGGGCGAGGCCGTAATGCGGCTGGAAAACCGTATCCCGTTCCGCGGCTGGCGGATGACAAGTTTCACGACTTATGCGTCTGTCCGCGAACGGGTGAATGGGGTGCTTGCACTTGAAATCATGGGGTTTGCGATTCTGTTGGCGCTGACATTTTATGCGCTCAACCGCCGGACTGCGGTGCGCATGGCCTTGTTCCAGCGGGAATCTGCCGAACTGCGGTCCTTGAATGCCGCCCTGCAGCGAGAAATCGCCGAACGCAAAAGGGTGCAGGAAACGCTGGCTGTGGCGGAACAGACGCTCGAACAATCCAGCAAGCTCGCTGCTTTGGGCGAGATGTCGGCCGCTGTCAGCCACGAGTTGAACCAACCGCTTGCGGCGATGAAAACCTATCTGGCGGGCGCGCGGCTTTTGCTGCGCCGCAACCGCCAAGAAGAAGCGCTGTCTTCCTTTGGCCGGATCGATGATCTGATCGAACGGATGGGCGGGATCACGCGGCAACTGAAATCCTACGCACGCAAGGGGCAAGAGGCGTTTTCCCCTGTAGATATGGGCGATGCACTGGCCTCTAGCCTGTCGATGATGGAACCACAGCTGCGCCAGCGACAGGTCCAGATCAACCGGATCATCCCGGACAATCGGGTCGAGGTGATGGGGGACCGCTTGCGGATCGAACAGGTCATGGTGAACCTGTTGCGCAATGCGCTTGATGCCACCAAATCGGAACGCGACCCCAAAGTTGAAATTATCTTGTCGGCTGGTGAAACCGCCACGCTGACGGTCCGCGATAATGGGCCGGGCATCGAAGATCTCGATGCGCTGTTTGAGCCCTTCTATACCACTAAACAACCCGGGGACGGCGTAGGGCTGGGGCTTGCCATCTCGTCGCAAATCGTGTCCGACCTTGGGGGGCGGCTGACTGCGCGCAATGGGCAAGCAGGCGGCGCCGTATTCGAAATGCAGCTGCCGATTATCGGCAGCGACGGCAAGACAAACGACTTAACACGGGCGGCAGAGTGATCCATGACCAAGGCAATGAAAATCGCGATCGTTGATGACGAACAGGACATGCGCCAATCCATCAGCCAATGGTTGGCGCTTTCGGGCTATGACACGGAAACCTTTGGCAGCGCCGAAGATGCGCTCAAGGTGCTCGGGCCAGAATATCCCGGCATTGTGATATCCGACATCCGTATGCCGGGTATGGATGGCATGCAGTTTCTCAAAAAACTGATGGGCAACGACAGTGCCTTGCCGGTTATCATGATCACCGGTCACGGGGACGTGCCAATGGCTGTCGAAGCCATGCGCGTCGGGGCGTTTGATTTTCTGGAAAAGCCGTTCAACCCCGACCGCATGTCTGAATTGGCCAAAAAGGCCACCGGGGCACGCCGTTTGGTGATGGATAACCGCGCGCTGCGCCGCGAGCTGTCAGATGGCAGCCAGTTGATGAAAAAGCTGATTGGGCAAAGCCCGGTGATGGAACGGCTGCGCGAAGATATCCTCGATCTGGGGCAGGCCGATGGTCACGTGCTGATCGACGGAGAAACCGGCACCGGCAAGACACTCGTGGCGCACGCTCTGCATGCAGTAGGCAGCCGTGCGGGCAAGAAATTCGTGCTGGTCAGCTGTTCGGCCTTTGAAGAAGATGCCTTGGCCAAACGGTTGTTCGGCCCGATGATGCCCGAAGACAATCAACTGCCCGCCATAGAAGAAGCACGCGGCGGCACCTTGGTGCTCGAAGACATCGAGGCATTGACCGAAACCATGCAAGCGCGTCTTCTAAGCGTGATTAACGAACAAGGCACCCCCGCCGAGACGCGCATCGTTGCCATTTCAAACCTGCAAGAAGCCGGCCGCACATCCGAAGACGCCTTGCGCGCGGATTTGTTCTATCGTTTGGCCGCATTGCGTATCACCGTGCCTCCGCTGCGGATGCGAGGCGAGGACATCCTGACGCTGTTTACCCGTCTTAGCGAACAGTTCTCAGAGGAATACGGGTGCGATGCGCCGCAAGTCACCGCTCAAGAGGCCGCGCAGCTGTTGCAGGCGCCGTGGCCGGGCAACGTACGCCAACTTATCAATCTGGCAGAGCGCGCAGTGCTACAGTCGCGCCGCGGGGCAGGGACCATTGCATCCCTGTTGATGAATGACCACGAAGACATGCAGCCGGTGATGACCACCGAAGGCAAGCCGTTGAAGGAATACGTCGAAGCATTTGAACGCATGCTGATTGATAATACCATGCGCCGTCATCGCGGGTCGATTGCCAGCGTCATGGATGAACTATGTCTGCCCCGTCGAACGTTGAACGAGAAAATGGCGAAATACGGACTCCAGCGGTCTGACTACCTATAGTAGAAGTCTTGCCGACCTGATTATCAACCGATTTGCGCGTGAAACAAAGATTCCCCATTGTGTTTTGAGCGGATGTGGCTTTATCTAGGGGTGTGGACGCCACGCTTTTGCGCTGTGCGGATCATATATGAGTTTCGCTGATCTGGGGACATGGCCCGACAAACGTCGCCACCCGATCAGACCGATTGAGCCGGAAACGGCTAACGAACCGCTGATGTGACGTTGGATATATCTGACGCGCAGACAGTAAAATAATGGATACGCGGCAGCAAACCCTGCGCCCGTGTCGGAGAAGAAACGCGATGAAGCGCGCAAATGAATTGAGCAGATTGGCACGGGGCCCAGCGGCCCCCCAAGTTGCACGCGCGCCGCAGATCGCCCTGACAAGACATAAACCGCACCTTTCAGGTCCCCCCGGGGGCCTGCGGTCGCGGCTGTGCAATTTGGAAATATGGCTAAGAAAATGCTTATCGATGCCACCCACGCGGAAGAAACCCGCGTTGTGGTGGTCGACGGAAACAAGGTTGAGGAATTCGACTTTGAATCGGAAAATAAACGCCAGCTTGCTGGCAACATCTATCTCGCAAAAGTAACACGAGTAGAGCCGTCCTTGCAGGCGGCTTTCGTGGACTACGGTGGAAATCGGCATGGTTTCCTGGCGTTTTCCGAGATCCACCCAGATTATTACCAGATCCCCGTGGCGGACCGTCAGGCTCTGATGGAAGAAGAGCGCGCCTATGCCGAGGCGCAAAAAGCCAAGGAAGAAGAAGACGAAAAGCCCAAGCGGCGGCGGTCCCGGTCCCGGTCAAAAGCCAAGGCAGAGGACACCGCGTCCGATGATGCGGTTGCAACCAAAGAGGTTGATGCTGATCAGATCGAGGGTATGGAAACAATTGATCTGGATGCCGAAGAAGGGTCTTCTCCGATGGAGAGGGTCGCCGAAACGCCTGTCGAAGAACCCAGTGATGATGCCCCGGCGACTGACGTTGAGGCAGATGCACCAGACGCCGAGGCATCTGCACCAGAGGCAGCACCAGAGCCCGAAACAGCTGAAGCGGTAGAAGAAGCCGCCCCAGCTGACGATGACGCACCACATGACGATGTCACATCACATGACGATGACGCAGAGGATGCACCACGTAAATCTGATGCCTCTGCCAAAGACGATTCAATCGAATCTGTGGCCGATGACGATGACCACGAAGATATCCGCCCCGCGCGTAAACCACGCCCCCGGCGCTATAAAATCCAAGAAGTCATCAAAGTTCGTCAAATTCTGCTGGTGCAGGTTGTCAAAGAAGAGCGGGGCAACAAGGGTGCCGCGCTGACGACATACCTTAGCCTTGCGGGCCGGTATTGCGTTCTGATGCCCAATACCGCGCGGGGGGGTGGCATTTCGCGCAAGATCACCAACGCAGTAGATCGCAAAAAGCTCAAAGAGATCGCCAACGAGATCGAGGTGCCGCAGGGTGCCGGGCTCATCGTGCGGACTGCAGGGGCGAAACGCACCAAGGCCGAGATCAAGCGCGACTATGAATACCTGCAGCGGTTGTGGGAACAAATCCGTGAACTGACCCTGAAATCTGTGGCACCTGCCAAGATTTACGAAGAGGGCGACCTGATCAAACGCTCGATCCGCGATTTGTATAACCGCGACATCGACGAGGTGTTCGTCGAAGGCGAACGCGGCTACCGCATCGCAAAAGACTTCATGAAGATGATCATGCCGTCGCACGCTAAAAACGTGAAGCTGTACGGGGAAGGCCTGCCGCTTTTTGCGCGCTATCAGGTCGAAAGCTATCTGGCGTCGATGTTCAACCCAACGGTACAACTGCCGTCGGGCGGCTATATCGTGATCGGTGTGACCGAGGCGCTTGTGGCTGTCGATGTAAACTCGGGCCGGGCGACCAAAGAAGGCTCGATTGAGCAAACTGCAACCAAAACCAACCTCGAGGCCGCCGACGAAGTGGCCCGCCAATTGCGCTTGCGCGATTTGGCTGGATTGATCGTTATCGACTTCATCGACATGGACGAACGCAAAAACAACGCGGCCGTCGAGAAACGCATGAAGGACAAGCTGAAAACCGACCGTGCCCGCATTCAGGTGGGTCGCATTTCCGGTTTCGGCTTAATGGAGATGTCCCGTCAGCGTCTGCGCCCGGGCATGATTGAGGCCACAACGCAGCCTTGCCCGTCGTGCCACGGTACGGGTCTGATCCGGTCAGATGACAACCTAGCGCTGTCTATTCTGCGCCAGATCGAAGAAGAGGGCACGCGCAAACGGTCGCGTGAGGTGCTGATCAAGGCGCCGGTTGGTATCGCCAACTTCCTGATGAACCAGAAACGCGAACACATTGCACATATTGAGGCGCGCTATGGTCTGTCCGTACGGATCGAAGGCGACCCGATGCTGGTCAGCCCCGACTTTAGCCTTGAGAAGTTCAAAACAGCGACACGGGTTGTGACTGCCGTAGCAGCACCTGTTGTATCGGTTGATACATCGCTCATGGATCAGATTGACGCGGATGACGATACAGCAGACGCAGACGAGGCGCCAGCAGCTCCGGGAGATACCCCTCCTGCACCTGAGCAGGACGGCGAAGGCAAGCCAAAACGCCGTCGTCGTCGCCGTCGTCGCAGCCGTAACAAAAATAATAACGGCGAAGGTCAAAACGCTGACGAGAACGCGACTTCTGACAGTGATCAGCCACAAGAAGCCAAACCGCAGACAGAGGGCCAAGACGCAAGCACTGCTGATGCCGCCCCTGCCGAGGTGTCCGAGGGTGCCACCGACGCACCATCAGAGCCCGTAGCGGAAGAAAAGCCAAAACGGACCCGGTCACGGACGCGGCGCAAAAAAGACGATCCAGTAGCACCAGAGGCGACAGCAGACGCGGCAGCCCCTGAAGCAAAGGAAAGCGCCGACGACGCACCTGTCGCTGAGGAAAAACCCGAAAAGCCCAAGCGCAAACGCGCCAGCCGGGCGAAAAAGAAAGACCCGGTTGAGGTAGTACAACCCAGTGATGACGCACCTGCGCCTGCTGCGGAAGAAGCGCCGCAACCTCAGCCTGTGGCGGAGGCACCAGAGCCGGTTGCCGCTGTTGCAGAGCCCGAACCGGTTGCTGCTGCAGCGCAACCAGAACCGGTTGCCGCACAGCCAGACGACACGCCCCCAAAGCCAAAGCGCAAGGGGTGGTGGTCGTTAGGAGGCTAAGGGCGAGCGTACACCAGAAAACAGGCGGGCGTTGGCCCGCCTTTTTTATGATTTGCGGATGACGTAGGTTTGCGTTGGTCCGTCGTGATCCGCCGATACCAGATCATGGCCAGCCTCGGCGCAAAAATGCGGCACATCGATAATGGCTGCCGGATCATCCGCCAGAACGGTCAGCACATCGCCTGCGGCCAAGGCTTGCAGGCGTTTGCGGGCTTTGAGAACGGGCAGCGGACACAAAAGCCCGGTGGCATCAAGTACGGTAAGATCATCTGTCATGGCTCACAGATAGGGGCGATGTTTCACTCTGTCCACAAGGTTGTGACCACCGACCGGGGTGACGTGCGCAACAAGGTAGGCTAGGGGAGGTGTATGTTTGGAATTGAAATCATCGACGCGGGTCTTTTGCCTGCCATGACCGTGGCTCTTTTGGCCGGTATTATCAGCTTTCTCAGCCCATGCGTGCTGCCCATCGTGCCGCCCTATCTGGCCTACATGAGCGGTGTCAGCCTCAACGAGATGTCAGGTGAGACCGCTGCGCGCAGGCGGGCGACTATTGCTGCGCTGTTTTTCGTCATGGGGCTCAGCACGGTCTTTTTGATCCTTGGGTTCACGGCCTCGGCTTTTGGGGCGTTTTTCCTACAAAACCAAATCCTGTTTGCGCGCATCTCAGGTGTTGTGATCGTCGTCTTTGGTTTGCATTTCTTGGGCGTTTTCCGGATTCCTTTTCTGGACCGCGAAGCGCGAATGGACGCAGGTGACAAGGGCGGATCCAGCTTTGGTGCCTACATCCTTGGCCTTGCTTTTGCGTTTGGCTGGACGCCCTGCATTGGCCCGCAGTTGGGGGCGATCTTGTCACTGGCCGCATCCGAGGCATCCGTGGCACGGGGCACCTTGCTGCTGGGTGTCTATGCGGCAGGTCTGGGCATTCCCTTTTTGTTGGCGGCCATGTTTATCACCCGCGCTATGGGCGTGATGGACAAGCTCAAGCGTCATATGAAAATGATCGAACGCGTCATGGGCGGGCTTTTGTTGCTGGTGGGCATCGCGATGCTGACAGGCGCGTTTACGACGTTCTCGTGGTGGCTGCTCGAACGCTTCCCGGCCTTGGCAACGCTGGGTTAATCACTCTAGACTAAACCGTGTAGGCCTTGCCAGTACGGCAAGGCCAGAACAGGCCCGGTCATGAGCAGCACGCCCCTTTTCCCTGTCCGCCGCCGCCGGGTGTTTTACCTGCCGGGCTATGACCCGTTTCCCCCGCGCCGCTACCGCGAACTGTACAGAACAGAAGCGGCCCTTCAGGGGGCAATATCGAACTATGACATCCGCATGAGCGGGCAGACCACTGGGCAGGGCTATGGTTGGCGGGTCCACGCAACCATCGACGACCAGCCCACCGAAACAGATATCGAAGTTCTCGTCTGGTCCGACATTGTGCAAGACAGTCGCCCGGCCGGCATTCTAGCGACCTATGCAGACCTGTTCCGCACGGCGTGGATCTACATGACCACCGGCGCGCTGTGGCGGTTGATGCGATTGCGCAAGGGGCCGGTGATCGCAGCGCTCTACCCGGTGGTGGCGCTGTTGGCGCAGGCGCTGACGGCTGCAGCTTTGGGGTGGGCTATGCTGCGCATTGTCCACCGGATGGGCCAAGAACTATTAAGCCCGGATGCGCAAGGCATTGGGTTGATTGCGGGCGGTGTGGTAGGCATCACCCTCAGCGCGCTTGTGCTGCGGTGGTTTCGCGACAATGACGGCAAGTTCTTTGCCTATTATCTCATGCATGACTTTGCCTACAGTGCCGCACTGAATGGGGCCTATACAGAGCCGCTGGAACGTCGCCTGACAGCGTTCAGGGCCCGCATCGCCCAAGCGCTGTCCGAGGAGGTGGACGAGGTTTTGATCGTTGGCCATTCATCAGGCGCACATCTTGGCGTTAGTATCCTGTCTGATCTGATCAGCGCAGGTGAGGTCCCGGACAAAGGACCATCGCTTGCGTTTCTCTCTCTGGGGCATGTGGTGCCGATGGTATCATTTCTACCTGACGCGCACCGGTTGCGGCGTGATCTGCATTACCTGTCACAACGGCCCGAGGTGACATGGGTTGATGTCACTGCACCGGGCGACGGGTGTTGTTTCGCGCTGTGCGATCCGGTCGCGGTCTCGGGCCAAGCGACGCAAGACAAGTGCGGGCCCTTGGTGTTTTCCGCAGCCTTCACCCAAAGCTTGTCACCCGCGCGCTGGAAAGCCCTGCGCTGGCGGTTTTTTCGGCTTCATTTTCAGTATCTTTGCGCATTTGATCAGCCCAAGGATTATGATTATTTCCAAATCACAGCAGGCCCCGTCCGTCTCGCCGATCGCTACGTGGACCGCCCCGCTTCGAAATCCCGTATTGACCATGCTGTCAGCAAATACACTGCAACTGACCCATGACGCTGCCGCCCAAACCCACCAGCAGACCCGAGAAAACTTCGCTTTGGCGGTATATGCGGCTGTTTCGACGCGATATTCTGTCGGCGCAGCCTGAAAAGCTTTACCGCGCGTGGATGGCTGAATTTCGCACGCCGTTCTTTCGCAGTTATCTGGCCAACGATCCGGCTTTGATCCGGTTGGTGCTGCGCGACCGGCCACAGGATTTCCCGAAATCTGACCGCGTCGGCGAAGGGTTGCGTCCTTTGCTGGGAAACTCGGTATTTTTGACAAACGGTGCCCAGTGGGAACGGCAAAGGCGCATCATTGACCCGGCGTTTGAAGGAGGGCGCCTGCGCGACAGTTTTGCCGCGATTTGGGACGCGTCAGAGGCTACGGCCATGCGTTTGGCTCAACACGTAGACCGCGACATCGAGATCGAGGCAGAGACCAGCCACGCCGCTGCTGACGTCATCTTTCGCACTTTATTCTCGATGCCGATCGACCGCGATATTGCGGCGCGCACCTACCGGGCTTTCCGGCAATACCAACGCGCCCAGCCGATCCTGAATATCGCGGCTTTTGTGCCTTTGCCCGCTTGGATGCCGCGTGGATTTGGCAAAACCACCAAGCGTAGCGCGGCAGAAATTCGAAGCCTGATCCGGCAGATAACCCAAGCGCGCCAGGCACAGATCCAGGCAGGCACCGCCCCGCAAGACCTTGCAACCAAAATCATGACCACCCCAGACCCCGAAACAAACCAAAGATTTGACGTGGACGAAATGGTCGATCAAGTTGCGATCTTTTTTCTTGCAGGTCATGAAACCAGCGCCTCGGCACTGGCTTGGGCGTTGTACCTTTTGGCGCTGTTTCCCGATTGGCAAGACAGGGTTGCCCGTGAGGCGCAACACCTGCAAACCCCTGATTTTGCCGTAATGTCAAAGCTGCGCGTCACCCGTGATGTGTTTCGTGAAACGCTTAGGCTCTATCCGCCGGTGCCCATGATGGTGCGTCAAACCACGCAGCCTGAAGATTTCCGCAACCGCCCCGTGGCCCCCGGCGCGCAAGTGGTGATCAGCCCGTGGCACGTCCACCGGCACAATCGGCTGTGGGATAATCCTGATGGCTTTGATCCCGGACGTTGGCACACAGAAAACGGCCAGACTTGCGCGCGCGATGCCTTTTTGCCCTTTAGCGCGGGCAGGCGGGTGTGCCCGGGCGCTGGCTTTGCCATGCTCGAAGGGGTGCTGATGCTGTGCCATATCCTCAAGGATCATCGGGTTGAACTTACAGCGCGTCCTGCGCCTGTGCCAGTGGCGCATCTGACCGTACGGGCACGTGACGGCATCTGGTTGCGTATTGTCCGCCGCTAACATGTACCATCCTGCCTTCGGTTGTTCTAAGGACGAGGGGTGGGGCGGAATCATACGGAAGGCTTAACGATGTCAGATCAACAAAAGATGCGTGCGCAAATGGAAACCGGGGCGGGGTTTATCGCGGCTTTGGACCAATCGGGCGGCTCGACCCCCAAGGCGCTTAGCCTCTATGGTGTTGAACCATCAGATTATTCCGGCGACGAAGAGATGTTTCGCGCGATGCATGACATGCGCGCCCGTATCATTCTGGCGCAAGATTTTACCAGCGCCAAAGTCATTGGGGCTATCTTGTTTGAACGCACGATGCATGACACGATCAACGACACCCCTGTGGCCGAACTGCTATGGAATGCGCGCGGCGTTGTCCCTTTTCTGAAAATTGACAAAGGTCTTGAGGCAGAGGCAGATGGCGTACAGCTGCTCAAACCCATGCCGGGGCTTGAAGCACTGTTAACTGAGGCCAAAGCCAAAGGCATCTTTGGCACCAAAGAACGGTCAGTCATTCAAGAGGCGAACGAAACTGGTATTGCGGCGATCGTTGCGCAGCAGTTTGAGGTGGCCAAAACAGTGATTGCCGCCGGTTTGGTCCCTATTCTTGAGCCAGAAGTGAATATTCATTCGGCAACAAAAGCCCAAGCCGAAGAGATTCTTAAGTCGGAAATTGAAAAGCATCTGAATGCATTAGAGGGCGATGTTGATGTGATGCTTAAGCTAACGTTGCCTGATCAACCGGGCCTTTATGACGCGTTGGCGCAGCATCCGCGTGTGTTGCGGGTTGTGGCGCTTTCGGGCGGTTATTCCACCGATGTTGCGTCGGCCAAGCTCTCTGAGAATGAACATATGATCGCCAGCTTCAGCCGCGCGCTGACCGAAGGGCTGAACGTCAAAATGTCCGATGCCGAATTTAATTCCGCGCTGGGGGCGAACATCGACAAAATCTACAGCGCGTCCGTCTAGGACGCGGCTTGTTTTTCTTGCAAGTCGCGCAAAACGAACAGCCTGATAGCTGAGGCCAACCCAATATCCGTGCCGCGCGCGACGTCAATTTCGGCCACCAGCACGTTAATGGGTTTGTTCTGTGCAGCGGCGATGGCGCGGAAGGCCTGCCAAAACTCGTCCTCGAGCGAGACAGAGGTGCGATGACCCTTCAAGGTCACCGAGTGTTTCACAGGCCGTTTGCTCATGTCTCGCGTTTATGGGCATCAAGATGGTGGACAGCTTTGCGTTTCTGCGCGTCGTCTGCGGCCTTTTCCGGTTTGTTGCGCCCGAACTTCACCGCGTTTTCATCCGCACGCGCCCGTTTTTCTGCGCGCGCGCGGGTCTTTCGAACCTTGTTGAGGTTCACCGGCGTGCTCACTTTGGGCCAACCATATTTTCAGGGCGGACCACTTCGTTAAAGCGGTCTTCGGTCACAAACCCAAGGTTCACGGCTTCTTCGATCAGCGTGGTGCCATTTTTATGCGCGGTCTTGGCGACTTTAGTGGCGTTGTCATAGCCAATCTCGGGTGCAAGGGCGGTCACGAGCATCAAAGATTCGCGCATCAGCTTGTCGATCCGGTCCGCGTCAGCCTTCAACCCATCCACCAGATTATCCGTAAAGGCCGACGCCGCATCACCCAAAAGCTGCATGGATTGCAATACGTTATACGACATCATCGGCTTGTAAACGTTCAGCTCAAAATGGCCCTGACTGCCCGCAAATCCGACAGCGGCATCATTGCCAAAGACATGCGCGCAGACCTGCGTCAGTGCTTCGCACTGGGTCGGGTTCACCTTGCCCGGCATGATAGAGGAGCCTGGCTCGTTCTCTGGCAATACCAACTCGCCCAGACCGCACCGGGGACCAGAGCCCAACAACCGAATGTCATTTGCAATCTTGAACAGCGACGCGGCCACTGTTTTCAACGCGCCTGACATCTCGACCATGGCATCATGGGCGGCAAGTGCTTCGAATTTGTTGGGCGCCGTGACAAAAGGCAAATCAGTAATGTCGGCCATGTTCTTTGCCACCATCACGTCCCAGCCTTTGGTCGTGTTCAGCCCTGTGCCCACAGCAGTGCCGCCCTGTGCAAGCTCATAGATACGGCCCAAGGCATCTTTGACGCGCTGAATGCCCATCGCGACCTGATGGGTATAGCCCGAAAACTCTTGGCTCAGGGTCAGCGGTGTCGCGTCCTGTGTGTGCGTACGGCCGATTTTTATGATGCCGTCAAACTCTTCGACCTTAGCTTGCAAGGCGGCATGCAGTTTTTCCAGCCCCGGCAGCAACACGTCGCGCGCTGTCATCGCGGTTGAAATATGCATGGCTGTGGGGAAGGTGTCGTTTGATGACTGTCCCATATTGCAATGGTCGTTGGGGTGCACAGGGTCCTTTGAGCCGATCTGCCCGCCCATGATTTCTATCGCGCGGTTGGCGATCACCTCGTTGGCGTTCATATTGGACTGCGTACCAGAGCCTGTCTGCCAGACAACCAACGGAAAGTTATCGTCAAATTTGCCCGCCACAACTTCGCTTGCGGCCTGCACGATGGCAGCGCCGCGGTCCTTGTCCAACTTGCCAAGCTCTATGTTGGCCTGAGCACAGGCCTGTTTGATCACCCCAAGCGCACGTACGATCGCCACGGGCTGCTTTTCCCAGCCAATTGGGAAATTCATAATCGAACGCTGTGTCTGTGCGCCCCAGTACTTTTCAGAAGGGACCTCAAGGGGGCCAAAACTATCGGTTTCTGTGCGGGTTAGGGACATCTCTCGCGCTCCGTAGATTAGTGTCGTACAGGGTTTAGCCGGGCAAGCGGGCTGGCGCAACAGACACTGTGGCGCATGTGAATGTTGTATCGCTCTCAAGATGTCTTATCTTTTATACTTCTGAATGACGCTTTGGTATAAGCGTTGGAGATACGCAGTGAAGGGATTGTGAAATGCGACCTGTGGGAGTGTACTTGGATACGTGGATACTGCGCTGGCTTTGTGCAGCATGCTTGGTGTTGGTCGCATCCATAGCTCAGGCGGATATTTCGCGTTTCATCGGCAGTTACGAAGGTTCTGCTGAGGTGGTCTCAGCGAATGGTGACGCGCGTTTTCGCGACATGAGCGTTGAGATTTCTCAAGCTGATGACGGTTTTACAGTCAGTTGGACGTCGATCACCTATCGCAAAAACGGCACTGCCAAGGAAAAGTCTTATACGATCAACTTTGTGCCGGGTGACCGTGCAGGTGTGTTTGCGTCAGCCATGAAACGCAATGTGTTTGGCCATAGTGTGCAGCTGGACCCGATGAAGGGTGAACCCTTTGTCTGGAGCCAGATCGAAGGCGACACGCTGAGCGTCTATTCCATTTTCGTCACCGAAGAGGGAGGCTACGAGATCCAGCAATTCGACCGCACATTGGCCGACGGTGGTCTGCAGCTTGATTATCAAAGCGTGCGCGATGGCGCGATACAACGGACCGTATCGACTTTCTTGCGGCGCAAGTAATCGCCGCTTATTTGCGGAAACTATCCAACGACACGATTTCAGCGTCCTTTGGGCTGTCATCCTCAGATGCAGGCACGTCGATTGACCCGGTGACCGGCATTGGGCTGGAGCTTTGGTCTGCGTCTTCGTCCTCTTCGGACTGTGTTTCAAACCGCAGGCCGAATTCCACCGAAGGGTCCACAAATGTCTTGATCGCATCGTATGGGATGTACAGAGGCTCTGGTGCATCGCCGAAATTCAGTGTGACAGCAAAGCCTTCTTCGGTCACATCCAGATTGTCATACCAATGCTGCATCACCACAGTCATCTCGCCCGGATATCTGTCAAACAGCCAATCGGCCAACTCAGCGTCAGGATGGCTGGTATCGAAGGTGATAAAGAAATGATGCTCGCCCGGCAGGCCGTTGTCGCGCACGTCAAGCAGTACCTTTCGGATCAGGCCACGCATGGCCTCGTGCATCAGGTTGCCATAGTCGATTGTGCGGCTCATCGTGATCCTCTGAGCAAGTCGGTTCGTTAAAAACACCATACCCGATTCCCGCCGGGATAAAAGAGCCCAGTCTGCTTTCGCTTACGCCGGTCCCATAATCCCCAGCAAAATTCCCGCCAGCGCCATAATTGCAAGCACTTGGACGATCCCGCGCTTGAACCACAGCAAAAGCACAGCGGCCACTGCAGTGAGCGCGATTGCGGTCAAGTTGAAGTGGGCGATATCGGGCCACCACATCGCCTGTGGGCTGCCATTTTCGTAAAACCACACATGGCGTGCAAACCAGAGTGCAAGGTTGACGATGACGCCGACGACAGCCGCTGTAATCGCCGCAAGAGCGCCCGCAATCCGCGGGTGGCTGGCTATGTCATCAAGGTAGGGTCCTGCAAGGAATATCCATAAAAAACAGGGCACAAAGGTGACCCACAGCGCTACTACACCGGCCGCAACAGCCAGCCCCGCACCTTGTTCTAAAAACCCCGCCAACATCGCCACGAACTGGGTCACAAGGATAAGCGGGCCGGGGGTGGTTTCGGCCAGCCCTAAAGCGTCAATCATTTGCGCAGTACTGATCCAGCCAAAGTCAGAAACGATGGACTGCGTCATGTAAGCCAGTACCGCATAGGCACCGCCGAAGGTTACAACGGCAAGCTTTGAAAAAAACAGCCCGATATCCAGCAAAAACGCCTGATCAAGCACAGCCAGTAAGGCCAGAGGGGCCAGCCAAAGCGTGCCCCATATCGCGATGATACGACCAGGATGCGCGCGCGGTGCGCTTTGCGGTGGTGGGGTTACAGGGGGCTGAGCGCGGAAAAGTGCACCAAGCACCCCAGCGGTTAGAATTATCAAAGGGTAGGGCGCCCCCACAAGGAACAAAGCCACAAAAGCGCCCGCCGCAAGGGCCCAATCCAAGGGCGTGTGCAAGGCTCTTTGCGATACTTTCGACAGCGCTTGCATGACGATGATGATCACAGCCGCTTTAACGCCTAAAAATGCGGCCTGTACCCAAGGGATTTGCCCATAATGTGCATAGGCAAGCGCCAGTGCCATAATGACAACCGCACCGGGCAACACAAAAAGCCCGCCCGCGATCAGCCCGCCTATGGTACCGCGCAACCTCCAACCCGCATAGGTTGCCAGCTGCATCGCCTCGGGGCCCGGCAGCAGCATGCACAAGGATAACGCGCGCAAGAAGGTATCGTTGGACAGCCAGTCGCGGTCATCGACCAGTTCTTTGTGCATCAATGAGATTTGCGCCGCAGGGCCGCCAAACGACAAAATACCAATGCGTGCAAACACATGTATCAATTCGGGCAAGCTGGGGTGTGTCATGGGCCAGTCTTGGGTCTTTTGCCCGTTGGACACCACATCGGGGAGGGCATGACAGGCATCGGTTTCGTGCACTTGGGGGGTAAACCGGCCATCGCCTTGCGTCCTTTGTCATTCCTGCAGAATGCGCAAGGGCTGCTTGGGTGCCTTGTGCGGTTCAGCAATGGCACAGCGCATCAAGTTGGGTCAATTGGGTTGGCTAGCGCAAAACGGTCCCGCTAAGTAGTAATGCGTGGGTTTCCGCAGGAAGTTGGCCCAGTTGTTCAAAAAAGCGTATCCAATCCAAGGACCGGTAGGATTCCACAATGACATGACCGTCAAAGCGTAACGAAACCAGCTGCAAGACATGGACGGGTTCGTTTGTTTCATGCTGTTTGCAGTTAATCTTGATAACGGCACTAAACCAATCACCTTCTTCAATAGTTTGAAGGATATCAATTTTAATGTCATGCACCAGGCTGTGAAAAATTCCGATCCATTCGCGCAACTCGCTTGCTTGGGTGCAGAATTCTGGCAATAGATTTGGGTCAGCGTCTTGCGCCGGGGTTTTGAATTCTGGGAAATAGGTTTCGATCGCTGATAGGTCGCCATTTTCCCAAACGGTTGTATACCAATCTCGAATGATTTCGGACTTTGAAAATGTATTTTTTGAATCTGTCATCCAGTAGGCTTACCAATGACAGGATTGCCGTTAAGTTAACAAACACCGTTAAAGTTGTATTTGTGAGGGCAATACAAAAGAAAAGTGCAGGCTTCTGTTGCCAGGTGCCTGCGAACCCCGCCTTAGGTCGCTAAACCCAAGGAGTTAAGTTTCAGTGGCTGAAACCGCTTACGCGGCCATCGCTACTGGAGCACGATTGTCATTTGCAATTGTACAAGTT
>JBGCDB010000019.1:0-103731 GCA_045104955.1 Roseobacter sp.
CGCAGAGCGCCTGCGAGGTAGTTGCCTGCAACGTTACCAACACCGATGGCTGCTGCCCCGGAACCGATTGCTGCCAAGCCTGCGCCGATGTGTGCGAGTTCGCCTTCCATGTGAATTCTCCTTACGATTGGAAGTTGAGTATTGCCGTCGAGTCCCCCCGACGAGAATTAGTGATGCGGGTGAAGCGCGTCTTTGAGATAGACACACGTCAGAATGGTGAAAACATACGCCTGAATGAAGGACACGAGCACCTCAAGACCGTACATTGCAGTAATGCCCAGGATTGCCACGGGGCTGACCGCTGTGATCGCCGCGAAGCCTGCAAACACCTTGATAACGGCATGACCCGCCATAACGTTGCCTGCAAGACGAATAGAGTGGCTTACCGGACGTACGAAGTATGAAATGATCTCGATTATCGCGAGCACGGGGCGCAAGGCCAAGGGGGCTGACGCGACCCAAAACAAGCTCAGAAATCCCGCGCCGTTTTTGACAAAGCCAAGAACCGTGACAGTAACAAACACGGCCATGGCCAAGACGACTGTGACAGCAAAGTGCGATGTGGGCGTGAATGATGTCGGGATCAGACCCAAGAAGTTGGCGCAGACGATGAACATGAACAGCGTCATAATGTAGGGGAAATATTTCAACCCTTCTTTGCCGCAGATGTCTTCGACCATCTTGTGGATGAAACCGTATGCCAGCTCAGCAACCGATTGCGACCGCGACGGTACAACTGCGCGCTTGGAGCTTCCTACGACAAGCAACAAGATGATCGCGATGATCGAAAACCCCATCCAAAGGGCAGTGTTCGTCGGAGTATACCAAGCCACCTCACCGCCAAACAGCGAAGTGATTTCGAACTGCTCCATGGGTTTAAAAACCAAACCGCCGTCTGCATCTGTTGCCATGTTAAGGCCCCTCGTCTCGCTTTTCGGCCTCATCGGCCAACTTCTTCTCTTGGATCTCTTGCGCAGATCGGAGCATCGTCTTTACCCCGGCCGCCAGACCCAGCATTGTAAACAGCACCATGAATATCGGCAGCGTTCCAAACAGAACATCAAGCCCGTATCCCATGCCAAAGCCGATCCCAAGACCAGCCACTAGTTCGATCACCATGCGCCAAGCCAACTGAGCCTGAGAATAGTGTTCGTCCATCCGGGGGCCCGGCTCTTGTGCCTTTTTCGCGGCGGCGATCTTGGCCTCGAGCTGCTGTAGTTGCTGCTGCTGGTTTGGATCAGTCACGCGCGAAAACGCCCCTTGATGTGTTGCTGCTTTGCTATTGCGCAGCGCAGCGCGAGTCAACAGGCTGACCACACGGCCGACAACCGTGTTAAAATATTGTTTTTGTGGAATAAAGTATTATTCTATTACCATGATGCCAACCTGTCGCAGGGCGCGATCACACCAAAACTCTCAAATCCCTATATTCAACCGTTTGGTTGATTTTAACCCTCGGCCCGAGGGTCGCGGTATGGTTTTGCCACATCCAGCAACCACGACCGAAACTGTTTGACCGCAGATCGGCCAAGCCCGCGGCTGCCGTGGACAAGAAAAAAGACACCGTCCCGCACGCCAATATCAAAGCACCGCACCAGACGCCCTTGCTGCTGATCAAACGAGACACATTCCGATGACCCTAAGTAGACGCCCAATCCATTCAGCGCAGCCTCGTATGCCAAGGATGATTTTAAACGCCAGTCGCTGTCTGTTAATCCATCAGCGCGAACGCTGGCCTCTGCGAACCACTCAATCCAGATGTTATTGGACCGATCCCTCAGCCGAGGCACATTCAATAAGTCTTGTGGAGTTTTGATGTACCGCTCCGCGAACTCTGGCGTGGCGTAGGGATAAATCGCGGATGAAGTGAGCAGCTCGCACGGCACGGACAATCGCCCGGCCTGCGTAAATCGGATGGCAAGGTCGGCTTCGTATCGCTCCACATCTGCCAACCGCGCAGAAGCTTCAAGACGCACTTCGATATCGGGATACGCGGTCTGAAATTCTGCCAGACGGGGTATGATAAATCGTTCCGCAAACAAAGGTTCGCTGTTTACGATCACCTGACCGCGCGGTTTTTCTGCCAAGTCGTCTGTCGCCTCAGCGATTAGATCAAGCGCTGGCAGCACCCGTTCGAGATATGCGCGCCCTTCGAGGGTGAGCTCGACACCGCGCGGCAAATCGCGAAACAACTTAACGCCGAGGCGCGCCTCAAGCCCGCGCACATGACGGCTAATTGCCGAATGGCTTACCCGTAACTCATCCGCCGCACGTGTGAAACTTTCATGACGGCCCGCAGCATCAAAAGCGCGCAGTGCATTCAGAGGAGGAAGGTTTCTTTGCATGCCCAATACGTGACTTTTTTGCACAGATAGTGTCAAGCAAACATGTTTGTAGCACGCTAAACAACTGGCTAATCTTCTCCTTGAACATCAAAAAGGGCATTTTTCATGGCTATTTCTCGGCCCAACGCGCGGTTGCGCGCTCAGAGCACTTGTGCAAAAATTTGGCGTACTGTTGCGAATAGCTTTGCGTGGCTCAAACGGTCTTTGCACGATCCCAGGCAGTCGATCACACCCATAAATGATCATATTGCCCAAGACATCGGGTTGACCGCAGCTGACTTGGAGTGGTCACGGTTGGAGCTGCCATCGCAAAAGTCACAACATCCCTATGGCTGACCCCTTCCCCTGCGCACGCCAAGCGGCTAACACAAAGTATGACGCAGTCACTGGATCAAGTTTTTGCAGCATTGGCGGACCCGACGCGTCGGGAAATCCTGAACATGCTGTTGGAAGACGACATGGCCGTTACAGATGTGGCCGAGCCGTTCGAGATGTCGTTGGCTGCTATCTCCAAGCATCTGGGCGTGCTGACCGCAGCACGATTGATCAGTCAGGAAAAGCGTGGACGCGTCAAATGGTGCAAGCTTGAACCCGATGCGCTCCGCGCCGCGTCAGTCTGGATGCAGGGCTTTGGCCAGTTTGAACCTGTAAACCTCGACGCATTCGAGCGTTTTTTAGAAACCGAACTCGACACCCCACCAGCACAGGACTAGGCGGCGGGCACTGCGGCTTCTTCATCACGCAACAAAAGCGCCAATGCAGTGATCGTCAGGGCAACACCCACCATTACCAACCCCGGCGGAACGCCATTTCCTAGAATAATCTCCCAGCAGATGACCCAGCTTGGCACAAGATACGTATACGCCATAACCTTAGCTGAAGGCAGACGCAGCGTCGCCGTTTGAAGCAACACGAAACTGGCCGCAGAAGCAAATACGGCCAGATAAAGCAGCGCGATCCAAACGATACTGGGTAATTCCAGCCACGGGGTGGCTTTCAAGTCGTGCCACCCCACAACAGTCAACAAAAGCCCACCTGCCACAAGCGTGCCGAATGTAAACACCACAGCAGGCTCGCCTCGGTTCAGTTTGCGTACCATGGGCGTATAGATCGCATGGCTAACGCATCCAAAAAAGTAGATGACCTCCCCCTTGCCGACTTCAAAGGCTTTAAATGCCGCAAAATCGGCGCGAAAGATGACCCAAAGCGCACCACTGGCTCCGATGATCAAAGCCGCGGCCATACGTGGCGTCAGCACTTGCCTTAGCAGTATCCAGCCAAAACCTGCCGCCAATATAGGTGTCAAAGTGAAAACAGCCGCCGCGCTGACAGGCGGCGCTGTCTTGAGCCCCTCAAACATCAGCACAAAGTAGACAGCAAACAAACCGCCCAACACGGCGTAGCGCCAAGGCGCGCGAAAAACCTCACGCCGAATACCTGTTGTCAATAAAGCAGCAACACCAATGATGACAGCCGCCACCCAAAATCGAACAGCGTTCAAAGCCGCAGGGGATATTTCATTCGCGGCTTGTGCGCCCAGTGAAAACGACCCGGCCACCAAGGCAGAAAAAGCAAGCATCGCAACATGCCCCTGAAGCGCGGATGTCACGATTTCCAGTCTTTGGCAGCAGCTTTCAAGAATTTGAGAAACGTCTGCACTTTGGTCGTGCGGTGTAAATCAACGTGGGTGACCAACCACAGCGGCGAAACCCACTCCTCTTGGCACGGGTGCACTTCGGTGAGTTCAGGCGAGGCCTCTTGTTCAAATTTGGGCAAAAACCCAATGCCTGCTCCGGACAGAATGGCGGACCGTAGTGCGCGGGTATCACTGCTGCGAAACACAATATTGGACAGTGGCACATTATGGCGCAACCATTTTTCAAACGGGGCGCGGTTGTCATCCGCGTCATGCGCCACAAAACGGTGTTTTTTGAAGCTGTCCACACCTTTGGGCTTGCCGTGTTTGTCGATGTACTTTTCACTTGCGAACAAGCCCACACGATGGGTGTAGTATTCTTGGACAACGTTGTCGGGCTGCTCGGGTATGCTGCCTGCGCGGATGGCGACATGCGCCTCGCCGTACTCTAACCGGAACAGTCGTTCACCTGTCAGGTAACGCACAACAACATCCGGATGCGCTTGCTGAAATTTTACCAAAAGCGGCACCATCCGCGACGAGATATCAATAAGCGACGTCACGACAAGATCACCGGACACGTCATTGCCGCGCCCTTTGATCCGGCCGACCAATTGTCCAAACTGATCATCTGTTGCCTGTGCAACCCGCAACAGATCCTGTCCTGCCTCGGTTGCCGTATAACCGCGCGCATGACGTTGAAAAAGCTTTACGCCCAACCGCCCCTCGAGCGCATCAATGTGGCGGATAACCGTGGCGTGGTGCACGCCAAGAACGTCTGCTGCGCCACTGACAGTTCCCATGCGGGCGACCTGAAAGGCTGTTTTTATCTCGTCCCAACTTTCCATCGAAGCTGTACCGTTTCATATATCGAATGCTCGTTTCGCCACGTTGCTCGCTCGCGCAATGGTTGACAAGAGCGAATACGGCCATGTCCCATTTCCCAATCGCAAAAAGTTGTGTGCGGTCTTTGCGCTTTTACGCACATATATCGTTCAATTTGTATAGTTGTGTTTGAATTCGCACCATCTAAATTGAAGTTAAGAAACATCAATCGACACACCCAAAGGAACACCGCATGACGTCTACAGTTTTAAAAATCGATGCTTCTGCACGACTATCTGGTTCAACCACACGAGACCTGACTACCCGCATCAGTGAAAGGCTTGGCGACCAATTGATCAAGCGCGATTTGACAGATGCGATCCCTCAGATCTCCGAAACATGGGTCAATGCAAACTTTACACCGGCAGATGCACGTACTGACGCTCAAACCCAAGAACTTGCGCTTTCAGATGCTTTGATCGAAGAACTTAAACAAGCTGATACCGTCGTGATCGGCGTACCAATTTACAACTTTGGCGTGCCCGCAGCCTTGAAAGCCTGGGTGGACCAAATCGCGCGCGCAGGCGTCACTTTTCGGTACACTGAAAATGGTCCGGTTGGTCTATTAGACGGCAAACGCGCAATTCTTGCAGTGGCCAGCGGCGGCACGCAGGCCGGATCCGATATCGATTTTGCGACTGGTTACATGAAACATGTGCTAGGTTTTATTGGTATCCAAGATGTAACTGTCATCGCAGCCGACCGCCAAATGGTTGACGCAGAGACGGCACAGGCACAAGCTGACGACCAGATCAACGCGCTCGCTGCTTAAGGTTAGCTTGGCGTGTAAGACACTGATCTGCACGCCACCCCATAGATTTAATTGCCCAAGGCGCTACAGTCGGTGCCATGAAAATGGTTCGACAATCGCCAGATCAATTGGTTTTGCTACATCGCCCCAGACTACTAAGCGTCGCACTGGGGGCATGTGTCTTGATGGTGTTGGGCATATTGCTTTGGCACATCACGCAAGGCAATTGGGTCAAGGCTGGCGCTGCGTTTGCCTTGTCGCTTGCCTTGCTTGCGCCAACCTTGTGGTTCGCCACCGAACGCATCGATGTCTGCTTTGACACCGAGACGAATAGGGTATCGCTAAAAACCCGTCGCTTCACCGGGGAGCAGGAAGAAACATACAAGCTATCGGCGCTAAAAAGCGCTATTGTTGAAACCTACAAAGGGCCTGCAGAAACGGCGGGTTCGCATCGTGTGGCATTGGTCATCGAAACCGCGGCCACAGACGATCAGATCCCTTTGACCAAAGGGTATGCGGGCGGGCGCAACGCAGCGGCACTTGCCAACCGCATAAACACATGGCTGGAAACAGCGCGGAACCCTTCAAACACTTGACTCGCCGCACGGCGGGGCTTAGACGATCGCATATTCCGGAAGCATAAGCCTTCCGGTCCCGGCGCCATGTCGGGATCGCCCTCCGTCAGCGCGTTGCGCCCACGGGGGCAAAACCATTTGGGTTTTGCCTTTTGGATCGACGCAGCGGCGTTTGCGCATTTACCGCGGCCTTCCTACATCGGAGGGGTCCGCAACCGAAACTGAAAGGGGCCATGGCCCATGTTTGAAAATCTGTCTGAACGCCTTTCGGGTGTCTTTGACCGCCTGACGAAACAAGGCGCGCTGTCCGAAGACGACGTCAAGACCGCGCTGCGTGAGGTTCGCGTCGCCTTGCTAGAGGCTGACGTATCCTTGCCTGTGGCGCGCGATTTCGTCAAAGCGGTACAAGACAAGGCGACCGGACAAGCGGTTACGAAATCCATCACACCCGGCCAACAAGTCGTCAAAATCGTGCATGACGCATTGATTGACGTCCTGAAGGGTGAAGGCGACCCAGGCACGTTAAAAGTGGACAATCCTCCTGCGCCAATCCTGATGGTGGGCTTGCAGGGCGGCGGTAAAACAACAACGACCGCCAAACTGGCAAAGCGCCTCAAGGAAAAAGACGGCAAGCGCGTGCTGATGGCCTCGCTGGACGTGAACCGCCCGGCCGCGATGGAACAATTGGCCATTCTGGGCACCCAAATCGGCGTCGATACCCTGCCGATCATCAAGGGCGAAGACCCGGTTGCCATTGCCAAACGCGCCAAGACGCAAGCAGGCTTGGGCGGCTATGATGTCTACATGCTCGACACCGCCGGCCGCCTCTCCATCGACGAAGAACTCATGCAGCAGGTCGAAGCAGTCCGCAATGTCGCCAACCCGCGCGAAACGCTGTTGGTCGTCGATGGCCTGACCGGGCAAGATGCCGTGCACACCGCCGAAAATTTTGACGAACGCATTGGCATATCTGGCGTGGTTCTGACACGGATGGACGGCGACGGGCGCGGCGGGGCGGCCCTGTCCATGCGCGCCGTGACCGGCAAACCCATCAAATTTGTCGGCCTTGGCGAAAAGATGGACGCGCTGGAAACGTTCGAGCCTGACCGCGTTGCAGGCCGTATTCTGGGCATGGGTGACATTGTTGCGCTGGTCGAGAAGGCGCAAGAGACCCTCGAGATTGAACAATCCGAAAAGATGGTCAAACGCATGATGAAGGGTCATTTCACCATGAATGACCTGCGCATGCAGCTTGAGCAGATGCAAAAGATGGGCGGTATGCAAGGCATGATGGGCATGATGCCTGGCATGAACAAAATGGCCAAACAGGTCGAAGACGCAGGCTTTGACGACAGCATCCTCAAGCGTCAGATCGCGCTTATTCAGTCGATGACCAAGAAAGAACGCTCAAACCCTGCGTTGCTCCAAGCCAGCCGAAAAAAGCGGATCGCGCGCGGCGCAGGTCTTGAAGTGTCCGAATTGAACAAGCTTTTGAAAATGCACCGCCAGATGGGCGACATGATGAAGAAGATGGGCAAAATGGGCAAAGGCGGCATGATGAAACAAGCCCTTAAAGGCATGTTCGGCAAAGGTGGCCCGTCACCCGAAGACATGGCCGCAGGTATGGACCCCAAGGCGCTGGAAGCGGCGGCCAAGCAGATGGGCGGCAAGCTGCCCGGTGGTCTGGGCGGCATGGGCGGCATGGGCGGCGGCGCTGCCCTGCCCCCCGGTCTAAGCGGTTTTGGTAAAAAGAAATAACGTGATCACGATCCCCACCATAACCACGGACCGCTTGGTCCTGCGCGCGCCCTGCGAAGCGGACGTGGAACCCTTTGCAGCGTTCTATGCCAGCGATGCGGCGCGGTTTGTGGGCGGGCCTCAACGTGATTTCGAAGTATGGCGCTATGTGGCTGAAGTCATTGGCCATTGGAGCCTGCGCGGATTTGGCCGCTGGATGGTAGAACGCAAAGAAACGCCAGGCGCTATTGGCCTTGTGGGTTTGCATGCACCTTTAGACTGGCCAGAGCCGGAAGTGGGTTGGATGCTTTGGGGCGGCAACGGCAAGGGGTATGCCTCTGAAGCAGGGCGCGCGGCACGCGACTATGGCTATCAAACACTTGGCATGACGACTTTGATCAGTCAGATCTCGCCCGGGAATGATGACTCTGTGCGGGTGGCAGAAAGCATGGGTGCGGTGCGCGAAGCTGCTGATAATGAGCACCCGGTTTATGGCACCTTACAGGTGTACCGCCACCCGGCTCCGGAGGTTTTGCAATGAGCGAAACTATGATTCCTGTGTTGGAAACCGCCCGCCTTGTGCTGCGCGGCCCCGAGCCCGAGGATTACCCGGATTTCAAAGCCACCTTCACCAGCTACCGTGCGCGGTTCATGGGTGGCCCGTTGAACGCCTACGAGGCTTGGATGCTGTACGCCGCTGAGATTGGTCATTGGCAAATTCGCGGCTACGGCATGTGGATGATCCACGACAAAAATACAGACGAAACCTACGGCATGGCTGGTGCTTGGAAACCCGCCCAGTGGCCAGAGCCCGAGATTGCATGGGTGATCTGGCCGGATAAAAACGGACATGGCTACGCACTGGAAGCGACCCACGCCATTCGCAATTACCTTTATAGCGTGCGCGGTTGGACAACGGCCGTCAGTTACATTGACCCCAAAAATCTAGATAGCATCCGGCTGGCAGAACGTCTGGGCGCGGTCAAAGACCACGGTGCCGAAACGATCGACGGTAATGATGCGGTGTACCGGCATCCATCGCCCGAAAATTTGCGCGGGTCGCAATTGGAACACGGCATAGAGATGGAAATCAGCCACTATGCCGACCCCTTGTTTAAACCGAAAGGATGGGCCCTTGACTGACGCCGTTACCCGTGCCGCTGAGGTGCTGAAAGAACACCGTGCGTCGATCGACAGGCTCGATGCGATCCTCGTCTATACGTTGGGCGAGCGGTTCAAACATACGCAAGCTGTCGGAAAACTCAAAGCGACACACGACCTTCCCCCGTCCGATCCTGCGCGCGAAGCCGCACAGATCGAGCGGCTCGAAGATTTGGCAAGACGGGCAGAACTAGACCCGGAATTCGCCAAGAAGTTTTTAAACTTCATCATCGCTGAAGTCATTCAGCACCACAAACAGCACCAATCGTAGGGTGCACTTAAGTGCACCTTACCCCATGACATTAAAAGGAAACTAACTCATGGCTATGAAAATTCGTCTCGCCCGCGGTGGCTCCAAAAAGCGCCCATTTTACCGTATCGTTGCAGCCGACAGCCGCATGCCACGCGACGGCCGCTTCATCGAAAAGCTGGGCACATACAACCCGCTATTGGCAAAAGACAGCGAAGAACGTGTGAAAATGGATATGGAGCGCGTTCAGTATTGGTTGGGCCAAGGCGCACAGCCAACAGACCGTGTCGCCCGTATGCTTGAAGCCGCTGGCGTGAAGGAAAAAACCGAGCGTAACAACCCCAACAAGGGTACACCCGGCAAGAAAGCCCAAGAGCGCGCAGAAGAGAAAGCTGCCAAGGCCGCGGAAGCTGCTGCACCTGCTGAAGAAACAGCAGAATAAGTGCCAAAGGCTGCAGGCTTCATGAACGTGGGCCCGCAAAAAAGATCAGCCCGGTCCCACAAGGGGCCGGGATTTGCTCACCCAATCGCGAGACGACAGTATGTTTAAACCGATCAGGTGGCTGATTGTCTTGATGATCGCATTTGTCGCGGGTTTGCTGTTTGAACGGCAAAACGTTTCAGAAAGATGTGCGCGCGCGGGGGGTACGATGGACGCAGGATTGTGTAAGGGGGCATCGTGACCGAGGATAAAATCTGCGTCGGTGCCATTGGCGGCGCCTATGGTGTGCGCGGCGAGCTGCGTATCAAAAGCTTTTGCGCCATTGCCGAGGACATAGACGGCTATTCCCCTCTGACGTCTGAGGACGGTAGCCAGACCTTTCATCTAGCACTCATTCGCCCTATCAAAAACGGCTTTGCAGCGCGGATCGCCGAAGTGGCCAGCAAAGAGGAAGCGGACGCACTTAAAGGCACACAACTGTTTGCACGCAGGGACCAACTACCAACGCTTCCCGATGACGAATACTACCACACTGATCTGATTGGATTGGCTGTTTTGGATAGTGGTGGCGCGCCGCTTGGGACCGTCAAAAACGTGCTGGATCACGGTGCGGGGGATATCCTTGAAGTACAGCGCCCGGGTTCATCCGAAACAGTTCTTCTGCCCTTTACAATAGCGGCAGTCCCAACCGTAGACCTTGCATCGGGGCGCATCATTGCCGACCCGCCAGAAGGGCTGTTTTAGCGTGTCGGACGCACCTAAAAGTCACGGCCGCAAAACCATTCGACCAACGCTCAAGCCAAGGTCCTTGATGGATGCGGACGAAGAGCTGGCGGGCGTTTGGCAGGCGCGCATCGTAACACTTTTTCCAGAAGCTTTTCCGGGCGTGTTGGGCCTGTCGCTGACCGGCAAAGCGTTAAAGGAAGGCCGCTGGCAACTACATACCCATGACCTGCGCACGCACGGTATTGGCAAGCATCGCAACGTAGATGATACGCCTGCCGGCGGCGGGGCGGGAATGGTAATGCGTGCGGATGTGGTCGGGTCTGCATTGGCACAGGCGCAGTCTTTTGCGCGCGGCAATTGGCCTATTCTTTACATGTCCCCCCGCGGCAAAAAATTTGATCAACCTATGGCACGTAGCCTCGCGCGCTGCGATGGTGTCACTGTTTTATGCGGTCGGTTTGAGGGCGTAGATGAACGCGTCTTGGAACACTTTGGTGTGATCGAAGTATCCATGGGTGACTACGTTCTGACCGGTGGCGAGATCGCAGCCCAAGCCATGCTGGACGCAACTGTCAGGCTACTCCCGGGTGTTTTGGGAAATGCGGAAAGTACGGTCGAAGAAAGCCATTCCAACGGCCTGCTTGAACACCCCCAATACACTCGGCCAGCCGAATGGCAGGGCAAGAAAATTCCGGATGTTCTAATGTCTGGAAACCACAAAAACATTGCTGCTTGGCGAAAAGAACAATCACTGGAACTGACCAAGGCCAGGCGCCCCGATTTATGGGCGGCACACCAGGCTAAAACAGACAAGTCCTAGCAGCCAAATTCATTTTGATTTCGCTTAAACTCGACGCGCATTTGGCTAAATATTGCCACATTCCAGCACCAGTCTGGGTCTTGGGGGCCAACTGGAGAAAAATGTGATGTTCAGTTTGTTCGGTACAAGCACCCGCGCGAGAAACGCGTCCCAACAGGCCATGAAACCTGCAAAGTTCACGCGCTACGAGCATAAACGCCGCGCGGCACACACGGATACGCCAGCTGTCACGCCCGCACCCGTAGCACCCAAACGTCTGCCGATAGCGGCCCATCGCCCCATTACACGCAAAGCTTTTGCCGGCGAAAACAACATCAACGTAACTGCCGACCTGCATGCAGAGAGCAATATCCCAGTATCTATATTGCGCAAAGCGCTGCCGCTGCGCTTTGCGCAAATGAAATTCGACGGCGATGAATTGGCTTTCAACTGAACAGCACCCATTCGGTTTGTTTCTAAAATTGTATGCAATTGTTGAGCAGATATGATGCTCCGTGTTATCCGTCGTCTATTTACGACGGGTGAACCGATGCCTGATGCTGAATTTCAACTCTTTCTGAACGCAGTTTCTGATTGCTTTATTGCCAAGGACTTTGATGCGTGGTCCGGGCGTATCATATTGCCTTTCACGCTTATTACATCCGCCGGGCCGATCGTGATATCGACGCAAGTGGAGCTTCGTGAAAACTTTGACCTATACCTCTTTGCTTGTGATGCGATGCGCCTCGATCAAATCTGCCGTACCCCCATCAGCCTTGAAAAATGCCATGACGGATCTTGGATCGGTACCTACGAAACAAGTCTTCTGAGCAAAGGCGTACGCGCCACTGAACCTTACACCTCATCCGCCCTTTTGGTAGAGATAGATGGCAGGTTCAAAATGCGTTCCATAATGAACGCACGCGGCCATCACGACTGGACTGGAAAACAGCCCAAAACATACCACTGACTACCCTAAGGTCGGCGGCAGAAAAGCCCCAGAAACTGCTTGCCTGAAGCGGGAATCCCTCCTATACCGCGCGCACGCCAAATTGGTTTTCCAATTCGGGTTGTTTTGTAATGGCAGAACATAAAAGCAAGGAATGATGTTTGTATCCTCCCGGCGGGCGCGACATGCGGACCCGAGCACAGACCGGAAGCTCTGAGACACATAAAACTTCGTGGGCAAACCACGAGCATCATAGGAGACGATCAGATGGATCTGATTGCAGAACTCGAAGCGGAGCAAATCGCTGCTCTGGGGAGCGACATTCCCGATTTCCGCGCCGGCGACACCATCCGCGTTGGTTTTAAAGTAACAGAGGGCACGCGCACGCGTGTTCAGAACTATGAAGGTGTGTGCATCGCGCGCAACAATGGCCACGGTATCGCTGGTTCTTTCACAGTTCGCAAAATTTCGTTTGGTGAAGGCGTTGAACGTGTGTTTCCGCTGCATTCCACGAACATTGATAGCATTACAGTAGTCCGCCGTGGCCGCGTTCGCCGTGCCAAGCTCTACTATCTGCGCAGCCGTCGCGGTAAATCCGCGCGTATCGCAGAAAACGCAAACTACAAGCCCAAGTCGGGCGCGAGCGCATAAGGACCGGACCGATGAAAGCAGATACACATCCCGACTATCACATCATCAACGTCAAAATGACCGATGGTACGATTTTTCAAATGAAATCCACATGGGGCAAAGAAGGCGACCAGCTGTCGCTTGATATTGATCCTTCCGCGCACCCGGCATGGACTGGCGGCACAGGCCGTCTTTTGGATACCGGCGGACGCGTTTCCAAGTTCAAAGACAAATACGCAGGTCTTGGCTTCTAAACCTCCTGCTGAGTATGAAGAAAAATCAAAGGGCCGCTCCTTCCAGAGCGGCCTTTTTTTGTGCCTCGGCCGGTTTGTACCCAGTGTCCACCGCCTTAGCACTCATGAACCATTGACACCTTCAAACTGATTTAAAATTCTGTAAGCGAAAGATACGGCACACCCTTGATCGAGGTATCCCTTGCTACAGGCTGTCTGGGTACAAACATCGTCCAATACCTGAAATGCTTTTGAAAGGAATATCAATGACGGGCAGTATCACCGCCAAAGGTGCTGCAATCGGGCTTGTAAGTGCATTGTGTTTTGCATTGACTGCAGCTGCCTATGCCGACAGTTCCAACCGGGTCAAATTTGTAAAGCGGGCAAGCCTTGAAGTTGGTCAGGCGATGGTCTTTCACGGTCTTCGCGGGGAATGCGGCAAACTACCCGACAAAGCCCAATTAAAAAATCACTCGACTTTTAAAATGCCGAGCACAAAACCGGGCGTCTCCAATATGGCAAACCGGGCATCCACGGCAGCGGGCAGTGCAATGGGGATACGCCGGTGATGGAAACCCTGTTTGTTGCCACAACACCTGGTCGCGAAAGGATCAAGATTTACGGGGACACTGTCCTTTTCATCGTAAAGTAGGCGCGCTTACCCCGCAGTTTCTGCGTGTGCGCTACCTCGCTGGCGCAGAGATCTGCTGTAGGAACAATCACCAGTCGCGGCGGATTTACGACAGTCGCAGAAATTCGGCTATCAGTCTCTAACCCGGCTCAAATCGCCTTCCCAATTCGAGTTTCCAGTCATATAGTGCCGACAACCACAAAGGTCGAAGAACGGCTGGGCAAAGGATCGGGCACATGGCACATATTATCGTTGTCGGTAACGAAAAAGGCGGCGCGGGAAAATCAACCGTGTCGATGCATGTGGCGACAGCGCTTGCACGGATGGGGCATAAAGTCAGCGCCTTGGACTTGGATCTGCGGCAACGAACCTTCGGGCGCTATACCGAAAACCGCGCGGCATTTCTAAAGAAAGCGAACCTGACCCTACCTAGCCCTTCGACACATCCCCTGCCCGAGATCGCAGCCGAGACGTTGAAACCCGGCGAGAATGTTTACGACCACCGCCTGTCTGCCGCTGTCGCAGCGCTTGAGCCGGACAACGATTTCATCTTGATCGACTGCCCAGGGTCCCACACTCGACTAAGCCAAGTCGCGCACAGTCTGGCCGACACGCTGATCACCCCTTTGAATGACAGCTTTGTCGATTTTGATCTGCTTGCACGCACGGATGCCTCGGGTGACGAAATTTTAGGCCCTTCCGTTTATTCAGAGATGGTTTGGAACGCCAGACAGCTGCGCGCACAAGCGGGCCTGACACCCATCGACTGGATAGTCGTGCGCAACCGCATGGGCGCACAGCGTATGGTCAATAAAGAAAAGATGGAACGCGCCATCAAAAACCTGTCCAAGCGCATCGGCTTTCGCATCGCGCCGGGTTTTTCAGAACGCGTTGTATTCCGTGAATTGTTCCCGCGCGGGCTGACTTTGCTGGACCTGAAAGACATTGGCGTGAAACAGCTGAATATTTCAAACGTCGCCGCACGTCAGGAATTACGCGACTTGATGAAATCGCTCGAATTGCCGGGCGTTACTGTCGATATCTAACCGACCGGCGCAGCACCCAAAGGTTGGACACAAATAGCGCACCGATCACAATGGTGCCCCCCACCAGCGCATAGGCACCCGGGTCTTCGCCCACGACAATCCAGACCAATACTGGTGCCAGCGCACTTTCCAATAGCACCAGCAGGCCCACTTCGGCCGAGGTGATAAACCGTGGCCCAATCGCCAGCAAAATTGAGCTGCCAAAAATAAAAGCGCCGTGCAGCAAAACAATTGGCGTTTGCTCAACCGGCACAGAAAAAGGGCTGGAAAACGGTAGAATAAGCAAGGCCGCCAGAACATAACCCATGGCAACCCCCGGCACCATGGACACATGCTTGACCCTGCGTGCAGCAGTCAGGGCTGCCGCGAACAAGGCCGAGACCCCTAATGCTAGCAAATCCCCCGATATATGCGCGTTCTCCGTCTCGCCCGACCCATAGGCAATGACAGCCAAGCCGACCATCACCACGGCCATGGTCAATAGCATACGCAGACTGATGGGTTCTTTCAGAAAGATGCGGCTGTAGATAGATGCAAACACCGGCAAGGATGCGATGATAAACACCACATTCGCAACCGACGTCATGCTGATGGCAAGAATGAACAAAAGGCCACTGATGCCCACACCAAGCGCATAAATAAGCCCATAGCGCCCTGTGCCGATCACAGCCCGAAACGGCGCCACACCTTTCCACAACAGCAGCACAACACCAAGCAAGCCGCCTGCCAGCATCATGCGCCAAAACGCAATCGTCAGCGCATCGGCATCGATCAGCCGGACAAAAAGCGAATCCGGGATTACAAGCAAAACGCCCAACCCTGTGATCAACAGACCTTTGCTTAAGTCATTCATAAGCAAAGCGGTGACCCGTTTTACCGGATATGTAAAGCGGTTGGGGTTCTTGTCGGCTGTATAATCGCGTAATACCGTGTCACCTATCTTGGCAAGGGAGGCCGACATGAACCGTCAAGTCATACCACACCAATTCACACAAGCCACAAGCCCAAGCGGCACGACGCCCGGCTATATGCCCGGCTTTGGCAATGACTTTGAAACCGAGGCCCTGCAGGACGCCCTACCACAGGGCATGAACAGCCCGCAAAAATGCAACTACGGCCTGTATGGCGAGCAGCTATCAGGTACGGCATTCACAGCCCCCAGCCATCAAAACGAACGCACGTGGTGCTACCGGATCAGGCCGTCGGTCAAGCATTCGAACCGCTACACCAAAATTGATCTGCCCTACTGGAAATCTGCGCCGCATGTGGATCCGGATGTGGTCAGTCTTGGGCAATACCGCTGGGATCCTATACCCCATAGCACCGATGCTCTGACATGGTTGACCGGTATGCGCACGATGACCACAGCCGGTGACGTAAACACCCAAGTGGGCATGGCCAGCCACATCTATCTGGTCACTGCATCCATGCAGGACAGCTACTTTTATTCCGCAGATTCAGAGCTTTTGGTCGTGCCGCAAGAAGGCCGCTTGCGCTTTTGTACAGAACTGGGCGTCATTGATCTGGAACCTAAAGAGATCGCCGTGCTGCCGCGCGGGCTGCTCTACCGGGTCGAAGTGCTTGAGGGACCCGCGCGCGGTTTTGTCTGCGAAAACTACGGGCAGAAATTTGATCTGCCGGGGCGTGGTCCGATTGGGGCAAACTGCATGGCAAACAGGCGGGATTTCAAAACGCCCGTGGCCGCCTTTGAAGATCGTGAGACACCTTCGACCGTTACGATCAAATGGGCTGGTCAGTTCCATATCACTCATATTGGCCATTCCCCCTTGGACGTGGTCGCGTGGCACGGCAACTACGCGCCGTGCAAATATGATCTACGCAGCTATTGCCCTGTGGGTGCGGTACTTTTTGACCACCCGGACCCGTCAATCTTTACTGTGCTAACGGCGCCTTCAGGGGTCGAAGGCACCGCCAATATTGATTTCGTATTGTTTCGCGAACGCTGGATGGTGGCTGAAAACACCTTTCGGCCACCATGGTATCACAAGAACATCATGTCCGAATTGATGGGTAATATTTACGGCCAATACGACGCCAAACCCAAAGGCTTTGTGCCCGGTGGGATGTCGCTGCACAATATGATGCTCCCTCATGGGCCAGATAAAAACGCCTTTGAATGGGCTTCAAATGCGGACCTAAGGCCAGAAAAACTCGACAATACCATGTCGTTTATGTTCGAAACCCGCTTTCCCCAGCACCTGACACGTTTTGCTGCGGTGGAAGCGCCGCTACAAGATGACTACATTGACTGCTGGGACAGTCTTGAAAAGAAATTCGACGGCACTCCCGGCAAAAAGTAGGAATACCTATGAGCGAAGCACTCACTGAATTGCTTTTTTGGATCGTCATTTTTGTGGTCTTCTTTTTTGGCTTCAAATGGCTGCAAGATCGTAAAAAGCGGAACAAACGCGACGATACGGACAACGATGCATCCTGATCCGCTTATGAAAGCGCACCAATGCCACTGAAGGCGTCGTGGGTCAGCAGCGCGAATTCGGCACAAGCCGAGTTTCCGCTGAATAACCTGCCCTATGGCGTTTTTTCGCACCAAGGGGACGATCCGCGCTGTGGTGTGGCAATTGGTGATTATGTTTTGGATTTGGCCGCCCTTGAAGCCAACGGGACTGTAACGCTGGGCGATGCGCCACTGCTTGACCTGCCGTTTTGGAACGATGTGATGGAACGTGGCCCTGCGGTTTGGGCAGCCCTAAGGGACCGGCTGACCCAATTGTTAAAGCAAGGTGCAGCGCAACAAGAAGCCGTGGAGCGCTACTTATACCCGCTTTCTGACGTGCAGTTGCATTTGCCATTTGCTGTATCAGAGTTCACCGATTTCTATGCCAGCCGACACCACGCCACGAACGTGGGTACAATGTTTCGCGGCGCGGAAAATGCGTTGCCGCCCAACTGGCTGCACATGCCCATCGGCTATAATGGACGGGCCAGCACTGTTGTGGTATCTGGCACAGATATTCGCAGACCAAACGGCCAGATCAAAGCAGCCGCTGCTGCGATGCCCCGCTTTGGACCCAGCCAGAAACTTGATTTTGAACTTGAATTGGGCGCCGTGATCGGCACGTCCAGCGATATAGGCCAACCAATAAGTGTCGAAGACGCAGATGCGATGATCTTTGGCTATGTGTTGCTAAATGATTGGTCTGCACGCGACATCCAAGCATGGGAATATCAGCCCTTGGGTCCGTTTCAAGCCAAAGCCTTTGCAACGTCAATCAGCCCTTGGATTGTCACCGCCGCAGCACTTGCACCTTTTCGTCGGGCAACCCCGTCGCGTGACGTAGAATTGCTGCCGTATCTACAGGAAAACCAACCGACCCTTTATGACATCGACCTGTCGGTAGACCTGACGCCGCAGGGCGGTTCTGCGCAGACCATCACAAAAACCAACTATCATCAGATGTATTATTCCGCAGCACAGCAGCTTGCACATCATGCATCATCCGGCTGCGCGATGAATACAGGTGACCTATTGGGATCAGGCACAGTGTCCGGGCCCGGCACGTCTGAACGCGGTGCACTGCTTGAGCTGACATGGAACGGCACAGAACCCTTGGCGCTTGAAGGTGGTGGCATGCGCACCTTCCTAGAGGATGGAGATAAGGTCACACTGCGCGGGCACGCACAGGCCGCAGACCACCGGATCGGCTTTGGCAGCTGTTCCGGTGCCATCCTCCCTGCCCCGACATTCCCTGCAGACCCACAAAAGAAATAGGAACGGACATGGCCAAAGCATTCGCATCCCAAGGGGATATGACCGAAAAGAAGATCAGCTTTACCGAAGTGGGTCGTGACCTGTGGGCCTTTACTGCCGAAGGAGATCCAAATTCCGGCGTTATCATCGGTGATGACAGCGTAATGATCATTGAGGCGCAAGCGACGCCGCGCCTTGCCAACAAGGTGATCGAAAAAGTACGCGAAGTAACCGACAAACCTATCAGCCACGTGGTGCTGACACATTACCATGCGGTGCGGGTCTTGGGCGCATCCGCCTTTGGCGCATCACAAATCATCATGTCCGACATGGCGCGCGGCATGGTGGCCGAGCGCGGACAAGAAGACTGGGACAGCGAATTTCAACGCTTCCCAAGGCTGTTTGAAGGTCACGAAAGCATCCCGGGCCTGACGTGGCCCACCACCACCTTTACCGACAAAATGACTGTCTATCTGGGGGACCGGCGTATTGACCTGATGCATCTGGGACGCGCGCATACGGCTGGTGATATCGTGGTTCATGTTCCCGATGAAAACGTGATGTTCACCGGCGACATCGTCGAATATCATTCCGCCTGTTACTGCGGCGACGGATATTTTGCAGACTGGGGCAATACGCTCGACGCCATCAAGTCATATGGCGTTGACGCGATTGCACCCGGGCGTGGCGACGCTTTGGTCGGCCCCGACATGGTCAACACTGCAATCGAGAACACACGGGGGTTTGTTGCTTCTACCTTCGCGCCTGCCGCCCGCGTCGCGGCGCGAAACGGTACCTTGAAAGAAGCATGGGAAGCCGTGCGCGCAGAATGTGACCCAAAATTTAGCAACTATGCAATCTACGAACACTGCCTACCCTTTAACGTGTCTCGCGCCTACGACGAGGCACGCGGCATTGCCCACCCACGCATCTGGACGGACAAACGCGACATCGAAATGTGGGAGGCATTGCAAAGCTAATGCATGGATGAAGTGCTTGGATTGAACGCTAAGTAGCACTCAAGCACCGTTGAAACGACACGGAGGACGGACGCAGAATGACCAACAAATTCGGCCCTACCCGATCTGAATTGAAATTCAGGCTCTATGTCTCGATCGCGGGGTTGGCGATGCTGATCGGTGCAATTGTGTTCCGGGGTCTGCCCACCGGCCCCGCCATGTTCGAAGTCGTGGCCATCGCCGGGGCGTTCTTTGGGGGGACACTTATTTGGACATTGCGCAAGTTGACGCAAAAGGACCGCGACGATGGCCTATGACTATGCACCTTTCCCCTTTACCCCACCGCCAGGACTGACAAAGCCGGAGCCGCGCCATGCCGTCGTGATCATCGGAGCGGGACCGGTTGGATTGACGCTTGCCATTGATCTGGCCCAACGCGGCATCGCGTCAGTTGTGCTGGACGACAACAACGTCGTGTCAGTTGGATCGCGCGCGATCTGCTGGGCCAAACGCACGCTAGAAATTTTTGACCGCATCGGCATCGGCGCGCGCATACTAGCCAAGGGCGTGACATGGAATGTCGGTCGGCAATTTCACAAAGAAAACCAAGTCTATGCCTTTGATTTGTTGCCTGAAGAGGGGCACAAATACCCGGCCTTCATCAACCTGCAGCAGTATTATGTCGAACAATACCTGATTGAGCGCGCGCAAGAGTTTCCTGACCTTATCGACCTTCGGTTCATGAATACCGTGACCGGGCATATCGATCACGGCGATCACGTGGCACTTACAATCGACACACCCAAGGGGCCTTATAGCCTGAACACAGATTGGCTGGCTGCCTGCGACGGGGCCGGGTCTGTGACCCGAAAGCGTATGGGACTGGCCTTTGAAGGCGAAACCTTCGAAGAAAGTTTTCTGATCGTTGATGTCGAATTGCCGCGCAGCCCGTTTGGCGACCATGATACGCCAGAACGCTGGTTCTGGTTCGAGCCGCCGTTTCACAACGGACAGTCTGCGCTGCTGCACAAACAGCCCGACAACATTTACCGGATTGACCTGCAGCTTGGTCCCGATGCAGACCCCAAGATTGAGGCACAAGAGGCAAACGTGATCGCGCGCATTAAAGCTGTGGTAGGCGACATCCCTTTCCGGCTTGATTGGAAAAGTGTGTACCGGTTTCGCTGCGCCAAGCTGGACAAGTTTGTGCACAACCGTGTCGTCTTTGTTGGGGATAGCGCCCATGTGGTCAGCCCATTTGGCGCGCGCGGTGGCAATGGCGGCATTCAGGACGCAGACAATCTAGGCTGGAAGCTTGCGGCCATAATCCAAGGATCGGCACCAAATGCGCTAATGGAAACCTATGATGCAGAACGCGGGTCTGGTGCGGATGAAAACATCATGAATTCTGCCCGTGCGACCAACTTTATGACCCCCAAATCCCCGATTGAAGCACTTTTCCGAAACGAGGTTCTGAAACTGGCCTACGATCACGTTTTTGCACGTAAACTGATCAACTCAGGTCGGTTATCACAGCCGTGCGTCCTGACAGACAGCCCACTGCAAACCTCTTCGGACGCTCCGGTGGCGCCGGGCACAGCGGTTCTGGATGCGCCGCTACTGAAAGGTTCAAAAAAGACTTGGCTGTCAGAAATATTGCCTTTTGATTTTTGTTTACTGCGCGTAGGCGACACGCCAATCCCGCAGGATTTGGGCCTGCGCCGTATCGGTATCGGACACCAAGCGCCATATGATTGCTTTCACGACGCGCAGGGATTTGCCGCCAAACGGTATGGCACCGATCACACGTACCTGATCCGCCCAGACGGGCATATTGCTGCGGCTTTTGCGCAAGTTGATCACGCCACAGTCCAAAAAGCGCTCAATAAAGCGCAAGGGGTTGCCTAATGGCTTTACCTGATAATCTTGGCACGGATGCTGACACCTTCTATGCCCAGCTGATCCAAGCGCACGAAGGCCTTAGCGAGGCCGAAAGTCACGCACTGAATGCCCGGTTGGTGCTGATACTCGCGAACGAAGTGGGCGATCTAGAACGCTTGACGGTCTTGCTGAAAGAAGCGCGCAAATACGCGTCAAGCTAACGGCTAGCCCGCCGCCCAAACCTCAACCTCAACGACGAATTCAGGGCGCGTAAAACCCGATACGATCATCAGGGTCGACGTTGGCAGCACGGGCACCGTGGCCAAGAAGGCATCCCGCGCCGCCATGTATCCTTCCATATGGACCCGGTCTGTCACAAAAGCGCTTATGTGACACACATGCGCGGGCCCCATCTGTGCCTCGGCTAAAATATGGGTGATATTGGCAAAGCAATGACCGGCTTGGGCCGCAGCACCGTAAGGCACCGTGCCATCTGCTGCCAATCCCAACTGCCCTGCCGTGCGCACCAAACGGGCGCCTGCAGGCAGTTCAATACCATGGGAATACCGTGCAAATGGCGGCGCAATATTAGGAGGCGAGAGCGATCTCATTGCGGTTCTCCTTTGGCGTCTTCACAATATCATTGCGCAGGTCAGCGTTTTTTGAAACCCTGAAGATAGATTCTCTGGCACAGATTAATTTCTCTTAGGGCCACCAATTTGTTTCCTCATGAATGGGAGCACGGTGACCCCTGTGTACGTTCCATATCAAGTCTTGATACATCCGATGTGCCCGTGACCCATCTACGGGACGTATTGATACCGCGGTCGATGCTGCATGATCCGGACGCCTTTGGCGGTGTGCTGCAGGCAGATTGCCTACGCGGTGATTTGGTGATGGACAACAACGGCGCACAACGCTTGGTCGCCGCTGCACCTACCGACACCCCACGCATGTTGATCCCCACATTGGCGGAGGCACACTGCCATCTGGACAAGTGCTACTCCCTCGCGCGGATCGGGTCAGTAGGCGGCGATCTGGCCACGGCAATCGAAGCACAGATGAAAGATAAATCCTACTGGACGGCGCAAGATCTGCGCCAGCGCATGACCCGCGGACTTGCCGAACTTACTGCATCTGGCTGCACCCTCGTGCGCAGCCACATAGACTGGGGTGAAAAAACTGCCCCTCCGCTCGCGTGGTCCATTCTGGCGGAAGTGGCGCAAGATACATCTGATATCCTTGTTCAATCTGCAGCTCTCACGGGCATTGACCAATTGGCAGATCGTTCGTTTTGCTTTGATGTGGCCAAGCATATCGCGGCGCAGCACGGTGGCGTTCTGGGTGCGTTTGTCTTGCATCACAAACAAATAGAAACTGGTCTGGCGCATGTTTTTGCCGCTGCGGAGCACTATGGCTTGATGCTGGATTTCCACGTGGATGAAGGGTTAGGCGAGTGGAATGGACTAGAGGCGATTTGCGATGTGGCGCTAAAGACGGGCCACGCAGGGCCTATTCTATGCGGCCATGCCGTCAGCCTGATCGATCGCGACAGCGATGACCTTAAACGTATCCTCGACAAGCTGAGCCAGACAAACATCAGCATTTGCGCCCTACCGACCACAAATCTTTATCTGCAAGGTAGACGCCCCGCCACACCAGATCGGCGCGGCCTGACCCGGTTGCGCGAATTGCATGAAGCTGGTGTTCCTATCATCGTGGCCTCAGACAATGTGGCGGACGCGTTTTGTCCGATGGGCCAACATGACCCACGCGCAGCCTTGCACTTGGCGGCACTGGCTGCACATCTTGATCCGCCGATGGGCGACTGGCTGCCAGCAATTACGCACAACCCCGCACGCGCGCTGGGGGTTGACCCTGTATTCGTCGACACCGCATCACCAACCCAAATACGTGTGTGCGCCGCCACCACCACAGCAGACCTTGTGGCTGGGCGGGCACCTCTTTCACCTTTGGAGACGTAGGGTAAATGACTTCAATCTCAGGAAAAACGACAGTCGATTGGGCGGCTTTTGCCCAAGCCCTCGCACCAGTAAACGTGATAAAAGAACCAGTATTGGTCAAAAAACGCAGCCGCGATTTCTTCTGGTACAGCCCGATCCTGAACGCCGAACTGAAACGATGCTTTGGCGATCTGGTCGCACAGCCCAAAACACCCGCCGAGATGCGCCATGTGCTGGCGACCGCCTACGCCTATGATGCGCCCATCGTTCTGCGCGGCGGCGGAACGGGCAACTACGGGCAGGCCGTCCCCATGGACGGCGGCCTGATCATCGAAACGACGGCCATGAACCAAGTGCTTGAGATCGGCGATGGCTTTGTGCGGGTCGAAGCAGGCGCGTTGATGGCAGACATCAACGCAGCGCTGATCCCGCAGGGGTGGGAAATGGCGATGTTTCCGTCAACACAAGATATCGCAACCGTAGGCGGGTTTGTAGCGGGCGGCTCAGCCGGGATCGGATCCATTGCCAATGGCGCACTGCGCGATCCCGGCAATCTGATCGCGCTTAAGGTGCAATCGGTGGACAAAGCGCCGCAGGAAAGGGTCTTCGAAGGCGCAGACGTATTGCAAATCCACCATGCGTGGGGCTTGAACGGTGTGATCACCGAAGTCACCCTGCGCACGGTTCCCACCCGCAACTGGGTGGGATGCTTGGCAACCTTTGATGACTACGCACAGTGTTATGCGGCAGGGCTTGCCGTGGCCGAGGCCACGGATATCTACCGTAAGCTGCTGACGACGGTGGACGCGCGCATCTGTGCCTATTTTCCAAAACTGGAAGGACACATCAGGCCCGAAAAGCACCTATTGGTTTCTTTGTTGCCCGCTGAGCACGTTGAACGCTTTCGCACTCTCATCGGCCAGCACGGCGGTCATGTAGACTTGACCCTGACAGAAGCGGAACGCATCGCGGCCAAACTGCCGCATGTGTTTGATTTTTCGTACAACCACACCACGCTGCAAGTTCTCAAAGCCGACCGAAGTGCGACCTACCAACAAGTCGGATGCCCGACGCCGCCCGACCCACAGGCCATCTCTGCCCTGCGCCCAAAGCTGGGAGATGATGTCTGGATGCATCACGAGTTTGCCCGTGTCGGCGGCGAGATCGTGACGTTTGACTTGCCCATCATCTGGTTTTCTACTCCCGAACGGCTGGCTGAAATCAACGCAACCTATGAGGCAAATGGATTTCCAATTTATGACGCACATACATGGCGCGTTGAGGGAGGCGGGCTCAAAAATGCAGATTACCGCCATCTGGCCTGGAAAAAACGGATGGACCCAAAGGGCCTGTTGAATGCTGCGAAATCCGCTGTTTGGCACAGTGTCAAACACCTGCCTGCTGACGAAATAGAAGCGATGGGAGACAGAAAATGAGTTTGGACACAACACCGCTGACAGAGCTTTTCGGCGTTGAAGTCAAGGGCCTCGATCTGGCGACATTGGATGGCGAAGGATACGCTGCGCTGCGTGCAGCCTTTGAGGAACATTCAGCCTTGTTGCTGCGTAATCAAACCATCGATGATGCAGCACATCTGCGTCTGGCGCGGATGTTTGGCCCAATTGAGAACCGCGACGCCAAAGATCTGAAAGAAAGCGAAACCTTCGCGGTGCCAGAAGTCTCCAATATTCTTGCGGATGGCAGCGTAACCAGCGCAGAGGATTTACACACATTGGACCTGCAGGCAAATATGCAGTGGCATATCGACAGCACGTTCTTGCCCACTCCCGCCCTGACAAATATCCTGATTGCGCGCGTGGTGACCGAGGTAGGAGGGGAAACGCAACTTGCGTCTTCCCGCGCTGGTTGGGCCGAAATGCCCGAAAAATTGAAAGAACAGATTCGCAACAAAGCGCTTTGGCACCATCTTTCACACTCTCGCGCACGCATTTCTCCCGAATTGGCAAAATTACCTAAATTTCACCGATGGCCCGCACAGCGTTGGCCAGCGGTCATCAAGAACCCCGTGAACGGACGCGAAGCGCTTTACATCGCGAGCCACGCATTCAAAATTGATGGCGCAGATCAAGGCTCATCAGCGACATTGATTGACGAATTAACGGCATTTATCACCCAACAACGCTACGTTTATAGCCACAGATGGCAGGTCGGTGATGTTCTGATCTGGGACCAACGCGCCGTCCTGCATCGCGCCACGCCTTGGAATTATGACGAACCACGCAAACTGACCAGTCTTTGTGTCTCGCTACAAAGCCAAGATGGGCTTGACGCCATGCATAAGAGTGCGTGAATATCGCTGCGTCCCCCTGTGGGGTTCGCATAAAAAGCAGGTCAACTGCATCATCTAGCCGTCAGAATATTCGGCACAGGCGCAAAAAAAATAAGCGCCACAACAGAGAGGAAGAAGATGACATTTTTCACCCGTACCGGCAAACCTTTGCCGCAATCCATTGTGGATTCTGCAGCAAAGGCCGGCGACAACGAGGTCCATCGCCGTGAATTCCTGGCACTTGCCAGCGCATTCGGCGCAACAGCCGCAACAGCGTATTCAATGATCGGCATGGCAGCCCCTGCACAAGCTGCCGGGCATAAAATGGGCGGTACCGTCCGGATCCAGCAAGAAGTACGCGCCCTGAAAGACCCGCGCACATACGACTGGAGCCAGATCGCAAACTTCAGCCGTGGTTGGTTGGAATATCTCGTACACTACGAGAACGACGGCACATTCACCGGGAAACTGCTGGAAAGCTGGGAAATCAACGACGACGCAACCGTATACACACTTAACGTGCGCAAAGGCGTGAAATGGAACGACGGCAGCGACTTTACAGCGGAAGATGTTGCACGCAACATTACCGGCTGGTGCGATAAAAGCCTTGAGGGCAACTCAATGGCGGGCCGTTTCGCGACCCTGATTGACCCAGAAACGGACAAAGCACTTGAGGGCGCGATCGAAGTTGTCGACAGCCACACCGTGCGCCTGAACCTGCCAGCAGCGGACATCTCGTTGATCCCGGGCATGGCAGATTACCCAGCGGCAATCGTCCCCGCGTCCTATACAGCAGACACTGCGCTTTCAAACCCAGTTGGCACGGGCCCTTACTTGCCGGAGTCAATGGAAGTCGGCGTGAAAGCGGTATTGGTTCGCAACGAAGGCCACACATGGTGGAACGAAGGCAATGGCGCCTATATGGACCGCGTTGAATATATCGACTACGGCACGGACCCCTCTGCGTTTGTGGCGGCGGCTGAAGCCGAAGAGGTCGACATGACGTATTCCATCGAAGGTGATTTCATCGACATTTTCGACACGCTGGACGGTTGGCAGAACAACTCTGTTGTAACTGCATCCACCATCGTGATCCGCCCCAACCAATTGGCCGAAGTCGACGGCATGAAACCTTATGCGGACAAGCGCGTCCGTCAGGCGATTTCTATGGCTGTCGACAATGCGGTTCTTTTGGAACTGGGTTACGCGGGTCGCGGCGAAGTGGCCGAAAACCACCACGTCGGTCCAATGCATCCAGAGTACGCGGAACTGCCTGCGCGCAAATATGATCCGGCAGCCGCCAAAGCGCTGATGGACGAGGCAGGCATGGGCGATTTTGAGCACGAGTTGATGTCAATCGACGACGCATGGCGCAAAGACACAACAGACGCCGTTGCAGCCCAGCTGCGCGACGCGGGCATTCCGGTAAAACGGACAATCCTGCCCGGCTCAACGTTCTGGAATGACTGGTCTAAGTACCCGTTCTCTTCCACAAACTGGAACCACCGCCCCTTGGGCGTTCAGGTTTGGGCCTTGGCTTACCGTTCCGGTGAAGCGTGGAACGAATTTGGTTGGGCCAACGAAGAGTTTGATGCAATCCTTGCAGAAGCTCTGGCCACGCCTGATCTTGAAGCGCGTCGCGCTCTGATGATGAAAGGCCAAGCCATCGTACAAGACGAAGGCGTTACCATTCAGCCCTACTGGCGTTCGCTGTATAACCACACCAAAGAAGGTCTGGTTGGGGGCGAGCACCACATCTCTTTCGAGATCCGCCCAGAGCAAATCGCCTGGACGTAAGACTGGCATAACGATGGGGGGTCGCGCTTGGCGCGGCCCCTTTTTCTTTGAGACCACGACATCACATCTTAGGAGCCCGACGTGCAAACGGCCCTTTTACTGGCACAGATCGTTGCAACAGGTTCTATCACTGCGTGGCTGTTTACCGGGCTGCGCGACAATATCCTCTATCCCTCAGTGAACGAAACCTACACCGCCGAAGTCATGGCAATGACGCGGATGCGCACTGAATACCCCGATGCCTTTGCCGAAGTTTCGCATCGCGCGATCACAGACAGACGCGTACAGGTGTTTGCTTTTCGCACAGTTGTAGCGGCCGAAGGTCTTGCGACCCTGTTGTTAGCAGTGGGCACTGGCGCGTTGATCATGGCGCTGTTTGGCGCGGTAGATGCACAAAACGCGCGCGCCTTCGCGATCTATGGCGCCTCGGCGTTTCTTGCCGTTTGGGCAAGCTTCTTGGTCGTGGGAAACCACTTTAGCTATTGGTTTTGCCACGAAGGTGCACAGAACACGCATTACCAAATGACCCTTTGGGGTTTGGGCACATTGATCTTGCTTGCACAGGGTTAGGCGCCAGCGCGGCGGCCCAAAACGGCATCTGGCACTACGGCAAGGTCCAGCACATCACGGCATAATCCAGTGCAGCTTTTGCAGCCCAAGCACTGTGTCCGGGTATTGGGTGTAGACTTTAATGACTGCGGCTTCATCGCAATTCTCCTGCGTTACGGTGCCACCTTTCGGTAGCTTTGCTCTTTCATACTGCAGGTTTTTAGACGCCAAGCTTTACAAACGCCGCACCTACTTGCCGTGTAGGCTGACATAGAACTGTGGCGATTACATGGCGTCTTTGGCGGCAACGCGGGCTTCGCTCACAAGGCTTTGCATATCGCTCGCGTGAACCCCTAGTATGGCCCTATCTTTGGGACAGCGCGACAATCGCGTCTCGACGATGTCACACAATCGCCACGCTGGGCGCGGTTGGTTCATCAAGATTTTAAGCCGCGCGTTGGCAAGTTGGATCATCGCTAAAACAAGATCTCTTTCCGCGCTGGGATCTTTGGTCTGCACCCAGACCACATCCAAGACTTCATGGCATTCCCAGTAATACCCCTGTGCGTAATACGCGCGACCTGCGCGAAACGCCAAAGTCTGATGCAGCTGTTCGATGGGTGTTTTTGCGGTGACTGACGCTTTGATTTCGTCAAACCATTGGTCATGATGGCGCGGACTAAAACCCGGCACGTATCGATGGGTGGGTAGGGGAACGTCACTGGTTTCTTTGGTCATTGGAAATTCAAACCACACTGCTGCGCATGGTTTGTGTGGGATCACAACACGTACGGCATTCAACGAAAAGGGCACTGGCAGAATACGAAAAGCAAACCACCAGCGCCCAAGAGATGGATAAATATCTGCCGACACCATCATACCATGTCACATTCGCCCTTTGCTGTTCCTCCCAGAAGCAAGGGGCAAATTTAGCTGTGACTGTACGGCATAGACGGGTCATAATCCCTCCCAAGATCGTGCAGATATCACCGGACCTCACTGTGCATTAACTGAAACTTTTCGCAAGTATTTCTGATAAAAACCGTATGGTTTTTGTTGTTTTATGGCAGATAGCTGCCGTTACCCGGGCAAAAGGAACAAAGTGATAGCCGGAAACATGACTAGGATGATCACCCGCACAATATCAGAGCCAACAAAAAACAATACGGCCTTGTAGGTTTCAGTCATGGGCGTTGCGCGGTCCATCGCGTTAATGATGAACAGGTTCATGCCTACAGGTGGCGTGATCAGACCCACTTCCACCACGATCAAAACGAGTATCCCAAACCAGATCGCGACCTGTTCCGGAGACATGCCAAAGTCCAACCCTGAGATAACCGGGAAGAAAATTGGCACCGTCAAAAGGATCATTGATAGGCTGTCCATCAAGCACCCAAAGACAAGATAAAACAGCAAGATGATCGACAAAACGAACCAGGGGCTAAATTCCTGTATCAAAACCCAATCAGCCATGAACTGCGGCACACCGGACAACGCAAGAAATCCGTTGTAAAAGCTCGCACCCAATACGATGAAAAAGATCATCGCTGTTGTGCGCCCCGTGCCCAGCAAACATTCCTTGAAGATGCTCCAATTCAAACTGCCTGACAAAAGGGCCACCAGCCCCGTACCGGCCGCGCCAATCGCAGCGCCTTCGGTCGGGGTGAACCAGCCTAAATAGATGCCGCCCACAACCACAAGAAAGATCATCAAAACAGGCCACGTGGCCCCCAGCGCCCGCCAGCGTTCGCCCATCGGGACCGGGGGCCGCGTCCCGGCAGAGCCCGGATAAAGGCGCACATAGATAGAGATTGTCAGCATATAGCCTAAGGCCGCAAGGATGCCCGGGATGAAAGCTGCAACGAAAAGTTTTGCGATGTTTTGTTCCGTGATGATGGCGTAGATGACCAAGATCACCGACGGTGGGATCAAAATTCCCAAGGTGCCGCCAGCCGCAAGCGTCGCTGTAGAAAAACCACCTGAATACCCATACCGGCGCAGTTCCGGCAACGCGACCTTGGACATGGTTGCAGCCGTGGCCAAGGATGACCCACAGATCGCGCCAAAACCTGCGCAGGCGCCCACGGCGGCCATCGCCACGCCGCCGCGTCTGTGGCCAAGAAAGCTTTCAGCGGCTTTGAACAGCGCCTGTGACATGCCCGACAGCGTCGCAAACTGTCCCATCAGCAAAAACAGTGGAATGATGGTCAAGGAATAGCTTGAAAACGTCGTGTAGGTCTCGGACTTCAGCTTGGCGAGCAAAGGCGTCGGATTGCCGTTCATCGCATAGTACCAGCCACCAAACCCGCACAAAAGCATCGCAAGCCCAATGGGGGCGCGCAAAAAGATCATCCCCAGCAGAACCAGAAACGACCAGAACCCCAGTTCTAGCCGGCTCATATCCGCAAATGGCAGAAAATCAAGCAAAGTGGTCATTGCGCGCTCATGCTTGAGGCAACAACGTACGGCCTGTTACGGCCTCGCGCACGCGCATCACGGCGCAATATATCGCAACGATACAGGTCACAACCGAGGCTGCAAAACTGGCGGAAAAAGCCCACCACACCGGGAACTGCAAAAAGAAAGTCGTCTCACCATTGCCGTAGTACCTTTGGACACCGCCAAACAACTGCACGCTGATCAAAAGAAGCGCGGCGGTAAGGGCTACTTCCCAAAACGCCATCAGCAACCGTGTGATGCGGGTCGGGAGCAAAGAGGTAAACACATCTACGGTGGCGTGATTGGTATAAAGCTGACAAATCGGCAAGAATGAGAAGATGGCAAAGGCGACACCTGCTTCAAGCAGTTCATAGCTGCCGTTCACTTCGCCTATGCCCAGATCCAGCAGCCGTTGCGCAACGCCACCCAAGAGAGTTTCTGCCAGATCGCCATGCAACACTTTGTTCAGGCTACGGCCAACGATCGACACCGTCGTGAGCACGATCAACGCCACCAAGACAAAGCCACCCAAGATCGCCGTGCCCCCTGCGAGCCGTTTCATGGCCTGATGCATGCAAATCTCCGGTGGAAAAGGCCCGCAGCGGCGTCGCCGCGGGCCAAAGGGGTCATTCAGTATATTGGTCGATCAGCCCGCGCGCCTCGTCAATCAACGCTTGGCCATCGATGCCTTTTTCCGCCATCTCGGCAACCCATTCCGCATAGATCGGGTCTGCAACGGCACGCCATTCTGCGGCTTCAGCTTCGGTCAGCGTCACGATGTTGTTGCCACGGTCCGCTGCCAACTTACGCGCGGGCGCATCGCTGTCTTCCATCACACCGCCAGCGAATACCGAAAACTCAAGACCAGAGTTGTCATCAATCACTTTTTGCAGATCAGCCGGCAGGCTGTCATAGCGGTCTTTGTTCATCGCCAGCACAAAAGTCAGAACATAAAGCGCGTTGCCTTCAAACTCTGTGTGGTTGCCAACAAGCTCAGGGATTTTAAGCGCGGCGGTGACTTCCCATGGGATGGTAGTGCCATCGATCACCCCTTTAGACAGCCCCTCGGGCACGGCTGGCACTGGCATGCCCACAGGCGACGCCCCTACTTTTTCAAGCAATACGTTCACCAAACGCGACCCACCACGGACTTTCATGCCGTCCATATCCGCAGGGGTGCGGATTTCCTTGTTGGCGTGGATGATGCCCGGGCCGTGCACCCATGTGCCCAGTATTTCGACGTCTTTGAAGTCCGTATCACGCATGTGCGTGTCAAACATCTCCCAATAGGCGCGGGAAGCTGCGCGCGCATTTGTCATCATAAAGGGCAGTTCAAACACTTCGGTGCGCGGGAAACGGCCGGGTGTATAGCCCACAACCGTCCAGACGATATCGGCAACGCCATCAATCGCCTGATCCATTAACTCAGGAGGCCTGCCACCAAGCTGCATAGATGGAAAACGATCAACCTTGATGCGACCTTCGCTGGCTTCTTCCACATTGTCCGCCCAGACATCCAAGATCAGCTTTGGCACATTCGCTTGGGGGGGCAAAAACTGGTGCATCGTCAGCGTCACTTCCTGCGCGGAGGCCGCCCCACCCAATCCGACCGCCATAGCGGCAGCCGCTGCCATGTTCAAAAAACCCTTGCGTGATATCGTCATCTGTTTTCTCCCTGAGCCTTTGCTGTGGGGCGTTCTCGCACCAGCGCTGGTCTGTTTTCTGGGTTAAATTGCTAAGCCACTTCAGAAAGCTTGTCACCCGAATTCAACCGTGCGGGGTGTAAGCCGGCGCACCAAATCGTTGCGCGGCACACTCAATCGCAGAGTATCTGAAAGGGAGGATGCATGGTGGCGTTACCTGGACTTGAACCAGGGACCTAACGATTATGAGTCGTTCGCTCTAACCAACTGAGCTATAACGCCAACGGGCCGTGGACTATGCTAGCGATGCTGCGCCGTCAAGCCAGAAATACCGATTATTGTTCGCGAACCGCGTCAATCATTCGTTGCACATTGTCTGGGTCGGCATCAGGCGTGATCCCATGGCCCAAATTAAAGATATGCGGCCCGCCAGAAAACGCTTTGACGATGGCTTTTGTTTCGTCCACCAGCGCCTGCCCGCCTGTAACCATATGGCTGGAGGCAAGGTTGCCCTGCACGCATCCATCAACCTGCACATGAGCCGCCGCCCAATCTGCACTGACCGAATTGTCCAGTGCCACACAGTCCACACCTGTGGCCTTGGCGAAACCAATATAGCCGTCGCCTGCTTCACGCGGGAAGCCAATGACAGGGATATGCGGGTAGCGCGCCTTGAGCGCGGCGGTAATTTCTCGTGCGGGTTCCAGCGCGTACTTGCGGAAATCATCCCCTTTGAGCGACCCTGCCCAGCTGTCGAAAATCTTGACGACTTCAGCGCCCGCATCAATCTGCTTGGAAAGGTATTCAATCGTGCCAGCCGTAATGCGCGCCAATAACGCCTCGAACAAGGGGCGGTTCTCATCTTTGAGCGCGTGCGCTGGACCTTGGTCAGGCGTTCCCCGTCCCGCAATCATATAGGTTGCGACAGTCCAAGGCGCGCCAGCAAATCCAATCAGTGTCGTCTCGGCTGGCAATTCTTGGCGCAAAATACGCACGGTTTCATAGATTGGGTTCAACACCTCGTCGATGTCTTCAACCGGTTTGAGCTTGTCAAAGTCCGCTTGGGTCGTGATGGTCGACAACCGAGGCCCCTCGCCGGTTACAAACCAAAGGTCCGCGCCCAAGGCCTGTGGCAACAGCAGGATGTCAGCAAAAAGGATGGCCGCATCAAAGCTATAACGACGAATGGGTTGTAGTGTGACCTCAGCCGCCAATTCTGGATTATAGCATAACGACAGGAAATCACCCGCCTGTGCCCGCGTCGCCTTGTACTCGGGCAAATAACGGCCCGCTTGGCGCATCATCCAAATCGGTGGCGTGGAAAGTGTTTCGCCGGCAAGTGCCCGCAGGATGGTTTTCGTCTGGCTCATTGTGTGATTTCCGTCTTTCATGGCGCACATCCTGCTTTTAGCGTGAGATTCTCTATCATTCCAGTTGTCAGTTTAAGTTGACACATCTAAAAGATAAACCCATGACAGTGCAATTACCTTCCCCCGACTCACCCCTTAAGATTGGCACCCGTGGCTCTCCGCTTGCGATGGCGCAGGCGTATGAGACGCGCACGCGGCTTATGCAAGCCTTCGATTTGCCTGAAGATGCATTCAAGATCATGGTTATTAAAGTAACCGGTGACGCGATACAGGACCGTCCGCTGAAAGATATCGGCGGCAAGGGCCTGTTTACCCGCGAAATTGAAGAAGACTTGCTGTCAGAAAAAATTGACATCGCTGTTCATTCGATGAAGGACATGCCCACGATCCAACCCGACGGTTTGATCCTCGACACCTATCTGCCACGTGAAGATGTGCGCGATGCTTTTGTATCGCCGGGCTTAAGCCGCATCGCTGAGCTTGCGCAAGGTGCTGTGGTCGGCACTTCAAGCCTGCGACGCAAAGCGCAATTACTGAACCGTCGCCCTGACCTGCAGGTAGTGGAATTCCGCGGCAACGTTCAAACGCGCCTCAAAAAGCTGGCAGATGGCGTAGCAGAATGCACATTCCTTGCTTCTGCCGGGTTGAACCGCCTGAGCATGGACGACGTGCCTGCGACACCGATTGATACCAGCGACATGCTTCCTGCAGTCGCCCAAGGCGCGATCGGGATCGAACGGCGCCTGGCAGACGACAACACGGCGCAGCTTTTGGCGGCGATCCATCATACCGAAACCGGGCAACGTCTGGCGGCAGAGCGCAGCTTTCTGCTGACCTTGGATGGGTCCTGCGAAACACCCATTGCGGGTCTGGCCGAGCTGAACGGCGCAGAACTACACCTGCGCGGCGAGGTTCTGCGCCCCGATGGGTCAGAGGCCTTATCAGGCGAACGTAGAGGCCCTATCGCCGACGGCCCCGAGATGGGCCGCGCACTGGCGCAAGAGTTGCTTGAGCGCGCAGGCCCGGCGTTTTTCGATTGGCACTAACTGCGTCTTGATTAACAGAGTCGGGCAAATGCCCGACTTACACCCACTTCGCGAGCGGCGGCAGACTCATGAGGACAGCGTTGGCATCGTGCCCTGTCTCAAGTCCAAACTTGGTGCCCCGGTCGTAGACAAGGTTGTATTCCGCATAAAGCCCCCGGTGCACCAATTGCGCGTCTTTATCTGCGTCAGACCAGTCTTGTACCCGGCGCTTACGCACCAACGGCAGATAAGCAGGCAAAAATGCGCGCCCGATGTCTTGCGTCAGGCTGAAATCTTGTTCCCAATCACCTGTACAATGGTCATCCATGAAAATCCCCCCAACGCCACGCGCCCGGTTACGGTGCGGCACATAGAAATACTCATCCGCCCATTCTTTGAGACGCGGGTAAAAATCGGCACCGTGTAGGTCCAGCTTTTCCTGTTGCTGAGCATGAAAATGCGCAGTGTCTTCGGCATATTCAATGCAAGGATTCAGGTCAGACCCGCCGCCAAACCACCACGCATGGGGCGTCCAAAACATGCGCGTGTTCATGTGGACCGCTGGCGCATGCGGGTTTTGCATATGGGCCACGAGGCTGATTCCCGACGCCCAGAAACGCGGGTCGTCTTTCATACCTGGAATGCCTTTGCGCGCGGCCATGGCCATTTGCGCCCGTTCGCCCAACGTCCCGAAGACAGTGGAGATATTGACGCCCACTTTTTCAAACACGCGGCCCCCGCGCATAACGCTCATCAGCCCGCCACCCGCATCCGAACCGTCGTCGCTTTGGCGCTTTGTATCTGTCACTTCGAAGGTGCCTGCTGCTGCGTCTGAAAGCGGCCCTTCGGCATGGTCACGCTCTAGCGTTTCGAACGCGTCTACGATCTGGTCACGCAATTCCCGGAACCACGCCGATGCGCGGGCTTTTTCAGAAGCGAAGTCTTGTGTCATATAGGTTGTCCAAAGTGTCATTTTTATCTGACACTATGTCTAAACCTCTTTGCGCCCGCAGTCCAAGCGCAATCGTTAATGCGCAGGCACAGATACCGCATCAAGCAACGTGCGGCCCCCATCCACGGTGATCACCTCACCTGTCATAAAGCCCGAGCTTTCGGCCGCTAAAAATTGTACGGCATCCGCCAACTCTGTGGGTCCCGCGATCCGGCCCAGAGGGGTATGGGCGCGTATATCATCACGCCACTCACTGTTTTCGATCATCGAGGATTTGAGCGAAGCGCTCATCACAGACCCGAACGCAACAGCGTTTACCCGAATACGTTCAGGCGCAAGAGCAAGCGCCATAGAACGAGTCATCTGCTCAAGCGCGGCGGCGGCGATGGAATACCCCATCAGTTCCGGGCAGGTCTGGCGCGCCGCAATGGAACTGAGGTTAACAATGGACCCAAGCTGCCCTTCAGGCTGGTCAGCGCCTTGTTTTATCATGCGTTTTGCCACTTGCTGGGTCAGATGTAGGGACGTCATCAAGTTTTGTTCTAGCAGCACAGCGACAGAGGTGTCTTCGACATCCAGCGCGTCTGTCTCCATGACCTGACGCGAGGCATTTATAAGGATGTCGACAGTGTCAAAGCTATCTATCGTGGCCGAGACGAGGTTCGCAATCGTCAAACGCTGCCGCAAATCACCGGCGAAATAGCGCACGCTACCTTCGTCCGACATCTCGCCCCATTCATCGGCCAGCCGCTTTTCATCCATATCCGCGCACATCACATTGGCGCCACGATCGGCGAACTGACGCGCTATCGCTAACCCAATCCCGTTGGCAGCCCCGGTCACAATCGCCGTTTTACCATTGATGGAAAAAGACATGTCGTTCCTTTCTAGTGCTCAAGCGCATCTAGCGTTTGTTGCGCGCTGCGATCTTAGGCCGCATGGCATGAAACAGTTTAAAGCGCGCATCACCACCAATTTCAAAGACATTTGTGAAATGCGCTTTCAACGTTGTCTCATAGGGAAGGTGCCTGTTCGCCACCATCCATAGCTGGCCTTGCGGTGCCAGTATGCGGGCCGCCGCCGCCACAAACGCCTGCCCCAATGTAGGGTCAGCCGCGCGCGTAGTATGAAAAGGCGGATTCATAATGACGCTATCCAGTTTGCACGGGGCCTTCCACGTGGTGGCATCATCCCAATGAAACACGGCGCGCGCATCCGTGACATTGCGCCGTGCACATTCCACCGACATATACCCTGCCTCAACCAGATGGGCCTGAACAATATCCGGCCGTGTCAGGATATGTGCCGACAAAAACCCCCAACCAGCGCCTAAATCTGCAACCTGCGTGCCCAACTTATCTGGCAACGCGTCTACCAAGAGTGCTGAAGCCGCGTCGACTTTATCAGCCGAGAAGACACCCGGTGCTGTCCAGAACCCTCCCTGTGTCAGTTCAGGTCCTGCCCGCCACTCAGCAAAGGCGTCAGTGTCTAAATCATCGCACCAAAACATCTTGCCATGTGCTTTGACAACCGGGCCGTGCGTTGCGGTTCGCTTGCGCATGTCGCGCAGAATGCTGTCCACACCATCGGTTTTTTGGCCATCAATCACGATCAGCCCATCCGTCATATCGACGGCTTGCGCGACCAACGCGCGCGCCTCGGCCTTGGCGCGGGGCAAACAAACGATTGCGGCGGCAAACCGACCTTCTGCAATCGGAACACAGTCAAACCCAGCAGCAATCCACGTATCGAGTGCCGGCTTAAAGCCTTGGACAACGGTCACTCTTTCAACGGGCAGCATGGACAAATCAGCCTCGGGCGGCGCGCCGAAAACAGCGATCCGGCCCGCACCGGGCACGGACAAACCACCCCCTGCAAGGGCCAAGGACAACCGTGTGCCGATCAAAGACTTACTCTTCTTTTTCCATGGTGCATTGCAGCGGATGCTGATGACGGCGCGCAAAGTCCATAACCTGTGCAACTTTTGTCTCTGCAATCTCGTGGCTAAAGACACCAACCACTGCAACGCCCTTTTTATGCACTGTCAGCATGATTTCAAACGCCTGTGCGTGGTTCAAGCCAAAGAAACGTTCTAGTACATGCACCACAAATTCCATCGGGGTGAAGTCGTCGTTCAGCAACAAGACCTTGTACAGCGGCGGGCGCTTGGTCTTGGGCTTCGTTGCAGTCAGGATAGACGTATCGCCATCATCCTCTGAACGGTCCGCCATCATATGAACGTCGCGGTGCATCACTGCTCCTGAGTATTTCTTGCGTGGTGAGTCTCTAGTCGGTCTATATAACCTGTCTGGCGCATTAGAAAAGGGGGCTGCGCAATGCAGCAAAATTTGACGACCGTCGCGTTTGATGCTGACGACACGCTTTGGGACAACGAACGCTTCTTTAAGATGACCCAAGCACATTTTGCGGATCTTCTGAGCGACTATACCGACAGCCCGGATCTGATGACCCGTCTGGTGGCGGCTGAACGGCGCAATCTGGGTCACTATGGCTATGGTATCAAAGGGTTTACTCTGTCCATGATTGAAACTGCGATTGACGTTACAAGTGGTCAAGTGTCGGGCAAAGTCATCGCTGAAATACTTCAAGCTGGGCGTGAGATGTTGCGCCATCCAGTTGATTTGCTGCCCGGAGCGCGCGATGCGGTAGAGGCTGCAAAACAAACACACCGGGTGTTGCTTATCACCAAGGGCGATCTGCTCGATCAGGAACGTAAATTGGCCCAGTCAGGTTTGGGGGAGCTATTTGACGGCGTGGAAATCGTCTCAGACAAAAATGTGGACGTGTACCTCGATATCTTTGACCGTCATGGGGACGGGGCTGGTAGGGGTATGATGGTTGGCAACTCGATGAAATCCGATGTGCTTCCGATGCTTGGCGCAGGGGGGTGGGGCGTGTTCGTGCCGCACGGTTTAGAATGGGAATTGGAGAAAGCCCCCACACCCAAAAATCACCCCAAGTTCGCCCAAGTGGCAGATCTTGGCGCATTGGGCAATTTGATGTCTACCATTGGTTGAGGGTGACCTTGCTGAAATGACAACATTTATGGTTCACCGAAACTTAACGCAAACACCTTAAATCAATGGTTTATTGAAATAGAAACCTGTGTTAGCGTCTGCGGCAATAAAGTCAGTCGGAAAAATTCGGCGACACGAGGCAGAAAAAGGCGGTTATCATGAAGGCTCGGCGTATTTGGCCGGCCCGTTACGGGCTATTTGTATTCGCAGCTTTGTGGATGCTTGTTATTCTCCCCCTCAGTGCAGCAGCCGCGCCCTATGCGGCCATGGTTATAGACGCCCGCACGGGCGAGGTTTTGCATTCAAGAAACGCAGACACGAGGTTGCATCCTGCATCACTGACCAAAATGATGACGCTCTATATTGCGTTTCAAGCGGTGGAAAAAGGCGAGATTTCACTGGATACCAAGGTGCGTATTTCCAAACATGCCGCGTCAGAGCCCCCTTCAAAGCTAGGTTTAAAATCTGGGCAAAGAATTGCATTTCGCTATCTGATCCGCGCTGCTGCCATCAAATCTGCCAATGACGCAGCAACAGCGATTGGCGTGGCTTTGGAAGGGTCAGAAGCCGCCTTTGCGCGCCGCATGAACCGGACCGCGAAATCGCTGGGCATGACGCGGACAACTTTTAAGAATGCGCATGGCCTTACTGAAAAAGGTCATATGTCTACGGCACGCGACATGACGACACTGGGCCGCCATGTGCTGTATGATTATCCCGAATATTATAACCTGTTTTCGCGCAAATCGACGAACGCAGGGGTGCGCAACGTGGCGAACACGAACCGGCGACTGCTGTCGAACTACCGTGGTGCTGATGGTATCAAAACCGGGTACACTCGGGCGGCGGGTTTCAACCTTGTCGCGTCGGCAGAACGCGGCCGCGAGCGCATTATCGCAACCGTATTTGGCGGGACATCTACGACGGCGCGAAATGCGCGTGTCGCTGAACTGCTGGATATGGGGTTCAAACGCGCGCCGTCACGCGCCGTGCTGCGTAAACCGCAAAAGCCATCCTACTTTGCGTCCAGCCGCAAAGGTGTGCGCCAAGAAACAGTTATGACGACCAGCATCCGCCCACAAACACGTCCCGGTTCTGAAGTTGTTGTCGCGTCCGTCAATGCAGCAGATATCCTGGCCGCCGTTGAACAAGCACAAGCAAGTGCGCCGCCAGCCGCCAAGGCAAGCACTGCCGGGATTTTGAACACAGACATCACAACGGCGTTGATTGCAGCACAAGAAACTACTCCGGAAACTCAGTCCCCCAGCACAGCTGGTGGCGTCGCCACGACATCCATTCGCCCTGCGATGCGACCGACCAAGCTCGGCAGTGCCGCGCGCGTTCCCATGCCAGAAAACGAAGTCGTCACGCGGCTCTCGACTTCGGGCGGGCGTCAATGGGGCGTGAATGTGGGGCAATACACAAGCCGCTATAAAGCCGAACGTGCTTTGCTGACCACGGCATTGGCGGAAATGGCAACGCTGGATGGAACCCTGCGCAAAGTGGTCAAACGCTCGAACGGGTTTGATGCTAACTTTTTGGGAATGAGCCGCGAGTCTGCCGATTTGGCTTGCCGCAGGTTGGCCGCGCGCAATATCGAGTGTTCAACTTTAGGGCCATCCGGTTAGCACCTAATCAGATTTCGGCCTGTCATCCCATTCATCGCTTAGAATGCGGCGGCTGTCGCCTTCGGGATCTTCGTATTGGCGTGTGCGCAACGTGTACAAAAAGCCCGCAAGGCCAAGTCCTCCCAAAATCAGGGAAATCGGTATTAGATAGGCAAGAACGTTCATGACCGGCCTTTGATGCGCAGCGCGTTTAACGAAACCGTAAGCGATGATGTCGACATCGCCAGGGCCGCAATTAATGGTGTAGCCATGCCAACGACTGCTAATGGTACGGCCACGATGTTGTAGACGGTAGCAATTTGAAAATTCTCACGGATGCGCTTTGTTGCCTGCCGCGCCGTAGCTACGGCATCCGCAACGGGCATCAGATCGTGCCCCAAAAGAACAATATCAGATGCCGCCCGTGCCGCATCCAGAGCTTGCGCCGGGCTAATTGAAACATGCGCCGCCGCCAAGGCACCTGTGTCGTTCAACCCGTCCCCCACCATCAAAACATGCTTTCCCTGATCTGACAGATGTTGCACGAAATCTACCTTGCCAGCGGGCAGCATTTCTGCGGCAAACGCGGGAATATCTAAGTGTGAGGCAGTCTGCGCCACGCTCGCTTCACGGTCACCCGACAGCAAAATGACCTCAATGCCCTGTTCTTGCAGCGCTTGCATAAGCTCGGACGCGCCGGGGCGCGGACTGTCTTCAAATGTCAGCAAAACGGGTGCACTGCGACCATCATCCAAACCAGCACACAATCCTTTATGTGCAGTGTGCAAACCGATCCATTCCAAACGGCCCAAACGCACATCGTGCCCAGCAAAGCTGGCAGACGTCCCGTATCCAGGCTGTTCTTTGGCATCCGCAAGAACCGCCGGGATCGCCCCATCTGCTTTTGCTGCCGTCTCAATAGCTTGTGACAGTGGGTGTGCCGACCCAATTGACAAGGCATAAGCCAATGACTTTTGGTTTTGCGTCAAATCATGCCAATTGGTGACCTGCGGCGTACCAAGTGTAACAGTGCCGGTTTTATCAAAAACGGCAGTATCAACTTGTGCTAAACGTTCCAATGCTGTTGCATTTTTGACCAATAACCCCTTGCCAAATAGCCGACCCGAGGCGGCAGTGGTCACTGCGGGTACGGCAAGACCCAAGGCACATGGACAGGTAATGATCAACACGGCTGCTGCAATGTTCAAAGAAACGCGCATGTCTCCCGACCACAAAAGCCACCCCAAGAAAGACAGGGCAGACAGAATATGAACGCCCGGCGCATAAAGCTTTGCAGCACGATCCGCGAGCGACGTGTACCGTGACCTGCCGCTTTCGGCTACAGCAACAAGTGCTGCAAGCCGGTGCAAAGAAGTTTCCACCCCCACGGCGGTCGCACGCACCGTGAGAGGGCCTGTCAAGTTTACTTCGCCCGCGCTCATTGCGTCGCCAGATTGGCGCAAAACGGGCATTGTCTCGCCGGTTAGCGCCGAGCGATCGACCTCGGACGCCCCGTCGATGATCACACCATCCACTGGGGCACGCGCGCCGGGGCGCACCAGAATAAGGTCTTCGATCCGCAGTTGACTGGCCATCACCTCAACTGGGGTACCATCTTCGATACGCCACGCGCGGGGCACTTCAAGCGCAGTAAGCTCTTCTGCAGCAGACCGGGCGGCAGACCGCGCACGCGCATCCAACCAGCGCCCAGCCAACAAAAAGAACGTCAGGGCTAATGCTGCGTCAAAATAAGCGTGTTTGCCCGACAATCCTGTTTCCCACAGAGACGTCACAACTGCCAATACAATCGCCAGCGTGATCGGCACATCCATATTCAGCTGTTTGGCACGCAACGCAGCCCACGCGCTGCGAAAAAACGGCTGTGCAGAAAAAGCAAGCGCAGGCAGCGTGATCGCTGCCGAAATCCAGTGGAACATGTCGCGGGTGGCATCTGCAGCACCAGACCAAACGGCGACGGATAACAACATCACGTTCATTGCTGCAAACCCAGCCACGGCAAGACGCATTAAGATATCGCGCCCTTCGGCATCAGTTTGCGTCTGATTCAACGCACCGAGGTCAAGCTCATGTGCCTCAAATCCGGCGTCCATGACCAAATCCGCAAGGTCCTGTGCAGTGACCTGCGGGCCTGCGTCGATCATGACGCGCTTGCGGGTCAGATTCACGCGCGCCGCACGCACATCAGGATGGGCCAGCAGGCTGCTTTCCACTTTTGCAATGCAGGCCTGACAATGGATCGTAGGCAACGACAACGCGAGTTGCGCATCAGACAAAGGCACCGCGACCTGTTCAGCCGGCGCAGCCAGGCAACCGGGGCATCCCGCAGGGCCGTTGGTGCTAAGCGCTGTCACGAACGATCCTTGGGCACGTGCAAGATCACACGCTGGCGAAAGACGGTACCATCGTCTGCTTCGGCAACCATGCGAATATTCCAATTGCCCGGTGCCAAATCAGCAGGCGCAACATAGCGTTTGCCGTCGAATTTAAAGTCGGGCCGCGCGTCATCGCGCACGTGTGTGGCCCGCCCCAATGTTGCATCCAACTTGGCCACCTCGACCGGGGCACCATTGGCATCAGTAACGGACAAAAGCAATTGCCCCTCGCGCGCTTCTGCTAGAACGAACCAACCTAATGATTGTTGTTCAGCGCGGTTTGCATCAAACTCTTGGCTTGCCACATAGGAATTTTTGACCTCTAGCCCGGGAAAGGTGCTGACCGCATTAAAAGCCAAAGTCAGATTAACCCCGATGATGACACTAAAAGCGCTGCAGAAAATCAACGCGACGTGGCGCCCTGTAAGAGGTTTTGTCATTGTTACTGTCCCTTCCCTGTGAAGTTACTGTCTTTATAGGCCCGGTCGCCATTGGTGAGATCTTCGACCCAAAAGCGGATGTCGGTGTGGTCGCCCTCAGCCGGAATGGATGTGGGCGGGGCGATGACGTAGACGCGCTGCAACAAGGATGCATCTGCCCCGACTTCGACGGACCCGTAGGGGGTGCCTTCTAGCTGTATGCGGATACGGGGATCCCCCTGAACCGAGATGCGGAATAAACGCTCATCGTTGTTTTTGTTACGCAAGCGGATGTCATAGGTATTGCGGATCGACCCATCAGAGAGGGTCACAAACGTCGGGTTGCGCACTGGGGCCACGGTCACTTCGATATCGGCACGAATAAACAGCGCAACCAAAAGCGCCACACCCACGCCACCCCAAAGGGCCGTATAAAGAATTGTACGCGGGCGAAAGACATGTTTCCAAACCGGGCGCGGCGTGTGACCCGCCCGTTCGCGCGTCTCGTCAGATAGGGCAAGGTAATCGATCAAACCGCGCGGCTTGCCAATTTTATCCATAATGTCGTCGCAAGCATCGATGCACAGCGCACACGTGATGCACTCCATCTGCTGGCCGTCGCGGATATCGATGCCAACGGGGCACACGTTCACGCATGCCATGCAATCGATGCAGTCACCCATAGCATCCCCTGCGGCCACTTCGTCAGAGTGTTTGCGCGGCTCTCCACGCCATTCGCGGTAGGCAACAGTCAGCGTGTCTTCGTCCATCATGGCACCTTGGATGCGCGGCCAAGGGCAGGCGTAGATACAAATCTGTTCGCGCGCAAAACCGCCAAAGACGAAAGTGGTCGCCGTCAAGATTGCGACCGTGATGTAAGCCACAGCCGCTGCCTGCCCGGTGAACAGATTTACCAACAGTGTTGGCGCATCGGCGAAATAGAAAACCCAAGCGCCCCCGGTTGCGACAGATATCAACAACCACGCAATCCATTTGGTCATGTTCAGCCTAAACTTGCGCAAGTCCATTTTTTCTTGGCGATGCAGACGCAGGCGGGCGTTTCGGTCCCCTTCGATCCAACGTTCCACCAAGATGAAAAGGTCTGTCCAAACTGTTTGCGGGCAAGCATAGCCGCACCAGACCCGCCCCAAGGCAGAGGTGAACAGGAAAAGCCCCAAGCCCGCCATGATCAGCAACCCGGCCACGAAGTAGAATTCGTGGCTCCAGATATCGATCCAGAAAAAATAAAACCGCCGGTTCGCCAGATCGAGCAGAACCGCTTGATTAGGCAGATCTGGCCCGCGATCCCAGCGGATCCATGGCACAACATAGTAAATTCCCAAAGTGACGATCATGATGATCCACTTGAGGTTCCGAAAAGCACCAGACACCCGCCGCGGAAAGATTGGCTCACGAGCGGCGTAAAGGCTGGGCGGTGGGGTTTGATCGGTCAAAGCGTTGTGCTCCGGTTTCAGGTCACGTTCAAGGTACTCAAAATACGATAGGCGCGGCATTGATTTGCATCAAACACCGCGCCCAAAATGCGTGACTTTGGGTTAGGTTATTCGCCTCCACCCAGCTGATGCACATAGATAGAGACTGCGCGGATTTCAGCCTCAGACAAGCGCTGTTGCCAAGGCGGCATGACGCCATAGCGACTGTAGGTCACAGTTTCGATCAGTGTGTCGTAATCGCCGCCGTAAAGCCAGATCGCATCCGCCAAGTTTGGCGCGCCCTGATCACGATCACCAAGGGCTTGTTCCCCGTGGCAAGCGCTACAATTGTCCAGATAGACTTCTGCACCAGCGCTGACTTGGCCTGCATCCAGCGGCGTGCCAGACAGGCTCATGACATAGTTGACAACCGATGTGATCTCTTCGGTTTCAAGAATGTCGCCAAAGGCAGGCATCTCGGAATAACGCGCATCATCGTCTTCTTCATTCCGGATGCCGTGGGCGATCGTTGCATGGATCGCTTCGATATCGCCCCCCCAAAGCCAGTCATCGTCCAGCAGGTTCGGGTAGCCGACAGCGCCTGCAGCACCCGACCCGTGACACTGTGTGCACCATGTGCGGTAAACCGCAGCGCCGGCAGAGGTCGCATAGCCATTGAGATCAGCGTCAGCGGCAATCTCTGTCAACTCGACAGAGGCAAGCTGCATGTTAATGCCCTCGTTGGCCTCTTCTACAGCGGCGATGTCTTGTGCCACTTCGCCGCGCGTCGAATACCCCAGCATACCCGCAGTAGCAGATGACACCAGCGGCCAGGCGGGATAGGCCAGCGTATACCCAATGCCCCAGATGATTGTGAGATAGAAGCACCATAGCCACCAGCGTGGCATCGGGTTATCAAATTCTTCGATCCCATCCCAACTATGGCCAGTGGTATTCGGATCGCCTTCTTGTTTCGGGGGTACTTTGGTCATTTTGCTGCCTCCTCTTGCGGGGCTGGTCGTTCGTCATTTCGAAAAATCATGGTTTTAGCTTCATCATGCAGCTTGTTAGAGCCAGGTCGTGCAACCCAGAACCAAATACCGACAAAGATGCAAAACAAGAGCAAGAGCATCCAGCTGTCTGCAAATTCACGCAGGAGAGAATAGGTTTCCATGTCCGTCCCTCCTTAGCGGCTTGCGTCAGGCGTGAAGGTCGAGAAGTCGACCAAGGTGCCCAGCATTTGCAAATAAGCGATCAAAGCGTCCGCCTCAGATATGCCCGGCTGGCCATCAAAGTTGCGCACTTGCGCCCCCGGATACCGTTCAAGCATGTCGTCATAGTCACTGTCTGGGTCCGCTTGGGCGCGGAAATCAGCTGCAGCAACTTCGATCATCTCGTCAGTATAGGGCACGCCGACGAACTTATGTGTCGACATCAGTTCGTCCACGTATTCAGGTTCGATCAGCTTACGTTCAAGAAAGCCATACTTTGGCATGATCGATTCAGGCACAACCGACTGCGGGTCACGCAAGTGGTCGATGTGCCAATCATCAGAGTAGCGTCCACCCACACGGGCCAGATCAGGCCCCGTCCGCTTGGACCCCCATTGGAAGGGGTGGTCATACATGGATTCAGCCGCCAGCGAATAGTGGCCGTACCTTTCCACTTCGTCCCGCATAGGGCGGATCATCTGGCTATGGCAGACGTAGCAGCCTTCGCGAATGTAGATGTCCCGGCCCGTTAGCTCCAGCGGGGAATAAGGCCGCATACCTTCGACTTTTTCGATCGTATTTTCGAGGTAGAACAGAGGGGTGATCTGCACCAGCCCCCCGATTGTTACCACAAGAAAGCTCAGCACCAGCAACAACGTCGCGTTGGTTTCAATGAACTTGTGTTTTGCGAGGATCGACATGTTCTGATCCCTCCTTATTCAGCAGGGACGGCTGTGCCGAGCGGTGCCTTGGCAGGCGCAGCTCTTACAGTCATCCAAAGATTATAGCACATGACGAGCGCACCGGAGAGGAACAGAACCCCACCCAGACCACGCACAACATACATCGGGAACTTGGCGCTTACGGTGTCAGCGAAAGAGTTCACGAGGAAGCCGTTGGCATCAACTTCGCGCCACATCAGACCTTCCATGATACCGGTCACCCACATGGACGCCGCATAAAGGACGATACCAATAGTGGCGAGCCAGAAGTGCCAGCTGACCAGCGAGAGGCTGTAAAGTCGCTCGCGCTTCCACAAAACTGGCACGAGGTAGTATAGCGCACCGAATGTAATCAGCCCGTTCCAACCCAGCGCACCAGAGTGTACGTGGCCAATGGTCCAGTCAGTGTAGTGCGACAGCGAATTCACCGCGCGGATCGACATCATCGGGCCTTCAAATGTGGACATGCCGTAGAAGGCCAGCGACGTCACCATCATCCGCAGAACCGGATCGGTGCGCAGCTTGTCCCATGCGCCTTGCAGCGTCATCAGACCGTTGATCATGCCGCCCCAGCTTGGCATCCACAGGATGATCGAAAAGACCATACCCAGTGTCGCCGCCCAATCCGGCAAAGCCGTGTAGTGCAAATGGTGCGGACCCGCCCAGATATACAGGAAGATCAGCGCCCAGAAGTGGATGATCGACAGCTTATACGAAAACACGGGGCGCTCGGCCTGTTTGGGCACGAAATAGTACATCATGCCCAGAAAACCCGCCGTCAGGAAAAAGCCCACAGCGTTGTGGCCATACCACCATTGCACCATCGCATCCTGCACGCCCGAGAATACCTGTACAGACTTGCTGCCCCAGATGGAGACAGGGATGGAGATGTTGTTCACAACGTGCAGCATCGCCACAGTCACGATAAAGGCCAGCAAGAACCAGTTGGCCACGTAAATGTGCGGCTCCTTGCGGCGAATAACAGTACCCAGAAAGCAGGCCAAAAATGCGAGCCAGACTACCGTCAGCCACAGGTCGACGTACCATTCAGGTTCGGCGTATTCCTTGGACTGCGTACCGCCCAGCAAATAGCCCGTAGCTGCCAGAACGATAAAGAGCTGATAGCCCCAGAATACAAACCACCCAAGGTTGCCGCCCCAAAGCCGCGCAGCCGACGTGCGCTGCACAATAAAGAAGGAACTGGCGATCAACGCGTTGCCCCCAAAGGCAAAAATCACCGCCGAGGTGTGCAGCGGACGAAGCCTGCCAAAGTTGGCATATCCCTCTGCCCACTCAAAATTGAGACTTGGAAAAGCCAGCTGAAAGGCGATGACAACACCCACCAAAAAGCCAACAACACCCCAAAAGGCGGTGGCAATCACACCAGCACGGACAACACTGTCAAAATATTCGTCCGTTGCGATCGGCGTCGCAGGTTCATCCGTCTTGCGCAGCGTGACAAGAAACAGCCCCCCTGCCACAAGCATGAATATGATCATATGGAGCTGATACGCCAAATCGCGGGCATACCCCGCCGCGATCATAGCGAAAAGCGTTACGAGCCCCAGCCCGACCAGCTTTACGTAGTTTAGTGTTCCGGTATTCATCTGTCCGGTGTCCCTTCCGTCTCGGCTTACACGCGGGCAGAATCCACCCGCATAAATCTGGTTTATTATCCTTAGCTTTGTCGCGCGTAGGCCGATCAGGCGCATTGATCTGCATCAAGAAGGGAACTCTTTTTAACTGACTGGGATCAAAGAATTGCTGCGATGCAGCATGTAGGCTGGGACCAACTGCTCACACGAAAGGAGTAGAAAATGGCCTATAAAACCATATTCACAGCGCTAACCCAGTTTGATGAAACCGCAACATCTTTGGACTTGGCGATAGACTACACGCAGTCCTTTGACGCGAACCTTGAAGTTTTGTGCTTGGGGCTGGATCGCACACAAAGCACTTACTACGAACTTGGCTCAAATTCAGTGATTATGCATGCAGCCATAGAGGAGGCGCATCAAAACGCCAAAGATATCTATCAGGGGATCAAGGCCAAGCTAACGGGCATGAACTTGCAATGGGATATCATCAACAGTGTAGTGACCACGACCAGCGTCGGGCGCGCCATTGCCACGCAGGCAAGATTTGCCGATCTTGCCATCGTTGGCCTACCTTTTTCGGACAACAAAAAACCGGGAGAAAACCTAATTCTAGAAGGTTTGCTTTTTGAGGCCGACTGCCCGACCGTTGTGGTGCCACAAAATAGCAATACGCAACAACCGGATAACATTGTGATCGGCTGGAACGAAAGCCCTGAGGCCACGCGCGCAGTCAAAGCCGCCCTGCCCTTTCTTAAAGCCGCTAGCAAAGTTCATATTGCGATCGTCGACCCCCCTGAAACCGGGCCAGAAAGATCAGACCCGGGGGGTGCTTTGACCGTGTTCCTTGCGCGCCACGGCGTGCGGTGCGACATTCAGGTGATATCGCGCAACGGATCCAGGATTAGCCAGCGGCTGGCCCAGCATGTGAAAGAAACCGGCTCGGATATGTTAGTCATGGGTGCCTATGGACATTCGCGATTCCGCGAGGCGATCTTGGGAGGTGCTACCCGCGATATGCTCGAGCACAGCGAAGTGCCGGTTATGCTGGCACACTAAGCTGACAATTAGCTTAGGAAACCACCATCGCTGTCATCGCCCGCTTCATCCATCAGGCGGTCCATGTCGGGCACTTGAATACGGCGTTTGCCTTCCAACACGATGACCCCGTCCTTTTTCAGCGCAGACACCTGACGGCTGACCGTTTCAAGCGTCATACCCAGATAATCCGCCATAGCTTCGCGGGTCAGTGGCAGATCAAAAGCGAGACTATTAGTGGCAGCGTTCTGCGCTAAAATTGCATCCCGCCGTGCAATAATGGCCAGAAGGCTCGCAATCTTTTCGCGGGCTGTTTTGCGACCAAGTACCAGCATCCATTCACGTGCTGCGTCCAATTCATCAAGCGTCATTTCAAGCAAACGATGCGCGATATGCGGGGTTGAGTTGATCATTTGTTCAAACGGTTTGCGCCGGAAACAACACATCACCAGATCGCTTGTTGCTGTCACAGTATAAGTTGCCTGTTCGCGCCCAGGTCTGCCCACAAAATCAGATGGCAAAAGCAATCCCACCATTTGCGTGCGGCCATCTTCCATCGTCTGGGTCAGGGATGCCACGCCAGAAACAACAGACGCCACGAAATCCATACGGTCGCCCGCCCACATGATCGTCTGCCCCGCCGCAAAGCTACGGTAGTATTTGATGTCTTCTAAAAGCTCTAATTCATCTTGATCGCAACGCGCGCAGACCGCGCGGTGCCGGATCGGACAGTCGACGCACTCCTTCATATTCGGCGCTAGAGCATCTTGCATCAAATTTCCTTCCCATTGATCCATATCAAGGATCACCCCGCCAAGAGGGTATATCAAACCTCTATGACATTGACATCCAAACTCGCCAAAATGGGGCTTTTTGACGCAAAAGTACCGCGTTACACAAGCTACCCAACCGCACCGCACTTCTCGGCAGATACCACTAGTGCTGATGCACGCGAGTGGATATCCGCGATACCGCCGGGGAGCCGCATTTCACTGTATTTACACATTCCGTTTTGCCGACGGTTGTGTTGGTTCTGCGCCTGCCGCACTCAGGGCACCTCCAGTAATGACCCAGTGATCACCTATCTGTCCACTCTAAAAGACGAAATTCGGCTTTTATCGTCTCTTTTACCGGCTAATGTTACGCTAAGCCGGGTGCACTGGGGGGGAGGAACACCCACGCTGCTTGATTCGGGTATGATCAAGGATTTGTCCGACAGTGTCTTTGCGATGACCCCTTTGGCCCCCAATGGCGAATTCTCGGTCGAAATTGACCCCAACGAGATTGACCAATCTCGTGTCGATGCTTTGGCTGCAGCAGGCATGACCCGCGCGTCGATTGGCGTGCAAGATTTCGACGATGAAATTCAAACAACGATCGGACGCTTGCAAAGCTTTGACGTCACGAAAAATGCAGCCGACATGCTGCGCGCAGCAGGAATTACATCGCTTAATGCCGATATTCTATTTGGACTGCCACACCAGACCAACGCCAAGATCGCGGCGAGCGTCCAAAAGCTTCTAAGCCTGAGCCCTGACCGCGTGGCGCTATATGGTTATGCGCATGTACCTTGGATGGCACGGCGACAATCGTTGATCCCATCGGACGCTTTACCCGCACCCGAAGATCGGTTGAAGCTTTTTGAAACGGCAAAACGGCTATTCGAATGGGACGGCTATAGACAGATCGGCATTGATCATTTCGCCGCCCCTCATGACGCGTTAGCCATTGCAAGCCGCACAGGCAATTTGCGCCGCAATTTCCAAGGCTACACCGACGAGCCCGCAGATGTGCTGATTGGCTTGGGGGCCTCCGCGATTTCGCGCTTTCCGCAAGGCTATGCGCAAAACAACCCTGCAACATCGGGCTACACCAAATCTATCCGCGCGGGCGAACTTTCCATCACCCGAGGCCACCGGTTCACATCAGAAGACGTGCTGCGCTCACGGATGATCGAAGCCATCATGTGCGATTTTGAAATCCGGTTGGACGATATGGTCGCACGTTTCCCCGACCAGGAGGCACATATCAAAGCACTGATGTCAGGTGCAGCCGCACATTTCGGCGACTTGGTTGTTCTCACGCCCGATGCTTTGCGTGTCAAACGCGAAGGCCAACCACTGACACGGATCATTGCGCGACACTTTGATGCCTATGATGTCGCTAGTGCCGGCCATGCGTCGGCCATCTAAACGTTAGGTCGCAGCCATCAGCAGGCTGCGCGTATATTCGTGGCGCGGCGCGTCGAATATCTGATCCACTGCGCCTGCCTCAACGACATCGCCGCGTTTCATCACCAAAACCTGATGCGACATTGCCCGCACGACCCGCAGGTCGTGGCTGATAAAAATATAGGCGAGCCCATATTTCTTTTGTAGATCGCGCAACAGGTCAACAATCTGAACCTGTACGGTCATATCAAGCGCAGAAGTCGGCTCATCCAAAACGAGCAACCGAGGTCGCAGCACCATCGCGCGGGCGATTGCAATCCGCTGACGCTGACCGCCTGAGAATTCATGCGGATAGCGATCCATAGTGGCAGGATCGAGCCCGACCTCAACCATCACCTCATGCACCAGCTCACGGTGGTCACGCCCAGGGTCTACGTTGTGAATGCCCAAGCCTTCGGAAATGATCTGCGCGCAGGTCATCCGAGGGCTCAGTGATCCAAAAGGGTCCTGAAACACGATCTGCATGTCTTTGCGCAGGTTGCGCAGCTGCCGCGTGCTCCATTTACGGACGTCCTCACCCACAAAAGTGATCTGCCCTTCAGAAGCAATAAGACGCATCATCGCCAACGCCATGGTCGTCTTGCCAGAACCAGATTCGCCCACGATGCCAACTGTCTCGCCCGCGCGCACCTGAAAGCTGGAATCGTTCACTGCTTTGACGTGCCCCACAGTGCGACGCAACAAACCCGCCTGAATAGGAAACCAAACCTTCAGATTATCCGCCTTCGCGATCACTTGGGCCCCGCTGGGCACTGGCGCTGGCACGCCCGACGGCTCAGCCCCAAGTAGTTTTCGCGTGTACGGATGCCGGGGATTGTCAAAAATCGCCTTTGTGGGGCCACTTTCCACAATCTCGCCGTGTTGCATCACGCAAACCTTGTCGGCAATCCGCCGCACGATACCAAGATCATGGGTGATGAACAAAAGCCCCATGCCCAGCCTATCTTTGAGGTCTTTGAGCAAATCAAGAATTTGCGCCTGAATGGTCACATCCAGTGCCGTTGTGGGTTCATCCGCGATCAAAACGTCTGGCTTGTTCGCCAAAGCCATGGCGATCATCACCCGCTGGCGCTGCCCGCCCGACAACTGGTGCGGGTAGCTATTGATCCGCGATTCCGCGTCTTGGATACCGACCTGTTCAAGCAGCTCGATGATCCGCGCACGGGCCTCGGCTCCGGCGACACCTTGGTGCAGCGCAAGGCTTTCCCCCAACTGCTTTTCGATCGTGTGCAGGGGGTTCAACGACGTCATCGGTTCTTGAAAGATAAAACTGATGTCGTTGCCGCGGACCTTGCGCAGCAAAGCATCATCCGCACCAATCATCTGTTGGCCGTCATAGGTCACTGACCCCGACACCTCGGCACTGTCGCCCAAAAGCGATACTGTCGATAACGCAGATACTGACTTACCAGAACCGGATTCGCCTACAAGAGCGACGGTCTCACCACGTTCGACTGCAAAGCTTACGCCTTTGACAGCATGCGTGACTGCACCGTCTTGGCGGAACCCAACGTACAGGTCTTTGACCTCAAGAAGCGCGCTCATGAAAAGGTCTTTCTGGGGTCAAAGGCATCGCGGATGCCTTCAAAGATGAACACCAACAGGGACAACATGATCGCGAAAGTGAAAAATGCGGTAAAGGCCAACCATGGCGCCTGCAGGTTTTGTTTTGCTTGCAATGTCAGTTCACCCAAACTGGGCGCTGAGGATGGCAACCCAAAGCCCAAGAAATCAAGTATCGCGAGCGTCGAAATCGTACCGGTAATAATGAACGGTAGCATCGTCAGCATCGCAACCATCGCATTGGGCAGCATATGGCGGAACATAATCGTCACGTTTGACACGCCCAAAGCACGCGCCGCACGCACATATTCCAGATTGCGCGCCCGCAAGAATTCAGCTCTGACAACACCCACAAGCGACGTCCAACTGAACAAAACGAGCAAGATGACCAATAGCCAAAAACTTCGCCCCAAAATGGCAAACATGATTATGATAACATACAGCGACGGCGTTGAGGCCCAAATTTCGATCACCCGTTGGAAGATAAGATCGGTTTTGCCACCGAAAAAGCCTTGCACCGCCCCCGCAATGATCCCGATTAAGCTCGATAGCCCTGTAACAAGAAGCGTGAAAAAAATCGACAGGCGAAAGCCGTGTATCACACGCGCCATGACATCGCGTTTGGTGCCGTCCGTCCCTAGGATATTCTCGCCATTTGGTGGTAAAGGGGCCGCACCGGGGCGGTCCACTGCTGTGTCATAAGAATAGGGGATCAACGGCCAGATAGCCCAGCCTTTTTCGATCTCTGCACCGTCGATGATACCGTCTTGTGCGTCTTCAATATATCCTTCGGGGTCGTCAAAACACAGATCCATCCCACCCGTCGCGATAAGGCATTTCACCTCTGGGTCGCGGTACACAGCCTCGGTCTGGAAGTCCCCACCGAAGGCCGTTTCGGGATAGAACTGCCAGATTGGCGTGTAATACTCCCCGCGGTATTGCACCAAAATCGGTTTGTCATAGGCGATAAATTCCGCAAATAGCGACAACCCAAACAAAATAGAGAATATCCACAGCGACCAGTAAGCCCGCTTGTTTCGTTTAAAGTTTCGCCAACGCCGTTGGTTGAGAGGTGACAGCCGGGACCGCTTTGGCTGGGAGATGGGGGACGCAGATTCCACACCTTTGGGCAGGGGGTCAGTCATAGCCATATCGCCTATCCCTCCCGCCGCTCAAAGTCGATCCGAGGATCGACAAGAACATACATCAAATCGGAAAGGATACCCACAATCAAACCAATCAGGCCAAAGATAAACAACGTGCCAAAAACGATGGGATAGTCCCGCGCGACCGCAGCCTCAAACCCCAAACGTCCCAAGCCATCAAGGCTGAAGATCGTCTCGATGATCAGCGAACCGCCGAAAAACACACCGATGAAAACGGCCGGAAAACCAGCGATCACAATCAGCATCGCATTGCGGAACACGTGACCATAAAGCACCCGCCGTTCCGACAAGCCCTTGGCACGCGCGGTCATCACGTAGTGCTTTTTGATTTCATCTAGAAAGCTGTTTTTCGTCAGCAGCGTCAGCGTGGCAAAAGCGGAAATAGTAGACGCAAGCACCGGGAGCGTGATGTGCCAGAAATAGTCTACAACTTTGCCCCACGTGCTAAGTTCATCAAAGTTATCACTTGTCAGCCCTCGCAGCGGGAAAATTTGCCAATAAGACCCGCCCGCAAACAAGACTAACAACAAAATGGCGAACAAAAAGCCCGGGATAGCATAAGCCGCGATGATAGCACCCGACGTCCAGGTATCAAAAGACGTACCATCCTTGACCGCTTTACGGATGCCCAAGGGGATCGATACCAAGTAAGCGATCAGCGTAGACCACAGCCCTAGCGTGATGGAAACGGGAAGCTTTTCTTTGATCAACTCGATCACCGAAATAGACCTGAAATAGCTTTCACCGAAATCAAAGCGCATATAGTTCCAGATCATGTTCAGAAATCGCTCTACCGGTGGTTTGTCAAATCCAAATTCGGCCTCAAGCTCTGCTATGAACTCGGGCGGCAGACCCCGCGCACCGATGTATTGGCTGTCATTGCCTGTGCTTAGGTCTTCGGCACCAGCGTCATTATTCCCACCAGAGAACCCTTCGAAAACGTCGCCGCCCCCCTGAATGCGCGCGATGGCCTGTTCAACAGGGCCACCCGGCACAAACTGCACCAGCGTAAAGTTGATCAGCATAATCCCCAAAAGCGTGGGAATGATCAGCAGCAACCGTCTGACAATATAGGCGCCCATGGGCTTACCTCAGCGCTCCGGCGGCGCGCAAGGCATCCGCCTTGTCTTGATTATACCACCAGAAATCCAACTGACCCAATGCGAATGGGGGTATGGTTTCGGGGTGCTCATACTGATCATAAAATGCGACCCAATGGCTTGGGTTGTACCATACCGGGATCATGATGAATTCATAACGCAATGCGCGGTCCAGCGCCATGAGCGAGGCTTGTTCTTCCTCGCGGGTTGTTGCGTTCAAGGACCGTTCTATAATCGCATCCACCAGGGGGCTGGCTAACCCTGCGGGGTTAAACAAAGAGAATTCAGCCGCTTCAGACCCATATCGCTGCATCAGTCCGGTGCCCGTGCCCAAAAACGCCCCATATCCATCAAACACGAGATCATAGTCACGGTCCCGCTCTCGCGAGGTGTATTGCGACGCGTCGACTTTCTCAAATGTGATATCCACACCCATGGTTTGTACGTTAGCCACAAAGTTTTCCATCACCGCGCTTAGCGTTGGGGACGTCGCACTATTGAACAAAAAGTTCACGGAAAGCGTCTGACCATCGGCATTGCGTCGTACGCCATCATCACCCACAGCCCAGCCTGCGTCGTCCAGTAGCTTCATCGCAGCGCGCGCATTGCGCCTGTCCAGCAAACGCTCAGCGCGCGAGGTGTGCGGCACCGATACCGCATCCGAGATCATCTCAGATGGGACCAAATCACCAAGGCTTTCTAGAAAGGCCAACTCGGCGCCCTGTGGGACATCATTGGCCATCAAAGGCGTGTCTTGGGTGAACGATGCACGTTGCTTAAAGAGACCATATTGAAGGCTCTCATTCGTCCATTCAAAGTTGAACCCAAGCGCCAAAGCTTGGCGAACGCGTTTGTCTTGCAGCACTTCGCTACCCAAGTTGAATACGATGCCATTCGGTGCGGGCGGGGATCCATTTGGTAGCTCTTTGGTGATAACCAGACCATCTCGGGTCTTTGGGAAATCATAGCCTGTGGCCCATTTTTTGGAATCGCCTTCAGCGCGGAAAGTATACTCACCAGCTTTGAATGCTTCGAATGCGGCGGTGTCATCACCGAAATACTCAACACGGATTTCGTCAAAGTTGTTGCGCCCAATATTGAAAGGCAGATCGTTGCCCCAATAATCAGGGTTTCGTTTGTAGACGATGCGGCGGTTCACATCCACACTATCGATCATATAGGGACCAGACCCAGGCGAAACCTCAAGACGGCTTTCGTCGAGACCCGCGCCTGTTTCTTCGTACCATTTTTTGGACCATGCAGGCACAAATCCCACCTGATCAATCAAGCTGCGGCGCGAGATGCCTTCAGTAAAATAGAACTTGATGGTGTAATCGTCGATCACTTCCACTTTGGGAATCCGCTTGCGGACGGCGTCCGCATAAGACTTGAGCCCTTCTTCCAGCAACAAATTGTGGCTGAATGCGATATCATGAGCCGTGACCGGAGTGCCGTCAGAAAACCGCGCTTCGGGTCGCATATAAAAGATGACCCAGTCTTTGGTCTCGGGATATTCGATGCGCTCACATAACAGACAGTACGATTCGCCATATACATCCGCAGGCGCAGACGCGTTCCCTGTCCCACTGCCCAGAAGGCTTTCATACATCACTGTCGAAAGTGCGCCCGCACGGCCTTTGCGCGTGTACGGGTGCATCGAATCAAAAGTGCCAACAACGCTTAGCGCGATCTCTCCACCTTTGGGAGCGTTCGGATTGACGTAGTCGAAATGGGCGAAATCAGCGGGGTAGGTCAGATCACCATAAAACGAATACCCATGGCTCACGACCATGTTGTCCTCAGCGCGTGCCACACTGCCCAATAACGTCGCAAACGCCAACGCGAATCCGGCGGCAAGTCCCACTGCACTGTTTAAAGAAATTGCAGGTTGTATCTGAACACGCGGTTGCGTCATCTGGATTTCCTCCTCAATTCCGCCGATTTCTACGGCGTCTCTGCTCTGATGTAAGCTAATGGGACGCAAGGCCAAGATACAAGTTGCGAAAATGTGATCGCACAAGGCTTTGCGCCCTTTGCACAACAAAAAAGCCGCATACCATGTGGTATGCGGCTTTTTCATTAACTTTGCGATAAAGAATTAGTCGTCAAGACTATCCAAGTAGGCGATTACATCCGCGCGGTCTTCAACTTTGCGCAAGCCAGCAAAGCCCATTGACGTGCCGGGCGCATAAGAAGAAGGCTTTTCAAGGAACGCGCTGAGATTCTCAGGTGTCCATTCACCGCCCATGGATGCAAGAGTGTCAGAATATCCAAAACCATCCGCAGCAGCTTTTTCACGGTTCACAACGCCATAAAGATATGGGCCTGCGCCGTTTTCCCCTGCAACCAGTTTGTGGCATGCCGAACACTTGCGGAAGACTTTTGCACCATCTTCAACGCTTGCGGACGCCAAAACCGTTGCAAAATCGACTTCCTCGACTTCGGCTACATCGCCGGCATCTTCGACTTCAATCACATACGAAGCTTCACCATGAGCTTCGACATGATACATTTCTTCTGCGGCCCATTTGCCAAGAAGGAACACAAGCAGTGCCCCGCAAATACCACCGGCGGCTTTCGTAAAGGTCATTGTATCTAACATGGCTGATGTCCATTGCTAACTGTTTGAGCGGTATCTACGTCTTCACCTTGGCCGTGGCAAGGTGTACTTACCGCGACGAAACGCCTCTTATGTCGCACTTACCCCTTAGGAAACCGTTATGACGACCCAAAATAATGCGCGCATCGCCTTTCAAGGCGAGCTGGGTGCCTATAGCCACGAAGCTTGCCGCATGGCGCGCCCGGACATGACACCTGTTCCTTGCGCCACATTCGAAGATGCAATCGCCGCCGTCCGGTCTGGGGATGCAGAGCTTGCAATGCTTCCGGTGGAAAATTCGACATACGGTCGCGTTGCAGACATCCACTCATTGTTGCCCAAATCGGGGTTGCACATCATCGAAGAGGCATTTGTCCGTGTGCGCATCAACCTGTTGGCAGTGCCGGGTACAAAACTGGAAGAGATCAAAGCCGCCAAGAGCCATGCGATGCTGTTGGGCCAGTGCCGCAGCTTTTTGGCGAAACACGATATCCGCCGGGTCACCGGGGCAGACACCGCAGGGTCCGCAAAAGAGGTAGCACAAGCAGCGGAGCCTCAGATGGCGGCTCTTGCCAGCGAACTTGCGGGTGAAATCTACGGGCTGGATCTGGTCGCGCGCAATATTGAAGATGAAGGCAACAACACCACCCGCTTCTTGTTGATGTCCCCGCAGGCGGACGACAGACGGCGCGGCGATCATGGGATGATGACTAGCTTTGCCTTTGAGGTGCGCAATATTCCTGCGGCGCTGTACAAAGCAATGGGCGGCTTCGCAACCAACGGCGTCAACATGACCAAACTTGAAAGCTATATGGTTGGCGGCTCTTTCACAGCCACGCAGTTCTATGCCGATATCGAAGGCCACCCCGAAGACCCCGCAGTACAACGCGCGCTGGATGAACTGTCATATTTTACCAATATGTTTGAAATTCTAGGGGTCTATCCCGCACACCCAGATCGTAACTAGGCGCTGCGCTGGTGCCGTTCTTCGATATCTTTGGCGTGCTCTGCAATCCGGTTTTCAAATTTTCGATTTAAGCTGGATTTGGTCAACTTCAGAGACTGAAGAAAAAGCCGCGCGGCGAGCGTGATCGGCGTTACCTCGACGCCGACCAGCATCCGCGTGCGCGAACGTGACAAAGAAAACAACTCGACGTGCACGCCTCCGATCACATTCCGCGAACTTAAGCTGACAGTAATTTCTGTGGGTGTGTCAAATTCCACGACTTCCAAAGACACGAACCTCTGTTTGCCGCGCATCGTAAACTGCACATCCCACTTTGCACCAATTCCGGGCGCGTCCAAACTGTCCAACCGGATCACATCCGCGCCCCGCCGCATGGCCGCACGCTCATATACATCGAATGCGCAAATCATTTCAAAAACGCGATCAATGGGCGCATCAACGTCTTGGCGTGTAGAAAACTTCATACCACTATCTAGTGTGACATCTACGCTTTGTACAAGCGTGCAGTGTGTTTAATCTAGGCGATCTGCTAACCAGTTTTCCAACAAAAACCGCGCTATCGCTCCTTTGCGCGCCGGCAGGATCGTTGGATGCTCACCTGTAAACGCCAGCATCATATCTTCTTTTGTTACCCACATGGCGTCTTCGATCTCGACAGGGTCGATGACTAATGCCTCGCTTATCGCCTCACCTGCACATCCAAACATCAATGACGCAGGAAACGGCCAAGGCTGACTGGCCAGATAAGACACAGCACCCACCTTGACCCCGACCTCTTCGAAAACCTCGCGGCGCACCGCCGCCTCTAGGGTTTCGCCTGGCTCCACGAAGCCCGCAAGCAGCGAATACATCCCCTCTGGCCACCCCGGCGAGCGGCCAACCAAAACAGAGTTTCCCCGCGTCACCAGCATGATCACCACCGGATCCGTGCGCGGGAAGTGCGACGCGCCGCATTCACCGCATTTTCGCTGCCATCCGGCTTGCACAATGTCAGATGAGGCACCGCAACACGCGCAAAACCCATGTGTTTTATGCCACCCCAAAATAGCCTTGCCCGATGCGGCCAGTTCAGCATCGCGCGCGGACAGCCAAGTCATGACCCGGCGCAATTCTGCAAATGCCATTGTGTCGGGCAGTGCTGGATGGCGTTGCTCGCTGGGGTCCAGAAAACCACCCAACTGGCTTTCATCCAATTCCTCGGGCACCCAATTTGACAGTTCAAACGCAAAGCGTGCAGCACCCTCTTCTCGTCCCAATAAAATGGGCGCTTCAGATGCATCGCGCAGCACCGGGTGATCCAAAGGCAGCTGCACAAGCGACGCAGGGTTTTCCATCTCGATCAACGGCTTGCCTCGCCAGAACACAATCGCACGGCTGTCGCCTGACTGCATCGCCTGCGCGACGGCCTGTTCATCACCGCGCATTTCACCCGCGCGATCCAGCGCTGAGCCGCCAAATGTTACCGTTTCTGCATGTTTCATGGGGAGCCTCGTTCGTCAGGCCCGAGCATTTGCACGCAATATGACAGAGCGCAAGAGTACGCCAGGCTTCTTGCCCCAAAACTCTTGCCAACTTGGGCGTGATCTGATCGAAGTGAGATCAGCCCGAAGTTGTTTGGGTGCGAACCGGAGACTGTTGAAATCGCTGCGTCTAATACTCAGGGCAAGCCAAAACGCGAAGTAAAACTACGTATTCTGGCAACAAGTGATCTGCACATGCAGATGACTGCCTTTGACTACGTCAAAGACAAACCGCACGCCGGCGGCAGCTTGGCGAAAATTGCCACAGTAGTAGAAATTGCCCGCCAAGAGATGATCAAAAATGGCGGTATCTGTTTGTTGTTTGACAATGGCGATACATTTCAAGGTACGCCGGTCGCGGATGTACTGACCAGCGTAGATGCCAAGCCAGTGCATCCCATGGTCTGCGCAATGAACACCCTGAAATACGATGCGGTCGGCTTGGGTAACCACGATTTTGATCATGGGTTGGACTATCTTGCAACCGGCTTGGCACGGCTACAGTGCCCAATCATCTGCACCAATTTTGAGGCGCGCCTCCTACCCATGGTGTCGCCCAGCGTGATTATTGAGCGCGACACGATTGCGTCAGACGGGTCAAGCGTGAAGGTGAAGATTGGCGTCATCGCCAGCCTACCGGACAAAACTGCACTTTGGAGCAGACACCACCTGGATGCGCGTGCCGATTTCAAACAACCGGTTCCAGTCTTGGACAAGGCCGCCAAAAAGCTGCGCACATTGGGGGCAGATGTTGTGGTCGTGCTCGCGCATATGGGGCTTGCAACATATGATGAGGGGCCTGAGGCCCAAAACCTACTCAGCGATGTGGCGGCTTTGCCTTATGTCGATGTGGTGGTTGGGGGTCACACCCATTTGCGATTCCCCAGTTCTGACCACGACGGGCTGAATGATATTGATATGGATGTCGGCACAGTGCATGGCACGCCTTTGGTGCAACCCGGTGCCAGTGCGACAGACTTGGGCGTTATTGATATCTCGCTTGTCGCGACGGAACAAAGCCCCACGTGGGCAATCAAAAACGCACGCAGTCGGCTGGTTCCGATTGAACCGGACACGCCGGAAGACGCGATCATCAAAAGCCACGCAGCACCAGCTCATGAAGCAACGCGCAAATTTTTGTCGCAGCCTGTAGGCGCCCTTCTGGCCCCAATGCATAGCTATTTTGCATTGGCGCACCCAAGCCCGATCCCCGCACTGTTGGCTGCGTCAAAACGTGAAACGATCCAGCAGGCAATCGCCGGTACGCAGTATAGCGACCTGCCATTGATTGCCGTGGCCTCTGCCCCTCTTACCGGTGGCTTTGACGGACCAGACAACTTTTTGCATCTCGCTCAAGGTGAAATCCAAAGACGGCACGTCGCGGGCATGAACCCCTACGCCAACCAGGTTTGGGCGGTGAAGACCAATGGGGCGCGCTTGCTGGACTGGCTCGAACGCTCTGCCGTTATTTTTAATACTCTGGCGCCTGACGCGCCTGACCAAATGCTGATTAATCCCAGCGTGCCCGGGTTTCGTTTTGATGCAGCATATGGGTTGAGCTACGTTATTGATCCCAGCTGCGCCCCAAAATTTGACGTATCAGGACGTGCAAACACGAAAAGTACCGGCCGCATCCGCGACATCACGTGGCAAGGCGAACCGCTGCAACCGGACATGGAATTTCTAGTCGCAACCACCGATCACCGAGCAGGTGGTGGCGGCCTGTATCAGATGTTCCAGAACTCAGATATCGTCATTCAGGGCCATGCCCCGCTACAAGACGCCGTGCTCACATATTTAAAATCTCCGAATTGCAAAGAAGTACGCGACGCAAAGCCCTGGTCCTTCCCGCCAAACCTAGGATGCAGCGCGATTCTGCTTACCGCGCCCGAAGCTGTTGATCATTTCGCTGATATTGCACATTTGCACCCCGAGAGTTGCGGTGAGAATGCACAAGGATTTCTAAGACTTCGGTTGCATCTATAAGTGCTCGCTTGCGCATACGGGTTGTCTTGCCTATATCACCAGTGAGAGGTTGGCGCGGGCGAGCGCCTCGCCAACCCGGTCAGGTCCGGAAGGAAGCAGCCGTAACGAGCCCCGCTTGGGTCGTTGTCCAGCCTCTCACCCCCACTATCTTAGATGGCTCATACACTCACAGTTGCTCTGCTACGAAAGTATCACAGTCGCGGATACGGCCACTGTCGAAACCCCGCTCGAACCACCGCGCGCGTTGCTCTGAGGTGCCATGCGTGAACGTGTGTGGTTGCGGCACCCGGCCTGCCTGTCTTTGCAGATGATCATCGCCAATCATCCGAGCCGCGTTCAGAGCTTCTTTCAAATCACCCCGTTCCATTAAACCACGCACCGAACGCGCCCACACACCGGACAGGCAATCCGCCATCAGTTCCAACCGCACTGTCAATGCATTTGCCTGAACTTGGCTGGCTTGTTGGCGCGCCGCATGCACTTTGCCCAATATGCCCAGTTCATTTTGAACATGGTGCGCGACCTCATGAGCGATCACGTAAGCGGCTGCAAAATCCCCGCCCGCACCCATTTGACGGTCAAGTTGCACAAAAAACTGCGTGTCCAGATATGCTTTTTGATCTGCAGGGCAATAAAATGGCCCCGTTGCACCTGAAGCGCCACCACAAGCGCTTTGCGTGACACCAGAGAAAACAACCAGTTTCGGCGCCGTGTATGGGCGCCCCACTTGTTGCGGGAAAATTTCCCCCCAAACATCTTCCGTGGTCGTCAACACGCGCGCCGCAAACTGCGTGGCCTGAGCGTCTTCTTGTGTGACTGGCGCAGCCTGTTGCGTGCTAGGTTGTTGACCGGTCAACAGCGGGGTCACATCCATGCCAGTAAAATATCCAAAGGCGAGAATGGCCAAAATACCTGCGATGCTCAAACCACCGCTTTTCCTGCCCGAGACGCGCCTGCCCCGCCCGCGACGTACTTCAACGTTCTTGCTGGATTTAATTCCTCTTAATCGCATGGCTTCCCCTATGGTTATAAAGACTGTGCAGCCGACTTGTTCGCGCGCGCAAGCATTAATACCAAGGCCACGTGTTCTGCGCTGATCCCTGCCGGGGCGATATTCTTTCACAGGCGCCGTTGTTTCCAGCCGTGCCGCAGCATAGTCTGGCGCAACGTTTCGATTCCGTTTTTACAAGGCCTGACATGTCAGAAACCCAACAATCAGCTTATCAGGTCCTTGCGCGGAAATACCGCCCAGAAACCTTTGCCGATCTGGTGGGGCAGGACGCAATGGTACGTACGCTCAAGAATGCGTTCGAGGCAGATCGGATCGCGCAGGCCTTCATGATGACCGGCATTCGAGGCACGGGCAAAACAACCACCGCGCGGATCATCGCCAAAGGCATGAACTGCATTGGCACCGATGGGGCGAGCGGGCCAACGACGGCACCCTGCGGCAGTTGCGAGCATTGCACAGCCATCATGGAAGGTCGCCACGTCGATGTCATCGAAATGGATGCTGCGTCAAATACCGGTGTGGCCAACATACGCGAAATCATCGATTCCGTGCATTACCGTGCAGCGTCGGCCCGGTACAAGGTCTATATCATTGACGAAGTACATATGCTGTCGACAGGAGCGTTTAACGCACTGTTGAAAACACTTGAAGAACCACCAGCACATGTAAAGTTTATCTTTGCCACCACTGAAATTCGCAAAGTGCCGGTGACAGTGTTGTCTCGATGCCAGCGGTTCGACCTGCGCCGTATTGAACCTGAGGTGATGATCGCCTTGATGCAGAAAATTGCAGGGGCCGAAAACGCCGCAATCGCAGAAGATGCGCTGGCTTTGATTGCGCGCGCAGCGGAAGGATCAGCCCGAGATGCCACATCGCTGCTGGATCAGGCCATTAGCCACGGTGCAGGTGAGACAACCGCAGACCAAGTGCGCGCGATGTTGGGTTTGGCGGATCGGGGCCGCGTATTGGACCTGTTTGACATGATTTTAAAAGGCGACGCGGCAGGGGCACTGACCGAGTTGTCCGCGCAATATGCAGAAGGTGCCGACCCGATGGCGGTATTGCGCGATTTGGCGGAAATCACCCATTGGGTATCGGTTGTAAAAATCACGCCTGAGGCAGCAGAAGACCCAACCGTTTCGCCAGACGAGCGGACCCGCAGCCTAGCTATGGCCGACGCACTTTCCATGCGTGTTTTGACGCGTTTGTGGCAAATGCTGCTGAAAGCGCTGGACGAGGTTGGCATGGCTCCCAACGCTATGATGGCGGCAGAGATGGCGATCATTCGGTTGACCCATGTGGCTGACTTGCCCAGCCCAGAAGAGTTGCTGCGCAAGCTAAATGGTGTGACACCCCCCCCTGCGACGCGGCCTGACGGCGGGGGCGGGATGCCCGTGCAAAGCACGGGCGCGCGTGCCGCGGGCGGGGGGGCCTCGGCTATCGCCTCGGCCGGTACAACCGCACAGGCGGGTACAGGGCCGGTTGCCGCACTTGCACAGGACGCAGACGCAGCCCTTGCGCGCTTTCCCACTTTTGACCACGTGATTGAACTGATCCGCGCGAACAGGGATGTGAAACTGCTGGTTGAGGTTGAGACCTGCGTGCGGCTGGCACAGTACCAACCGGGCCGTATCGAATTTAGCCCAACGGACAATGCGCCGCGCGACCTTGCTCAACGGCTGGGACAACGCCTGCAGCATTGGACCGGCAATCGCTGGGCGGTCACCTTAGTCAACGGCAACGATACTGAGACAATCGCCGAAGTCCGCGACGCAGAAGAGTTGGCATTGCAGCGCACGACCTTGGAGCACCCGATGATGCAGGCAGTTCTGGCACAGTTTCCAAAAGCGCGGATCACCGCGATCCGAACGCCTGAACAAATCGCAGCAGAGGCTACGGTAGATGCTTTGCCAGAAGTCGAAGACGAATGGGACCCGTTCGAGGACAGCTAACGCCCCTTGCGAGCGCGGCACAAAAACCGCATATCGAAACAAACCGCACAGATAAGGATAGCAACAATGCTCAAAGGATTAGGATCACTTGGCGATATGGCCGGGATGATGAAAAAAGCGCAGGAAATGCAGACCAAGATGGCCCAAATGCAAGAAGACATGCAGAACATCATGGTCGAAGGCGAGGCGGGTGCAGGGCTCGTCAAAGCCACTTGCACCGCAAAGGGTGAGCTTAAGGGGCTGGATATTGACCCGTCTATCTTTAACGGCGACGACAAGGAAGTGGTTGAAGACCTGATCCTTGCTGCGATCAAAGACGCCCAGACAAAAGCGGCCGAGCGTGCACAAGAAGAAATGGGCAAGCTGACCGAAGGCATGGGGCTTCCTGCGGACATGAAGCTTCCATTTTAAACACGCAGGCGGATCATCCCGTTGAGCAGCACCAAAGACATTGACGCCCTGATTGAACTGATGGCCAAGCTGCCGGGTCTTGGGCCACGATCGGCACGGCGCGCGGTGCTGCACCTGATCCGCAAGCGCAGCCTATTGCTGATCCCGCTGGCGGATACGCTGCAAACAGTCGCTGAAACTGCGCGCGAATGCCTCAATTGTGGCAATGTGGGCACCACCGATATTTGCGATATCTGCACGTCTGAAAAGCGCGCCAATGGCGAGCTGTGCGTGGTGGAGGACGTGGCAGACTTGTGGGCTATGGAACGGTCGGGTGTGTTCAAAGGACGCTACCATGTGCTGGGTGGAACACTATCAGCCTTGGACGCCGTCGGGCCCCAGGAACTGCGCATCCCCCGGCTGATCGACCGGGTCCCCGGTGAAGGCATCACCGAGGTCATCCTTGCGCTGAATGCAACAATCGACGGGCAAACAACCGCACATTATATTGCAGATCAGCTTGAGGGTCAGGTGCGCTTGACCTCACTGGCGCAAGGCGTGCCCATAGGCGGCGAGCTTGACTATCTAGACGACGGCACAATCACCGCCGCCATGCGCGCGCGCAAATCGCTTTAATCGTAAGCCGCGTCTACGATTATTTCGACCTTTAACTCAGGACGAGCCAGTTTGGATTCGCCGCATGCACGGGCGGGTGCATGACCTTCGGGCACCCAAGCGTTCCAAACTTCGTTAAGACCGGCGAAATCGTCCATATCCGCCAGCCAGATCGTGGCGCGCAACATTTTTTCCCGCGACGACCCTGCTTTGATCAAGAAGCCTTCAAGCTTGGCCAGACATTCGGCGGTCGCCTCTTGGATTGTATCACCTTCGCCCACTTGGCCTGTGATGTAAGCCACCCCACCGTATTTTACTATTTTCGACGACCTCGCACCGGTTTCAATACGTTCGATCATGCTGTTTCCTTTACGGTTGGGACTTATATCTATGTTCAGCGAAGATAGCCCGCCTCTGCGCAAGTCAATGCATAGAAAAGCCTCCTGCCCCGGCCTGCACGACCAGCTGTTTGGCAACGCAACGGGGTTGTGAATAACAACACATCTTCATCAATCAGTTGAAAGCCTGTAAAATCCGCAGCAGAGAGGGTGCCAGAACAGAGGTCTTTGTGGCCCGACCCATAGAGCAGACCCCTAAAGTCGTTTTAAAAGACGCTACCATCGTTCCATATGTGTGGGTAAGACAATTTAGATCAGAAGCACTTGTGAAACGGTCACTGCGTTGACGTCATAGCCTTGGGAAACCACTGTCAGCGACGCAATAAAAAATGCCTCGGTGCATTCCCACCGAGGCATTTAATTGTAAAACGCAGAATCTCTGATCAGCGCGTGCTGTCTGTATCTTCTTCTTCATCGCCATCATGCACACCGTCAGGCAAATTGAAAAAGCTGTCCGCATCCGAAAAATCGCCTGCGTTTTCTTGCTCTTCCTCATCTGTGGCTTCACCAGACAAGGTAAAGGTTTCCAATCCTTCAATCGCTGTCGGGATCTTGGGTTCAGCGTCCATACCAAGGCTTTGTTCGGTACTGACCAGTTTGCGGCGTTCGTCATCACTCATGACTGGGGCGTCAGCGGCTTTCTTGGCGGCCGCTTTTTGAACCGCGGCGTCCAATTCAGACTGTTTGCACAAGCCCAAAGCAACCGGGTCAATCGGTTGAATGTTGGCGATGTTCCAGTGCGTCCGTTCGCGGATGGCTTGGATGGTGGGTTTGGTTGTGCCGACAAGCTTGCTGATCTGACCATCTGACAGCTCTGGGTGGAATTTCACCAGCCAAAGGATGGACGCGGGCCGATCTTGGCGCTTGGACAACGGCGTATAACGCGGACCGCGGCGTTTTTCTTCGCCTTGGGCTGCTGCGTTGAACTTGAGCTGTAGCTTATGCAAGGGGCTCGCTTGAGCCGCGTCGATCTCGTCTTGCGTCAGCTGGTTATTGGCAATCGGGTCAAACCCTTTCACTCCCTGAGCCACATCACCATCCGCGATGCCCTGCACTTCAAGTTCGTGCATGCCAACGAAATCAGCAATCTGTTTGAAGCTGATTGTTGTATTATCTACCAGCCAAACGGCGGTGGCTTTGGCCATAATCGGTTTTGCCATTGCAGTGCTCCTAATCCAATCCTCTTGCCCCACGCCTTTTGGATCGCCTTGAAGGGCGGTCCCGGTGGTTTGGGACGGTTTCCATTGTGGGGGAACTTGGCGGCTGTATAATCGCGCCAGACAAATAAGGAAAGCCCCAATGCGCTGGTTGATGTTTTGGATATTGTCCGCCCTGCCTCTACACGCCCAAAGTAATGTGGCGGGTACGTTTGACTACTACGTCATGGCGCTAAGCTGGTCGCCCAATTGGTGCGCCATCGAAGGCGACGCGCGTAATTCTGATCAATGCGATGCGCGCCATGATCATGGCTGGATCCTGCACGGGCTTTGGCCGCAATACGACCGTGGCTACCCCGAGTTTTGCAAGACGATTGCAAAAGCGCCTTCGCGTCGGATGACCAGCAAGATGGCCGATATCATGGGAACATCGGGTCTTGCGTGGCACCAGTGGAAAAAACACGGTACCTGCACGGGATTATCCGCCGCGGACTATTACGCGCTATCACGTGAAGCTTATTTGACCGTAGACAGGCCAAACGTCCTGAGGCGGCTGACCAATACAGTAAAGATTGCCCCAAAGGTGATCGAGGGCGCGTTTTTGCAAGACAATCCCACGCTTGCCGCCGACCAAATCACAATCACCTGCAAAGCTGGCCACATCCAAGAAGCCCGTATTTGCCTGAGCAAATCGCTGGAGCCCATCCGCTGTGGCGCGGATGTTTTGAGGGATTGTCAAATGCCAACAGCCCTGTTTACGCCGGTGCGATAGTCACACGGTCAGCAGCGTACACCCGGTAGTCTTGCGCGCTTCCAACGCCTCATGGGCGGCAGCGACATCCGCCAAGGCAAACCGTTGGTCGATGCGGATTTTAACCGCCCCGCTTGAAACTTTGTCAAAGAGGTGTCGCGCCATTTCCTGGCATGTCTCATGTAGGGCGATATGTGTGAACAGTGTTGGTCGCGTAATTTTCAGCGACCCTTTCTGCCCCAACAAACCCACCGAGAACGGCGGCACAACCCCAGACGCATTCCCAAAAGAAATCATCATCCCCAAAGGCTTAAGGCTATCCAGAGAGCCTTCAAACGTATCTGCACCCACCGCGTCCATGACCACGTCAACACCCTTGCCACCAGTCAACTCTTGTACACGAGCGGCGAAATCCTCAGTTCGATAGTTGATGCAATGTGCAGCTCCATGATCCAGCGCCAATTGGCATTTTTCATCAGTCCCCGCCGTGCCGATCAACGTGATGCCTTCGGACCGTGCCCATTGGCAGGCAATCAGACCCACACCACCGGCAGCAGCATGAAACAAGACCGTATCGCCTTTGTGCAACGGTGTTGTGCGGTGGAATAGATATTGCACTGTCAGCCCCTTGAGCATCATCGCAGCCCCTTCATCGAATGAAATATCATCCGGCAAGGGGCAGACTTGGGCCGCGGGCATCACGCGGGCTTGCGTATACGCACCGGGAGGGGCCGCCGCATAGGCCGCACGGTCACCCGGTTTTAGGTGGGTCACGCCTTCGCCTACCGCTTCGATTACGCCAGCGGCTTCCATGCCCAGCGCATGCGGCAATTCCAGCGGATACATTCCCATGCGCTGATACACATCGATAAAGTTCAAACCGCAAGCTTTGTGCTGGATGCGCACTTCGCCGGGGCCCGGGGCGCCGACCTCGCGGTCCACCACTTTCAGCGCGTCTGCACCCCCTGCTTGTTCAATGATAACTGTCTGCGCCATTCCGGAATTCCTTTGTATCTGCCTCCCAAAGGATAGCTTGTCAGACAAAAGTGGCCACTGCGTTCAGGCGACTTTCAGTACAATTTTTCCGATATGACCCGAGCTTTCCATCCGCGCATGTGCTTGTGCGGCATCTGCCAAATCGAATTCCTGGTCCATGACAGGGCCAATCCGCCCCGCAGACAAAAGCGGCCACACAGCTTCTAGCAAATCCTGTGCAATGCGTGCCTTGGCCAGATCAGACTGCGGGCGCAAAGTGCTGCCCGTCATCGTCAAACGCCGCGTCATCAGTGTTGCAAAATTCACGTCGACCTTAGAGCCCCCCAAAAAGGCAATCTGTACCAAGCGTCCGTCATCAGCCAAGGCCTTGAGGTTGCGCGGTATATAATCACCCCCAACCATATCAAGGATTAGGTTCGCGCCACCCGCCGCCCGCATGACGCTGACAAAATCGTCGGTTTTATAGTTGATAGCATGCTCTGCACCTAGTTTTGTGCAAGCCGCGCATTTTTCATCCGAACCCGCCGTTGTGAACACGCGCGCTCCGATAGACTTTGCAAGTTGAATAGCGGTTGTGCCAATACCCGATGATCCGCCATGCACCAAAAAGCGTTCGCCCGCCTTTAGGCCACCGCGTCCGAACACATTAGACCAAACGGTGAAATAGGTTTCTGGCAGGCAGGCGGCCTCGCGCAGGCCCATCTTATCCGGGATCGGCAGGCAGTGGGCTGCAGGCGTTGCCACGTATTCTGCATACCCCCCGCCCGGTAAAAGGGCGCAGACCAGATCACCCACTTTGACGCCTTGCACACCGGCGCCAATCGCGACCACCTCGCCCGAAGCCTCCAAACCCGGCAGATCACTGGCGGTGGGGGGCGGCGCGTAAAGCCCCGCGCGTTGCAGCGCGTCGGGGCGATTAACCCCTGCCCATGCGACCTTGATCACCACTTGCCCATGCCCCGCCTCGGGGATCGGCCGTTCTGTCAGTCGCAAGACATCAGGCCCACCGGCTTGAGTAATCTCGACTGCGCGCATCGTTTCGGTCATTTGTGAGGTCCTGCATTGTGTTTCGGCTGCCACAATACCCAAGGCAGGAGGCAGCGCAATGCATCACTCTCTGGGGGCTGTCCAACTGCCGGGCAAATCCATCTTTGGAAACTTCGCAGGCGCTTTGATCTTGCTGAGCACCCAGTTAGGCCCCGTCATCAATCGGCTGATTGTTGGGCTGTTACGGGCTTGCGCTTTCAGCTTTTCGATCCGCATTACGTCCTCTATCCGGCGATCCAGAAAATCCCACGTCGCTGTATAGTCAGGACTGTCATCGCCCAACCAATACAAAACCGTCGCCGAGTAAACGCCAGATAGTGTGGCGCGTTTCGTGTACCAGTTCACATCATCTGAGGTGTCACCCAAGGCGGTCCAAATCTCGTCGCAGGTGCCCCAGATCAGTTTGGCACCATCCGCTGCATACATTGGCAAAGCAAACAACGTCGTCCCACGGCGCACGGCCTCTTTGTCTTCGACGACCTCCAACCGGAACCGCACGGCGGTGGCAATCTTGTCACGAAACTTCATCTGGCTCAGATCAGCGGTCTTTAGACGCGCAAGCATCGCGTCGTCGCCCGCTTTGTGAAAGGCAACGGCCAAATCGACAGCCCCGCGGGGACACACTGCACGGGCTACCGTTGGAGCGATTTCGGCATCCCGAATCGCAGCTTGGAAGGTGGCTTCAGACCAGCCATCAAAAGCTACATGCATCAATGCGGCCTGCAAAAGATCGTTTTTCGCAGTTTCATAAGGGACAGTCATCGTTTGGCTCCTTGGCTCTCAACACTCTAGACAAGATAGGGCGTGCTTGCTATACGCCAACTTCCTGCAAATCCTTGCAACTCAACTTAGAAAGGTGGTGAAAACCACATGCAGGTTAGTGTTCGCGACAACAACGTCGATCAGGCCCTTCGGGCTCTGAAGAAAAAGCTACAGCGTGAAGGCGTCTTCCGCGAAATGAAGCTCAAGCAACATTTCGAGAAACCGTCCGAAAAAAAAGCACGCGAGAAAGCTGAAGCGATCCGCCGTGCCCGTAAATTGGCACGTAAGAAAGCCCAACGCGAAGGGATGCTGTAAGCATACCGCCGCACGGCTGAGAAATTGAGGAACCCCCGCAGCATAGCGTCTGCGGGGGTTTTTCTTTTTGTGCCCCCGCGCGATGACATCCTTATAACGTTTGAGTGACACCCCTGTAGCCAAAACCCGCTTTCACCTATGTTCCGTTTACTGAATGCCGTGACACAGGAGACAACAATGCAACTGACAAGACGAACTTTGCTGATTGGAACTGCCGCGACCCCGTTGGTGGCCCTGCTGCCTTTGGCCGCCCAAGCTGCCACTGCGCCAATTTATTCCGAGAACGGCATCGCGATTGATGGCACAGACCCTCTATCGTATTTCCAAGATGGAGCCCCGGCCAAAGGGTCCAAGAAATATGTGCACAAATGGATGGGTACGGCATGGCGTTTCCAAAATGAGGAAAACCGCGACACTTTCGCCGCCAACCCAGAGGCCTATGCCCCTCAATACGGCGGCTACTGCGCCTATGCGGTGAGTGAAGGATACACAGCATCAACTGTACCGCATGCATGGAAGATCGTGGATGGCAAACTGTATTTAAATTATTCACGCCGTATCCAGCGCAAATGGGAAAAGGACATCCCCGGACGCATTGCGGCGGCTGATGCGAAATGGCCCGGTCTGATTGCGTGAATACCTAATCCGGTCCAACGCTGAATAGGACGTCATGAAAAAGCCCGACTTTAGAACAATCTTGCTCTGAATCAGGGCTTTTTTTACGCCGTATGCTGCCCTAAGAAAGCGACCGTTTTGACGTTAGATGATCAATTCATTTTTGCGCAGCTGCTCGGGGTCGGTTTGCTGGCATTGTTCTTTTGGACAATGTTACGCGGGCTTTTCCCAAAGCGACGGAAATTCATCCCGCCAAAACAAGGAAAATGGGCAATCATTGATGGCTCGAATGTCATGCATTGGGATGGTGGCAAGCCCAAAATAGCAACCGTCCGCCGCGTTGTTGATCATCTGATCGCGCACGATTTTACGCCCAGTGTCATGTTTGATGCCAATGCAGGTTATCTGCTGGTTGGGAAATACCAGCATGACGGCGCGCTGAGTAAAGCACTCGGACTACCGGAAAGCCACGTTATGGTGGTCCCGAAAGGGACCCCAGCAGACCCCGCCATCTTGACAGCAGCGCGTGACTACAATGCGCGGATTGTCACGAATGACCGGTTCAGGGACTGGACGCGTGAATTTCCAGAAGTGCGAAAGCCAGGTCATTTGATCAAGGGCGGGTTTCGGTCTGGCACGCTGTTCTTGCAACTACAAAAGACGGGTAAGCCCCGCAAAAAGAGACAAGCGCATGGATAATCCCTGCACCAGCCAAAAAATGCTCTGGTTCAAACCCAAAAACCGCCACACATTGTGCGACGGTTCTGGACTATCATTTCACGTGAGTTGATGCTTCAGGCTGTGCGCGCTTTGCGGCGGCGGATAACACCCAGACCTGCGATGGCAGTGCCCAGCATCAAAATCGGCATAGGCAAAGGTACAGCGCTCATGCGGACCTGCAGGCCATCAATTGAAAAACCGTCATTGTTCTTGAACACCTCACCACCAATTGTTGTGTAGTTGCCCAGAATGATCGTTGCGTCTGTCATTTCCTGACCGAAATCAATCACGATGACTTTCGCAGCGCCATCGCTCAATTTTTTGCCTGTACGCAGTTCTAACTCTTCGCCTCCGGCAGTGATCCGCACAAAGGCGCCCGTGTCACTAAAATCCTGAATAACAAAGGACACTTGGTTAAATGCTTGGTCGCTGATGTTCACGTCCCACTGCATCCCGAAGGTGTCGTTCGTATCTAAGAACCAGTGGCCATCCAATGGCGCATTGTTCGTGCGACCAAAAACATTCGCATCGCGCAGTGCCAGCATGGAACCGGTGTTCCCAGACAGCTTAGTAACAGTGCCCCCGCTGCCTACGCCGCCAAGGGTATTGAAAGTACCAACTGCTGTCGCAAAGTCGGCGCCAACTTCGCCTTCGCCCAAATTCGAACCAAGTGTTTCGAAGTCTTCACCGACGTTTGGCGATTCACCAAAATTGAGGTTGTAGTCGTTCGCGTCAAACACAACTGCGTTTAAAATTGTGCTACCTTGCGCCGAAGACACTGTCAGTGCGAGCAGCGCCGCTGCGGCAAACATCTTTGTAAACATATCACTCACCAAAAATATAATATCGGGCACAGGATTTAGTTTTTACGACACGTTTAATCAATTTAAATGTTATTGATAGTTAACGACAATCTGTTGCCGAAAACTGAACAATGGCGCGCGATTACGTCACCGGCCCGTTTATGTCACTGGCAAAGCTGTAGTTTTAAAAACCGTCCTCAGGGCAAAGCTTGATTGCATTTGACCAACACCGGGCAGTCTCGCTAGGTATTGACGATGGATGCGCGCAAAGTCTTCTGTGTTTTCGGCAACCACTTTCAGCAAATAGTCCGCAGACCCCGCCATCAAATGGCATTCCAGCACATCCGGAATCCGCGCAACCGCCTTTTCAAACGCGTCCAACACCTCATCGGCTTGACCTTGTAAGGTGATCTCAACAAACACCGTTGTGGGCACACCCATTTTTCGCGCGTCTAACAGTGCTACGTAATCTCGGATGTATTTCTCTTGCTCCAAACGTTGCACGCGACGGTGACAGGCAGAGGGGGAAAGATTTACCGCCTCACTAAGGTCAGCGTTCGAAATCCGCCCTTTGCGCTGCAGCGCGCTTAGAATGCGTTTATCTGTTTTATCCAGGCTCATACTTCGCGCTTTCTTGCATACATTCGTCTAATTACGCAGATTTCTTTCAAAATCATACCCCTAAGCGCCTCATATTACGTGTCAAATTGCGATTAAAGCGGCGTATCACTTTGTAAGACAAGCGGCATAGGAGGAAACCACAATGATCATCGGTTGCCCAAAAGAGATCAAACCCCAAGAATTTCGCGTCGGCATGACCCCAAACGCAGCGGCCGAAGCCGTAACACACGGACATTCGGTAATTGTAGAAACCACGGCCGGTTCAGGCGCTGGTTTTGAAGATGCAGACTATACAGCGGCAGGTGCTCAGATCGCGCAGACAGCCGCAGAGGTTTTTGCAGCAGCCGACATGATCGTAAAAGTCAAAGAACCACAGGCTGTTGAACGCAAAATGCTGCGCGAAGGTCAGGTGTTGTTCACGTATCTGCATCTCGCCCCAGATCCTGCACAAACCCATGATCTGATCGCTTCGGGGGCCACGTGCATTGCCTATGAAACGGTAACCGACGACCGAGGAGGATTACCCCTTTTGGCACCTATGTCCGAAGTTGCCGGGCGCTTGGCACCTCAGGTCGGTGCCTGGACCTTGCAGAAAGCCAACGGCGGGCGTGGCGTATTGATGGGCGGTGTCCCCGGTGTCGGGCCTGCCCGTGTTGTTGTCATCGGTGGTGGCGTGGTGGGCACACATGCAGCCAAAATCGCCGCCGGCATGGGCGCAGATGTCACCGTACTGGATCGGTCCTTGGCCCGGTTACGGTATCTGGATGACGTGTTTGGCACGACCTTCAAGACGTCATACGCCTCCGCCGGCAATACAATCGAACTGGCGCAGGCAGCAGATATGATTATCGGCGCGGTGTTGATCCCCGGTGCAGAAGCCCCAAAACTGATCAGTCGGGCGCAATTGTCCATGCTCAAACCGGGTGCTGCGCTCGTGGATGTGGCCATCGATCAAGGCGGCTGTTTTGAGACATCCAAAGCGACCACCCACGAAGATCCCATTTATGAGGTGGACGGCGTGATGCACTATTGCGTGGCAAATATGCCGGGCGCTGTCGCGCGCACCTCGACGATCGCTTTGGGCAACGCGACCATGCCTTATATGCTTGCACTTGCCGACAAGGGCTGGCGGCAGGCGTGCATTGATGATCCACACCTGATGAACGGGCTAAATGTGCATGCGGGGCAACTGACCTACTACGCCGTCGGCAAAGCACTTGGGTTAGACGTGGTGTCGCCGACGGTTGCGGTCAAACAATAGCTATTGCCAGCGCGAAAAGGGCACGTCCGCCTGGCCTTCGGTTTCGGGCTGCAGCGTGGCACAGGTTACGCCGCCTGCATCCCCAGCCGCACAAGCAATGTCGCGTCGGTGAATATAACCACCGTCGCTGCATTCAAGATTGCCGCCTTCCCCAAGGATCAGCCGTTCGGGACTTTCGATACGGGCCTGCACGGGCCCCTCGCACGTTGATCCGTCGTCGCCTTGCATGATCTGTTTGCCCCGTCCTTGGGTGTCAAAACACATCCGCCATGTCGGGTAGGATATCACCTGCCCGGAATCTACATCGCGCGTCTGATAGCTGCTGCCAAGCGACCAACACCCATATAATGCGGTCAGGTCGGCCTCTTGCAGTTGCGACTGCGTGATCGGTGCGGTGGCAGAGGGCGGCACGGCCTCACACTGGCGCGCGGCCAAAATGCGCTCATTCGCCAAAATATTGGACCGCAACTGCGCACGCGCAGCGTCAAGGGCGGCAAGCTCGGCCTCAAGCGCTAGTTCCGCTTGCGTCGGGCACCCATTCAAATGTGACAAAAACCCAAGACGGACCGCACAGCCCTGCAACGCAGCATAAGCCGCAGCACCACTGGCCCCTACCAGTACGACAGCCCCAACAACAGACAAGACTTTGAGCATTCGTGTCATCACATGCCTTTCACAGCTTTAGAATGCGCCTTATGCAATCCAACAAACAGATTGGACAAATGCCAGATCACAGGTCATTCTAACTACATATACATAAGCGGATTTTTCCGGATGCGTAAATATTTAACAGTCATTTTAGCTCTGTATGCTGTTCTGATCTGGGTGGAACAGGCTGCAGCGCAACAAACGCGGATTTTGTGGTGGGATGGGTCGCCGCCCTATTCTGGTGCAACAAACGCCCGCGACCGCGAAGCTATGGCAAACTATATCGCTGCCTTTGACGGCGGTGGGTCCTATGCCGCGACCTTCAAGCATTCAACCCGCAAGAATACCTTGGCACCTGCCTTGGCAGAAGCGGCGTATGATATCATCGTTCTGGATGTAACGACCACGTCGGCCAACTTTTCAAATCAGGATCTGGACGCATTGCGCGCGCACTACCAGCGCGGCAAACGGGCGTTGATCCTTGATGGCACACTTTGGGTACGCAATTCGCGAAACACGCGCGCTACAACTTTTCCCGGACCGAATGGCGCGGGGGCCGCGTTACTGATGAACCAGATCAAGGCACTCGCCGATGCGGGGGGCGGCGTTTTAATTGGCACAGATCATCGCGAATTTCAGGCAGGCGCAAACCAATTGCTGAGGGCGCTGATACCCAGCGCGCAATTTAGTGGGCAAACAAATCCATCACGCGATGGCGATTTTTTAGGGTCTGTGCTGCTGAATACCGCCGTTCCCGTCAAACCTTTGGATATCCTGCGCCACTGGGAAGCCATCCCAAGCCAAGCCGAAGCGCCCGTGGGGCAGTTCACAGACTTTACCGGCGCGCCCGTCACGCTTTATGCGTTGGTTGAAACGTCAGATAAACCGGGGGGACGCGCGAAAAGACCCTATATATCGGCCAGCTTTCCGCCCGGCGATGGGCGTACAGCAATTGACAGCAACTCCGATCCGGAACCGGTTAAAAATACCATGCCAACACGCAAAAGCAGGACTGACTAATGCGCAACCACTTCTTTATCTGCGTCATTGCCTGTGTGGTGATCCTAAGCGCGGCATGGGCCGGCGGTCCGGTACACGCCGAACCGATGCGGGTATTGTGGTGGGACGTCAGCCTGAATGAAAGCCGCAACAAACCGGCAAATCGCCAACGGATGGCGCAGTATTTAACCGCATACCAAGGCGGGACGCGCTTTGCCGTTGACTATGAATTCAAACCACAACGCGGGGCCTTCGCGAAACATGTGGCTGCACAACCGCCTTATCAAATGATCATTGTGACAGCTGCCAACAACAACCGCGTGTTCAATAGCGCCGATCTCGAAGCCTTTAAGCAGATTTACACAAACACTGGGCGGGCATTGATGCTGGACGGGACATTGGGGATCCGAAATTCAGACGTGAGATCGCGTACCAAATGGCCCGGAACAAATGGATCGTCCGCGAACATGTTGGTCAATCAAGCCGAAGCCATGCGCGAGGCCGGGGGGGGCCTGTTCATCGGGACAGATCATGGTCAATTTCAGGCCTCTGCGAACTTGGTGGTGCGCGCCTTGATACCCGATGCGCGCTTTAGCCAGATCACCGACCCTTCGCGCGACGGAGAATTCTTTGGAGAGCTCCTTTTGGCTTTTAAAGAGCCGGTTAAGCCTTTGGATATGTTGCGCCACTGGGAAGCAATCCCAAACCAAGGGCAAGCCCCCGTTGGTCAATTTACCGATTTCACGGGCCAGCCTGTGACGCTCTTTACCCTGGTTGAGGCGTCCAACAAACCGGGGGGCAAGCAGCGCAGGCCCTACATCTCAGCTACGATTGACCCGGGTGATCAGCGGTTTGATATTGCCGATGACGCGGCCCCTGTGATCGACAGAATGCCGACACGCAAAAGCAGACCCACCGACTGAAGCGCTAGGGTGCGACTGCCAACGACAAAAGCCGTTGCGGGCTCATGTCCGGCTCTGCACGGTAGTCATCCAAGTCACGCCAGAACAGGCGCAGCATTTCTAAAAACGCCTCTTGCTCTGCCTCGATCAAATCTTGCGAAAGCGTCAGGTAGGCGCTGTCTAGCAGCTCGCTGTCGACGTCCGCTGTCAGAGTTTCGAGCGCCGCCCGATACGACAATAGATACGTTGCTTGCCCTGCGCGCAATTGGCCAAGACGTTCAAGACTGCCCCGAAACGCGCTCATTAGTTGCGTGCGCTGGTTGCCCACCGCCACCGCTGCCTGATCCCGCAAAGACCGGATGCGCAAATCAAGTTGCTGGATGGCGCGGTTATCCTCGATCAGAGTCTCAACAAAGGCGGCACCGCTGATCAGGGTCGATTTCGCCGCCTGGCGGGTGGAACTTTCTGCCGCCTCACGGGCAACCCGAAAGCTAAGCTGCAAATCGCTCAGCGCTTGTTTGCGACGCGGGTCAATTTCGTCTTCCAGCAAGGCCGCAAGGGCAGTCAGCGGCTCTTCGCTTTGCGACGCATCGTCCACCTCGACCTGTGCCAGCCACCCGTCACGGATATCATCATAGGCAGCGTCCGTAACAATATGCGCACCAATCACCGGGCGCAGGCCAAAGAACGTACCCTTTTGGGCTGTGCCGGTGCGCGGGTTGAACATCGGGTATTCGCGCCGTTGCGCAGTGTAGATGTTGTCTGGCCCGGTATCGATTGATCCGCCCCGTGTCACGATCCCACCGGCTTGGCCATGTCTGCGCCCTACCGCATTCAGACGAAAGGGTTCGAGCATCAGCTCTTCTGCATTTCCGTAGACATCAAACAGCCCGACCGGGTTGGGCGCGCGCAACCCCACAGGGCGCAACTTGCCCCGCCCCTGCCCTGCAGCCTGAAAATGCGCATAGTCGCCCAAAGAACCCGCATCAAAGAAGCGCCGACCCGGAAACAACGTTGGATCAATCTTGGCCCCACCACGGGTGGCGTATTCCCATTCCACTTCTGTGGGCAGCCGAATAAAGCCCGTACGAGCGCCATCAGCGGGCAGGGTCTCTGACGCATTTTGCATCAACCATTCGGTCATAACCCGCGTCAGATCAACTGCCTGAAACCAGCTAAGATCACCCTGCGCAAAGCGATCTTTGCGCGTGAAAGGCGCGCTACATTCGCCCGTCAACGCACGGAATTGTGCGACATTCATCTCGTAGCGCGCGATATAGAAATGCGACCCTTCATCGGTGGTGAACGCGCCACGCAGGAACGCAGGCGTCAGGTAATCAGAGAAACCTGTTGCCTCTTGTGACTGACCGATGCGAAATGGGCGGTCGTCGATCGGGTCGGACACATCAACAGGCACACCAATACGTTGGAACGCCATGCCGCCGCCACAGGGCAACGGCAAAACCAAATCTGCGCCCCCGGCAGGATCGATCAATTCAGGAATCCAAGGCGCTGGCGTTTCTACGTCTTGCGCTATGGCATTACCTGCTACAACCAGACAAATGCTGATCCAAGCTAATCGTTTCACGTTGCCCCCTCCCGCAGGACTGTTGCAGGTTCAATGCGCAAAGCCGCGCGCGCCGCGAACAAGGACGATGCCATCACAAAGACCATAACCAATGCAATAATCGCCCAAGCCTGGCCAAAGGTAATCTGAACCAGCCCGCCTGCCGCAAGCCCAGTGGCAAACATTTGAGACGCTGCGGCACTTGCAAGGATCAGCAAGCCAAAGGACACCACCAACGCCAACGCGGCAGACACCAGCGCTTGGATCAATGGAAAGAGCCACAACCGCTGCCCGCCCAACCCCATCAACGCCAGCGACGCCAGAACATGACGTTTACGCTGTACCTCGCCCCAAAAACCAAACACCAATGCCGCAGCAAGTCCCAAGCTCGCCACCGACGCGGTCAACAGCAGCGCAAGATTGAGGTTACGGCCCAAGTTTAACACGCGTTGCACCTCGGCTGTGCGCGCCTCTGTGCTAATACCAAAATGGGTTTCGATTTGGTTTTGCAGCGGCGCCAAAGCTTCAAGCGAGGCAGCATAGACGCGCATCCCCTCGAACACCGGGGCGCGTTCAGCGAGTGGTTTGCCTTGGGTAATCCCGTAGTCGGGAAGGGCATAGGCGTCATAAAAGGCCTCAACCAGATCGAGCACCTCAATCTGTGCCAAAACAGCACGGCCTGATGCCCGCCCCGGCGGCAAAACCGCCACAACGTCCAGCTGAACCCGCAGTTGGCGCGGGCGGTCTTCGGCTTGGGTGATCACATCAATACGGTCGCCGGTGGTGATCTCAAGCTGGCTTGCAAGCTGCGCGCTGACCGCCGCTGTGCCCGAGGCCAAACTCACCCCCGGTGGTAAGTTCGGATCACCGTCGCCGCTGGGGATCAAGATCGCGTCCCGCTTTTGGCGTCCCCCTTCTAAGCGCACATTGACAAAATCAAACTGGCTTCGGGTTTTGAGGGTTACAAATCCAGCATCTGACCATCCACGCACAACGTCCGCATCAGCTACGGTGAATGTCGAATTGCCAGAAGTATCAATCTGCACCGACCTCGGGTTGCTCAGCAATTCGCCAATCAACGCGTTATACACCCCGTTTTTGACGCCAAAGAGCACCAGCAAAGGCACCAAAACACCCGCGAGCACCGCGATGTTGCAGATCAGGTGGACCTTTTGGAAAAACAAATCCTTTAAGGCGAGCCGCAAAACCAACATCACCTGCCCCCTTGTGCGTTTTGGCTTTCCAGTGGTGCCAAGGTACTGACAACATGGGGATCGTGCGATGCAGAGGTAATCTGTAGCCCCATGCGGCGCATCGGAAACTGCGACAAAGTTGGATAATCATGGCTCGACAACAAGGTGGCGGCTCCACCGGCTTGCGCGGCCTCAATCAACAGCCGCATCGCCGTTTGGGCATTTTCGGGGTCAAGCGCTGCGGTTGGTTCATCCGCGATCACACAAAAAGGGCGGTGCGCCAGGGCGCGCGCTATTGCCACCCGTTGACGCTGGCCAATCGACAGTGCGGCGGGACGCAAATGCGCGATCTGCGTCAAACCCAATTCACCCAGCAACGCCTTTAGCCACGCCGCATCGGGGCGCTTTGCGATCCTTTGGCTCAGCTGGACGTTTTCGGCCACGGTGAGAAAAGGCAAAAGACCCCCGGCTTGCGGCACAAATCCAAAAAAGCGGGCCCGGGCAGCCGCGCATTTTGCCATGGCTTGGTTGTCAGACCAAAAGGCATCAAACGCCTGTGTAGGTTCTGAAGCATCCTCCAATGGATCCGCGCGATAGCGCCCGCCATCTGGCGCACGCAGCATCCCCAACAGCTCCAACAGCAGCGTTTTTCCGGTACCCGAAGGCCCCGTCAAGCCGATGACCTCGCCTGCTGCAATCGACCACCGCCCTGCTTGCAAGGTGAACTGCCGTTCAGCATCGCCAAGGGTAACAGTCAGATCTTCAACGTGCAGGGCATAGGCCATCGCGCAGCCTCAGGGCAGAACATCGAATGGCATGGCAAAGACCAGTTCACCATCCGAGGCCCCCTCATGCAACGCCGTCCACACCAGCGGGTCAAACAACCACTTGCGGTATTGCGTCAACTTTTGCCGCATCCCGTCAATGATGGACCGGCGCAGCATCGCGCTTTGCGCCCAGCGGTCTTCGGTCATCTGCAAAAGCTGGCTGCGATACGGCAGTTGCTCAAGGTATTCAAGCGCACCGCCCAGCGTATCAGCATTCGTATTCAAGCGGCGATCTGGGTTCGTCGCCATATCCGCAATCACGCCGCGCACCTGCCCAAAGAAGCTCATGGCATCATCGCCGCCTTGGCTTTGTTCGCCTAAGCGTACGAGATTATCTAGCAATTCAGCCATTGTGGCCATTTCGTTTTTGGTGATCAGCAGGCGCGGCTCAACCGCTAAGGATTGCGGCGCTTCCACTGCTTTGTCACTGATCCATCCCCGGATCACATCGGGGGCCTGCGTGCCGCGTTGCGACCCCAGATAGGCCAACCGCATCGCACGCCCAAGGGCCACCAAATCCTCGCCCGCCTCATCATCACTGAGCAGAGAGTTTTCGCCCTGTGCAATGCGCACATGATCCGTGATGGCTGTCACCAACCGGGTGGCGACACCTTCGAAGGCTTCGGGCGATCCACCTTCGATGGGAAAGTAATATTCGCGTCCTGCAAAGGTCGACAGCGTGCGGTATTTGCTTTCAGCATAGGCGTGGTTTGCATCCCCGCCCGTGGGGGTTTTCAAATGCAGCGTCATCGTGACCACGTTTTTGCCTTCGGCGTCGGCTTGCAATTCCGCAGCACCTATCTGCGAACGCGCGTTAGGGTCGCGCGGGTCTTTCGGCCCCGCATCGGTCACCAGAATAATGTACCGCGCATCAATCGGATCGCCGCTTTCAACTTGTTGCCAGTCAATTTTGTCAATCGCGTCTTCGACGCCCGCAAGCGCGTCTTCGTTGAATCCTGGGGAGTTCGCCCGCGCCACCTGCGTGTTCGCAATGGCCGAGATCACCTCGCCCTGATCGCTGCGGCGCACTACATCCGCAAGGATACGCGTACGGTATTCCAACGCGGGCACGGCGTCAGTGTTGTCGCGAAAGCCAATTGCCCCAAAGTTCACCAGTTTGCCAATTTCCGTACCGGCTATCCGCTCAACCGTGTTTTGCAAAACCCGTTGGGTACGCGCGATGTAGGGCTCCATTGATTGGGTCGTATCAAGCACAAAAACAATGCCAACATCAAACCCGCCCTCGCCTGCATCTGCATTTCCCTGCATCTGGTTTTCAACTTGCAGCGGGACCGAGGCGACCTCCATCAACAGAATATCTTCATAATTTAACGGATGCAGGTCTTCGACAAAATCCAAGATGGGCATGACGTAGAGGTCTTCGCGGATGTTGACGAACTCTTCGGGTTCAACTGACACAACGCCACGGTCGCCCTGCGAAATGCCAGCAGTTGCTTCGGCAAGGAGGCGGTCTTGGACTTGTGGTAGGGCCTCGTGGTTTAACAACCAGCGCAAATCGTCCTCGGACTGGAACATCAACTGGCGTTTGCGGTCCGCCGCATTCGTGAAAGCACCGACGATGTTTTGTTTCCAATCCACGACGCTGTCAGTCTTAACCCATCCTGTGGGCGCGCGACTGGCAGACGGGCCTACTTGCTTCCAATCCCCTTCATTTGCAAAGACGTAATAGGGCTGGAACGCTGGGATCTGCTCCAAAACCGGGCCATCAGCCGCCCCATGCAATGTTGCAGCTGGACGCGTAAGCACGCGCTGGAAAATCGTATTCGTCCCGTCGACCAGCAGTGGCTGTGCGGCCAAAGACGTGGTCCAGACTGCCAGTGCGGCAACCGTCGTGAACACTGCGCGAAAAAACATTTCCATCCCCTTACTGCGTGCAATAGTCAGCAACAGCGCCCTGCGCCAACGTATCATTCATGTCGCCCATTCGCACGCAAAGCTCCGCCAACCGGTCAGCTGCGTCTTGCGAGCCTGCCGCAAAAGCGCGCGCGTAATATTCGGCAGCCGTCGCAGGCTTGTCGCCAAACGTCAAACCAATCTGATCCTCAATTACGCTATCGCTTACTTGCCCATCATAGATGGTTCCAAAAAGAAGCAACGCGTCACTGTCGCCTGCCGTCGCTGCCCGTTCTAACAGGCCCAGCGCCGCATCAGCCGATGCACTTGCACCGCAGCCTCGCAAGGCGTCGGCCTGTGCAGCAAACCCATCAAGACCCCCTAAAACATCCATACTACATGGGTCGGCTTGGACGACTGGGGCCACCGGTTCAATAGGTGCGGCCACAGGTTCGGGGGGTATGGTCGTGTCCATATTCAAAAACCAATAGGCCACGCCTGCCGCCAATAGAACCATGACCAACAGACCAACCAACATACCCGTCTTGCCCGACTTTGGCGGATCGACATCGGCATCGTCTTCCTCAAACGGGAGGGGCGCAGGATCGGTGATCACCTCAGGTTCGGTTGGAGCCTCGGGTTCAGGCTGGGGCATTTTTGCTTTTAACGCCCCTGACACTACCGCCTGCTGAACACTTGCACCCATGATACCGCCTATTTTAGCGGCTCCGGGTGCGGGTACAATTTCGTCAGGCCAACTGATGTCTTGGGTGCTGTCGCCCACAATCAGTTTAACGTTTGCGTATTCCTCGATCTGGTTGACGATCTCTGGCCCGATCACCAGCTGTGCCTGCCCACCCGACCGGTCCACAGTGTACGGCCCAAACAAGACTTTGGTTGGCTGCCAGCCTGCGTCCCCCAGATACCGCTCAGAATAATTGTCAAACACGGACACTTGCGTCTGGTCGCCCGCGATCTGATCCTCCGGCAGGCTCAGCTGTGCATAGCCGCCGCGTGGATGGGCCGGGTCTGGACGAATTGAAATCACTTGCGCGTCTCCTGCATACTCATGTCGCCCCTACGCGGCCTGATCGCCTTCAAGGCCACCAACAACCTTACCGATTGCGATGTTTTGTTCGATGTTGATTTCACCTGAATCGCCATCTTTTGCATTCCCGACAAACAGTGCCTCAAGCATGTAAACCCAATCGGTCCATACGTCCTCGGCAGCTGCGCGTTGTTCTTGTGGCAGATCGAACGCGGTGTCGGACGTCACGCGCGCCTCAAACGCCATTCGGGTTGTGCCATCACCAATATCAATAACAGGACGGTCTTTGTCCGTAAGGCGTTCGGCTCCCAACGAGTAGACAAATTTGTTGATCGCTTCGGCACAGACTATTGCCGCTGGTGGGGCTTGCTTGTCGACGGTCAGGCCATAGTCAATGGCTTTGAGCAAGGTTTTCATGTCCCCCGCGACATCCGTGCGGCGGAAACCATGTACCAATTCGCGGGTCAAATCTGCTGCAGCTTCTGATGTCAGGCTAAAGGCCGCCAAACGGTCTGTGTCTTCGCGCAGACTTGTGAGATGTTCGATCCAGATATCAACAGCAGTATTGGCTTGAAACTCTTCAGAGGTCATCGTGCGGATCAGGCTCGCGCTTTTTGCTGTCTCATCGGGTTTTGTCTCAACAGCCGCCGGGGCCGCTGCTGCCGCACCGGGTCGGTTGGGTCTGCCGGGGCGACCGGGACGTGACGCTCCGGGCCGGGCGGGCGCTGCAGCACCGCCTTCGACGTTGGATGCACCAACGGCCTGACTAATACGAATAGAGCTGGGCACCCGCGAAATACGGTCCTCAATCGCGTCTTGGTCTACACAAAGCGAATGGATAAACGCCCCGAACCGGTGGCTTTGCAACGTCAATTCCAAGCAATCGATGATCTTAGCTGCTGCTTCGCGTTTTTCGTCGATCCGCGTCGCAATATCGTCCGACACATAAAGATCACGCACTTCACCCAATATGTCATGGGTCATCTTATCTAGCTGCACCGATATCTGGCCGATCTTGCTTTCCGGTTTGCAGACTTTGGTCAACTCGTCCACCAGATAGCTCACACCACCATCATTGAGGCCAAGTGCGGCTTCCCATGCGCGGTCTGGGTCTCTGAAGTGCTTCTGCACGGATTCCGCTTGCAAACAGCCCGCTTTTAACTCGGCCACGCGCGCAACTTTATCTGGCAAAATCTCAACTTCGCGGTCGTCTTGGTATTTAATGAAAGCCTCAATCGGGTAGTAGGGGTTGCGCAGCCAAAAGCAGTTTTGGAAAGGCGCGGAATTGGTCCATTTATGTACCCAAGACGTCGCCACTTTGCCAAAGCCTTTGATAAGCGATGCATCCATCCGCCGGTCAAACCGTTCGTAAACCTCGGCGCCCGAAGCGGTATCAATCAGGTGTTTGTCAAACTTGGTCATCACAAAGAACAAGATACAGTCGCTTTTGGCGCGCTCTGCCGGTGTCGCCCCGTGGGTCAGGTCGATCCACTGTTCAACCAAGCCCGGCAGGCTCAGCGTTTCCATATTGCTGTCGGGCACGCATAGCAGCATCGAGGTAATCTCTTGATTGGCCACATAACGGTCAAACAGATAGGCAACCTTGCCGCGCAACAGCATATTGGTCACGCCCTCTTCGGGCTTTTCCAGCGTCTTGCTCAGGGGCAGTTCAAACCGGTTACGCGCACCGGGGAAATCCAGCAAATCCGTTTCTGAAAAGAAATCAGAGGGTTGCTCTTCCATCGGGAAAACCAACTCTGCCGCCAAGGCACACACCACCGCGCGTTTGATTTGCGCGACCTTACCGTCTGGCGTGCGGATGGACAGCATATCGTCGCTGTCAGGGTGAAACAGACCGCTTAAGGTGTTCACGTCAATGATCGACTTTTCCCGCGGCTGCAGCGCATCCAAAGGCGCATAAACCTCTTCGGCGTTGTCAATCAGCGTCAAGGCCGACGACAGCTTGATGTAAAGATCGGTCAGCGCAGGATACCCACCCCAAAGGATCGACATGAACGCGCCGCGATCAGCCACGGACATGCGCGGGGCAAGGCTGGCCGCTTCGTCCCAAAAGCCGCGCAAGTTGCTGGCATAGGCGACTTTACCAAATGTGTTTTCAACGTATTCTGCGATCTCATAGACTTCTTCGAACGACAAGCCCGGCACGTCGCCCGCTCCTGCTTTGCCCGAATGCTCCGCAAAATGCGCGGCCAAATCTTCGGGCTCAAGCGGTGGCTCGGACTGATCGCCATCCTCGTAAAAGCTGTTGATGATCGTGCGGGCGATATCTGCTTCAGACAGCAGGTTCAGCTGAATGGGAAAGCCTTCGGGCGTCGCGGCTTTGGTCATGGTGAAACGTGTTACAAGACCGGTGGATTCGCCATCACCCGCAGGGTTCACCTGACTGATGTAATCAAGCTTGCCACCGGGGCCGTTGAAATCTGCCGTCAGTCGCCCGTCGGAAGGGCGCGCCAACACAGACACCAAAAACGATTTACCCGCTTGGCTGGGGCCAAAAACGCTGACAGACATATTCGTCCGCGCCGATTTGCCTAAGCGTTCCGCCCGCCGGGCCGATTTACGCAACAGCTTGGTCAGGCTTTTGTGTTTGGGACCCACAGTGTCGGCGTTTTCATCATGGTTGACCCACGCCAACGCATCCCGCGTCAGACGCGAAACTTCGACACAACGATCCGCAAGAGCATTCTGTTCAGACATGGTTATGCACCGTTCCCCATTCGATATTCACCTGCATCATATTCTGTAGACCCCGGTATCAATCCAATAATCATCATCAAATCCAAGTGTTTGCAACTTGAGCGACAGATCGCTGACTTTCATGTCATCGCCATCACCATCCAAAAGCTCGCTGATGCGGAAAGCCTCGCGCAGGCTTTCGCGCCGCAGCTTGGCCACCGATGTTGTCTCTTCCTCATCATCGCCGTCGTCTTTTTCCAACGTCACCTGCAAAGGCGACGGACGCTGCTGGGCACCGGTATTCGCAAAATCCAGCCGGAACAGTGGTGTGGTTGTCCACCTTTCCAGATCCAGCTGGCGCGACCCGATATGCACGGGCGAGAACATCTGAAGCGTCGGCATCTGGTCGCCCGATTTGCCCTTTTTATCCAGATCAATGTCGGAAAAGAGCACCCGTTCCCGCACAATCTGCCCATTGCGGTCCATCTCGCCGATGAACCGCGCCGTGGATCGCATCTGGAATGCTTCCGTCGTGACTTTGAAGTTCGGAATGCGGCTTTCAGATAGGGCAATCAGCATGCCCCCCACGGCAACGGTCGATTTCGGATCACCAATGCGCTGCGTGATCGGGTCACGGAACGGATACCACCGCCCCGTTTTGTATTTATGCATCGAGATCAAACGATGCGGTGCCACGACCATCATCTCTTCGATGATAGAGCGCACAGCAGGCAGGCGGGACGGCCGCCCAGTCAACAAAACAATATCTACACCAAGATGGTCGATCACCTCGCACATGTTGCTCAGGACTTTTTGGAACACCTCGCGCGAGATCGCATCAACATCTTCGCGTGATGTGGTCAGCGTCATGTCGGTCAGATGCCAGCCCTCGGCCCCGCACTCTGCGGCGGCGCGTTCAAGATACTGCAAAACCTCGGGCGGGGTGTAGTCTTCGATCTCTTCTTCGGTGGCGTCTTCACTGGGAACATCCAGTCCCAAGATGTCCGCTGGGGCGATGTCAATGCGGTCAAATTCTTCGGAACCTTCAGAAACTGACAAGATCGCCTCAGCCAAGGGCACCAGGACACGAATTGAAAACTGCCGTCTGCGTTGCACCGCTTGCTGGTCTTGCCCACCCCGATCGCCACCAAAAAGCTCGCGCATTTTTTCAGCGACGTATCGGCCACCGGCCTCTTCTATGCTTTCTTGCAAGCGCGGGATCACGATGGCACTGACGACCCGGTGCACCAGATCATCACCCGCCACGCGGAAGCCTTCTCGGAAGGTTTGATCAGGATGCAAAACTCGGTTCGCCTCGCCCCTGTAGGTGGTGATCATCAGATCCGTCGTGCCGCCGCCAATGTCGATGCAGGCCAACCGCAGCGTGGATTCGGGTGCCGTTTGCCCTTCCAGCTGCCGTTCTTTGCCCTTGAGCGCCAGAAACGTATCAATGCGGCCTTCGAATTTTTGCGTCAGCTCACTGTAAAGATACACAAGCTGCGTGCAGCTAGCCTCGTCCCATTCGATCATCAACTCGGGCCTGCGCGAAATAGAGCTATCGCCCTCGCCAATGCCCAGCATCGACCAAACAAGCTGCAAAGCGCCTGCCGTGCGCGACCGCATGATCGCTTGTTCCTGAATAGACGTGGCCGTGGGCAGACTAAGAATAATCCGGTTCAGCCGCCGCGGCAGATCGCTTTGCGCGCGCCGCGACCGGGACGCGGGGTCATTCACCTGAATAAGCGCATGTGCAATGATTTCGGCCAGCATGAACCCAAAAAGCGAAGACCGCGAAAACTGCGGACGGATTGCAGGCGTCATCGCCGCAGTGCCTGCACCGCGCAACCCGTTCTTTATGTCATAACGCAGCTGTTCCAACACATCGCCCGCCTCGTTGAGGTGGCGCATCGCCGCGCGCACCGCTTTAGGCAGGTTGTTAGGGTCCAAATGATTGTGAAACCGCCAGTCTTGTGACACGGCCGCATCATCCCATAAATACCGCTTGGGCGACGACAGGCCCGAGATCGTCTCGGTCCCTTCTTCGCCTTGCACAAGTCGCACCGCTTCTGGGCCCAAACGCACGAAACTGGGCCATAAAAACCCGTTGCGCCGCCCGGATCGGCTGGCATAGCGGTCATCACCAAAACGTAGCTCTGCGAATTCCACCCGGCTTTCGAACAGGCCAGAATACATCAATTCAGGGCGCGACAGATCGCGGATTTCCAGCGGGAAGGACCGCGCCAAATCCACCCGGCTTTCACCTGCGAATTGCTCAATCAATATGCCACAGGTCCGGCTGTTGCCGATATCAAGCACCAGATCAACGGAGACAGGCGCCACTGCGTCACGCTCCGCCACGGTGTTCACAAATCGCATCTTGGGTGGTTTTACCGCCGTTTGCACCAGTTTAAGATAGGCCAGATAGCGGGCCCAGTGTTCAAACTGATGCGGCAGGTTTTCTTCCAGTACTTGACGACCGGGGCGTTCGGCGCGCTTGAAGCTCATGAAGAGCTCTTTGAGCCAATCCGACACCCAAAGTTGCAAATCGATTAGGCTACCGTCTTCGGCCTCTTCGAGCCGCCGCAAAAACCAATCCATATCGTTCGGGTCTGACACCAACCGGAAGTCGCGCGGTTTTTCCGCATCGGCAACCTCAGGCGCGATGTAGTGTTCCGGCTGGCCTGTAGCCATAAGGTTGGTATCAAGCGCCAGCTGCACCCGGTGGGTGTGCCCGGTTTCAGGGTCCGGGGTTTCCAGTTCAACCAAACGCATACGCGCCCAGCTTGAAGGACCGGGGTCAAAGCGTTCCTCGCCACTGGGTCCACGCTGGTTTTTCATCCGCAGTACCGGAACTGGCACCCACTTTTCCAAAAAGGGCTCTAACGCGGAAATGGGCCGGATCGCATAAGCATCGTCTGTTTCCAGACTAGCCTCAAGAATGGGCATATCGCGTTCTTCATTGCCTGTCAGCGGGATCAGCGTGCGCTCCACCTCGCCGTCTTCTTCGCGGGTGACCCGTTCGATGAACTTGGTACCTTTGACGTCAAGCGCCTCAAGGTTGAACCCGAAATCCAGCACCTGGACGCCACTGTAGGGCACCAATGCGATCTCTTCGCCAAAATCTACCAGTTGCTTTAGCCGTCCGACACGCTCTTCAAACATCACTTACCCCCGTACCGGTATGTATATTGCCAGTTTCGATCCGTGGCCGAAACCGTACCTTTTTGTGTGGTCACCCGGTCGCCTTCGCGCACCTGCAAGGTAAAGGCCCGCGGCCCGTCCCCATCGCGCGGGCGGTACATATGCACGCGGATTTTGTAATCGCCCGGCAAAGGATCGGTGAAAAATGTGTTTTCAACCGGGTTAGGCACGACCTGAAATCCGTTCATATCCAGATCCATCACACCATTGCAGCGCACTTTATCCAAGAAAAAGAGCGTTTCATCAGTTGGGCAAGTGGTGTGCAAATCCAGATCATCCGACCCCTCCCAAATCAACGTGAAAGACAGATCGCCGCGCTGAGCGCCCGCCGCGGCGGCACGCTCGTCCACTTGTGGGTCGATAGGCAGGCTGGGTTGCACACCGGTTTCAGGCGGCACGATCGCATCGGGCTCAGGAATGGGCAGTTGGGCAAAATCTGGTTGGCACAAGCGGTCTTTGATGCCGATCTCTTTTTCGACCAAAGCAATTTGGTCGCGCAGAATGCCGCGTTCTTCTAGCACAGTGTCGGGAATTACTTCGACCTGCTCGCAGGTGTTGGGCAACCAAGAAACGCGCAGCGCACATGGTTCAATCAGCAAATACACCACAGCGGCAATCAGCAAGGCCAGCAACGCCCACCCCAGCCAGACAAGCCACCACCACAGTGCACTGACACCCGCAACTGCGGCTGCCCCCGCGGCGGCGCCTGCAACAGGTGCCGCGACAGGTGCAACATAGCCCGGCCGTTTGGACGGTGTGCGCTGATCGGTGCCGGTTAGTACACCGCGCACGGCGACTTGCTCGTCCCTTGTCCAGGCCCAGTTCACCAAGACAGGTTGCGGCGCACCACCGTCTTTTGGCTCTATGACAAAAACCGCATCTTCATCCGGGATTTCCAACGCGTTTGCCAACGCCTCCCCCAGACGCTGATCATCCGCAAGCTTTGAAGACAGCAGCTCATCGGCCATGCCCTTAATGTCACCCACAAGCTGATCCAGAACCGCGCGCGCAGATGCGTCATCTTCAAGTGAGGTGATTGGAACGGCTTTGCCCTCGACCGTGGCATACCAGTCAAACCGGTCGCCGTATTGCGTCGCGACGGGTTCGGCAAAAAGCGCCGCATGCGCCTCGCCAAACTTGGACCGGACAGTGTCGCTTACCAGTTCGAACGAGCGCTGCGGCGCTGTCCCCAGCGGCTTGAGCCCTTCGGTGGACGTGTTGGTCAGGAACGATTCAATCATCTGATCTGGCCACTACTGGTTGATGGCCAAGGGCACAGGCGCCGGACGGGCGACCATCGGCTCGCACACGTCTTTCGACACAACGGGCGCCGCAGGCGTGCCTCGCAAAAACGCCAACAAATCCTTGGTCGCCAGCGCAAAATTCAGGTTCCGCATCGGCCCCTGAACCACAAAGGTGTTCACCCCCACTAGCCTGCCACACATATCGATCAAAGGCCCACCAGAGTTCCCCTTGGAGATAGGCGCAGAATGCACAACGGCATTTGTCGTGGGTGACAACGACTGTTCGGTGTTCACCGTGCCATCGGTCACCGTCAGTTCGGGCACTGCCGCGATGTTTCCTTCACGAAGGGCTTGGAATTCGCTGTCAGTGCGTAGGACATCGCCGGGGTACCCAGCGGCAATTACAGACTGCAGGCGCATTGATGCATCGCTTTGGCGCAGTGTATAAAACGCTTCGTTCGCGTCCAAGACCCGCAACAAAGCAAAATCCGCGCCGACCTCACGCATTGGGCCCAAAGATTTCAAAAGCTCAACGCGTTTCAGCCCCCCCATAGACTTGTTGGTGACGTAGATACTTTCTGATGTTGCGCCTTCGATGACATGATAATTTGTAACCAGCAAATCGGGTGCTACAAAAAATCCAGTGCCTGTGCCTGTCCCTTGCGCAGTGCCCACCAAAACCATGGCCGTCCGGTCGTCAATGTGCTGCAGCAAACTGGCAGTATCCGAAATTGCACCCGCAGCGGGCGGCACAGCAACACGCGCAGCGTCCGGTGGCAAAACTGGTGTATTATCCGCTTTGGTCACCTGACCGGCTTGGTCGATGGCACCGTCCATTTCAGGCGGCAGCAGGCCTTCGATGGTTACGCCATCGGGCATCAGCAAGGTGCCATCTGCGCGGCACACAGCGCCTTCAAGGGCCACGTTTAAATCGTTAAGCCGCTGTTCAAGCGCGCGGTTTATCTCGCGCGACGCGCGCAGCGTTTCTTCATCAGCGACAATCGGCTGCGGCCCATCATCGGCAAAGATCCGATTACCCGGAACTAAAAGCCAGGCCAAGACGCCCCCAAACAACAAAAGCAACAACACCATTGGCAACCATGCCAGCAAAGGCACACGGCCGCGCGGTTCAGCTGGGGGCGGTGGTGGCGTAGTTTCCGAAGCCGCAGCGTCTATACCGCTGCTGGATGTTGCATCAGACGACGGTGCGGCGGCGGCTTGCGTTGCTGCTGTCGCCGCAGCGGCGGCTGTTGCTGCTGTCGCGGCCGCAGTTACAGCTGCTGCTTTGGTCGCGCGCCGGTCTTCTTGTTCACTTTCTGACAATGGAGGGGCGGCATCCATCGGCAAATGCATCCCCAGCGTACGCGCATAATGCGCCGCCCGTGTGGCGGCATCACTGCCGTCTTCTGGCATCAATCCCCAATTGATCAATACAGGGTGACCATCAACCGCCCAAATGTCGCTGGCACTTCCGATATGCAAAGCAGCCGCCACCAAGGGTCCGGCCTCGGAGTCGTCCAAAAGTGCCTGCGCGTCGGCCAGTCGCGCCTTTAGAACAGCGCTGACTTCGGCTTGCCCAGCTGCATCAAGCTTGCCAAACGCCACACCCTGTCCCGCGCGATCACTGTACCAAGATACGGTTGACGCGGCTTGATCGTTGCCCTTGCTGACCAAAGGTTCCGCAAAAAGCTTAGCAACATCAGGCCCGGCCTTTTGCGACAAAAGTGCAAAGAAAGCATCATACTGCTCAACAGCTGGTGCACCGGAAACCTCTATGCAGCGCCCCAAATCAATGCGTGTTTTCGTCAAATAATGCTCAGCCATTGTGGCTCCGGGTAACTATGGCACCGGTAACTGTGCCCCATTAAAATCAAAATCCGCCCCACCACACAGGCAAGAAAGCGTAATAGAGGGTGCAATTCACGATTAATAGAACGACGCATATTGCAACGCGTGCCTGTTCCAAAACCCCCACCGCTCCAGATAACGGCATAAAAAAATCTGCGTCAATCATGGACTTAGCCAAATATGGGTCCCTTCCAGCAACAGCGTAAAGCCCAAAAAACAAAGCAACGCACTGAAAACAATCATATAAAATCCGGAAACCCGCAATGATGAAGCCCCGAAGACCACCCCAAACTTAGCCGTAAATGATATTTTTCGCCGTTTTTTGCCACGAGACACGCCAAAAAAACAACCGTGCTGCACATGTCTGTAAGTCTGCGTAAAAATTGGAATTTCTCCCGCCGAAACATCACAATCCCAAGCGGTTTCCAGAAAACCAGTGCAGGCTTGGCGCGAATCTGGTTTAATAATGCTGACAAGATTATTTTTTTTGGGGGTTCGCGATGAAAACGCGCAAAAGTATTTCCGCAGCACTGGCTGCAGCCATGATTTTTACTTCTTCTGCTGCAATGGCGGACAGTACTCTTGGTGGGTTTATCGCTGGCGCCGCTGTTGGTGCTTTGCTTAATCAAAACGCGAAAAAGCAAAAGCAGCAACGGTCACAAAGCTCCGGCGTTAGCAATTACCAGCGCCAACAAAACCGCGAAGTGCAATCTGCGCTAAACGGCTTTGGCTTTCCTGTGGGCACTGTAGATGGCTCGCTTGGGCCACGGTCACGCGCAGCAATTTCTAATTATCAGTCTTATATGGGCTACCAGCCCACGGGTCGGTTGAACGATTTCGAACGTCAGCAGCTTGTCGGTGCACATCAACGCCTGCAAGCCGGCGGCGGGGCTGCGTATCCAGAAGTCGTCGCTAACGAAGGCACCAAGGGGCTGTTGAAAGCGTTCAACGATCCGAATTACGCAAACCGCTACCAGAACAATGCAAACAACGGCGTGCAACAAGCCGGTCTGCAGAACAACGGTTTTGGGAATAACGGTTTTGGTGGTAGCGGGCAGGTTGCCGGCGCAGGTGCAGCCGCAGCCGTAGCACCACAGCCTCCCACAAGTTTCGCGCCACTTGATCTATCGTTGGGTCAAGCACCAACATCCATGGCAAGCCACTGTGAGCTGGTGTCCGGCATGACGCAGGCGAACCAAGGCGTGGTACTGGCCAGTAATGTGACCGATCCAGAGCAAGCCTTGGGTGAGCAATTCTGCGAAGCGCGGTCTTTCGCAATCACGCAAAGCCAAGCGGTTTTGGCGAACGCGCGCCAGACAGAAGATCAAGTGTCGACTGCTTGTTCCCAAATTGCGGATGCTTTGGCCCCAGCAATTTCACAAATTGGCACGCAAGACGTAAAGCCGGTCGCCACTTCGGCGCAGCAAATTGCGAACGGCTTGTTCAACAATGATATGGCAACCGCCGCAGGCTACGGGCAAATTTGCCTTGGTCTGGGCTATCGTCAGGATGATGCGAAAATGGCGTTGGGTGGGGCGACTGTGCTGCTTGCAACAGGCCAGATGCCATATGCCGAAGTGATGGGTCACCACCTGCGCTGGGGTTTCGGCACATCACGGGCGCCTGCTGCGTCTAACACATGGTACGAGACCGCGATCACGTCGATGGAGCAAGGCGCACAGCCCGTATTTGTCCCTAGCAAAACGCAAGAGCGCAACGCGATCATTAAAGCATCGATCAGCAATGCGCCATTAGGGGGCGTTGCACCGGTACAGGCAGCTGGAGGCGGCCTGGCACTGCCTGCGCTGAACTTGGGCGGCAACTAATACTGCAGTTTTGAACATAGTATTCTGGCACCAGACGAGGCGTGCCAGAATACATACCATATATCCGGCGGTCTAAGGTCTACGTACCGAAGGTCCAACAACGGCCAAAAAGGCCACGGGTAGGTATGCTGGATTTATAGGCGTCAGCATCAGCTTGAATGGTAGCTAGTTAAAAAAATAATTCAGATCGCCGTTGCATGGGCGCTCCTTAAGGGAATTGCAGTAGCAGCGGCTTGGTGAGAACAAATTTTTGGCGACATCAATTTGTAACTGCACCAAGAAATAATTGATGAAAAACCGAATTTGCCAGCGGGGTCCAAAATGAAAGTCATAACGCATATTTCAGCGGCTTTGACAGTAACGCTCGTTTTAGTGGCGTCGCATGCCAATGCTGACGACGGCAAAAACAAAAAAACGATTTTCAACGTCTTGGATGACGTGGTCGGCGGCGGTGTTTGCGATTCCCTTAATTCAACAAAACCGATCGTAGGCTGTGGCACCTCATCAGGCCAGCAAGCAGATAAACCGTCTAAACGTAACCAAATTGCCGGCAGCAATTCGAACCGGCAACCTGATGCGCTGCGCCAGCGCAACCGCGACATTCAACGGGCGCTGAACCATTTTGGCTTTGATGCCGGAGCAGTTGACGGCCAGCTGGGGCGAAAATCGCGCGCCGCGATGAGCAAATATCAGTCCTATATGGGCGAAACCGCAAATGGCCAACTCACACAGACCCAGCGCCAAGACCTAATTGACGCGTATAAACGGGACACAGCGGGCGAAGGCAAAGAATATGCCGATATCGTCCAGGAAGAAGGCAACAAGGGTTTGCTAAAAGCTTTTTCAGATCCTGATTACGCGGATGAGTTCCGCGAGGCCAAGCTGCCTGCGGAAAAATCCGGTTCCGTGCCGCCCGTCGGTAACTCTCAGGACGAAAAATTCGCCGGCCTGCCCGATATCAATGATAAGGAAAGCGTATTTCCTGACTTGAATGCTAGCGAAGCGGACAGGTTTGAATCCATGGCCATCTACTGTGAATTGGTGGACGGCCTGACCGATGCAAACGGTGGCGTGATGACCATCAATAAGATTGACGACCCCAACCAAGCTCTGGGTGAACAATTCTGCGACGCGAGAACCTATGCCATCACTCAAAGCGAAAGCTTGTTGGAAAGAGCCTCTATTTCAGAAGCACAGCTTGTCAAAGCATGCATCCAAATCGCAGGTTCATTGAACGAGGCCACGTCTCGCATTGCGAAAGACAACACGCGTCACGTCAAAGCCACGGCCAATCGCATTGTCGGACAAATGTTCGGAAATGACACCAAAAAAGCCTTGCGCTACGGCGAACTGTGCCTTGGTACGGGGTACCGTCAGGACAACGCAGAAATTGCATTAGGGGCCGCAACTGTTTTGATGGCAATCGGCAAAATACCCTATGCAGAAATTCTTGGCCACCATTTGCGATTTGGCTTTGGTGCAGACAGATCTGAAGCTGCATCCGTGGACTGGTATGAAACTGCCCTTGCTGCAATGGACCAAGGGGAGGCGCCGGTATTTTTCCCAACTAAGTCCGCACAACGCAATGCAATCATAGCAGAAGCACTGAAAACTGCGCGGATCAAACAAACATCTAACTCGTTAGATGGTACCAAATTTCCAGACCTCACTCTGATCAAAGACTGAACTGATACCGACAAGGGATGGCACAAAAAAGGCGCGCTGAAGTCAGTTCAACGCGCCTTTGGTGTTAGAAAGATCAACTCAGATCAGGACTGTTTGGACAGTTGATCCCGAATTTCCAACAGTACATCCAACTCAGTTGGACCTGCTGGTGCTTCTTCGACCGCTTCTTCTTCGGCAGCAGATGCGTCTTTCACCCGGTTAACCATTTTAACCAGCATGAAAACCACAAAAGCGATGATCAAAAAGTTGATCACGGCCATGATGAAATTGCCGATTGCAAAGACAGGGGCACCTGCGTCGGTGGCCGCTGCCAAAGATGCATAGGTTTCGCCGTCCAGCGCATAAAACCAGCCGGAAAAGTCCATGCCGCCCGTGAACAGCGCAATAAAGGGGTTCACCAGATCTGCAACCAAAGAGCTTACAATCGCGGTAAAGGCCGCACCAATGATGATGCCAACCGCCATATCCATGACGTTACCTTTGGCAATAAAGTTTTTGAATTCTTCTAGCATTCGTTATCCTCGCACTCATGTCATGTGGTCGCTCGCAGACCACCTGTGCACGTGTTAACATAAAATTAACCACTGGCGACCCTGTACTTACGGGGAATTAGGCTACTCTTTGCTCATAATTAAAGGAGAGCACGCGTGACGACCGTTGAAAATCACCCAATTAATGACCGGTGGCCTGCCAAAAACCCCAGTATCCTCCAGCTCTATTCTTTTCCGACACCAAATGGCGTCAAAGTCTCGATCGCCTTGGAAGAGATGGAAATCCCTTACGAGGCACATACCGTCACACTCTCTGACGCAGATGTAAAAAGTGCGGCCTTTCTTGCGCTGAACCCTAACAATAAAATCCCCGCAATCATTGATCCAAACGGCCCTGATGGCGCACCCTTAGCCCTGTTTGAAAGTGGCGCGATCCTGCTGTATTTGGCAGAAAAAACCGGCAAGCTTATCGGAGAGACCGCCGCAGATCGCGCAGTCATCACGCAGTGGTTGATGTTTCAGATGGGCGGTATAGGGCCCATGGTTGGCCAGCTTGGGTTCTTTTACAAATTCGCAGGCTCCGAGTGGGAAGACAAACGCCCCCAACAGCGGTACATAAACGAGACGAAGCGCTTGCTTGGCGTCTTGAATACCGCTTTGGACGGCAAAGATTGGATAGCCGGGCAGTATTCAATCGCAGATATTGCGATCGGTCCCTGGCTCGCAGTTCTAGGCTTCTACGAAGCAGAAGAGATCGTCGGTTTTTCAAGTTTCAGCAATGTTGTGGCCTACCGGGAACGGTTTCTGGCGCGCCCTGCTGTGATCAAAGGCCGCCAAATCCCACCACGCACCCCTGCATGATGCGTAAAAAGGCGGGGATGTCCCGACCTTTCAAAGCTCTCTAAAGCAGAATGGGTAAGGTGCAGCTTGTCTGCACCCCGTGAACTAGCCCGGCAGCTGACCGGTCAACACATAGCGCAAGATCTCAACAACTTGGCTTGGCTCTTGCGCCACCGCCAATGCAGCAGCATCCACTTCTTTCAACGCGTGCGCATGGTCTGGCCCATGTAAAATGATCACGGATTTGCCCAAAGCAGACGCATACCCGGCATCAAAAGCCGCGTTCCACTGTTTGTACTGGTCCCCAAAACGCACGACGACCACATCAGCATCTGCAATTCCCTTGCGGGTCCGAATGGCATTCACCATCGCGCCTTTGTGGTCGTGCCAATACTTGTTTGGCTCTTCCCCAAGGATCGCAACCCCGCAATCATCACTCGCCGCATGATCCGTTACCGGGCTGTTAAACGATACATCCAACCCTTTAGCCCCTTGCGTGATCTGTTCGCGCCAGTCTGTGTGAATTTCGCCAGACAGATATACCTTCAAAGTCATGCCGTTCTTTCTCCATTACTATTGGACGACCGCTCAGGCCCCCTCGTATCATCAGATTTAGTCCAGTGCGGGCAAATGTCTTGCCCCACACTTAACCGCGCAGCACGCCGCCTGTGGCTTTGGTTACTTTTTCCACGACTTTGGCGCTGACCGCTTCGATGTCTTTTTCTTTCAGCGTACTTTCAACCGGTTGCAGACGCACCGTCAACGCGAGCGATTTTTTACCCTCGCCCAACGACCCACCTATGAACTCGTCGAAAACACGCACATCCTCAATCAGTGTTTTATCTGCACCCAGCGCCGCATTCACCAGCTTCAACGCATCAACATCTGCGTCGACAACAAAGGCAAAGTCACGTTCCACCGCTTGTAAATCGCTGATGTTCAAAGCGGCACGTGTCGCACCTGATTTACGCGGCAATGGCACCTCTTGCGGCCAAAGCGTAAAGCCCATTGCAGGCCCTTTTACATCCATTTCTGCCAGTATCTTGGGGTGGATTTCGCCAAAGACGCCCAAAACCTTTTTCGGTCCAAGACAGATCATGCCGTGACGTCCCGGATGCCACCAAGGGGCCGCCCCGCGCAAAATCTGTACCCGTGCGGGCGCGCCCATGGCAGCCAAAATTGCCTCGGCGTCAGCTTTGACATCAAACACATCTACAGCGCGCGACGCCCCATGCACGTCCTTTGGACCGGTTTTACCGACCAGCAAGCCACTGACCAACATATGCTGTTCACCCGGCTCACCCCCGCTGAAGGCAGGACCGACCTCAAAAAGAGCCATATCGCTGAACCCACGGGCTTGATTGCGTGCCGCCGCTTGCAGCAGGCCGGGCAGCAACGCAGGCCTCATGTGGCTCATGTCGCTGCTGATCGGGTTTTCAAGACGCGTCGTATCGTCTCCACCACCAAAAAGCGTGGCGGATGCTGCATCAATGAAGCTGTAGGTGACGCATTCATTGTATCCCAGTGCAGCGCATGTGCGCCGCGCGATAGCTTCACGCCTTTGGATTGGCGATAGAATCGGGCGGGGCACGCCATCTGTCAAACGCGGCAACGGTATGCCTTTCAGCTGCGTCAAAGACGCAATGCGCGCGACCTCTTCAACCAAATCAGCCTCTCCCTGCACATCAGGCCGCCAACTGGGCACATGCGCCATGTTCCCTTCAAGCCGGAAGCCAAGGGCGGTCAACGTCTGGCGCTGTTCACTTTCCGCAATGTCCATGCCTACCAAGGACCGGACCCGCGCGGCATCCAGTTTATAGGCACGGCTGGTGTCTGGGATTTTGCCCGCCACAATCACTTCGGATGCTTCCCCCCCCGCATGATCCAAGATCATCTGCGTAGCGTGCTCAATCCCATATGGCGTCCATTCAGGGTCAATGCCGCGCTCAAAACGGTAGCGCGCATCAGAATTGATCTTGAGCGCGCGGCCCGTGTAGGCTGTACGCACCGGATCAAAGTAAGCCGCTTCGATGAAAACGGCCGTTGTCTCAGCCGTACAGCCGGATGCCAAACCACCCATCACACCGCCAATGCTTTCGACACCATTCGCGTCTGAGATCAAGGTCATGCCTTCGCTGAAGGTATATTCCTTGTCGTCCAGCGCCATCATCGTCTCACCACCCTGTGCGCGGTGCACGCGCAGCGTATCGCCTTCGATCTTATCCACATCAAAAACGTGCAACGGTCGGTTGCGGTCATAGGTAAAGAAGTTCGTCACATCCACCAGAAACGAGATCGGGCGCAGGCCAATCGCCCGCAGCGCATCTTGCAGCCATTGCGGGCTTGGACCATTCGTAACACCACGGATCACGCGACCATAGAACACCGGGCATTGATCCAATGTATCGGCCTCGATGGTGACCGAAACCGGACAGGCAAAAACACCTTCGACAGCACCAACGTCGCGCACCTTTAACTTGCCAAGGCCGCGCGCCGCCAGATCACGCGCAATACCGCGCACACCCAGTGCATCAGGGCGGTTTGGTGTAATCGCAATCTCGATCACCGGGTCGACCTTGGCCGGGTCATGCTCTGCCAGCCAATCCACAAAAGATTGACCAACCTCGCCCGACGGTAATTCGATGATGCCGTCATGCTCTTCGCTCAGTTCCATCTCACGCTCTGATGCCATCATGCCAAAGCTCTCGATGCCACGAATTTTGCCAACGCCGATGGTTGTATCAATTCCAGGCACGTAAACGCCCGGCTTGGCCACAACCACGGTGATGCCTTCACGCGCATTCGGGGCACCACAGATGATCTGTTTCATGCCTTCGTCCGTGTCGACCTGACAGACACGCAAACGGTCCGCGTCCGGATGCTTTTCCGCGGACTTCACGTAGCCGATGGTAAAGTCCCGCAGCTTGGCAGCGCGGTCTTCGACGCCTTCCACCTCAAGCCCGAGATCGGTCAACGCATACAGGATTTCATCCAGCGTCGCGGTTGTGTCCAGATGGTCTTTCAACCAAGAGAGCGTGAATTTCATGGGGTATCACCAAGTCTACGTCATTCAGCCGCCCTGATAGCCCAAAGCCGCGCCGGGGAAAACCCATAGGTGCACCCTATGGGTAAGACGGCGCCAGCCCCAAAAGCTCGTCCAACTGCCGTGCGATCCAGCCGTGTGGAATAAAGTGGCCACCGGGGTGCAGATCAAGCGACACACGACCCCCATCACAATCCCATGTGGTACGGGCAAAGATCAGAAAACTGCGCTGTTGCCATGCGCCCGCGTCTTGGCCTTGCCCGCACCCATAAAGATCGCGCCACAGCGCCACTGGATAGGTGGTGTCGCCATTTGCGCCCATCGGAAAATCCATGACGCGGTCGGCCAATCCATGCACATGGCGGACCTCGGCGGGCGCTTGCGGGCAGTCTTCGTCTTGACGCAATGTGCCCGCAACAGCCAACAAAGCCGCGACACCGTCCCCATTTTCGCATACATACCGCCACGCCATGGCTGATCCATAAGAATAACCGGACACATAGACCCGCATGCGGTCAATCGGAAAGGTATCAGCTACGTCTTCCAAAACACGCGCAGCAAAGCCCACGTCCGGGGTCTCGTTTGTCCAGAAGTTCCACGTTTTCTGCTGTCCATTAGGGGCCACCAGTAAAACGCCGCGACGACGGGTCGCGCCAGATATACGTTGGTGATTAACGACCAAAGCCCCTTGCCGCATCCAGCCATGAAAATGCAACATCACCGGCAAGGCAGTCACCCCGTCCCAATCATCCGGTGCCAACACATGATAGCTGCGGTCCCCCAAAGGGCAGGCCGTTTCCACACCACACTCAGGCCCTGCAGCCCAAACGCCAGTCGCCCAGCTCAGCGCAATCGCCATACACACGAAAATTCGTTTCATGTCCCGCAGCGTGGCGGAAAAAACTGCACACGTCACGTCACAAGATCGTGGCAAAAGGCGGCCAACCCTAGCCAAGGCTTGCCAGCCAGTTGCGCAGTTCGGTTAGGCGCGCATCAGCCTGCATATCCGAATGGCGCACACCAAGCCGTTCTGCCGCATCCGCATCCGTCGCGGCACTTTCGATATCGGCTGCGATGTCTTCCGGCAAACGCTGCCATGCACGCACGCGCGCCCCGATAAAGGGCAAGCTGTATTCTGGATGATATTGTACCCCCCAGAACCGCACATCGCCCTGTTCATAGCCAAAGGCTTGCACAACGCTGTGATCATTGGTGGCCAATAGCACCGCACCAGCAGGTAGGTTGGCGACTTCGTCGCGGTGCACACAAGGGACAGCAAACCCATCCACACGCCCAGCCAAGAACGGATGGCGCGCGCCCGCTTCGGTCCGTTTGATATCGCGTGCCAGCCCGTCTTCGCGCCCATTGGGCGACGCGCGGTTGCTGCCCCCTAAAACGGTCGCCGCCAACTGCATGCCGTTGCACGAACCCAACGTGGGCAAGCCCGCGGCAAATACGTTTTCCATCGCCTGTACCAAAGGGCGCGCTTGGGCATCATCCGTGGACCATTCCACACCAGAGCCGGTAAAAACCACGCCGTCGAAACGGGCCAAATCAGGCAGCGGATCTTGTGCATAGGGGGCCGTGATGGAAATTTCCAAATCATCGCGACACGCCTGCAGCGCCGCAGCATAGTTCACCCCACACGTCATCCCATCCACCGCCATGCTGCGGGCGTTTAACTCTGCGGTGTCAGAATCAACAATGAGGATGCGCAGCATATGCGTCTCTAGCGGCTCAACCCACCGTGAAGCGTCGGCTGATCCAGGCTCGAAAACCCGTAGTGCCGCAACCACCGCAGGTCACTGTCAAAGAACGCCCGCAAATCGGGAATACCGTATTTCAGCATCGCGATCCGGTCGATCCCCATGCCAAAGGCAAAGCCTTGCCACGCATCAGGGTCAATGCCCCCCGCAGCCAACACCTTGGGATGCACCATACCGGACCCCAAGACCTCAAGCCAGCCGTCACCTTCACCGATCCGCAACTGCCCATCAACCCACGAGCACTGGATATCCACCTCGGCAGAAGGCTCCGTAAACGGAAAGTGCGACGCACGAAAACGCGTCTTGATGCCGTCCACTTCGAAAAAGGCGGCAAAGAATTCCTCAAGCACCCATTTCAGGTTCGCCATGGAGATGTCTTTGTCAATCGCAAGTCCTTCGACCTGATGGAACATCGGCGTATGGGTCTGGTCGTAATCGGCACGGTAGACGCCACCCGGGCAGATGATGCGTAGCGGTGCACCTTGCGCCTCCATCGTGCGGATTTGCACGGGGCTTGTATGGGTGCGCAATACATGTGGCGGACGATTATCCCCTTCGGCACGCGCCATGTAGAACGTATCCATTTCGGCGCGGGCGGGGTGGTGACCGGGAATGTTCAACGCGTCAAAGTTATACCAATCGGTGTCAATCCG
>JBGCDB010000020.1:0-51734 GCA_045104955.1 Roseobacter sp.
CGCCAACAGCCCGGCAAGCGCGCCAGCGAGTGTCCATTTTAAGTGTTTCATACAAGTACCCCCTTTTGGTTATGGCAGTTTCAGATCAGCCCCAAGACTTGCGGGACTGTTCAGTCGAATGAATGCGGCGTTGCGCGAAATCGCAGCCAGCATGACAATTGTGACGATATAAGGAAGGGCTGACATCAACTGACTGGGCACATTGGCACCAAAAGCCTGAATTGAAAGCTCCAACAGTGAGACTGAGCCGAAAAGATAGGCACCAAAGGCCACACGCGGCACCATCCATGTGCCAAACACGGTCAGTGCCACCACAATCCAGCCGCGCCCGGCGATCATCCCTTCGGCCCAAAGTGGGGTGTAAGCGATGGACATATAGGCCCCGCCTATGCCGGCCATGGCCCCGCCAAATGCCACGCAGCAGGCGCGGATCGTGCGGACCTTCAGACCCAGCGCATGTGCGTTTTCAGGGCTTTCGCCGACCGCGCGGATGGTCAAACCCAGACGCGTGCGGTTCAACACGTACCAAGTAGCGGGAATGATCAGCATCGACACATAAACCATGACATCCAGCTGAAAGAACATCGGCCCAATCAGTGGGATATCGGCGAGCGGTCCCAAAGGCAGGTCCGGCAGACCGGGTAGGGTTCTGCTTTCAAAGTTTTTTCCGATGGCAGATGACAGCCCAAGCCCAAAAATTCCAATCGCCAACCCCGAAGCGGTTTGATTGGCGCGGAAAACTAGAATGAGCGTGGCATGCACCAGTGACAGCAAACACCCCAACACGGCCCCCGCCATGAAGCCTACGGTGTAAGATCCCGACAATGTGGTTGCGACAAAACCCATCGCGGCCCCTGTCGCCATCATCCCTTCGATCCCGAGGTTTAGAACCCCGGATTTCTCGGCCACCAATTCGCCCATTGCTGCAAAAATCAGCGCCGTTGCAGCAGCGAGCGTCCCGCTGATCATAAAGATAAGCACATCCATCAGGCAGTTGCCTTTCCGGACCATCTGATCCTGCGCGTCAACAACAGCGACGCTGCGAGGTAAAAGATCAGCAACATGCCTTGCAAAATTCCCGTAACGGCATCTGGCACGCCAACAGACAGCAGCGCAAAATCACCACCGACATAAACCAGCGCCATTATGGCAGAAGCAAAAAGGATACCAATCGGGTGCAACCCGCCCAAGACCGCCACGATAATCCCGGCGTAGCCATAGCCCGGCGAGATGTTACGTTGCAGCATGCCCAAAGGGCCCGAAACTTCGCCCACACCCGCAAGGCCAGCAGCCCCGCCGGAAATCAGCAGCGCAAGCCACACCGCTTTTTTTGATGAAAACCCGGCATAGGTTGCAGCGCCCGGGGCAAGCCCGCCCACAGATAATTTGTACCCCGCAAAGCTATAGCGCACGAAAATATAGGCGGCGATTGTGACCACAAGCCCCATGAGCAACGATGCATTCGCGCGGGTGCCAGGGATCAAAATGGGGAACATCGCGTTAAAACCAAAGCTTATCGACTGTGGAAAGTTAAATCCCATCGGGTCCCGCAAAGGTCCTGTGACCAGGTAGTACAAAAGTTGCAACGCGACGCTGGTCAGCATGAAGGTAACTAGAATTTCATTGGCGTTGAACTTGGTCTTTAAGAACGCTGCAATCGCGGCCCAACCCATACCCGCAAGCATCCCCGCAATAATCATCGCCGGCAGCAGGAATACAGATTGCGACCCTTCAAAATAAATCGCCAAACAAGACGCGGCAATCGCGCCCAAAATTAACTGTCCTTCAGCTCCGATGTTCCACACTTGGGCGCGAAACCCGATCGCCAACCCTTGGGCAATCAGTAACAGGGGCGCCATTTTCAATAGGACTTCACCAATGCCGTAGGTGGTCTGCAACGGCTCGTAAAACACGGCTGCTAACCCTTTGATGGGAGATACACCATAAATCGCGAACAACACCGAACCGCCCAGAGCCGTCATGATCAGCGCCAGAACGGCCACTTGCACGGATATCATTGCAGTATATTCGGTACGGGTTTCTAAGGTGAACCTAGGCATGTGCCACCTGCAATTCGTCAAAGCTGCCCGCCATAGCAAGCCCGATATGTTCGATATCAGTATCCTGTACCGAAACCGCAGGCGAAAGCTGCCCGCGGAACATGACCTGAACGCGGTCGCAAATCTCGATCAGCTCTTCAAGTTCTTCAGATACAATCAGCAAGGCAACGCCCGCATCCCGCAGATCAAGGAATTTTTGCCGAATGGCCGCCGCCGCAGAAACGTCCACGCCCCATGTAGGTTGTGCGGCAATCAGAACCTTAGGATTGAGCGCCAGTTCCCGCCCCACAATGAATTTCTGCAAATTCCCGCCAGATAGCGACTGTGCGGCGGCTTCGGTGCCGCTGGCACGCACATCCATTGCAGAAATCGTGTCTTGAGTACGCTGACGTCGCGCCCCCAGCCGTAAAAAGCCCCAGTTTAAAAGCCCGGCACGGTGCATCGTCAACCCGGTGTTCTCCGACAAGGAATGACCCGGTACCGCCCCGCGCCCCAAGCGTTCTTCGGGGATGAAATTCAAGCCCAGTTTGCGCCGTTGATCAGGTCGCAAATGGCCAATCGGGGCGCCCTCTAAAGTGACAGCAGTCGCATCTGTTTGGATTTCCCCGGCCAAAGCACGCGTAAGCGCGTCTTGGCCATTCCCCGAGACGCCCGCGATGCCAAGAATATCCCCTGCGCGCAGGCAAAGGGACACGTCTTTGAGCGTCGGCGCATAGGGGGTATCTGGCTGATAGTTCAGACCTGCAACCGTCAACACTTCTGCACCGGTTGTTTTTGCAGCTGTCCGTTGGGGCAACGCAATTTCTTGACCGATCATCAATTGGGTGAGGCTTTTGGCGGTTTCTTGTCGCGGATCGACACGGGCCACAACCTTGCCGCCGCGCATGATCGTCGCGGTATCACACAGCGCGCGTATCTCTTCGAGTTTGTGCGAAATAAAGATTACGCCAATTCCTTCAGCGGCCAAAACGCGCAGAGTTTCAAACAACTTGGTGATGCCTTGCGGCGGTAAAACTGACGTGGGTTCGTCCAGAATGATCAGCTTGGGTTCTTGCAAGATACAACGCAAAATCTCAATCCGTTGACGTTCCCCTACCGTCAGATCGTGTACGCGCGCGTCAGGTTCCACATCTAGTCCAAATTGTATGGATGCCGCCCGAATACGAGCAGCAAGCTCCGGCAAAGGGCCGGGGATCGCAAGAGACATGTTTTCAGTGACGGTCAGCGTCTCGAACAAGGAAAAGTGCTGAAAAACCATACCAATGCCAAGGTGGCGCGCTTGAGCAGGCGATGTGATTTCGACGGGGTTTCCCGCCCATTCCAAATGGCCTTCGTCTGGGCGCACGACCCCGTAGATGATTTTCATGAGGGTTGATTTGCCCGCACCATTTTCGCCCAGAACAGCGTGAATGCGTCCGGCTTCTGCTGTAAAATCAACGGCGTCATTAGCTGTGACTGCGCCGTATCTTTTTATGACCCCTGAAAGGCGCAAAAGCGGGTCAGTCATTTGTGATATCTTTTAATTCGTGCAGGTAGTGAATGCCCGGCATCGCAACAAAACCTTGCAGTCCACGCACCGCATAAAGCCAGTTGCGCACCGCTGGGTAGTCATCATGCTCAATTCCTGCGTCGGGGCTAAGGGCTGCGTAGGGAAAGCACGCGATATCTGCCACTGTTGGGTGATCGGCGGCGAGCCATAATTTGCCTTCAAGAACACGGTCGGTCAGTCGCAATTCCAGTGCTTGCAAATCTGCCACCGCAGCGTGCCGTGCGGCATCCCCGTCAATGGGCCAGTTAAGCATAGCCTGCAAACGTGCGGCACCCGCGCTTTGCGTCAGGCGGCTTGAAAACCCAAGCCATTCCATTGTTTCTGCCAAAACCATCGGATCCTCTGACGGCAACCATTTGCCGGTGTCGTCAAAGGTCTGTGCCATCCAGCACAACATGGCTTGGGATTCGGTCAGCACCATCTCGCCCGCTGTCAGCACAGGAAGGGTGCCTGCGGGGTTAAGCGCGAGCATCGCGTCGGATTTGTGCTCTTTGCCAGGATAGAAATCTATGGGCACGGTTTTATAGGACACACCCAGTAAAGCCGCCATCAGACGGACTTTGTAGCAATTGCCAGATAGAACGTAGTTATACAGTGTGAACGTCATGCAGCCGAAGTTTGCGCGCCATAATGCGCACCCTTTTGTTTCAACCAACGCCGGTAGACGACCGATGTCAGGTCGGATCGCGTGGGAATTTCCATTTTGGGGTCCAGCGGCAAACGCGTGGGCACCTGATTTTCCAGAATTGACCGATCTTGTAGGAAAATCTCTTGTTGGAATTGTACCAGCTCTGCGTATTCCGAGGTATCGTCATAAAGCGCCATCCAAGGCCAGACATCGCAGATTTCTTCGGAAATGGGTTGCACAAAAATCGCGATGACATCCATCTTGTCCGGCTTGGGCGGGCAGGTTTTGTACAGCATTGCCGTGGTCGGTGCCGGGACGCGGTATTCGTAGCGGGTGTTGATCCCTTCGCTGGCGCTTTTTGCCGCTTGAGGTTGGTAGAATGATATTTTAGTGGCCCAAACCTCGTCTACGTCTTCGCGAATTTCGACCTTGTATGGGGCAACTTCAGTATGGGGTTCTGCGCCCAGGATGTTGGTGTGAACATAGGGAAAATGCGCGATGTCCAAAAAGTTTTCGACTGCGCGCAACGGCGAACAGCGCACGCGCACGCACCCGCAAGGGACAAATCGGCGGTCTGTCTCAGCCGCTTCTTCGATGTCGAAAAGAGCGCGTGGGGCATCGCTGAGGGTTGTCCAAAGGTGGTCATATTTGATTTGGGTGGGTAGTTTCTTGCCCGTGTCGTCCGATACAATCGGATCGCTTGCCGGTCCGGAAATCGTAAGTCGCGTGCCCAATAACGCTGTGGTGCGGGTGACGTCTTTGCCCATGTCTGCTGTGTAGGCTACGGCGTACCAATCGTTTTGCGCGTACTTTAGGCTCATGCAGCTTGCTCCGTCTTGAAGAGGATATCTCTGCGTACGGCATCACACCAACGCGAATGCGCGCGCAATTGATCAAGCGATGTGTCCGCCGAAGCAAGCACTGTCACCAGTGTTTCATGCGGCGCGATGGGGTTGTAGAGGGCAATCAACCCTTTTTCAGTCGCTTGTCTCGCCATTTTTGCTTTGATCGACGCGACAGCTGCGGCAATCGTAAGTGACCGCAGAGGTATGTGGCAGCTGGTGTCGGTCTGCGCCTCAGCAGGGCCTGATGTGCTGACCCAAAGGACGCCGTTCACCTCTGCCACGGAATAGACTTCGGCCTTGATCGTCTCTGGTGGGTCCAGATCAGGATGTGCGGGCATGTGTCGACAGTGGCCCGCACTGTCATATTGCCATCCGTGATACAGACACGCGAGACGGTCGCCTCGTACAAAGCCATGGCTTAGCCGCATTCCTCGGTGTGGGCAGCGATTGTTCCACGCGGCCAACGCCCCTTTGCTGTTGCGCCAGACCACGCAATCAATGCCATCAACTTGCGCTCGCATCGCGCGATTAATAGCCAAGTCCCGCGATAAACCGACCGGACGTGTCGTCACTTTATATCCCCCACCGTTGCCACAACATCATTCGTACCCAACGTGCAGCGACAATCCCTTTGGGGTCGATACTACGAGTAATTTTGAACAGTGCACAATAATTATGCGCCTCGACACAGAGATTCTATCTGGACGTGTTGATGACAAAGCCGTTGGTATGTTGATCTACCGGGATATCTGTACGGTTGATGGCTGCAACCCAAACGTCTTGGGGCCCCAACAGACAAGCAACCTCCATTGCATCAATCAATGCTTCCGGCCCCATCACCGTCACTTTTATACTGTGATCTTTTTGCGGGGCGACTGATCCGCGCAAATCTAGCAAACGCGCCCGGTGGCAGATCCATGCCAGCATCGTATCTGACGTAAGCTGCCCGGTCAGATGCAGTTCTGCCCCGATCATGCGGCGCCAGTTTTCCAAAAGCTTTTGTGTTGCGCTGCGATCTCAGCTTCGAGTTCGGGGTAGGGGCCGCGCACGCGAACTGGGCGCTGCCCTGATGCAAAAATTGTGCGACATTCAAGGTCCTGAGTAGGGTTCTCCGGATCATCCCCCGTCAACTCTCCCAGCCGTTTTTCCGTCATACCAAAGACGACAGCGCCAATTTCGGCCCAGTAGATGGTGCCGGAGCACATCGAACAGGGCTCTACCGATGTATACAGTGTGGCTGAACGCAGCGTTTCAATGTCAAACTGGCGCGCGGCATCACGGGCCAGATTTGCCTCAGCATGTCCGGGGCCTTTGTCGACAGAAAAGCTATTTTTACCTTCTGCTAAAACAACACCGTCGGCGGACACTAAAACCGCGCCAAAGGGGTGGTTCCCGGTCGCGACCGCTTCGTCAGCCAACGCAATCGTCTGGCGCAAATACAAGATATCTTGGTGTTCCATGGTGGGCCTGCTGATCAACTATATCGGTTTCGTTGCCTTTATAGAGAGTGAGACACACCATAAACACAAGCGCAAGAACGATCCAGTCGTGCAGATGCCCCGTTGGTTTCAGACCGCTGTGTGCGGCGGACCATCACAAGTAACGATTGACCAGATTTTCCAACCGTTCCTGACGTCCTGATTTCGGCTGTGGGTTGATGTCTTCTGTGCGAACGCGTTCTTCAATAGCGGTCAAGTCTGACGCCATCAGCGCCTGCCCCGGTTGTGTATCCCACCCAGCGTATCTGGCGCGGCGCGCAGCCTCTAGTGCGTCATCTTCCACCAGTGCAGCTGCTGCCTTAAGACCTGCCGCGCAGGCGTCCATGCCGCCCACATGCGCCAAGATCAAATCCTCCGGGTCCAAAGACTGACGACGTAGTTTTGCGTCAAAATTGGTGCCGCCCGTTTTGAACCCACCAGCGCGTAGCACTTCGTAATAGGCCAGCGTCATTTCGGGCACGTTGTTGGGGAATTGGTCGGTGTCCCAACCCGATTGATAGTCATTGCGGTTCATATCAATTGACCCAAAGATGCCCAATTCACGCGCCAATGCCAATTCGTGTTCAAAGGTGTGCCCGGCTAATATGGCGTGACCTTGTTCGATGTTCACGCAGACTTCGCCTTCAAGGTCAAAGTCTTTGAGGAAACCGTAGACCGTGGCGACATCATAGTCATATTGGTGTTTCGTGGGTTCTTGCGGTTTTGGCTCGATCAGGATCGCGCCTTTGAACCCCATCTTGTGTTTGTAATCGACCACCATTTGCAACATGCGCCCGGCCTGTTGCCTCTCGCGGCCCATGTCGGTGTTGAGAAGCGTCTCATACCCTTCGCGTCCGCCCCAAAGGACATAGTTTTCGCCCCCTAGTCTGATGGTGGCATCCATGCAGGTTTTGATTGTGGCGGCTGAATAAGCAAAGACATCCGGGTCGGGGTTTGTCGCTGCACCTGCCATGAAGCGTCGGTGTGAAAACAGGTTTGCCGTACCCCAAAGTAGCTTTATTCCAGTCTGGTCCATTTTCTCGGCGAAATAGTCGACGATGGCCTCTAGGTTGCGGGTGTTTTCGGCAAAGTTAGCCCCTTCAGGCCGGACATCTGCGTCGTGAAAGCAGAAATAGGGCACACCCAGTATTTGAAACATTTCAAAAGCAACATCTGCTTTAAGGCGCGCGTGGTCCATTGTGTCACCAAACCATGGTCGTTCAAAAGTTTGACCGCCAAATGGGTCGCCCCCGGGCCATGCAAACGAATGCCAATAGGCGCAGGCAAAGCGGAGGTGATCCTTCATCGCCTTTCCCATCACCACTTCGTCGGGATCATAGTGACGAAAGGCAAATTCGTTTTCTGTTGTGGGCCCTTCATAGCTGATGGCGGGGATGTCTTTGAAAAAGTCTGTCATCTTAAAGGTCCTTCAGCAGGGAATAGGCGTCTTTGTAGCGTTGATGCCCGGTTTGGATGGCCTCGGTAAGGGCCGCATTGGGGCTCACACTGTGGGCGAGGGGGGGCTGCGTTGCAATCTCGGGACCTGCGCCGGTGGCGGCCATCATGCCAAGGCGCGCGGCACCAAAGGCAGCACCAAAGTCGCCTGCCTTGGGCACGTCCAGAGTTACATTCAATGTGGTGGCCAGCATCTTTAGCCAGTGATCAGATTTTGCACCGCCACCCAGCGCCAGCGCGCGGGTGATCTGGGTACCGGTCGCGGCGAGCGCATCGCGGCTGTCCGCAAAGGCATAGCTGACCCCTTGCAAGACGGCTCGCGCGGCAGCTTTAGCATCCGTTGCATGATCAAGGTGCAAAAACTGGCCGCGAACTTGAGCATCATTATGCGGGGTGCGTTCACCCCCCAGATAGGGCAAGAACAGTGTTTTTGTGGGGGCTTGCACATCACCTAAATCAGCCGTCAGCATGCTGGCTGATTGCCCCGTCAGGCGAGACAGCCATTCCAACGCGTCTGTGGCAGCTAAAATCACGCCCATTTGGTGCCAGGTGCCGGGAACTGCGTGGCAAAAACTGTGCACTGCCGTTGCCGGGTCAGGCCGGTAGCCGTCGTTGGCAGCAAATAAAACTCCCGACGTACCAAGTGATAAAAACGCCGTGCCGTCGCGCACAACACCTGCGCCAATGGCGGCGGCTGCATTGTCTCCAGCTCCGCCTGCGACGACTGCCCGCGGTATCCCGATATCGGCTGCCAGATCAGCGCGTAGCTTTCCAGATGGTGCGGACCCTTCAACAAGAGATGGCATGTGATCGCGCGACAAATGACAGGCCTCTAGCAGCGTATCCGACCAATCGCGCGCACCCGTGTCCAGCCAGGATGTGCCAGCAGCATCTGACATCTCAGCCACATGTTCGCCGGTCAAGAAAAGACGCAGGTAGTCTTTGGGCAGTAAAACCTTGGCAATTTTAGCAAATATTTTCGGTTCGTTTTCACGCACCCAATCGACCTTTGGTGCGGTAAAGCCGGGGAAAACGATATTGCCTGTGATGGCACGAAACGCAGGCGTCGCGTCCAGCGCTGCAGCTTGCGCATGGCTGCGGGTGTCATTCCATAGCATACAAGGGCGCAAGACTTGGTCGTCACCGCCAACAAGCGTCGCGCCATGCATGTGACCGGCCAAACCTATAGCGGCAACGCTGCTGCAATCTGCTTGCGCAGCCAAAGCGCGCAAGGCGGTAACCGCCGCGTCGCACCATGTATGAGGGTCTTGTTCTGACCAACCATCCTGCAGGCGCGATACACTCAGCGGAACAGAGTGCTCCGCCAAGATGTTCTGGTCGTCGTCCAGTAGAATCGCCTTTAAAGATGACGTGCCTAGATCAAGGCCAATGAAGCTCACGCGGCCTCCTTTGGGTTTTTGCCTAAGATAATCATCGACAGGATATCATCTTCGGTCACATCTTCCACCCGCTCTGTACCGACCATTTGGCCGTTTTTCATCACAGCGACCCGGTCACACAGCTCCATCATCTCGCGTGTGTCATGACTGATCAGAAAAATGCCTAAACCTTCTTTTTTCAGCTCTTGGATCAGCTCTGCTACCATGGCTGTTTCGTGCACGCCTAGCGCGGCAGTTGGTTCATCCATGATGAGGATCTTGGCGTTGAAATAGACCGCACGCGCAATTGCAACTGATTGGCGCTGCCCGCCTGACAGGGCCGACACGGGTTCTTTCAGCTTTTTGAAGTTCGGGTTGAGCCGCGCCATGATTTTGCGGGTCTCTGCCTCCATTCGGTCATCGTCGACAAAGCCCACGGCGTTTGTCAGCTCGCGCCCCAAAAAGAGGTTTGATGCTGCATCCAAATTATCGGCCAAGGCCAGCGTTTGATAAATCGTTTCGATATTTTGGTCCCGCGCATCGCGGGGCGAATTGATTTGAACCTGTTTACCGTTGATCCAAATCTCGCCACTGTCCATCTTGTACGCGCCAGACAGCATCTTGATCAGCGTGGATTTGCCAGCGCCATTGTGGCCCAACAATCCAACGACTTCGCCAGGGTTTAGGGTGATGTTGACTTTATCGACCGCCTGCACACCGCCAAAAGCAATAGAGACGTTTTTCATTTCGACTAAGGGTGCCATTATTTTGCTCCCGTGCGTTTACGGTATTGAATGTCAATGAAGACGGCGAAAACAAGGACAGAGCCGACGACGATGTTTTGTAAGGGCGCATCAACACCGACCATGGCCATTCCAGACTGCAACGATTGCATAATCAACGCACCCAAGATTGCGCCATAAATCGTGCCGATCCCGCCCGATAACGCAGTGCCGCCAATAACGGCCGCAGCAATCACGCGCAGCTCGTCCAGCGTGCCCAAATCGTTTGAGTGGTTTGCCAGGCGGCTCGACGCGACAATCGCGGCGATGGCACATAATGCGCCCATTAGAGCAAAGATTTTAACCGTCAGCATACGCGTGTTGATGCCTGAAAGCTCCGCCGCATCGGGGTTGCCGCCGGTGGCAAAGATGTAGCGACCGAAGCGCGTACGCCGCGCGATGATCGTCATGACAGCTGCGATCCCGATGAGCAACAGCACAGAGATTGGCAGGCCATAGACGGGCGTGCAGCCTTCGGCCACCTCGCAGCCGTATTTGGATGGGTCGCGCGCAACCACACGTTCGGGCACTCTGTAGCTGGTCAAGATTGCGACGAAACCGGCGATTGACCCGCAGGCGATGCCCGCAATCGTCAGCTCTGCCCACATTGGTTTCACGGGAAAGCCATGGGATACTTTCGTGCGGCGTGAATTGAAGATGGCAAAGGCTGTAAAGGCGATGGCCAGGGCAGCAAGCGCCCAACTCATTGGGCCGCCAAGTGTGCCGTTGATGCCCCCAAACATCATAAAGGTCTGGTCCAGCGGGCCAATAGTTTGGCCGCCTGTCTGGTACCAGCCGACGTTTCGCCAAATCAAAAAGCCGCCAAGTGTCACGATAAATGCAGGAATGCCCTGATAGCCAACCAGCCACCCATTGAACGCGCCGATTAAAGTGCCCAGTGCAAGACCGACCGCGATCGTGATCCACGGGATCGCCCAATGCCCGATCTCAAGCCCTAGGCCGGGTAGGAACCGTACTTGGGTCATGGCCATCAGTGCGGAACAAGCAGCCAAAATTGCTCCAACAGACAAATCAATGTGCCGCGTGACGATCACAAACACCATACCAGTTGCCATGATCGCAACGCTTGCAGTTTGAATTGTGAGGTTAAAGATATTGCGCGGTGTCAAAAAACGACCATCCGTCAGGATATTGAATACGATAGCAACTACGACAAACGCCCCGATCATACCCAAAAGGCGGGTGTCGATTTCAAGCGATTGCGCAAGGCTGCGTTTCTGCGTCGGGGTGGGGGAATTGGCCGAAGCTTCGGACATGTTTTTTCTCCTGACGAAAGCGCAAAGGGTCTGCGTTCGTCCTGCAGATTAAATGAAATTTGGGGTGAAAGAAGTATTGGGCCGCATGCCACGCACGCGGCCCAAGAAGATCGTTAGATCAGTTGCAGGGCGCTGGGCCGTTTGTCACACCCTGGCACAACGCTTCTTGCGTGATCCAGCCCGCGTCGACGACTGCCGACAGGTTCGCTGCGGTTACCGGAACGGGTGCAAGGAATTTGGCGCTCATGGTTGTACCTCCGGGGGAGGTCCATGTCTGACCGCCTTCGATGTCGGCAGCCCCACCATCAGCGCCAGCCAATGCAACGGCAATCTCGCCTGCGGCTTTACCCAGTTCACGTGCATCTTTCCAAACGGAAACAGTCTGCGTGCCAAGCGCGACGCGGTTCAAAGCCGCATGGTCACCATCTTGCCCGGAGACCGGGATGCCTTCCATACCTTGCGCTGTCAATGCTGCAACAACACCGCCCGCGGTGCCATCGTTCGAAGCGACAACAGCATCCACACCGTTATCGTTCGCCGTCAGGATCTGTTCCATATTGCGTTGCGCGTTCGCAGGCAGCCAGCCATCGGTGTAGGCTTCGTCCACAATCGTGATCGCGCCGCTGTCGATGGCGGCTTGCAGGACCTCTTGCTGTCCGCCGCGCAGGAAATCCGCGTTCGGGTCAGTTGGTGATCCTTTGATCATCACGTAGCGACCTGTGGGCTGTGCCTCGAACACGGCGCGCGCTTGCATGCGGCCTACTTCTACGTTGTCAAATGTAAGATAATATGCGCGGCTGTCTTCGATCAGGCGATCATATCCGACTACCGGAATGCCCTCTGCTGCGGCCGCATCAACTGCTGGACCAATTGCGGCACTGTCTTGTGCCAGAATGATCAGCGCGTCTACACCTTGTGAGATCAGATTTTCAACGTCTGACAATTGTTTTGCCGAAGATGACTGCGCATCTGCCGAGATGTAATTTGCGCCTGCCGCTTCCAAAGCCGCTTTGATCGCCGCCTCATCTGTTTTCCAACGCTCTTCCTGAAAGTTGGACCAGCTGACGCCGACTGTCATGCCATGACCATCAGCCATAACGGTCGTGCCAAGTGATGTTGCTGACAGGGCTGCTGCCAAAAGTAGTTTTTTCATGATTTCCTCCCAAAGAAATTCGCACCACAACAGATGCGGGCCAAGCCTTGTCGACTCGTCAATTAAGAGTTGCTTAAATTATTTTAGTTGTCAAAATAAAAATCGCAGTAATTATAGAATAAATCTGTTTGCTAGAGAGTTTTTACAGTCTAGCCTTCGTTGCACAGCCTTTTTCAAGCGCTAACCGCTTGGATTATTTCGGGAGTAAAATTAATGAATCTGCCCGTGTCACACAGCCCTGCCGCGATAGAGGATGGATGCGGGCCGATGCTACGGGCGGTGCGAACACAAGGTCCTACTCTGCGCCAGCAGGTGTTTGAATATGTCCGATCTAGAGGGCAAACCTCAAGGGCGGATATCACACAGGCCCTCGATATCAGTGCGGGATCCGCGACTACCGTAACCGCAGATTTAATTGCGGCTGGGTTTCTGCGCGAAGAGGCGAGCCCATTGCGGGAATCGGGGCGCGGTCGTCCCCGCGTGGATTTGGCCGTTGTCCCTAGCGCGGCATATGTTGTTGGCGTGAAACTGGCCTTTAAAAAGCACTCAGCTGTTTTGGCGGATTTTTCTGGTAACGTGGTCGCGCAGTCTGAACTGCCGTCGGCAGAAACGCGCAGGCCTTTGGTGCAACTCATTGGTGAGGTTGAGAAATTAGTAGATGATCTGCTGCACGTGAGCGGCAAGAAAGCCGCGGAAATTCGCGCGGTAGGGATCGGGTTGCCAGGTATTTTGGATCACGAAACAGGCAACGTGGCATGGTCTTCTTTACTGTCTGACCGGGACCAAAACGTTGTGGCTGCTTTGAACCAACGGATGGATGTCCCCATCGTGCTGGACAATGACGCAAACATGCTGACGCTTGCGGAATTGTGGTTTGGGCAGGGCCGGTCGATCGGTGATTTCGCTGTGGTAACCATTGAAAGCGGGGTTGGCATGGGCATGGTTTTGAATAACCAACTGTACCGTGGGGCGCACGGCAAAGGGTTGGAGTTAGGGCATACCAAAGTGCAGCTCGACGGTGCGTTATGCCAATGTGGGCAGCGCGGATGTCTGGAAGCGTATCTGGCCGACTACGTCTTAACCCGAGAGGCGGCAACGGTGATGAATGTCCGCTTTGACCCAACGCAACCGCCGCAAGACGTGCTGGATATGCTATTTCAGATGGCGAAATCAGGTCACAGCGGTGCCGAGACGATCTTTCAACGGGCGGCGCGCTTTCTGTCGCTAGGGCTTTCCAACGTGGTGCAATTGTTCGACCCGGAGCTGATCATACTGTCGGGCGCACGCATGCAATATGATTACTTTTATTCAGATGATGTGATGGACGCGATGCAAAAAATGACCCTAAACGAAGGGCGCGAACCGTGCCGTGTGGCTGTGAATGCATGGGGTGATCTGGTTTGGGCACGTGGCGCGTCCGCCCTTGCGTTGTCCCATGTGACGGACATTTTGATTGGGGACGAGGGCAAAGGAGCATGAGATCTGCACTTTTGTGTGCGTTGATTTGCGGGTTTCCTGCATGGGCTGACCCCGTTTTTGAGGATCGCTCTGACGCTCTGCCCTCTCATGTCTATGGTGGTGGGTGGAATTTTTTCGTTGGGGGAGGGGTCGCAGTTTTTGACTGCAATGGTGATGCGCTGCCTGATGCTTTCCTTGCTGGTGGTGAAAACCCGGCCAAACTAGTCGTCAATCAGGGGAATTTTCAATTTGAAACCGCACCAGTAGGAAACCTCACGCAAGTGACCGGAGCTTACCCATTAGATATCGATGGGGATGGCGTGTTGGATTTGTTCGTGATGCGTGCCGGGGCAAATCTGGCGCTGCGTGGCCAAGGAAATTGCGTGTTTAAAGATGCCACTGCACAGTGGGGTTTGCCGGAAGATGACGCCTGGACCACGGCATTTACAGCTTGGTGGCCGGACGGGGCGGCGCGACCAACTATGGCCGTTGGAAACTATGTCGATCGCGACAATCCCGATGGCCCTTTTGAGGCCTGCGATACGAATGCGGTTTTGACGCCGATGGACGATGGCTATGTCAGCACGCCTTTGTCGCCAGGGTTCTGCCCCCTGTCTATGCTTGCAGCCCGCGACGCCCGTGGCCGGAATGGTCTGCGGTTGTCGAATGACCGTCACTACTATGTCAAAGGCGGGTACGAGCAGATTTGGGACATCGAAGAGCAACGGTTCTTGGATATGACAGATGGCTGGCCAAGGGTGTCTCTGTGGGGCATGGGGGTAGCCAGCAGAGACCTGACAGGGGACGGTCGCGATGAAGTCATCTTGACCTCAATGGGGGATCAATTGATGCAGATCGCGCAAAATGATGGCACCTATACATCAGCGCCGTTTTCAATTGGCACCTATGCGCAACGTCCGCATGTGGGGGGGGATGGGCGGCCCTCTACAGGGTGGCATGCTGAATTTGCAGATGTGGACAACGACGCGCGCGCAGATTTGTTTATCGCAAAGGGCAACGTGGATCAGATGCCAGGGATGGCAACGAAAGATCCCAACAACCTTTTGATGCAACAGCCTGACGGCACATTCCGCGAGGCGTCCATTGAGGCTGGCGTTGCGTCTTTTCACCGATCGCGCGGGGGCGCTTTGGCAGACTTTGATCTGGATGGGCGGCTTGATCTTATCGTTGTCAACCGCCGTGCGCCCGCCGAACTGTACCGTAATGTGACTGCGGATGTGGGCAATTGGTTGCGCGTTGTGCCTAAGATGCTGTCTAGAAACCGCGATGCCATCGGTGCGGTGGTGACAGTGGTAACACCCGAAAGCACGCAGTCCATACAGCGCGTCGTGGGCGGTGGGCATGCAGGTGGTCAGCTTCTGCCGATGCATTTCGGTTTGGCAGATGCACAAACGGCTCAGGTGCGGGTCGAATGGCCGGATGGTCAGCAAACGAGTGCCAAAGCCGTCGCCGGCCAGACCCTCGTGATACGCAAGCCCTAAGGCAGCGGCAGCCCGCTGGGCAGGCTTTGAGGGATGCCCAAACGCCCCTCAATTGCCGCGGGATCGGTTAGCGTCTCAAGAAACGCAACAAGAGCCGCAATGTCTTGTGGCTCTAACTTCAGGGGCGGGCGGTCAACTGCTGCTGCAATCGCGGACACTTGCGCAGGGTCTGACATCACGGCGGTATCACTACCCGGGAACTTGGGCAAAATCGCTTGGGTTATCGCGTAGGTTTGCAAGCCGCGTACTGGGTCGGCGTGGTGTTCGATAAACTGTGACAAACTGCGATGGCTCCCCGCGTGGCCATATGGGGCGGTCAGCGCCACGTTGCGCAGCGACGGTGTCCTGAATGCGAATTGATCCGTGGCCTGACCCGTGACCCGAAACCGCCCATCATCGCGATTATGCGTCTCGAAGGTGGCAGCCTTGCCCGGCCCGATCTGCGGAGTGCCCATCGCATGAAACCCGTGATCCGTCAGGAACGGACCTGCATGGCAATCCGCACAAGCGGCATCCCCATAGAACAGCGTCATGCCTGTTGCGGCCGGTTCTTGTAACTGTGTTTGGCCCCGCAAAACCGCATCAAAAACTGAAGTATCCGACCGCCATTCAAACGCCATAAATGCTGCAATCGCGTTTGAGATATCGGTGAAGTCAATGTCGGCGCCTTCTGCAATATGGGGATAGACCGCTTTGAAGCGTTGGTTGTATTCGGGGAGACTGGCGACCCGTTTTGCCAACATGTCCCACGCGCCGCCCTCACCGGTTATACGCCCTTGCCGGACCGCGCGGGCTACGTCGTTTTCGTCATAGGATCCTGCCATTTCGTCTCGGCTTAAGACAGGGAACATTGTCTGGGCAGAAAGAATGGACGCAAATCCGGCAAGCATGTCATCGTCCATCGGAGTGCGGAGGCCGCTGACATGTGACGGGTCTGCTTCAAGGCGCCCATCGTGGAACATGACGTTAAACTCTTTGGCTCCCAGATTGAACAAAGCGGGTGCATTCCGGGGGATACGTTTTTCAGGAATATTGTTGGGGTCGTATCGACGGTGCGGGCCAAGTCCGATGCCACCATCCCCAAAGGACAACGAAACACCGTCTGCTGTACCAAATTTCGGATGGTGGCATGTCGCACAAGCGACCGTTTTGTTGCCAGACAAAATCGGGTCGTAGAACAACAACTGCCCCAGTTTTGCTTCTTCCAGATCAACTGGCGCATAGGCGTCATCCGTCACTGGATCTGGCAATGACCCAGCCCCCACAGGCAAGGCCGCACAGCAAAATAAAACTATAATGAGTAGATACCGCATGACGGTACAATTGCGCGGCACGTGAGGTATCACAAGCGTTTTTCGACAGGGATTAGCTTAGTTTAGGTGCGGTGCACCCGCCCCGAATGTCGAGGCGGGTGCGCTGTGGTTAAAAGCCGATTGCGACATCTGCCAGCGCCATAAACAGCGGTATGCTGAGGATCGCGACCGGTGTGCCCAAGCCCGTCGAAGCACCGATGTAGGCTGAGGGGTTCGCCTCGGGCAGCGCGCCCCGCATGGTCGGCGGGCCCGAGATATCGGAACTGGATGCAGCCATGATCGACATCAGCACAACCCCGCCTGCAGAAAACCCTGTAAAGTGATGCGCCACAAGACCCAGTGCAAAGCCGATCAACCCGTGAATGATGGGGGCAGTCAGGCCGTAGATAACATAGGCATGCGCTACTTTACGCAACTCAGACAACCGCGACCACGCCTCCATCCCCATCAGCAGCATCAAGATCGACAACAATCCCCGAAAAAGTGGCTCGTAAAAGCTGGCATATACACTCTCAGGCCGGGCGAATGTGCCGATAGCGATACCAAGGATCAGCGCGGAAATTGCAGGGCTGCGAAACGTGTCGACCAAAATACCTTTGACCATGTCAGTATCGAAGCCGCCAGTTTCACTACCGCCTGATCCGCTACCGCTGCCCATGGTCATCGTGGATACACCCCCTTGCGGGCTGGCCGCCTTTTTACGCTCGGCACTCATCCGGGCCAGAACGATTGCAGTCACCAAAGCAGCAATATCCATGAAGGGGTAGAGCGCCCCAATGAAGCCTTCGTATGCGATTTGTTCGGCGTCCAACATCGACATGCCCGCCGCCAAGGTCGAGGCTGATACCGCCCCAAACAATCCAACTGTTGCCATCGCATCCATGCGCGATACGCCATTAAACCGGGCCAGCGTCTGGCCGCCCAACAGAACAATTGCGACCCCCACGGCCGCAGCGCAAAGGGCAGGGACTAAAAGTGCTATGGGATCTGCCTCGCGGATCGAGATCCCCGCACCCAAGCCAACTTTGAGCAGCAAAAGCACCACGATAAATTTGTAAACAGGATCAGGAATTTCCAGCTTACTACCTAAAGCAGCCAGCATCATGCCACCAAGTAAAAACGCCAGTGTTGGCTTTTGCATCTGTTCAAGCATGGTGCTTGCAATATCTACGATAATGTCCACGACAGTCCCCTTTGCGTTGTTAAGAGAGGATATGGCGCATCGCATATATAAAGAAAAATATATCTTTATTGATATTACGTTCTATAAAATAGAAGGATGGATACTTTAAACTATCATCACCTGCGTTATTTTCGAGAAGTCGCGCATGAAGGTAATCTGACCCGCACAGCGGAGCGCGTGAACTTGTCGCAATCCGCGCTGTCTTCACAAATCCGCACGTTAGAAGACCGCTTGGGCGAGCGTCTGTTTGACCGCGTAGGCCGGCAACTGGTGCTGACCGAAGTGGGGCGCATCGTGTTGGACTATGCTGACCGAATATTTGGCACGGGCGAAGAACTGATTGCCACGTTGCAGCGTAGCAGCTCTGCAATGCCGCCGCTTCGGGTGGGGGCGATATCGACCCTTTCGCGCAACTTCCAACTTCGGTTTCTTGAACCCGTGTTAGGAGATCCAGACGTGGAGCTTGTGCTAAAATCTGGCAGTACAGAGGTATTGGTAGAAGGGCTTCGGTCTTTGGCGCTGGATATCTTGCTGACGACGGAGCCGCCGCAGATGGCAATAGGCTCCGATTTTACCGCGCACCGGGTGGCGGAACAAACTGTCGGTATCCACGGGGCGCCACATCGTATGAATCATACCACTTTGAAGGACCTGCTCAATACTGAGCCGCTGATCGTGCCGACAGATAGCGCCATTCGGCGTGGTTTTGATAGCTTGATGGCGCGCCTCGATATCAATCCACGTATTGTGGCAGATGTGGATGATATGGCGATGGTCCGGCTGTTGGCGCGCGCAGATGCGGGCGTTGCAGTTGCCCCTGATGTTGTGCTGGCCGATGAGATAACATCAGGCCGCTTGGTCACAGCCCCCTTTGATTTGAATATCGCCGAAAGCTTTTACGCCGTCACAACGCGCAGAAGCTTTCCCCACCCGGTCATTGCACGTCTTTTACCGGCTTGATCTGAGGTTGAAATCAGTGGTCTACTGAGCGCTATACGCCACAGAAAGCAGGCTCATGAAATCACGATATGCGCATGATTTGGGCAGCATTGATCCGCTGTTCCGGGGGCTTGTATAACATGCCGGTACTATTACAAATATTGCTGGGCAGTGGCATATTGATTGTGTGCACTTTGTCTCACATCGCGACAGTTGCGGCGCTCGTAAGGCGGATGCGCGAACGCCACGCATTTATTCAAGCAGCCACTGTCCGCAAGACGTTTATTTTATCGTCAGTTGTCGTGTTGGTTTTGCTGCTATCGCACACGGTCCATATTTATGTCTGGGCAATATCGTTGTGGCTGATGGGCGCGTTAACCGGATACGAAGAACCCATCTACTTTTCACTCGTGACGTATACGACCGTGGGGTACGGCGACGTAACAATCGATCCGACTTTTCGGATTTTCGCGGCGATGGCGTCAGTGAACGGTATTTTAGCCTTTGGCGTTACCACAGCATTTTTGGTTGGCTTGTTTTCAAAAATCCTGTCGTCACTGCGAGAAGAATGACCCTCCGGCACACGGGGGGCCGTGTACTGTGTTTAAAAGCACTGGTGGCGTTTTATATGCTGAATGGTCACGGACCCGCATCAGCTCAGGAGCTTATTTTGGAACTATCGCCACAGTGGGAATATGTATCAGACCAAGTCATGGGTGGTGTCTCAAGCGGACAGCTTCAGTTGCGTAAAGAAGACGATGCAACCGTGGCTCATTTAACCGGTCAGGTGTCGCTGGAAAATAACGGCGGGTTTGTTCAGATGGCGTTCGACCTTGCCGGTACACAGGCAAAGGGGGATGCCGCGTCATGGCGGGGCATTCGATTTGAAACTATGGGGAATGGTCAACCCTACGATATTAGATTGCGTACGACCGCACTCGACCGTCCCTGGCAATCGTTCCGTGCCAGCTTTACGACAAACCCAATCTGGACAGAAGTGCAAATACCCTTTGATGCATTTCTGCCGCACCGTACGTCTGCCAATTTTGATCCGGTTGAATTGCGGCGGGTCGGCATTTTAGCGATCGGGCGTGTCTTTGACGCAGATGTGTCTGTGCGCCGTATTGGCTTTTTCAAATGACACGCAGCTTGTCGCGGTCGTGAAGACCCTGGCAAAAGGTTAATAATTGATCAATTCTGTCCTATAAGTCCCTAAAGAAGCCTCATTTTTTAGGTGATTAATAAACTTGGTTGCACCTCGACAATGGTGCTTTAGGCTAGCGGGATGACAGAAAAAATTGACCATTTCAGCGAAATGTCCCTGCCGAACGGAGTGCGGGACCCATACCGAACCTACCAATCGTGGTTTGCGCAACAAGACGTCAGCAGGCTGTCAAAAAAGGCGTTAGAGGCCGAAGCTTTCTTTCGTCGTACTGGGATCACGTTCAACGTATACGGACAAGACGATGCCGAAGAGAGGCTAATACCATTCGACTTGGTGCCGCGAATCTTGTCGAACACCGAATGGGGCAAGCTGTCGCGCGGGATCGAACAGCGCGTGCGCGCGATCAATGCGTTTCTGCATGACATTTACAACCGTCAGGAAATTCTGCGCGCGGGTGTATTGCCTGTCGAACTGGTGGCTGAAAACGAAGCATTTTTGCCGCAAATGATGGACTTCACGCCTCCGGGTGGGGTCTATACGCACATTGTTGGCACCGATATTGTTCGGACTGGCGAAGACGATTTTTACGTGCTCGAAGATAACGCGCGCACGCCGTCTGGTGTCAGCTACATGCTGGAAAATCGTGAGACAATGCTGCAGATGTTTCCAGAGTTATTCAGCAAAATCAAAGTGCAGCGGGTTAGTGATTATCCCAAAAACCTGCGCCGGTCGCTTGCGGCATCAGCGCCCTCTTCTGCCAGCGGAAGACCGTGCGTTGTTGTATTGACGCCGGGCATTCACAATTCAGCCTATTATGAACACAGCTTTCTAGCAGATCAGATGGGTGTTGAACTGGTGGAAGGGCATGACTTGCAGGTGATCGATGGCCATCTAGCCATGCGTACGACCCGTGGGTTCAAAGTGATCGATGTTATATACCGCCGTGTGGACGACGAATTCCTAGACCCGTTGACGTTCAACCCAGACTCGATGCTGGGCGTGCCGGGCATTATGGATGTCTATCGGGCTGGCAATATCACGATTGCGAATGCACCGGGTACTGGCGTTGCGGATGACAAGGCAATCTATAGCTATGTCCCGGACATCATCAAATTCTACACGGGTGAAAAAGCGATCCTCAAGAACGTTGAAACACATCGATGTTCGGAGCCTGACACGCTGAAATATGTCTTGGATAACCTTGCTGATCTGGTGGTCAAAGAGGTTCATGGATCAGGCGGGTACGGCATGCTTGTGGGTCCTGCAGCCAGCAAAAAAGAGATTGCGGATTTTGCAGAAAAGCTCAAAGCACGCCCTGCGAACTATATCGCGCAACCTACGTTGTCGCTGTCGACTGTGCCTATCATGACCGAAGCGGGCCTCGCACCGCGCCATGTTGATTTGCGCCCCTTTGCCTTGGTTTCCCCAGACTCTGTAGACATTGTTCCGGGCGGGTTGACGCGCGTTGCTCTTACCGAAGGCAGCTTGGTTGTGAATTCCAGTCAAGGTGGCGGGACCAAAGACACTTGGGTATTGGAGAGCTGATATGCTTGGTAAAACTGCAGGTGGTCTCTATTGGATGTTCCGCTATCTGGAGCGCGCTGGAAATACTGCGCGCCTGATTGAGGCGGGGTTTCGCATTGCTTTGACCCGTTCCAGCGATCCGGAAGCTGAATGGAAGTCTGTGATCGACACGTCCGCGTCTCGCACAGCTTATGATGCGAAATACGATGGCTATGACAGCGCCCGCGTGTCGGATTTCTTGCTGCGTGATAAAGACAACCCGAATTCGGTTCTGTCGGTTGTAAAAGCGGCGCGCGATAATGCGCGGCTGGTGCGCACCGCATTGACCACCGAGGTCTGGTCGTCCGTAAACGAGACGTGGATGGTTCTGACCAAAGTCCTCAAAGATCCAGTGCCAGAAACCGATTTGCCTGAAGTTCTGGGGATCATTCGGCAACAGTCGGCTTTGGTACGTGGGGCTTTGCACGGTACGATGCTGCGCAATGACATCTACGACTTTTGTCGTTTAGGAAATTTCACCGAGCGCATGGACAGCACGGCGCGTATTATTGATGTTAAATACTATTCGCTTTTGCCAGCCGCGTCTTTTGTGGGCAGCCGCATGGATAATGTACAGTGGGAAACGATTTTGCGGTCTGTCTCAGCGCATGCGTCTTTTCGCTGGGCAAATGACGGCGATTACAACGCGCCTAATATCGCAAGTTTTCTGATCCTTGACCGTCGCTTGCCGAGGTCTTTGGGGTTCTGTGCGTCGCAAATCGTGGACAACTTGCAATACCTTGCAAATGAATACGGTGAAGAGTCGCAGAGCCTTGAGATGGCCAAGGCTTTGGATGTGCGTCTGAAAGGGCGTGAGATAAACGACATCTTTGATGAAGGTTTGCACGAATTTCTCAGCTCAGTGATCCGTGACAACGCGGCGCTTGGGTTCCAGATTGAACAAGATTACAGGTTCAACAAGTAGATGCGTCTCACTGTTAACCACCGCACGGAATACATCTACGACGCACCGGTTGAATTCGCGTTGCAAAAGGTGCGGTTGCATCCTTTGCGGACACGAATTCAGATTGTTGACGACTGGTCAGTGCAAATTGACGGCGGAAAGGTCGAGGCAAGTTACAAGGACCATTTTGGCAACCATGTCGATTTGGTCAGCGCGCTACCTGGAACAAAAAGCATGGTCGTCATCGCTTCTGGCACGGTTGAGACAGGCGATTCCACGGGCGTTCTGGGGCGTGTTTATGGTTGCGCGCCGCTGTGGCTTTTCCGCCAACACACTGACCTGACGGAACCTGGTGAACAGGTCACAAAGTGGGCCCAGGCGTTGCGCGCGCAAACAGATACGCTTGCAGCTTTACATGCCCTCAGCGCAGAGGTTTTGGGGTCTGTCCGGTATGAGTTGGGACATACGAATGCGCAAACAACGGCGGAGCAGGCGGTCAAGATTGGCAAAGGCGTGTGCCAAGACCACGCCCATATCTTTGTCGCAGCCGCGCGCGCCGCAGGCTTGCCTGCGCGGTACGTGAGTGGCTATTTGCTTTTGGATGACCGCATAGAACAAGACGCCAGCCATGCGTGGGCCGAGGTACATATCGACGAGCTGGGCTGGGTTGGCTTTGACGTCTCGAACGGCGTAAGCCCTGACGAGCGCTATGTGCGCATTGCCACAGGACGAGATGCGCAAGACGCGGCCCCAATCAGTGGTTTGCGTACAGGTTCTGCGGATGAAAGCATGATTGTCTCTTTACAAGTCCAGCAGTAAGCGTATCTGAACTTTTGACAGTTAATTGGGTTGGATATGACGTACTGTGTTGGAATGCGGCTGAACGCCGGGCTGGTTTTTATGTCGGATACCCGCACGAATGCAGGTGTCGATAATTTTTCAACCAGTCGCAAACTGTTCACATGGTCTGTTCCCGGCGAACGGTCCATAACACTAATGACCGCTGGCAATCTTGCCACGACCCAAGCGATGGTCAGCCTGCTGCAGGAACGATCTGCTGCCGTGGCGGACCGTGACCCCAGCATTTTAAGTCAGCCATCTATGTTTCAGGTCGCACGACTTGTTGGCGCGACATTGAAAGAGGTGATCGCCTACAGCAGCCCAGATGGGCCCACGTCTGGTCATCAATTCAGTGCATCTGTCATCGTAGGTGGGCAGATCGCGGGTGGTCAGCCGACGATCTTTTTGGTCTATCCGCAGGGTAATTTTATCGAGATCACAGACGATACACCGTTCTTTCAGATCGGCGAAGCGAAGTATGGAAAGCCCATTTTGGTGCGCGCGTATGATCCTGATCTTTCATTTGACGAAGCTATGAAGCTGTTGCTTGTCTCGTTCGATTCCACGACTAAATCGAACCTGTCTGTCGGGCTTCCGTTTGACGTGCACGTCTATGAAACGGATTCCTTTGTCGAAGATCGGCAAACGCGCATCGAAGCCGATGACGAGATTTACCAGACGATATCTTCTGGATGGGGTGAGGCGTTGAAGTCTGCGTTGGATTTGTTGCCGAACTACAAGGTGTAAGCTGCGTCAGGAATTGATGAGGTCCGACAATTCGTCAGCGGCGGCAAACAACGTATCCACTTTAGCCACCAAATCATCCAAGCCCAGTCGCTGTAGCGGTGCATGTACGGAAAGCGTCGATACAAGACGTTCCTGCACATCGTAGATCGGCACCGCAATCGCGGCCATCCCTTCCATGAATTCTTCTGCATCGGTGGAAAAGCCACGTTTCCGTGTCAGCTCGATTTCGCGCTTGATGCTGGCCAAATCGGTCATGGTGGCAGGGCCATGCGCCTCAAGTGATGTATTTGACAAGTAGCGTTCAGCATAAGCTGGCCGCAAGGAGGCCAGATACATTTTTCCGCTGGCCGTACAATGGAAAGGGACCTGAGTGCCCACAGGCAGTTGAATGCGTAGTGGCCAGTGTGTTTCTACCCGGTCCAGATAGATCATCCCGTCCCGATCTGGCGTGGCGATGTTGCACGTCTCACCGATTTCTTCGGCGACTTTGCTCAGGATGCTAAGACGCGCCATTCGCACGCGCTGAGACGATACCGTATTGACGGCCAACCGTCGGAGCCGACGGCCGGGCCCGTAGGACCGCCCGTCGATGTCGCGTTGCAGATAGCCTGCTTCTTCTGCCGTGTGGAACAGCCGGTGAAGTGTCGGCTTAGGCAGATTAAGTACGCCTTTTAGCGCTGAAGGCGTGACCGGTACGCCGGCTTTCGCTACCTCTTCCAGCAGGACCAGCAACCGAAGGTTGGTTGGGATTTGGCCCTGCTTTGCACTTACGGGGTCTTCAGGCATTTCTGCGTCTACTTTTGCTACTGCATTAACTGTACCAACCACACCGCAGTGATCGGGTTAAGTGCAACAAATATCCATACCGTCAGCAAGGCAACCAGATACATTGTCGAGAATTTAAGCAGCCTAAAGTACGGCACACCTGTCACGCCCGACGCCACGTATAAGTTTAACCCATAGGGCGGCGTAATGAACCCGATGGACGCCCCCACAAGGAAGACCACAGCAAAGTGGATTGGATCGACACCAACGGACACCGCAATCGGGGCCAAGATCGGCGCCAGAATGATCGTCACAGGCAAGGATTCAAGGATCATACCGGTGATGAACACGATTGCCATCGCCGTGAACAGAACAGCATAGTAGCCGCCCATACCCGTGACGAATTCACCGATGTATTCCTTTGCACCCAAGGATGACAGAACTTGCTGCATCGCAACTGACACCGCAATCAGCGGCACCAAGATACCTGTGATCTGCGCCGAACGCGAAACGATGGCGGGCAGACTAGGCAGGGTGAAACCTTCGACAACGAACATCGACAGAAAGCTGCGTTGTTCGACAGGAACATCCGCGTCGCTGCCCAACACTTTGTTAAGGGGGTAGCAGAGCAAACCGACGAACACACAGAACCCAACGGTAATACCCGCGGCCTCAGTAGGGGAGAACTTGCCTGTGTAAATGCCCCAAAGCACCAGACCGATGGCAAAGAAACCAAGCCATGCCCCAAACGCTGTCTTGAGAACCCGCTTGAATGACAGCCCAATCAGGATACCCCAGCCGTTCAACGTACAGACAACGAATGCAACGAACATCATGGCGATAACCATCAATGTACCGGGGACAATGCCCGCGATGAACAGCTCTGAGATCGGCAGGTTCATCAAAAAGCCGTATACGATAAAGATGATCGACGGCGGAATGATGATACCGACCGTACCACCCGCCGCAGCAGTCGCTGCAGAGAAGCGTTCGTCATAGTTGCCTTTTACCATTTCAGGGTGAAGCATCGAACCGATTGTGGCCGTTGTGGCCGAGTTCGATCCAGAGATCGCCGCGAAAAGCCCGCACGCCGCGATAGAGGCCATTGCCAAGCCGCCGCGCAACCATCCCAAACAGGAATAAGCGAAATTCGACAATCGTCGCGCAATGCCTGACTGGTTGATTAAGTCCCCCGTCAGGATAAAGAGCGGCATCGCAAGCAGCGCAAAGCCTTTACTAAACACATTGATCAGCTCATTGCCGGTGTTCGATAGGGGCAGGTCGATGACAAAACTACAGCCAATGACCCAGTAAAAGATGACAAGAAGAACTGGTGTGCCGAGCATAAACAAAGCGGTCACGCCAAGCGAAATAAGTGTAATCCATGAACCGTCTGACATTATACGTCTCCGCCGATAACTGCTTGCTTGATGATGGGCTGTCCGGATTTGTAGTTGTTCCAGTCTTCCAGCCAATTGCCGATCACGCGACCGGACATAAGGGTAAAGGCGATCGGGACCGTTATGTAGAACCACCATTTCATCACGTCATCAACGCCATCGACTAGTTGGAAGTTGTCTGCAGACAGTGCTGTGAAACGCAGCGATGTTGTGATCGCGATCCAGCAAAAGCCCAGCCACAACAATGCATCCATTGTCAGCGTAGCGATCTGTCCTGTTGGGTTCATTTTAGAGCGGAATTCGCTAAAACTTAGGTGCGTACGGAGTTTGACGTTATACGAACACGCAAACCAAGCCATCACCATGAAAAGGAATGGCGGTACGGTCGTTGATCCAGACCATTGGTGCGAGAACACAAAGCGGTCAATCACGCCCCAGCAAATGATACCCGCAATGATCAAATACATTGAAACAGAAAGCCCACGTTCCAAGTGCTTTTCTGCAAAGGGGACAAATTTGTAAAATAAATGCGCGGCATACCCACAAACAAACGTCGCAACAAAGCAAAACAGCCACATGCCATCTGCGTCGAACGCTTGTCTTTTATCCCAGGAGCTACCTGAGAAAAGAGCGGGGACAACGGCCACCGCTTCAGCAAAAATAGACATAGAGTCTCCCCCTCGCTTTAAGAAATCCGCCACTACCGGGCGGTATTTTTGAGATAATAAGGGCTGACCCGCGCATTATCGCGGATCAGCCCCTTCTCAGGTCGTGTAGAGGCCTAAATTAGGCTTTCCACCACCGACGAGGCTCAACGTTCTCAGGCAATGTATCGCCCGGAATGTTGCGTACTTCGTCATAGATTTCCTGATACGTGTCACGGCCACCGGACCAGCCGTTCAGACGCTCACGCCACTGTTCCCAAAGCTGAGGCTGATACTCTGGTGAGCACATTTCTTCGGCTTTCTTGATCTCTGCGTCGGACAAGAACGCGTTGCGTACGTCGTTTTGTGCAAAGATTGTGTTTGGAAGCTGCGGATCGGACTGACCAACGGTGTTGATCAGAGCAACTTCGTTTGCGGCCTGTACGTGCACCTGCGCGAGGTAGGAGGATTCCATCACGGCATCCTGCAGCTCACCACCAAGGCTATCAAATACGGACGCAGACATTGCTGTGTGCTCTGTACCGCAGAAGAAGTTCAGGTGAACCGACTGGGATACAACTGGTGCCATGTTCGCATATGCAACAGCAGACGCCCATGTTTCCGCACCATCGATGAGGCCTTGCTTCAGACCGTCGAGTGTTTCTTCCCATGCAACTGGAACCGGGTTCAGGTTCAGCGCTTCCATGGCGATACGGCCAAGCTGTGTTCCTGTTACACGGTTCTTAGTGCCTGCAAGCTCTTCAACCGACGTGACCGTTGGTTTGTCAGCAAAGTTCAGACCCAACTGGATCCCGCGAAGCTCACAGTGGCTGAACAGGAATTTCAGACCGTGACGCTTTTCATAGGGGTCACGCAGAAGCCCTTGCGACTCTGGTGAGTACATAAAGTAGTACTGGTCCGCCCGATTACGGAACATATACGCATAGTCCAATACGTTTAGGTATGGTGCACCACCAGCAGAGTTCTGTGTGGATGCAGCGTAAATATCAACGATCCCTTGCTGGGTTTTCTCAACGCAGGACGTCTGACCGCAGATTTGGTTGTCGCCGATGAACTCGACGCGAATCTCACCGTCTGTCCGGCTTTCGAGGTCACGAGCGAATTCCAAGCAGCCCGCGCGTTCGATCAGGAGGTTACGTGCGTTAAAACCTGACGCACCAAACTTCAGCGTATACTTTGCTTCTTTGGCAAAGCGCTTGTCGTATGTTGATTCAGCCGCTTTTGCCAGATTTGCCACGCTCATTGCGCCGCCGAATGTACCGGCTGCCAGAAGCGTTGAGCTCATGCCATAGCGACCAGCGATTTTAAACAAATCACGACGCGATATACCATTGATGTTATTTGATGTTTTCATGCGTTCCTCCCTGAACGTCGATTATTGAGACTTATCGTCCCAAAAAACACTAGTATGATTTAATTATTTTGCATAGTGTTTTCTCATACTACATGGAGGAGGTTGCTTTGGAAGCGGATTTTATCGTTATCGGTGCAGGTTCTGCAGGTTGTGTTCTTGCGAACCGCCTGAGCGCTGATCCCAAAAACTCTGTGATCCTGTTGGAAGCAGGTGGGCGCGATCTGAATCCGTGGATTCACATTCCCGTTGGATACTTCAAAACCATCCACAACCCAGCAGTTGATTGGTGTTATAAAACAGAGCCTGATCCGGGGTTGAATGGTCGCTCTATCGAGTGGCCGCGCGGCAAGGTTTTAGGGGGCTCTTCGTCTTTAAACGGGTTGTTGTACGTCCGAGGGCAACCCCAAGACTATGACCGCTGGCGCCAAATGGGCAATGTCGGCTGGGCGTGGGACGATGTGTTGCCGTTGTTTAAACGTGCAGAAAAAAACGAACGCGGCGCGGATGAGTATCACGGCAATCAGGGCCCGCTGTCTGTTTCAAACATGCGCATTCAGCGTCCCATCACCGATGCTTGGGTTGCAGCAGCGCAAGCAGCTGGGTACAAATTCAATCCCGATTATAACGGGGCGGATCAGGAAGGTGTTGGGTTTTTCCAACTTACCTCGCGCAATGGTCGGCGCTGCAGTTCCGCCGTTGCCTATCTGAATCCCGCCAAGAAACGTCCTAATCTGACGATTGTTACCCACGCACAAGCCGACAAAATCGAAATCATTGAAGGCCGCGCCACAGGCGTGACGTACACAGATCGAAGCGGCCATTCCCAAACTGTTTCAGCGCGTAAAGAAATCGTTCTATGTGGGGGGGCTATTAATTCTCCGCAGCTTTTGATGTTGTCCGGGATTGGCGAGCCTGAGCAATTAGCCGAGCACGGTATAGAAGTGAAAAAGGCGTTACCCGGTGTTGGCAAGAACATGCAAGATCACTTGCAAGCCCGTCTTGTCTATAAGTGCAACGAACCCACACTGAATGATGAGGTCACCAGCTTGATTGGCCAAGCCAAGATCGGCCTGAAATATGCATTATTCCGCGCGGGTCCGATGACGATGGCCGCCAGCCTTGCCACCGGCTTTTTGAAAACGCGGGATGATTTGGAAACCCCCGATATTCAATTCCATGTGCAACCACTGTCGGCTGAAAACCCCGGTAAAGGGGCTGATAAATTCTCGGCCTTTACGATGTCGGTGTGCCAGTTGCGCCCTGAAAGCAAAGGCGAAATCCGGCTCGCGTCTGCGCAGCCCCGCGCTTATCCGAAAATTATTCCTAACTATCTGTCCACCGAAACAGACTGCCGTACGATTGTCGCCGGGGTGAATATTGCGCGCACAATCGCGAAACATGCGCCTCTAAACAGTAAGATATCAGAAGAATTCCGCCCGCATGCGTCGCTGGATATTGACGATTATGATGCTACGCTTGATTGGGCGCGTAACAATACGGCATCGATTTATCATCCGACGGGAACCTGCAAAATGGGCGATGGCGCAGACGCCGTCGTTGATAGCCGGTTGCGGGTACATGGGGTGCAGGGCCTACGCGTTGCAGATTGTTCCATCATGCCTGAAATCGTATCGGGCAACACAAACGCGCCTGCGATTATGATTGGGGAAAAAGCATCTGACCTGATGCTCGAAGATGCCTGATGCCGCGCAGAAGGCCTCTTAGCTGCTTTGCCCATTGTCTTACCTGCGTGAATTGACCAGTCTGGCTCAGGCCAAGGGCAGCACCCAAGCACCCTTGAAGGGAGCACGTAATCATTGTGAGCGTCAGGTTCTTTTCCACGGCTAAACGCCCGCCGCATCTGGGTCCTTACCCGCTTGAACGGCTGGTGCGCGGCAAACTGCCTGACATGGGGGACGTGCCCCCTATGCGAGAACTCTCTTTTCAGAAGCCTGGTGACCCGCTGTCTGTGGTGAACGCGATGGCTGATTTTCAAGCGACGATGGATGCGATCCGCGACGGGCTAGTCAATAAAACGAAATCAACCTGCCCCAACTCTCCGCAAGAGCGTGCAGAACATCTGAAGTCTTTCGGGTATTTCAGCGATGCTTCGATGGTGGGGATTGGGCCTTTGCCTGCAAGCGCGCTGTTAGCAAAGCCCCGGCATAACCCTGACATCGACCGTCTGGCCCAAGAGCTTAAGGCCAAGCAAGTGAAAACGCTGGCCTCGGGTATTGATATGATCATGGCCGATCTGCGTGACAGCATGCAGGCGCCACCGGCGACGATTGTCGATCACCAGCACGTGTTGGTATTTCTCTATGATATGCCCCGTGATCCTGTCGTGGCTGAGAAAGGTGGCGCTTGGATTCAGGGTGCACAACACCACCGGGCGTGTTTGCGCGCGACTGAAACTGCCGTCGTAATCGCCAATTATATTCGTTTGTTGGGATGGGATGCCAAGGCGCACACTCTGACGTCAACAGACATAGATTTAAATCAGGCCGCAGTGGCCGCCGGCTTGGCGGTTGTAGATCAGGGGGATCTGGTAAACCCATACCTTGGCAATCGCTTTGGGGTGGCAGCAGTTACGACAACGTTGGATGTGGCCCACGACATGCCCCTAGCAGGGATGTCACAGCAAACGGTGTTGCGGACCAAAGCGCCTGCGTGGTGGGCAGGATACGGCACGTCCAAGTCAGCGATGAACCGTGATCCTTTCGCCAAACGTGATTTTGCCGACGGCCCGCACCCGTTTGAAACGCTCAAACGGGTCGCAACACCGACCACCTATATTGACGAAGCGCGTGTTGCCCGTGTCCCAAAACGGGCCGATCTTTTTGCCCGCGCGCAGTTTGGCGATATGGGAAAGTCGGTGCAATCTGCTGCTGCTGGGGGGTATTATGCGCGCAAGTCTGCACCATCCATGGCGCAACGCCGTATGTTGGGGGCGTTTGTCTTGTTCCAAGACGGCGCGCACGCCCAAGAGGCCGTGATCGGCAGCCCTAAGTCGAACGCAGATAACATCAAAGCGGCCTGCTATTTTCTGGGTGTGGACGCCGTGGGTCTAAGCCGCTGCCCCGATTGGGCGTGGTACAGCCATGACGCAAATGGCGACGCGTTGGACCCTCCGCATGATCAAGCCATCAGCATGATCATCGACCAAGGGTTCGAAACAATGGAGGGCGCGTCAGGCGATGACTGGATTAGTGTGGCGCAATCCATGCGGGCCTACCTGAGGTTTTCACTGCTGGGCGGTGTCATCGCAAGCCATATTAGGCGGCTCGGCTACAAGGCCAAAGCACATACGGTGATGGATGGGGAAGTGCTGCAACCCCCACTATTGTTGCTGTCGGGCCTTGGCGAAGTCAGCCGTATTGGCGAAGTCATTTTGAACCCATTTTTAGGCCCACGCCTCAAATCAGGTGTGGTGACGACTAACATGCCAATGACCCATGACCAGCCGATTGATTTTGGTCTCCAGAGCTTTTGCGAAAGCTGCAATAAATGTGCGCGTGAATGCCCCTCGGGGGCGATTACCTTGGGCCCGAAACGCATGTTCAACGGCTATGAGATATGGAAATCTGACAGCCAGAAATGCGCTACGTACCGGATCACGACGCAAGGCGGATCCATGTGCGGACGCTGCATGAAGACCTGCCCGTGGAACCTCGAAGGCTTGTTTGCGGAAAAGCCGTTTCGCTGGGCGGCAATGAAGATTCCCAAAGCAGCCCCTGCTTTGGCCAAGTTGGATGATGCGTTGGGGAACGGCGGGCTTAAGCCGCTTAAAAAATGGTGGTGGGATATCGAGCTTCAGGAAGATGGGGGCTACCACCCGGCACGTGCGCCTGTGAATGCCCGCGACTTGAACCGTGACCTGAACCTGCGCTTTGAAGATCAAACGCTGGCTGTGTACCCTGCGCCGCTGGCACCCCCGCCATGGCCCTATCCTCATCCGATGGATCGCGAAGCAGGTATCAAAGCCTATTCGGAGATGCTGCCTGCTGCGACCTATAAACAAAAGCGCGCAGCCGGCGAAACGGGCTCGTGGGACCATCAATATCAAACGGGCCGGGACAGCCCCGTTGTTCGGGTGGAAATCGTCGCGGTCGAAAACTTGACGACCAGCACAAACAAATACGTACTCAGCGCGCTGGATGGCGTACCGCTACCCGAATGGGAGGCAGGCGCGCATATAGATGTGGTGGTGACCCCCGATATGGTGCGTCAGTATTCACTGATGGGCGATCCGAGTGATCGCAGTCGCTATGAAATAGCGGTCCTGCGCGAGGATGGCGGCAGGGGGGGATCCACCATGTTGCACCGAATTTTTGCACGCGGTCGGCGGATTTTCGTCTCAAAACCCATCAATCATTTTCAGTTGGCGCCAGACGCGACACACAGCTATCTGATGGGCGGCGGCATTGGCGTGACCCCGATGATCGCCATGGCGCATGCGCTTCATAAGTCAGGGCAGTCGTTTGAGTTGCACTATTCTGTCTCCACCCGCGCTGATGCAGGTTTCTTGCCTGAATTGATGCAAATGCCATGGGCGGAGCGAGTGCACGTTCATATTTCACAAGACGGAACACGTGCCGATTTCACAGCTATCCTGAGTGGTCCAGCACCGGGCGCCCATGTCTACACCTGTGGCCCTGATACATATATGTCTGCCGTGCTGGAAACTGCGGCGGCGCAAGGCTTCCCCGAAGTCGCGCGCCACTTAGAATATTTTGCCGTGCCAGAGGGGCCAGACTATGAAAACAGGCCTTTTGCTTTGGTTCTGCGGGACGGCACGCGGGTTGAAGTCGGCGCAAACCAATCTGCTGCGAGCGCATTGATCGCAGCACAGGTGCCTGTGGATCTCAAATGCTCAGACGGCCTGTGTGGTGTTTGTAAATGCGGGGTGGTTGCCGGTGACGTTGAACACAGGGATTTTGTCCTGTCCCAAGCGCAACGGAAAGAGAGTATGATTCTGTGCCAATCGCGCGCGCGGGACAAAGATGGCGTCATCGAATTAGATATCTGACCGGTGCTGTCTGCGAACCGATGAAATTCGCGGCACTCATATCTTTGTCCAAATCCAATAAAATCAAAAGCCTGCAGGTGGTCGCCCAAGGAATAAGTTGATAACTTTTTTGATCACCAAACTGCGTCAATTCGTTTGCTGCCGAGGCTAAAAACCAGTGTACGCTACTTGAAAGAACGGGCCGGCTGCGGGGGATATTATGGCACACTTTGGTTTTACAGACCCAGACACCGCGCAGGCTGTTCTGGCATTGAACAACGACGAGGTCGCAGGATTCGTGCAGCAATGCGTACGAAACAGATCACTTAGCAAGATTGTCAACGAATTGAACCGTGCGGCTTTGTCTGGGGCGCCGCGCGAGAGCCAACGTGCCACTAAAGCGCTGCATCATCTGGGCTTTTGCGACGATTAATCCGCCATCCCTGTCAGATCAAAGCGTTCGATTTCATAAAAGTGACCAGTGCTGCCTTGGCCGACAAGCGTCAGGCAATCAATCAACATGGGCTTGGTAAGTAGAGGATCGAACCGGGCGCGCGCGCGTTCAAATACGCTATCGCGTTGGGCTTTTGGAACCGGTCCGGTCAACGTCATGTGAAACCTGAAATCGTCCATCACATGCGGGTAGCCAAATCGTTTTAGGTATTCTTGCTGCCTAGCGGTCATATTTGGCCGAGTTTTGCGCGTGCGTTCTGCGTCGGTGAGGGGCGCGCGGTACTTGTCAAAGTCTTGGACCACAGAGGCGGCCAATGCATTCAGGTGCTCGGTTGCGCCAATCGGACACAATGCCAAGAATGATCCAAGCTGTGCGACTTTTAATCCGTCCAAGCGGCACCGGGCTTGGTGCGCGCAAAACTGTTCCAATGCACGGCAAAGCGTTTGCTGGCTTTGCCCCTGCGCCAGATGAAACGGCGCTTTGATCGTCGCGTGAAACCCATATTTCTGCGGGCGTTTGGCCAGTGTGGCGTCAAATGCTGTCGCGCTTTTGCCGCGTGCTATATCCCACCCCAGCCAGTCTGCGCCCGCCGTGGCCAAGGCACCCGGACGCGGTGTAAAGTAGATGGCATATCTAGAATAAGTCACAGAAGCTTTCCATACATGCCCACCCGATTAGCGGCCTTTGCCACTGATGGCCATTGGCTTGTGCAGAAACATAGCGTTGAACCCATAGGGCACAGGCGCAAAGCGCTTGCCAATTTGCGCTGGCTGGGATCATTGTGCGCCACCGTTCCACAGATAAGGACCCCGCCCATGCGTGCGATGCAAGTCACAGAACTCGGTCAACCCCTTAGCCTGCAAGACATTCCGCATCCTACTGCGCTTCCGGGGCAGGTGGTTGTCAAAGTCCACACCTGCGGGCTGAATTTTGGCGACACTTTGATTATCAAAGGCACGTACCAAGAGCGTCCACAGGTACCTTTCACCCTTGGCATGGAACTTTGTGGCACGGTGACCGAAGTAGGCGAGGGCGTGGCGGATTTTACTGTTGGGCAACGCGTTGCTGCTTATTGTGGGTTTGACGCTTTGGCTGACTATGCTGCAATCCCGGCCAATGTATGTGTGCCAATCCCGGACGAGATGACAGATGAACACGCAGCGGCCTTTCTGATCGCTTATGGTACCAGTCATGTCGCGCTCGACTACAAGGCACACCTGAAAGCAGGCGAGCGTTTGCTGGTTTTAGGCGCATCCGGCGGGGTCGGGCTAACTGCGGTTGAGCTGGGCAAACTGATGGGTGCTGAGGTGATCGCCGTGGCGCGCGGTGACGCAAAGCTCGCGGTCGCCAAAGCCGCTGGAGCGGATCATCTGATCAATTCGGACACCGATGACATCCGCGATGTCGTCAAATCATTGGGTGGTGCGGATGTGGTGTATGACCCTATCGGTGGCGATCAGTTCAAAGCGGCCTTGCGCGCATGCAGGCCAGAGGCGCGTCTAATCCCTTTGGGGTTTGCCTCGGGTGAGGTGCCGCAGATTCCGGCTAATCATTTGCTGGTAAAGAACCTGACGGTAATCGGGTTCTATTGGGGCGGATATACCCGCGTGAACCCCAAAGTGCTGACAGATAGTTTTGAGGTGCTGACACGGTGGTATGTCGAGGGCAAGATTGCACCGCATGTCAGTAACGTGCTGTCGCTGGAGCAGTCGAATGAGGCATTAGATTTACTACGCACCCGCAAAGCGACGGGAAAAGTGGTGGTGCGGATCGACTAAAGTTTTGCCTGCCATGCTCGTTTTCGAAAACATAATCAGTGACCGTGGGTCCAAATATGCTGTGTCTGGTGGGCCATGTGAAACGGACGCGCAAGCTAAAGAATTTGTCAAAGCCCTAAAGAGAAACAAGAAATTCGCGAAAGCTACCCATAACACATGGGCGGTCATCACAGCGGACGGTCCGATCAAAAATGATGACGGTGAAAGTGGCGCAGGCATGGTGATTGTGCGGATGCTGGAGCGCGAAGGTCTGATGGGTGAGATTATTGTCGTGACACGGTGGTTTGGCGGCAAACATCTGGGCGGGGACCGGTTTCGTCATGTGCAGGACGCAGTGCGGTATTATCTGGAGAACCGCCAGCCTTAACGGCGTTTGACGGGCGCGCGTGCGATGATCCTTGATTTTTGACGCTCGCGCAGAAATACAAAAAGCCCGGCACTCAGGATCAGGGCAATGCCCGCCCACACCTCCCAAACCGGCAGTTCAGCAAAGATCGCCCAGCCCCAAAACACTGCAAGCGGTAGGCCCACGTATTCAAACGGGGCAACGGTGGCCGCATCTGCAAGCCGGTAGGCTTGGCTTAGGCAATATCCGATAATTGCGGCATTCGCGCCCAGCCCAAACATGACCCACCAATCGGCGGGGTCTGGCCACACCCAAGCGCGCAGCAAAAACTGCATCGATGCGTTGTCGGTGTCTTCGGCAAAACGTCCGTCACCAGCCACCAAATAGAACCCCACGCAGACAACCAGAAAGGTTGCATGGATGTATACAGAGAGCGCAGAAGCCTTTGTGTCCACACCAAGCTTGCGTGTCATCAATTGGTTCAGCGCATAGGTAAGTGCTGCAACGACCGGCAATAGGAGCACCAATCGGGTGGCTTGCAGGCTTTCACTGTCTGCCCAAGGTCGCTGCATAATCACCACACCCATAAAACCGACCAAGACAGCGCTTAAGCGCAAGATGCCGACCTTTTCACCCAAAATCGGGATAGACAGGACCGTGATGAAAAGGGGGGCTGCGAAGAACAATGCAGTGGCATCTGCCAACGGCAATGCTGCCAACGCTATAAAGTAGCTCATGTTTGCGATGACAATTAAAACACCCCGAAGAACGTGTAGGAAGGGTCGTTTTGTCTTTAGGATCGACCACCCGCCTTCCATTTGGATCAAGACAATCGAAAATAGAATTCCCAAACCGGAACGCAGAAAAACAATCTCGTGTAGGGGGTAGCCGCCAGACAGTTGTTTGATCAGCATGTCATTGATAGAAATGGCAAAAACCCCGATCAATACAAATAGAATCGCGAGGCTCGCATTGTTGTGTGGAGTGTCTGACATGCCGCGTGTCTATCAGGTTTTCTGTGGTTGTCCGCACTGGATACGACATATTGACCTTTTATCGTGACGCACAAGACAACTGAAGCTTTGTGCATTTCTGCACTGTTATTCCCGGCCAAGCCCGCATATGCCGTAATGTCTTGGGGAGGGTGACATCATGCAACCAGTTCTAGAGATTTCGGATCTACGCAAATCTTATGCTGATGGATTTGAAGCCTTGAAGGGCGTGAGCCTGACAATCGAAGCAGGCGAGATCATCGCGCTGCTGGGCCCCAACGGCGCCGGCAAAACGACGTTGATCTCAACGGTGTGTGGGATCACGCAGGCGACCTCTGGCAAGATTACAGTGGGCGGGTATGACATCATCACAGATTTCCGCGCCGCGCGCACGATAATCGGGCTGGTACCTCAGGAAATACATCTGGAACCGTTTGAGCGGGTCATCAACACGGTGCGCTTTTCGCGGGGCCTTTTTGGCAAGCCAAAAGATGACGCTAAGGTGGAACAGGTGCTGCGGCAATTGTCGCTTTGGGATAAGCGGAACAATCAGATCAGGGAACTGTCGGGGGGGATGAAACGTCGCGTGCTAATCGCCAAGGCGCTGGCACATGAGCCACAGTTGCTGTTTCTAGATGAGCCCACAGCAGGCGTAGACGTCGAGTTGCGCAAAGAGATGTGGGACATCGTGGCCGAGCTGAAAGCTGCAGGTGTCACTATCGTTTTGACCACGCATTACATCGAAGAGGCCGAAGCGATTGCCGACCGTGTTGGGGTCATTGCGCAAGGTTCGCTTTTGTTGATCGAGGAAAAGGCACAGCTGATGGCGCGGATGGGCCGCAAGCAGTTGGATGTGCAGTTGTCAAACCCGGTCGACGCCATCCCGGAGGGTCTGTCTGCGTATGACCTTGTGCTTAGTGCAGATGGGCGCACGATGACCTATAGCTACGACACGAAAGGCGAAAGAACAGGTATTACCAAGCTTTTGTCGGATGTCTCTGCGGCGGGGCTTATATTGCGGGATGTGGCAACCCGGCAAAGCAGTCTGGAAGATATTTTCGTTGACCTTGTGCATCCTGAAAAGGAGGAGCAGTCATGAACCTGACAGCCGTCCGCGCAATCTTTATTTTTGAAATGGCGCGCTTTTTCCGCACTATTGCGCAAAGCCTGATTTCACCGGTGCTGTCCACTTCGCTGTATTTTGTCGTATTTGGCGCTGCGATTGGCAGCCGCATTCAAGAGGTCGAAGGTGTCAGCTATGGGGCCTTTATTGTGCCGGGCTTGATAATGTTGTCTGTGATCACACAAGGTATATCAAACGCTTCATTTGGTATCTATTTTCCAAAATTCATCGGCACCACATACGAGCTTTTCTCAGCACCGGTGAGCTTTCTGGAGATTGTTGCAGGCTATGTTGGGGCTGCGGCGACAAAAGCGCTCATCATAGGAGTGATCATTCTGGCCACGGCTTTTGCTTTCGTAGACGTGAAAATCGCACATCCACTGGCGATGGTGCTGTTTTTAGTGCTGACCTGCCTAAGCTTTTCACTGCTTGGTTTCATTATCGGCATCTGGGCCAGTAACTTTGAACAGCTTCAGATGGTGCCCTTGCTGGTAATCACGCCTTTGGTTTTTCTGGGTGGGTCGTTTTATTCGATCACGATGTTGCCGCCTGTCTGGCAGACAATCTCGTATTTTAACCCTGTAGTGTATCTGATTTCGGGGTTCAGGTGGTCATTTTTTGGCACGGCTGATGTGCCGATTGCCCTTTCGTTGTTGGCGATTGCTGCGTTCACTGGCCTTTGTCTCGCCGTGATCTGGTGGATCTTTAAAACGGGTTGGCGGCTGCGGGAATAAAGGCGCAGGATGAAACTCTTATGCTTGCCGCCTTGTTTGACCCGCCCCCCCATTCTACATGAGCACACATGAAACGTTGGATACCCTTTCTGAAATCTGACCCCACGGTCGCTGTGATCCGCTTGTCTGGCGTGATCAGCGCGTCCGGGCGGGGTGTTTTGAATGATGGCGCATTGGCACCCGTTATCGAAAAAGCCTTTGCGCGCGGCAAACCCAGTGCTGTCGTGCTCGAAGTGAACTCCCCCGGTGGTAGCCCTGTTCAATCGTCCTTGATTGGTGCACGCATCCGCCGCTTGGCCGAGGAAAAAGACATCCCCGTCATTGCCTTTGTCGAAGATGTTGCCGCGTCCGGTGGCTATTGGCTGGCTGCCGCTGCTGATGAGATTTACGCAGACGAAAGTTCTGTTGTGGGCTCTATTGGGGTGATCTCGGCCTCTTTCGGGGCGCATGAACTGCTTGCGCGGCAGGGCATTGAACGGCGCGTCTACACCGCCGGGAAATCAAAATCCATGCTGGACCCGTTCCGGCCTGAAAACCCCGAAGACGTTGCGCGGTTGAAAACTCTGCTTGAGGATATCCACGATAACTTCAAATCACACGTCAGCGCGCGACGGCAGGGAAAACTACCCGAGGATCAAGATTTGTTCACTGGCGAAGTATGGTTGGCCAGAAAAGCCACAGAGCTTGGTCTGATAGACGGCATCGGGCATCTTAAGCCGATGATGAAAGACCGCTTTGGGGACAAGGTTAAGTTTCGGCGTTACGGTGTGCGCAAACCGTTCCTGTCCCGGTTTGGGGCCCAACTGATGGACGATGCAGTTCACTCCATAGAAGAGCGCAGTGCTTTCGCGCAGTTTGGCCTGTAATTTTATGATTTTTAAGATCGTTACCCTATTCCTAGTCATCATGGGCGTGCTCGCGATGTTCGGGAAAATGCACTGGCTGGGTGGTAAACGGTTGGCGAATGCAAAATGCCGGTCCTGTGGCCGCTACCGGATTGGGCGCGGTCCCTGTCCTTGCGGGCATAAAGGAGACCGAAAATGATGCCATGGCTGTTGTCAGGCTTGGGGCTGCTGATCTTGCTTCTTGCGGGGGACTCCTTGGTAAAGGGGGCCGTAAACCTGAGCCTGCGACTGGGCGTGCCCGCATTAATCGTGAGCCTTACGATCGTTGCTTTTGGGACGTCCGCACCTGAATTGCTCATATCCATTCAAGCGATTTTAGACGATGCACCCGGGTTGGCTTTGGGCAACGTTGTGGGGTCGAATACCGCGAATATTCTGTTGGTGCTTGGTATCCCGGCCATTTTGGCCACCATGCACACGGCCGAATGCAATACCAAAAAAACGTATAACTTCATGATTGCCAGTACGGTCTTATTCATTGGGCTGGCGTTTGTGATGGGCGTTTTTAACTGGATCACTAGCATCATTTTGTTGGCGGCTTTAGCCTATGTGCTGGGCGATGCGTTTCGCGATGCGCGCGCTCACCGTGCGGCAGACATGGCCGCAGAAGATGAAGAAGAGCCCGAAGGCGCTGACCCTGACATGCCGACGTGGCGGATCGCTATTTTTCTGGTGCTTGGTCTGATCGGCTTGCCGCTGGGGGCTAATCTGCTCGTCGATAATGCCACAATTATCGCCAAGCAATACGGGGTGACGGACACCATCATTGGTTTGACACTTGTGGCGATTGGTACGTCTTTGCCGGAATTGGCGACGACGGTTATGGCAGCACTCCGGCGTCAGGCTGACGTTGCTTTGGGCAATGTTATCGGGTCCAATATGTTCAATCTACTGGCCATCATTGGGATCGCTGGCTTTGTAGGGCCTATCCCTGTCGACCCAGAATTTTTGCTGTTTGACTTTTGGGTCATGCTTGGGGCGTCGGTGTTGCTGCTGCCCTTTGTCTATATGAAGTGGAATATCAATCGTTTTTGGGGTGTGGTCTTGTCCGCGCTCTATGTGAGCTATCTGTTTTTACTGCTGGCATAACAACAATCGGGGCAAAGATGGCCAAAGCATTGGTAACAGGAGCGGGCCACCGTTTAGGACAAGCGATCGCAGTTTATTTGGCGCAGCGCGGGTATGATGTGGCCGTTCATTATGCGTCTTCAAAAGAGGGTGCTGACGACACGGTACGTCAGATTGAAGCAACTGGTCGTACCGCAGTCGCTTTGCAAGCAGACCTGTTAGATGACGCTCAAAGCGAAACGCTTTTTCAAGCGGCGCGCGAGGCGTTGGGCGGTGATGTTACATGCCTTGTGAACAATGCATCCATTTTTGAATACGATACGATTGAAACAGCCACGCGGTCTTCCTGGGATCGTCACTTTCAAAGCAATCTGCGCGCACCTTTTATACTAACCCAAGCAATGGCTGCACAAGGTCTTCAGCCGCGTCGCGATGAGATGGGGGAACCCGAAGCCACAGGCGTTGTGATTAATATGATTGACCAACGGGTGCGCAAACTGACACCTGAGTTTATGACCTACACGATGGCCAAGATGGGATTGTGGGCACTCACTCAAACATCTGCGCAGGCGCTTGCACCTGCTATTCGCGTAAATGCGATCGGCCCGGGGCCGACATTACAAGGGGCACGCCAGACCCCTGAACACTTTGCCGCGCAGCGCGCAAACACGGTTTTGCAGCGGGGATCAAACACCAAAGATATCACTGCAGCCGTAGGATTTATCCTGGATGCACCGGCGGTTTCAGGGCAGCTTCTTTGCATTGATGGCGGACAGCATTTAGGGTGGCAAACCCCCGACGTACTTGGCATTGAATGACCTGTTCGGTGTAAGTTGTGCACTGTGTTTCGCGCTGTTACCTTCCTGTTACGAAAATGTCTTTAATTTCAGCCTGTTGAGTGATGCGCAAAAAAATATACAGTTAAAACAAAGCGTTGAGTTTGTGCTTAAAAAATGAGCAAATCAATGAAATGTATCGAAAACAAGGAAAAATTGCTGCTGCTGTTTAGTTATCATCAGACTTGTCCACAGGTTTCGTGGACAGCTTAAGGCTTGCAGCCAGCTTCGCTTCAGTGCAGCCAAGCAGGGAATCATGTAACGTTGGATATGACTAGTAAAGATGACACTCAGCCAGAACGTGTAAAGCTAGGTCACGAAGTAATCCAAAGCTACCTAAAGACCTTGGATGCGTCACCTGGCGTGTATCGCATGCTCGATACTGAAAGCCGCGTCCTTTACGTCGGCAAGGCACGTAATCTGCGCGCGCGCGTTTCAAATTACGCACGGCCGACGGGGCATTCGGCGCGTATCGCGCGTATGATTTCGATGACGGCGTCCATGATGTTTTTGACCACAAAGACAGAGACCGAAGCGTTGTTGCTCGAACAAAACCTGATCAAGCAGCTCAAGCCGAAATTCAACGTGTTGTTACGGGACGACAAGAGTTTCCCAAATATCTTGGTAACAGGGGGGCAGGATTATCCGCAGATCAAAAAGCATAGGGGTGCTAAAAAAGAAAAGGGCAGCTACTACGGGCCTTTTGCGTCGGCGGGTGCGGTAAACCGGACGCTCAATCAATTGCAGCGCGTATTTTTATTGCGTGACTGTTCGCAGGCCATGTTTGAAAGCCGCACCCGGCCGTGTTTGCAGTATCAGATCAAAAGGTGTTCAGCGCCATGTGTCGGCAAGATCAGCGCAGACGACTACCGCCAGTCCGTTCGGGACGCAGAGAAGTTTCTCATTGGGAAGACAACGGATATCCAAGCCCGGCTTGCGCGTGAAATGAGCGATGCCTCTGTAGATATGGAATTTGAGCGCGCCGCTGCATTGCGCGACCGGATCAAAGCGTTGACGCAGGTGCAGACCGCACAAGGCATTAATCCCAAGGGCGTATCGGAGGCTGATATTGTCGCGTTGCATATGGAGAATGGGCAAGCCTGTGTGCAGGTCTTTTTCATTCGTGCGAACCAAAACTGGGGCAACCGCGACTACTATCCACGCGTTGGCGCTGATGTGGATGCAGCTGAAGTGCTAGAAGCTTTTTTGGGGCAATTCTATGATACGCGCGAGCCACCCAAGCAAGTCATCTTGAGCAACGAGATTGAGAACGCGGACTTGATGACCGAAGCCTTAAGCGGCAAATTGGGCCGCCGTGTTGAGCTTTTGGTACCGAAGCGTGGTGAGAAAGCGGAGCTGGTTGATGGCGCGTTGCGCAACGCACGCGAAGCTTTAGCACGCAAGATGGCTGAAACGGCCACTCAAGCGCGGCTGATGAAGGGATTGGCCGAAGCATTTGAGCTTGGCACGCCACCAGAGCGCATCGAGGTTTATGACAACTCTCACATTCAAGGCGCTTTTGCAGTGGGCGCGATGATTGTCGCAGGCCCTGATGGGTTCATGAAAAACCAATACCGTAAGTTCAATATCAAAGGGGATGATCTGACCCCCGGGGATGATTTTGGCATGATGAAGGAGGTCTTGACCCGTAGATTTAAACGTCTCATCAAGGAAGACCCCGACCGCAAGGAAGGTCATTGGCCTGATTTGTTGCTGATTGACGGTGGCGCGGGGCAGGTTAGTGCGGTGGCTTCTATCATGCGAAAATACGGTGTAGAGGATATCCCTATGGTTGGTGTGGCCAAGGGTGTTGACCGAGACGCGGGTAAAGAGGAATTCTACCGGATAGGGGCAAGACCCTTTGCGTTGCGGCATAATGATCCGGTTCTGTATTACGTACAGCGCATGCGAGATGAGGCGCACAGGTTTGCCATTGGAACGCACCGGGCCAAACGCGCAAAATCTGTAGGGGTCACGCCGCTTGATGATGTGCCGGGCGTTGGCGCTGCACGTAAGCGCGCGCTGCTTGCACATTTTGGATCCGCCAAAGCTGTGTCCCGTGCCAACCTGAGTGATCTGAAAGCTGTCGAGGGCGTGTCGGGCGCTTTGGCGGAAAAAATCTATGATTATTTTAACGAACGCGGGTGATCCAACGGACGCCCCTTCGGCGCGACACGATCCTTTAGCTTTTCTGACGAAAAGCCGACAACTCACGCATGTTGTGCAGTAGATGCCGCTTTCACCCGGAAAAACACCGTAGTACTGTTGCGGTTATGAAAATGAACCTGCCAAATATTCTGACAATCATCCGGTTGCTGGCGGCCCCTATGGTGGCTGTGATGTTTTTATACTTCACAAGGCCTTACGCTGACTGGTTTGCATTGATCCTCTTTGTGACTGCGGCTGTAACCGATTGGTTCGATGGGTACTTGGCCCGCGCTTGGAAACAAGAAACAAAACTGGGGACCATGCTGGATCCGATTGCGGATAAAGCAATGGTCGTTATCGCCTTGATGGTCATTATTGCGTTTTCCAGCTGGTCGCCATGGCTCGTGTTACCCGCAACGGTTATTTTGTTCCGTGAGGTTTTTGTATCGGGCCTGCGTGAATTTCTAGGCGACACTGCGGGCACGTTGAAGGTCACTAAACTGGCAAAATGGAAGACGACATTCCAGATGGTTGCTATTGCTGTTCTGTTTTCGCAGGGCGTTTTCGAGCACTACCTCGGTATGTCCGCATGGGGGATGGATCAGGCGCTTGTCGACGCCGTGTTCGCCGGCACTGAACCCGATTTGCAAGGTTTGCAATGGAAGCACGCGGCAATGGAATGGTCAGGGCAAATCGGCTTGGTGTTGCTTTGGGTGGCTGCAGCACTGACGTTCATTACGGGCATCGACTATTTGATGAAAGCGATGCCCTTCTTAAAGGATGACGAAGCATGAATGTTTTGTATTTCGCTTGGGTGCGCGAACGCATCGGAGTACCGCGCGAGCAGGTGGAAACAACTGCGCCAACAGTGAACGCATTGGTGGAAGAACTGCGCCAGAAAGAAGAACGCTATGCCGCAGCTTTTGCGGATACGTCGGCGTTGCGGGTTGCGGTTGATCAAGAACTGGTGGATTTCGACGCGCCGTTGGATGGGGCAAAGGAAGTCGCCTTTTTTCCGCCTATGACCGGAGGTTGACCATGCGCATTCTGGTGCAGGAGGCCCCGTTTGATTTCGGCGAGGAAGCGCAGCGCTTTGCGTCAGGCCACACGGACATGGGCGCGATTGTGACGTTCACCGGTGTCGTGCGGGATACGGGTGATGACGCGCTCCAAGCGATGGAGATCGAACACTACCCCGGCATGACGCAATCGGCGCTTACGCAAATTGCGCAGGATGCAGCAAAACGGTGGGCCTTGGGTGATGTGTTGGTCATCCACCGCTATGGACGGCTTGTGCCGGGCGAGATGATCATGATGGTGGCAACTGCATCGCGGCATAGAAAAGACGCTTTTGAGGCGGCGGAATACCTGATGGATTATCTGAAATCCCGCGCGCCGTTCTGGAAGCGTGAAATCACTTCAGCGGGCGCGTCTTGGGTCGCTGCGCGAGACGAGGACGAAGACGCATTGGACCGCTGGTAAGGTGCTTTGACACACGTCAAAGATACTCTGCGATGGGGCGTGTATAATAAACACGTCAGCATTAAAAGGAGTAAGCACCATGTTCAATATAATCTGTGTAGGCTATGATGGTTCCACTCCTTCAGACAATGCGGTCCATATGGCATGTGATTTGGCCGAAAAATACGGATCGGTTGTGCACATCGTTCACACGCCAATTGCGGAAACAGTGACCTTCGCGCTAGGAGCGGTGTCAGGCTATCATGTGGCGACGACGATGCCATCTAAAGAAGACACTGTGAAAGCAGCTCAAGTCATGTTGGAAAAAGCGCAAGAGGTCGCGCAGGCGTTCGGCGATATTTCCGTCATGACCCATGTGGGCGAAGGGGACCCAGCTCATGCGTTGACCGAATACGCCAAAGGGGCAGGGTCTGATTTGATCGTCACAGGGCGACGCGGTCTGGGAAATCTGTCAGGTTTGCTTTTGGGCAGCACATCACAAAGCGTGGCTCGTCTTGCTGAGTGCGCGCATTTAACCGTGACGTAAAATCAGGCCTGTTGTTGGCGCGAGATGTGCGCCCGCATCTCTTCAGCCTCATGGCGTGCGTCGCGCAACCCATCCATTGCCGCGCGCAGTTCAGCCTCGGTCTGAGCCAGCTGGTTGGTCAATTCCGCTTCGCGTTGTTGAAGATACGTGATTGCATGATCGCGCGTTTCTTCAGCTTCATGTAGCTCTTGGCTCATACGGTCTAATTGCGCCACGTCGTCCGCAGCAACCCGCGAAAAGCGATGTACGATCCAATTTGCAAACCAGCCAACACAAAAGGCTATGAAAAGCATGATTGCCGTTGCCACAATGAATTGAGGATTGCTCATCGGGGGGTCCTGTTTTTCTGCATCGGCTGGTCGTGCGTTACTCTGTTGCGTCTGTATCGCTGTTTTCTGCCATGCTTTCCAGCGTAGAATCGCCTTCAGGAATGCTTGGTTCAGGTCTGATCAGCCTAAATTCGATGCGGCGGTTCTCTTCGCGGCCCTCTTCGCTGTCGTTTTCAGCGATCGGTTGCGTTTCTCCGTAGCCTTTGGCGAGAAAGCTTGACGTTAGGACCCGCCGTGCGCGCAGTTCGTTCAGGACTGATTCTGCCCGTGCCTGACTTAGCGCCAGGTTCATTTCTTCGCGGCCTTGACTGTCCGTGTGACCCTGTACTTCGAGCCGCAGATCACCGCACATCTGCAAAAGCTCCGCGATGTCGTCCATAATGGCCAGCGCACTGGCATCTATTGTTGCTGAGCCGGGTTCAAAGTTGATTTTGTCTTGGGCCACGATCTGGCCAATCTGTGCCTCGCATTCGTCGGCAGTTGGCAGGGCCGCCACTGGGTCGAGTTCTTCGACATAACGAACGTCGATATCAAACGCGCTATCTTCGCCAAGTTTTTCTACAAGAAGTCGCGCGATGGTTTCGCTGGCCTCGGGGTTGCCGGACCGACCAAACATGGACAAGTTATCAGACGACACAGTCACGGCGCCGTTGTTGAGGTGTCCCAAGGCTTCAATACTGGTCAATACCCGTGCTGCCCAATCTGCCGGTAGGTCGGGTACAACGCGGGCAGCAGTATACACATTGTCCGACCCGAATTTTGCTTTTGCAAAACTGTCGGCCACTTCGCGGATGTTGTCGCTGGAAATGCGGCCGCGCAACTGAACTTGGCCTTCGGGACTAAGGGTGGCTGTGAATTCGGCCGGTCCTACACCTTCTTCAACCGGTTTGGGCAAAACTGCCTTGAGAACAAAGACATCGGGCAGGCTGGCTTCCAATTCACCGATGACTTGGTCAAAGACACTTTCTGGAGTGCCTTCGGCTGCAGCAAGTGTGACATCAGCGTCCGAAAAGGTGACTTTGCCGGCGCCTAATTTGGCCAAAGCGGTAATTGTCACGTCCACTGCTTCAGCCCAGTAGGGGCTTGGCACACCCATGCCAACCGTGCAACGACCGGGACCTGTTAGGCCCGCACGGAAAGCTGCATCCATTATGCGGGTTTGCGTGGCTTGCGTGTCGGCAGAGCATGCATCAAATCGCGCGCCGCTGTCGTCTTTTACAAATCGCAGCGTAAAGGGTGTGATGACGGGCCGCGGTGCCGTGATATTCAAGGACAGTCGTAATGCTGGGGGCGCGCTGCGGCGCAGGCGCGCTTCCATTTCATCTTTGTCTTCGGCGGAATTGGCGATGGCGGTGATGGCCACGCGTCCGGCACTGACCGACACTTTGGCGCGGGGGAGGTCTTCGACGGCATCCATTGCAAAAGCCAGTGCGTCTTCCCATCCTTCTGGCGCGGGGTAATCGGCTGTCTCCAACAGATCAGCGACCGTGCCGTCGCCCATCGCGTTGAAGCCGTTGATCAACGCCTCACGGTCTGTGCTTTCCGGGATCAATCCAATAATGGACAATCCTGACGTGTTTCGCAGCACTTCGGTTGAAAATCTTGGCGCTGCTAAGGCTTCGTCTGCGGTGACGCCCATATCGTCGATGATCCGTGTGGCATCCACAATTGAGCCGGTCAAACTCAGCGCACGAAAGCGCAGCGCTTCGGTTGGGGCCACACCTGCTAAAACAACCCGCAATCCGTCAGCTTGTACTTCGGCCCATGTTAGTCCGTTACGGTCCAATGTACTGCGCACATCGGTTTCTGAGGTTTCCTCGATCAGTTTTACGGAAAAGTTTGCGGCCAGCAACGATAAGCCAGCCGCGACTGAAAACGCGATTGTAATCAATTGAAATCGGGACGGAACCATATCACCCTGACACTGTTTGGTCGTTGGTTACGTGATACGCGTGCGACAGACAGGATTCAATCATAGCAGTAAAGCCACCGCAAAGAAGATCAGCGGGATCATGCCAGTATCGCGGTTAACGCGAAACAGCTGCAAGAGTTTCGCGTTATTCTCGATATCAAGGCCGCGTAGTTGCCAAGTCAGGTGCCACCCCATGGCCCAAGGACCGCCGAGAGCCACAATCAGTGCCAGCACAGAGGCTGAGTCTTTAACGGCATAAATGACCGCTAATCCCATCAAGCCGACGGTCGCCATCATAAAACGCCGCAGCCATGCACCGGTTTTTTCACCAAATAGCCGAGCAGTTGATTTGATGCCAATAAGCGCGTCATCTTCGGTGTCTTGGTGGGCATAGATTGTATCATAGAACAGCGTCCACGCGATGCCCGCCATATAAAGAACCACGGCTGGGGCTTGCAATTCGCCGCTATGCGCGGTCCAGGCCAGCAGCGCACCCCAATTGAACGCAAGGCCCAAGAAGACTTGGGGCCACCACGTAAATCGTTTTGCAAAGGGGTAAATTGCGACGGGCAACAGTGCCAAAACTCCCAGTAGGATTGCCGCAGTGTTAAATGTCAGCAAAATACCAAAGGCCAGCAGGGACTGTGCACACATCCATATGACAGCACCGCGCACGCTCACCTGACCAGAGGGGATAGGCCGCGACCGGGTGCGTTCGACCTCACCATCGAAATCGCGATCGGTAATGTCGTTCCACGTGCATCCTGCACCACGCATGAGCCACGCGCCAATCGCACAGCCCAATGCGATCCATGCATCATGCCAGCTGGCTTGCTGGCTGTTTAACATAGACAGGGTAAGACCCCACCAGCAGGGGATCAGCAAAAGCCATGTACCAATCGGTCGATCTGCACGGCTTAGGCGTAGGTATGGACGGGAAAAGGCAGGGGCATAGACGTCGACCCAGTTGTCTTTTACCGCATCTGCGACCTGACCGTCTGGCGTCTTGCTATCGTCTTGCATATGTATCTCCGTATGGACCGTACGCATACAGCCAAAATCCGTCTTTATGTAGATCACCCATTGGGGCAGGGGCAATCAGTTCCTGTGTCGCGTGCGCAGGCACATTACCTTTTTGGTGTAATGCGCATGGCCGTAGGGGGGCAGGTATTGGTGTTTGATGGTAAAAGTGGTGAATGGTTGGCCGATATCACGGAGGCCAGCAAAAAAGCCGGGGTCCTGACCATGGTGCGCAGAACGCGCACCTTACAGATGCCACCTGATCTATGGTTGGTCTTTGCACCGATTAAGAAAGCCCGAACGGATTTCATAGTTGAAAAGGCGGTTGAGATGGGCGCGGCGCGGATCGTACCGGTGCAGACAGAGCATACGAATTCCGGGCGCATCCAACGTGACAGATTACAAGCCCATGCGGTTGAGGCAGCTGAGCAGTGTGGTGGTACTTTTGTTCCTGAAGTGGCAGAGATGATCAAACTGGACCGTCTGTTGGCCGATTGGCAGCCAGAGCGGAAAATTATGTTCTGTGACGAGGCACAGGCAGGTGCTGTTCGTGCTCTGCCAAAACAGGCAGGCCCATGGGCAATACTGATTGGGCCCGAGGGCGGGTTTTCGGAAACTGAACGCGCGCGGTTGGCACGTCATGGGCAGGCGCATCCGGTTTCACTTGGCCCGCGCATCTTGCGCGCAGATACGGCGGCAGTGGCGGCCATGACACTGTGGCAATCTACGCTGGGAGACTGGCAATGATCCGACCTGAGGCCAAAGCACAGATATTGCGGTGGCGCGAAGCTTTAGTTGGCGGGGCTGCTGCCCTGTTGGGCGGATGGTGGTTGCTGAAACCGGGCGCGCTGTTTTTGTTGCCCGGTATCGCGCTGGTGATTGCGGGCCTCGCGCTGATCTGGATCGGGGTGCAACGCGCACGCTTTCGCAGCTTGGGCACGGGGCCCGGTACCGTGCAGGTCGACGAGGGCCAGATTACCTATTTTGGCCCCCTGACCGGTGGGGCAGTTGCGCTGCGCGAACTTGGCAGTCTGACCTATGACCCGTCGCTGCACCCTGCACATTGGCGGTTGCGGCAACCGGGGTATAATGAGCTTTTGATACCTGTGAATGCAGATGGGGCAGAGGCGCTGTTTGATGCGTTTGCAACACTGCCAGGCCTGAAAATGGAACCGGTTATTGGCGCGCTGAAATCCAAAGGCAGACACCCAATTGTGATCTGGCAAAGTGATATGTCGATATCCGCACAGGCTAGTCTACATTGACAGCGACCTGTTTTAAGATCATCCCAGCATAAGACCTCAGTGACGGCAGAACAAACGGAGCCCCCCATGTCTATTCCTCAATCCGGCGGTGGCCCCATCACGTCTTATGCCCAGATGGTCGAATACCTTGAGAGCGGTTGCAAACCCAAGGAAGACTGGCGGATCGGGACCGAGCATGAAAAGTTCGGCTATTGCAAAGACACGCTTGGTCCTTTGCCCTATGAAGGTGACCGGTCCATCCGCGTGATGCTCGAAGGGTTGCGCGACACCTTTGGCTGGGCGCCTGTGTCTGAAGGGGGAAAACTGATCGGGTTGGAAAAAGACGGCGCCAACGTCAGCTTGGAACCCGGCGGCGCGCTTGAGCTGTCTGGTGCGCCGCTCGAAACGATCCACGAGACTTGTGATGAGGTCAACAGCCACCTGCGCGAAGTCAAAGAGATCGCAGACCGCATCGGGGCAGGCTTTATCGGTTTGGGCGCGGCCCCTATTTGGACACACCAGCAAATGGACCTGATGCCCAAGGGGCGCTACAAGCTGATGAACGACTATATGGGCCGTGTCGGTTCCATGGGCCGTATCATGATGCGCCGGACCTGTACCGTGCAAGTCAACCTTGATTTCGGGTCTGAGGCGGACATGGTGAAAAAAATGCGTGTTGCATTGGCCTTGCAGCCTGTGGCGACGGCACTTTTTGCCAACTCGCCTTTCTTTGAGGGCAAGCCAAACGGACATAAATCATGGCGGGCCCGGTCGTGGCGCGAACTGGATGCCGCCCGAACGGGGATGCTGCCATTCGTGTTCGAAGAGGGCTTTGGGTTTGAGCGCTGGGTTGAATATGCGCTCGATGTGCCGATGTATTTCGTCTACCGCGATGGGGCGTATGTGAACGCATTAGGTATGTCTTTCAGGGATTTCCTAAAGGGTGAATTGCCTGCATTACCGGGTGAAAAACCCACACTATCGGACTGGGCTGATCACCTGACGACAGCCTTCCCTGAGGCGCGGATGAAGAAATACATCGAAATGCGTGGCGCAGACGGTGGTCCTTGGCGGCGTTTGTGCGCTTTGCCTGCGTTTTGGGTGGGGCTTACGTATGACCAAACGGCATTGGATGCGGCGTGGGATTTGGTCAAAGACCTTGATGCGGGCACAAGAGATGCGCTGCGCGTGTTGGCGTCATCACACGGGCTAGAAGGTGAAGTGAACGGTGTCAAAATGCATGATCTGGCACGCGAAGCTGTTGCCATCAGTCATGCTGGCCTCAAGGCACGGGCACGTCCCGGTGCCGGTGGCATGGTCCCGGATGAAACACACTTCTTGAATGCGCTTCATGAAACGGTGGAAACAGGTAAGACACCTGCGGACGAACTGCTTGAGATGTACAATGGCCCATGGAATGGGGAT